>NZ_JALMEZ010000027.1:0-42193 GCF_023242495.1 Pseudomonas sp. MWU13-2862 | reverse complement strand
GGGGAGCGCGGTGTTTTCAGGAGCACGGATAAAACAAAGGCGCCCGAAGGCGCCTTTGTGTTTTGCGGGTCTAGATCACGCCATTTCAGCCGTGGTTTCGAACTCAAAGGTCAGCTCGCCATCCTTCAGATCGATGTGCACCACACCGCCATGGTCGGACAACTCGCCGAACAGGATCTCCTCGGCCAACGGCCGCTTGATCTTGTCCTGGATCAGACGCGCCATCGGGCGTGCGCCCATCGCCGCGTCGTAACCACCTTCCGCCAGCCAGTTGCGCGCCGCATCGGTGACTTCCAGTTGCACACGCTTGTCTTCCAGCTGCGCCTGAAGCTCGGTAAGGAACTTGTCCACCACACTCTTGATCACCTCATGGCTGAGGCGACCAAACTGGATAATGGTGTCCAGACGGTTGCGGAACTCCGGCGTGAAGCTCTTCTTGATCACTTCCATCGCATCGGACGAGTGGTCCTGATGCGTGAAGCCAATCGACGCACGTGCCGCGGTTTCGGCACCGGCGTTGGTGGTCATGATCACGATCACATTGCGGAAGTCCGCCTTGCGCCCGTTGTTGTCGGTCAGGGTCCCGTGGTCCATCACCTGCAGCAGCAGGTTGAAGACTTCCGGGTGGGCCTTCTCGATTTCATCGAGCAGCAGCACGCAATGCGGTTGCTTGGTGATGGCCTCGGTCAGCAGGCCGCCCTGGTCGAAACCGACATAACCCGGAGGCGCACCGATCAGACGCGAAACGGTGTGACGCTCCATGTACTCGGACATGTCGAAACGCACCAGTTCGATCCCCATCGCCTTGGCCAACTGCCGCGCCGCTTCGGTCTTGCCGACGCCGGTGGGACCGGCGAACAGGAACGAACCGACCGGTTTGTCCGGCGATTTCAAGCCGGCACGGGACAGCTTGATGGCGGTCGACAGCGAGTCGATGGCCGCATCCTGACCGAACACGGTCAGTTTCAGGTCGCGCTCCAGATTACGCAGCAGTTCCTTGTCGGAGCTGGTGACGTGTTTTGGCGGAATCCGCGCGATCTTCGCCACGATGTCCTCGACCTGAGGCACCTCGATGCGTTTGACCCGTTTCTCGATCGGTTGCAGGCGCTGATAGGCACCGGCCTCGTCGATCACGTCGATGGCCTTGTCGGGCATGTGCCGATCATTGATATAACGCGACGCCAGTTCGGCGGCGGCGCGCAAGGCCTCGTCGCTGTACTCGATATTGTGGTGCTGCTCGAAACGCCCTTTCAGGCCGCGCAGGATACCGATGGTGTCTTCCACCGAAGGCTCGGACACGTCGACCTTCTGGAAGCGCCGCGCCAAAGCCCGGTCCTTCTCGAAGATGCCACGAAATTCCTGGAAGGTGGTCGAACCGATGCAGCGGATATCACCCGAGGAGAGCAACGGCTTGAGCAGGTTCGAGGCATCCATGACGCCGCCGGAAGCGGCACCCGCACCGATGATGGTGTGGATTTCGTCGATGAACAGGATCGCCTGCGGACGTTTTTTCAACTCGCCGAGCAACGCCTTGAAGCGCTTCTCGAAATCGCCGCGGTATTTGGTACCGGCCAGCAGTGCACCGAGGTCAAGGGAGTAGACCACGCTGTTGGCCAGCAGGTCCGGCACCTGGTTGTCGACGATGCGCTTGGCCAGGCCTTCGGCGATGGCCGTCTTGCCCACGCCCGCCTCGCCCACCAGCAGCGGGTTGTTCTTGCGCCGGCGCGCCAGGATCTGCGCCACGCGCTCGACTTCCAGCTCACGCCCGACCAGCGGATCGATACGACCCTGGCGCGCCAGTTCGTTCAGATTGCTGGCATAAGCGTCCAGTGGATTGCCTGAAGATGAAGACTCACCGCCCTCTTCGTCCTGCATATCTTGCTCGCCTTCGGAGTGATCGCCGTGCCCGGGCACCTTGGAGATGCCATGGGCGATGTAGTTGACGACATCGATACGTGCAACGCTTTGCTGCTTGAGCAGGAAGACCGCCTGGCTCTCCTGCTCGCTGAAGATCGCGACCAGCACGTTGGCGCCCGTCACTTCACGCTTACCGGAACTCTGCACATGGAAGACAGCACGTTGCAGGACACGCTGAAAGCCCAGAGTCGGCTGGGTTTCGCGATCCTCGTCATGGACGGGGATCAGCGGCGTGGTGGAGTCGATGAACTCCTGCAGATCGTGCTTGAGTTTATCGAGATTGGCGCCACAGGCACGCAGGACGGTGGCGGCAGCCTCATTATCCAAAAGGGCCAGCAGCAGGTGTTCGACGGTCATGAATTCATGACGCTTCGAGCGAGCCTCCTTGAAGGCAAGATTGAGGGTGACTTCGAGTTCGCGGTTTAACATAGTTCACCTCATACCCAAGTGGTCGGCATTAACCGTCCTTCTCGATTTCACAGAGTAGCGGATGCTGGCTTTCCCTGGCGTACTGATTGACCTGCATGGCCTTGGTCTCGGCGATGTCGCGGGTAAACACTCCACATACTGCCCGTCCTTCTGTGTGGACGGCCAGCATGACCTTGGTCGCCAGCTCGCGATTCAGGTTAAAAAACACCTCGAGCACTTCGACGACGAAATCCATCGGTGTGTAGTCATCATTGAACAAAACCACCTTGTACATCGGTGGCGCCTGCAACGCGGGCTTGGATTCCTGTACAGCAATACCCGCTGAATCGTCGTCGTGGGAATCCGGGCGATCCTGATTGAATGTTAGTCGAATCTGGCTGATTGCATGCATGGAAAGAAAGGTTCGTCAGTTGAGCAATTGCAGTGATGGGGGCACTTCGGACAGATTTCAACACTGGCCGTCGCGTCACCTTGACTATCGGCAAAACGGTGTTACAACCAATAGAGCCCACATTGGGTAATAAAGGTCCATACCGTCAACCGTTTTTCTGGTTCACGCAGTGAAGGATGAACTGGATGATACTCCAGTGATGGGGTCGTTTGCAGAGGGATATGAGCATGCTGAGTGGTAAAGTCAAGTGGTTCAACAATGCCAAGGGCTACGGCTTCATCATTGAAGAAGGCAAGAGTGAAGATCTGTTCGCCCATTACTCGGCCATCCAGATGGATGGCTACAAAACCCTTAAGGCTGGCCAGGCAGTAAGCTTTAGGATCGTCCAGGGTCCCAAGGGGCTGCACGCGGTCGATATTCAGGCACTCGTGACCACCGCAGCACCCGCGGCAAAGCCGCAGAATGCAGGGGCACAAGCCCCGGCGGAAACGGCCAAGGCCTGAAAGCAGAGGCTTTCAGATAACGAAACGCCCGGGCCAATCACTAGGCTCGGGCGTTTTCGTTTACCGCCGGTCAGCCTACATGTGCTTGATCAGCGCATCGCCAAAGCCGGAAGACGACACCAGCGTCGCACCGTCCATCAGACGCTCGAAATCATAAGTCACGGTTTTCGCGCCGATGGCGCCATTGGTGCCCTTGATGATCAGGTCGGCCGCTTCGATCCAGCCCATGTGCCGCAGCATCATTTCCGCGGACAGGATCAGCGATCCGGGATTGACCTGGTCCTTGCCCGCGTACTTGGGCGCGGTACCGTGGGTCGCTTCGAACATTGCCACGGTGTCGGACAGGTTGGCCCCCGGCGCGATACCGATACCGCCCACTTCGGCGGCCAGGGCGTCGGACAGATAGTCGCCGTTCAGGTTCAGGGTCGCGATCACGTCATACTCCGCCGGACGCAGCAGGATCTGCTGGAGCATGGCATCGGCGATGGCGTCCTTGACCACCACGTTGCGGCCGGTTTTCGGGTTCTTGAACTGCATCCACGGGCCGCCGTCGAGCAGGGTCGCGCCGAACTCCTCGGCCGCCACTTCATAGGCCCACTCCTTGAAGGCACCTTCGGTGAACTTCATGATGTTGCCTTTATGCACGATGGTCAGCGACTTGCGATCGTTGTCGACGACATATTGCAGGGCCTTGCGCGCCAGTCGCTTGGTGCCCTCTTTGGACACCGGCTTGATGCCGATCCCGCAGTCCTGGTCGAAACGAATCTTGGTGACACCCATTTCTTCCTTCAGGAACTTGATGACCTTGATCGCTTCCGGCGAACCGGCCTTCCATTCGATACCGGCATAGATGTCTTCGGAGTTTTCACGGAAGATCGTCATATCAACGTCGCCGGGCTTCTTCACCGGGCTGGGTACACCTTCGAACCAGCGCACCGGACGCAGGCAGACATACAGGTCGAGCTGCTGACGCAGGGCCACGTTCAGCGAACGGATGCCGCCGCCCACCGGTGTGGTCAGCGGCCCCTTGATGGAAACCACATAATCCTTGACCGCATCCAGGGTTTCCTGGGGCAGCCAGGTGTCCTGGTCATAGACCTGGGTGGCCTTCTCGCCGGCAAAGACTTCCATCCAGGAAATCTTGCGCTTGCCGCCGTAGGCCTTGTGTACCGCCGCATCGACGACCTTGATCATCACCGGGCTGATATCGACGCCAATACCATCGCCTTCGATGAAGGGGATGATCGGGTTGTCAGGAACATTGAGAGAATGGTCTGGATTGACGGTGATTTTTTCGCCGACGGCCGGAACCTGAATCTTCTTGTATCCCATGTTGAACTCCATCTATGGATTGAACATCTGGCTGCGTTCGAGCGTACCCCAGGTGCTTGCCCGTGGGAACCTCACACCCGACTCATCTGCCGCGAAAAACCTCGATTTCGCGGCCTACAAGCTTGAAAGCAAAGGTAAAAGCGCCAAAGTCGAGCACTGCTTGCGACACCTCGTCACAGGGTGCCCTGCGACCTTTAGACCAATGGACGAGTGTAGTCGCTTATGAAGCATCGGCGTTTTGCCAGCAACCTATGTATAATCGCGCCGCTGACCATGGAGTCACGACGGCCGACCTCTCTACAACGAGACTTTCCGCCTGAAAAAGCCGGGTTGTTATCGCAATCCGACCGCTTGACGCTCGACTGATGCACCCAACATCACCGCGCGCGAAGAAACCTCGACATTCGGCTCATGGATGACTTTTGAACGAACGCGCTTACCCGGCGCATCTCGAGTTTCTGCGCATGCTTTAGCAAAGAAGAGAGTTAATCCGAATATGCCCAACCGTTCGAAGATCATCTACACCTTCACCGACGAAGCCCCTGCCCTCGCCACCTATTCACTGTTGCCTATCGTAGAGGCCTTTACCGCTTCGGCTGATATCGCCGTGGAAACCCGTGATATCTCGCTGGCCGGCCGCATTCTCGCAAGCTTCCCTGAACAACTGGGCGCCAAGGCCGTGCCGGACCACCTCGCCGAACTGGGCGAGCTGGCTATCACCCCCGAAGCCAACATCATCAAGCTGCCGAACATCAGCGCCTCGGTTCCACAACTGCAGGCAGCGATCAAGGAACTGCAAGCCCAGGGTTTCAACATCCCGGACTACCCGGAAACCGTCAGCACCGACGCCGAGAAAGACGCTCGCGCCCGTTACGACAAGATCAAGGGCAGCGCCGTGAACCCGGTCCTGCGCGAAGGCAACTCCGACCGCCGCGCGCCGCTGTCGGTCAAGAACTATGCCCGCAAGCACCCGCACAAGATGGGCGCCTGGGCTGCCGACTCCAAGTCCCACGTCGCTCACATGAGCACCGGTGACTTCTACGGCAGCGAAAAAGCCGCACTGATCGACGCTGCCGGCAGCGTCAAGATCGAGCTGATCGCCCAGGACGGCACTGCCAGCGTCCTGAAAGAGAAAACCAACGTACAAGCCGGTGAGATCCTCGACTGCGCCGTGCTGAGCAAGAACGCCCTGCGCAGCTTCATCGCCGCTGAAATCGAAGACGCCAAGCAACAAGGCGTGCTGCTGTCGGTTCACCTGAAAGCCACCATGATGAAGGTCTCCGACCCGATCATGTTCGGCCAGATCGTTGCCGAGTTCTATAAAGACGCCCTGGCCAAGCACGCTGACGTGCTGGAGCAGATCGGCTTCAACCTGAACAACGGCATCGGCGACCTGTACGCCCGCATCAAGGCCTTGCCGGCCGAGCAACAGGCGCAGATCGAAGCCGACATCCAGGCGGTCTACGCTGCCCGTCCGTCGTTGGCCATGGTCAACTCCGACAAAGGCATCACCAACCTGCACGTGCCGAGCGACGTCATCGTCGACGCCTCGATGCCAGCGATGATCCGTGACTCCGGCAAGATGTGGGGCACCGACGGCCAGCTGCACGACACCAAGGCGGTGATCCCGGATCGCTGCTACGCCACCATCTACCAGGCGGTGATCGAAGACTGCAAGCAACACGGCGCCTTCGACCCAACCACCATGGGCAGCGTGCCGAACGTCGGCCTGATGGCGAAGAAAGCCGAAGAGTACGGTTCCCACGACAAGACCTTCCAGATCAAGACCGACGGCGTGGTTCGGGTTTCCGACAGCACCGGTCGCACCCTGCTGGAACAGACCGTGGAAGCCGGCGACATCTTCCGTATGTGCCAGACCAAGGACGCGCCGATCCAGGACTGGGTCAAACTGGCCGTCAACCGTGCCCGCGCCAGCAGCACTCCAGCGATTTTCTGGCTGGACCCAATGCGCGCCCACGACGGCGTGGTCATCGAGAAGGTCCAGACCTACCTCAAGGACCACGACACCACCGGCCTGGATATCCAGATCATGTCGCCGGTCGACGCGATGAAGTTCACCCTGGACCGCACCCGCGCCGGCAAGGACACCATCTCGGTGACCGGTAACGTGCTGCGCGACTACCTGACCGACCTGTTCCCGATCATGGAACTGGGCACCAGCGCCAAGATGCTGTCGATCGTGCCGCTGATGAACGGCGGTGGCCTGTTCGAAACCGGCGCCGGCGGTTCGGCACCGAAACACGTGCAGCAACTGGTGGAAGAGAACTTCCTGCGCTGGGACTCCCTGGGTGAATTCCTGGCCCTGGCCGCGTCCCTGGAACACCTGGGCGTGACCTACAACAACCCGAAAGCCCTGGTGCTGTCGAAGACCCTGGACCAGGCCACTGGCCAGTTCCTCGACAACAACAAGTCGCCATCGCGTAAAGTCGGCAACATCGACAACCGCGGCAGCCACTTCTACCTGGCGCTGTACTGGGCCCAGGCCCTGGCCGCCCAGAGCGAAGACACTGCGCTGCAAGGCCAGTTCACCCAGCTGGCCAAGACCCTGGCCGAGAACGAGGCGACCATCGTTGCCGAGCTCAACGCCGTACAGGGCAAGCCAGTGGACATCGGCGGCTACTACCACGCCGACGCCGAGCTGATCAGCAAGGCCATGCGTCCGAGCGCAACCTTCAACGCGGCGATCGCTACACTGGTGTAAGGCTGGAAGGTTGCAAGGAATATTCACAGCCGCGATCCTGTCGGGCTGTTAAAACCTGGCCATCTTCTGACCGATTGAACGAATGCCCGTATCGCAAGATACGGGCATTTTTCTTGTGCGCTGCATTTTGGGTTGAAACGACCTCCGGCGCTGGAGGTTGCTTGACAGCGTCAGGGGGCGACCTAGACTCAATGGCATCGTTCTAAGTACGCCCTCTTCACTGAAGGCGCATGAAGTAAACCATGAGTGTTGAAAGCCACGGCATGATCCAAACACGCTCCTTTCAGCCTTTTGGGATGCGGGATGTCTCGGCAAGAGAACGAGAGAGCGCGAGATCAGGCGTCATTCTGAAACTGGAATGACCTATAGCTGTATCGACCTCAAGTGGAGCGAAACCGGGTTGCTGCAATCGCCTACGCAGCGATAGCAGTTGTCCTTGTACAAGGTTTGAGTTTTTAACGAACAATACGCACTGAAAACTCATCACCTGACTCGCTTACACTGAGGGACACATCATGAAAAATAACAAGCAAGTTACCATGCCTGCTCAAAGACCCTTCGCCATCGGGAACTGGAGTTTTCAGCACCTGAAAGTATCTCCCACCTTGTACGCCAGAGAGGGCGAGAACGAGCCTTTTGAGTATAGAGAAGTAAATGAGCTCAGCCATGCTGGCGGAAGATTCTCTACAGGTGTTCGTACCAATGACTATGGACAGAGATATAGCTACGTCACTGCCTCCCATGAACTACTGTTTGAAAGCTCATCTGCTGAATACAAATTCAATGTGATCAAGTTCGGAAATCAAGTCACCTACTCAACCAGCTCTCCTGGCGCCAGCGTCGACGTTTTCCCTTGGATTTTCGATGATTTTCTAATGATAATTGAACTTACGATGCGCAAATCAGGTGCAGCAGCCGACAGCAAGACAGATGAGGCCGACAGGCGGTTTGAGGTCCAGATCAACGATAAGGTCATTCAATACTCTCCAAGCGACCTCGTACATCCGGCCCCCAAAGAGAAGGTCTCCCAAGTCATTATCGCAACCACAGATAAATTTTCTATTTTATCCAACGTCAATCTCTATTTTTCGGGCTGCGATGTATACCGAGAATTCCCTCCAGGAGAAATAAACAAAGTAGACCAACAGGGTAAAGGCTATCCAGGGGCGGGCACCGATTACTACCTCACACCAGACAAGGGTTATCCACCTGGAATAACAACCCTGACTATAAAGGACGGATTCTCGGAAGCAACCGCTGTCGTCGAATTTGACCACGACACATCAAAAAAACAGGTCACCATGACGATCAAATCATTTACAAGCAAACTGTGTGATATCCGACACTTTTCACTCGAAGACAACTACTATCCGAATGCGATATGCGTTGCTCTTTAAGGATGACCAGAGCCTGCACAGGCCAGCGAAGGGCTACTGCCATTTACATTCAAGACCAGCATCGCTGACAAGGAGGACGTAATTGCCTGTATGGGCGCTTGCTCGCGACGGCGATTCATCATTCATTTAATATCGACTGATCCACCGCTATCGCGAGCAAGCCTGCTCCCACAGGGGCCTGCATTTCAACTGAGAAATAGAGGTCTCCCCATGGACTGGAACCCCCACATCACCGTCGCCACTGTCGTCGAAGACAACGGTCGCTTTCTCTTCACCGAAGAGTGCTACGAAGCAGCAACGGTCCTCAACCAGCCCGCCGGTCACCTGGACCCGAATGAAAGCCTCAGTGAGGCCGCCATCCGCGAGACCCTCGAGGAAACCGGCTGGGAGGTGGAACTGACCGGCGTCGTCGGCATCTACCTGTATACCGCCCCGAGCAACGGCGTGACCTACCAGCGCGTCTGCTTTGCCGGCAAAGCGCTCAAGCACCGCCCAGACTACCCACTGGACCACGGCATCATCGGCCCACGCTGGCTGACCCGCGACGAATTGCTGGCCCTGCGCCCGCAATGGCGCAGCGAGCTGATCATCCGCTGCCTGGACGATTATCTGGCCGGCCCCCTGCACAGTCTCGAGCTGATCCGCCCTTCTCTTTAGCCTTGCGGGCCCGGGCCTGTTAGAATCGCGTCCTTTTTCGAAGACACTCATTGAATCCCTATGCGTGATCCAGCTGCCACCGCCCCAGAAAACCTGCGCGTCATCGTCGGCATGTCCGGCGGCGTAGACTCTTCCGTTTCCGCCGTACTGCTGATGGAGCAGGGTTACCAGGTGGAAGGCCTGTTCATGAAGAACTGGGAAGAAGACGACGGAACGGAGTACTGCACCGCCATGGACGACCTGGCGGACGCCCAGGCCGTGTGCGACAAGATCGGCATCAAGCTGCACACCGCCAACTTCGCCGCCGAATACTGGGACAACGTGTTCGAACACTTCCTGGCCGAATACAAGGCCGGACGCACGCCGAACCCGGACATCCTCTGCAACCGCGAAATCAAGTTCAAGGCGTTCCTCGACTACGCCCTGATGCTGGGTGCCGACCTGATTGCCACCGGCCATTACGTGCGTCGCCGCGACATCGACGGCCGCACCGAACTGCTCAAGGGCCTGGACCCGAACAAGGACCAGAGCTATTTCCTCCATGCCGTCGGCGGCGAACAGATCGCCAAGACCCTGTTCCCGGTCGGCGAACTGGAAAAGCCCGCAGTGCGCGCCATTGCCGAGAAACACGAACTGGCCACGGCGAAGAAGAAGGACTCCACCGGTATCTGCTTTATCGGCGAACGGCGCTTCAGCGACTTCCTCAAGCAGTACCTGCCGGCCCAGCCGGGTGAGATCAAGACCACCGAAGGCGAAGTCATCGGTCGTCACC
Source organism: Pseudomonas sp. MWU13-2862 (assembly GCF_023242495.1). Classification (NCBI taxonomy): domain Bacteria; kingdom Pseudomonadati; phylum Pseudomonadota; class Gammaproteobacteria; order Pseudomonadales; family Pseudomonadaceae; genus Pseudomonas; species Pseudomonas sp. MWU13-2862. The sequence continues at coordinate 32,073 of NZ_JALMEZ010000027.1, read as the reverse complement.
ACGGCCTGATGTACCACACCATCGGCCAGCGCCAGGGCCTGGGCATCGGCGGCCTGAAGGACGCCGGCGACGAGCCCTGGTACGTGCTGCTCAAGGACCTGGAGCACAACGAACTGATCGTCGGCCAGGGCAACGAGCACCCATGGCTGTTTTCCCGCGCCCTGCTCGCTTCCGAGATCTACTGGGTCAACCCGGTGGACCTGAGCGTGCCGCGCAAGCTGACGGCCAAGGTGCGTTATCGCCAGGGCGACCAGTCCTGCACCCTGGAACAGACTGAAAACGGCTATCGCGCCGTGTTCGACGAACCCCAGCGCGCGGTGACTCCAGGCCAATCGGTGGTGTTCTACGACGGTGAAGTCTGCCTCGGTGGCGGCGTGATCGAAGTCGCCGAGCCCTGGACCTTCAAGGAACAGCGCCCATGAGCCCGACCCAGGAGCAACTGACGGCGCTGGGCGGCGTGTTTCTCGCCGCGGTGCTGGTGGACAAGATCGCCAAGAGCGGCCAGTCCAGCGAAGCCGGCTTGAGCTGCATGCTCAACAGCCTGCTGGTGCGCGACCCCAAGGACACCCTGGAAGTCTACGGCGGTGACGACCTCCAACTGCGCGACGGCTACCGCGCGCTGATCGGCGCCCTGGAGCGCGACCCCAGCGCCCTGCAACGCGAACCGCTGCGCTACGCCCTGTCGATGCTCGGCCTCGAGCGCCAGTTGGCCAAGCGTGACGACTTGCTGGAGATCATCGGCAAGCGCCTGCCGCAGATCCAGTCCCAGGTCGAGCATTTCGGCCCGTCCCACGAAAACGTCGTGGCTGCCTGCGGCGCCCTCTACCAGGACACCCTGAGCACCCTGCGCCAGCGTATCCAGGTGCACGGCGACATGCGCAACCTGCAACAACCGAGCAACGCCTCGAAGATCCGCGCCCTGCTCCTGGCCGGTATCCGCTCGGCGCGCCTGTGGCGACAACTGGGTGGCCATCGCTGGCAACTGGTGGTCAGCCGGCGCAAGCTGCTCAAGGAACTCTACCCGCTGATGCACAGCGCCTAGGCGCCGTTATCCGCGAAAAGCGCAAGACGCCGGTCGGTTGGCAACAGACCGGCGAGTATTTTCATGTATGATACGCGCCCCATTTCGTTGCCCGACTGTCCGAGAACACCCCATGCAGCTTTCTTCGCTCACTGCGGTTTCCCCTGTTGACGGCCGCTACGCCGGCAAAACCCAGGCCCTGCGCCCAATTTTCAGCGAATACGGCCTGATCCGTGCACGCGTGCTGGTGGAAGTGCGCTGGCTCCAGCGCCTGGCCGCCCACGCCCAGATCAGCGAAGTTCCGGCCTTTTCCGCCGAAGCCAACGCGGTCTTGAACACCCTCGCCGAGAACTTTTCCCTGGAACACGCCGAGCGTGTGAAGGAGATCGAGCGCACCACCAACCACGACGTCAAAGCCATTGAGTACCTGCTCAAGGAACAGGCCGCCAAGCTGCCTGAACTGGCCAACGTCAGCGAATTCATCCACTTCGCCTGCACCAGCGAGGACATCAACAACCTGTCCCACGCCTTGATGCTGCGCGAAGGCCGTGACGACGTGCTGCTGCCGCTGATGCGCCAGATCGCCGAATCCATCCGCGAACTGGCCCAGCGCTTCGCCGCCGTGCCGATGCTCTCGCGCACCCACGGCCAGCCGGCCTCGCCGACCACCCTGGGCAAGGAACTGGCGAACGTCGTCTACCGCCTGGAGCGCCAGATCGCCCAGGTCGCCGCCGTGCCGCTGCTGGGCAAGATCAACGGTGCCGTGGGCAACTACAACGCCCACCTGTCGGCCTACCCGCAGATCGACTGGGAAGAAAACGCCCGCGCCTTTATCGAAGACGAGCTGGGCCTGGGCTTCAACCCCTACACCACCCAGATCGAGCCGCACGACTACATTGCCGAGCTGTTCGACGCGATCGCGCGCTTCAACACCATCCTGATCGACTTCGACCGCGATATCTGGGGCTACATCTCCCTGGGCTACTTCAAGCAGCGCACCATTGCCGGCGAAATCGGTTCCTCGACCATGCCGCACAAGGTCAACCCGATCGACTTCGAAAACTCCGAAGGCAACCTGGGTATCGCCAACGCGCTGTTCCAGCACCTGGCCAGCAAGCTGCCGATCTCCCGCTGGCAGCGTGACCTGACCGACTCCACCGTGCTGCGCAACCTCGGCGTCGGCTTCGCCCACAGCGTCATTGCTTACGAAGCCAGCCTCAAGGGCATCAGCAAGCTGGAGCTCAACGAGCAGAAAATCGCCGCCGACCTGGACGCCTGCTGGGAAGTCCTGGCCGAGCCGATCCAGACCGTCATGCGTCGCTACAACATCGAAAACCCGTACGAAAAACTGAAAGAACTGACCCGCGGCAAGGGCATCAGCCCCGAAGCGCTGCAGACTTTCATCGACGGCCTCGAAATGCCCGCGGACGCCAAGGCCGAGCTGAAAAAGCTCACCCCGGCCAACTACATCGGCAACGCCGTGGCCCAGGCCCAGCGTATCTGATCGCGCCGTACCCGCTCTGAACGCCCGGCTGAGCCGGGCGTTTTTATTCCAGCCTTAAAAATGCTTTTTTTCAATAGGTTATACATGAATCCTGATACTCCTCTGCAACTTCTGGGCGGCATCACCGCCCGGGAATTCCTGCGTGACTACTGGCAGAAGAAACCCCTGCTGATCCGCCAGGCCATTCCGGATTTCGAAAGCCCGATCGACGCCGACGAACTGGCCGGCCTGGCCCTGGAAGAAGAAGTCGAATCGCGCCTGATCATCGAGCACGGCGAACGCCCCTGGGAACTGCGCCGCGGCCCGTTCGCCGAAGACGCCTTCAGCCAACTGCCGGAGCGTGAGTGGACCCTGCTGGTGCAGGCCGTGGATCAGTTCGTCCCGGAAGTCGCCGAACTGCTGGAGCACTTCCGCTTCCTGCCGAGCTGGCGCATCGACGACGTGATGATCAGCTTTGCCGCGCCCGGCGGCAGCGTCGGTCCGCACTTCGACAACTACGATGTATTCCTGCTCCAGGGCCACGGCAAGCGCAACTGGAAAATCGGCCAGATGTGCGATTCCACCAGCCCGCTGCTGGAACACGCCGACCTGCGCATCCTCGCCGAATTCGAGGAAACCGCCGAGTGGACCCTGGAACCCGGCGACATGCTCTACCTGCCGCCGCGCCTGGCCCATTGTGGAGTGGCCGTGGATGACTGCATGACCTATTCGGTCGGCTTCCGTGCACCGAGCGCCGCCGAAGTGCTGACCCACTTCACCGACTTCCTCGCCCAGTTCCTGCCGGACGAAGAACGCTACACCGATGCCGACGCGCAACCGGTGGCTGACCCGCACCAGATCCAGCACGACGCCCTCGACCGCCTGAAAAGCCTGCTGGCCGAGCATATGAGCGACGAACGCCTGCTGCTGACCTGGTTCGGCCAGTTCATGACCGAGCCGCGTTATCCGGAACTGGTGGTGGGCCCGGAACTCGAAGAAGAAGACCTGCTCAGCGGCCTGCAAGATGGCGCGATCCTGATCCGCAACCCGAGCGCGCGCCTGGCCTGGTCCGAAGTCGACGACGACCTGCTGCTGTTCGCCAGCGGACAGAGCCGCCTGTTGCCGGGCAAACTGCGCGAGCTGTTGAAAATGATCTGTGCGGCCGATGCGCTGCACGCGGATAATCTGGCGCCATGGTTGGCCGATGAAGACGGCCGCAGCCTGCTGTGTCAGCTGGTCAAACAAGGAAGCCTGGGATTTGCCGATGAATAGAATTCACGTACGTGTCGCGGACTGGCAAAAGGATAACGCCGAGATTCGGCGCATTCGTGAGTCGGTGTTCATTGCCGAGCAGTCGGTTCCGCCGGAGCTGGAGTGGGACGCCGATGACAGCGGCGCCGTGCACTTCCTGGCCGTCGAGGGGGACTTCCCGATCGGCACCGCCCGGCTGTTGCCGGACGGCCATATCGGCCGGGTCTCGGTCCTCAAGGACTGGCGCGGGCTGAAGGTCGGTGACGCGCTGATGCAGGCGGTGATCGGCGAGGCCGAGAAACGTGGCCTCAAGCAACAGATGCTCAGTGCCCAGGTCCAGGCGACCCGGTTCTATGAGCGCCTGGGGTTCAGCATCGTCAGCGAGGAGTTTCTCGAAGCCGGGATTCCCCACGTGGATATGGTGCGCAACTCCGCCTGATTCCACCGCTTGAGCATCACCCAGAACGCCCCGCCATCGGGGCGTTTTGCCGTCCGCGATTCAACTTGACCCACCAATGGCCGAGAAACTGTCAAACTCAACCCATTGCCCAGTCCAACGCGGAGATAACGGACATGTCCCTACGCACCCTGCTCACCGGCCTGCTACTGACCTGCACCCTCAGCGCCCAGGCCGCCACCGAAATCATTCCCCTGAACTACCGCACCAGCGCCGACCTGCTGCCGGTAGCCCAGGACTTTCTCGGCAAGGACGGCAAGGCCAGCGCCTACCAGAACCAACTGATCGTCAATGCGGAACCGGCCAAGATCAAGGAACTGCGTGACTTCCTCGGCCAACTCGACACCCCGGCCAAGCGCCTGCTGATCAGCGTCGACACCAGCGAAAACAACGACCAGAACAACGGCTACACGATCAACGGCCAGAACCAGACCCGCGTCATCAACTATGGCACCGCCAGTCGCGACGGCGGCATCCAGCAGGTGCAGACCGTCGAAGGCACCCCCGCGCTGATCCAGGTCGGCCAGAGCGTACCGCTGACCACCGCCATCAGCACCAACCAGACCCAGGGTAACGGCTCGAACCAGAATCAGAACCCTAATCAACAGCCCCTGACGCAGATCCAGAGCCAATACCGCAACGTGACCCAGGGTTTCTACGTCACCGCCAGCGTCACCGGCGACATCGTTCACCTCTCCATCAGTACCAATCGTGACCGGATCAGCCAGGAGCGTCAGGATGTAGTGAACGTGCAAAGCACCGACACAACCGTCAGCGGGCGCCTGGGCGAGTGGATCACCCTGGCCGGCGTCAATGGCCAGAGCCAGGCCGACCGACAGGCGCTAACCCGCAGCTACTCGACCTCCGGGCGTAACGACATGACTTTGCGGGTGAAAGTCGACAGCCTGGACTAAAGCACCAAAAACTGACTGGCGAGTCGTATTAGACTAAAGATGTAGTGCCTAAAAAAAAGCACTACAAAATGTTTGACGAGCCAAAAAACCGAAGGCATGATGGCCTCGCTCCCGCTAATCAGGGGCCCTGGCAAGGGCCTTCGGATCGCCGCTCTGACCTACCCACCTGAGCCGATTCGTGTCTGTACCGCCCACAAGGCGCGTTTGACGAGGTTGCGACTGGAACGAAGTTGTCCCGAGGGACGGAAGCGTAATAGGTAGAACGGCAAGATCCCTGAAGTCCGCATAAAGGCCCACGATGCCCCAATGCGCCCGACGGCTCGCCCTCGCCTCGCTCACTTCCCCCTTGAGCCCATCGTTCAATCGTCGCCTTCCCCGCCGAACCGCACCTGAGCGCCTAAGCTTCTGGTCAGCGAGCAGCCGTTTGTCCAAGCCCTCGGCTTGAACACCCGGCGGAGCAAGGAATTCTCCACCTAAAGACCTATGCGACGAGGTTTATCTCCATGGCACTGACACGCGAACAGCAAATTGCAGCCCTTGAAAAAGACTGGGCTGAAAACCCGCGCTGGAAAGGCGTGACACGCACTTACTCCGCCGCTGACGTGGTCCGCCTGCGTGGCTCGGTTCAACCTGAGCACACCCTGGCCCGCATGGGCGCCGAGAAACTGTGGAACCTGGTGACCCAGGGCGCCAAGCCGTCCTTCCGTCCGGACAAGGATTTCGTCAACTGCATGGGCGCCCTGACCGGCGGCCAGGCCGTGCAACAAGTCAAGGCCGGTATCCAGGCGATCTACCTGTCGGGCTGGCAAGTGGCCGCGGACAACAACTCCGCAGAATCCATGTACCCCGACCAGTCGCTGTACCCGGTGGACTCCGTGCCGACCGTGGTCAAGCGCATCAACAACTCGTTCCGTCGCGCCGACCAGATCCAGTGGAAAGCCGGCAAGAACCCGGGCGATGAAGGCTACATCGACTACTTCGCACCCATCGTGGCCGACGCCGAAGCCGGTTTCGGCGGCGTGCTGAACGCCTACGAGCTGATGAAGAGCATGATCGAAGCGGGCGCCGCCGGCGTGCACTTCGAAGACCAGCTGGCTTCCGTGAAGAAATGCGGCCACATGGGCGGCAAGGTGCTGGTTCCGACCCAGGAAGCCGTGCAGAAGCTGACCGCCGCCCGCCTGGCCGCCGACGTTGCCGGTACGCCGACCATCATCCTGGCCCGTACCGACGCCAACGCCGCCGACCTGCTGACTTCGGATTGCGATCCGTACGACCAGCCGTTCGTGACTGGCGAACGCACCCAGGAAGGCTTCTATAAAGTCCGCGCCGGCCTCGACCAGGCCATCGCCCGCGGCCTGGCCTACGCGCCGTACGCCGACCTGATCTGGTGTGAAACCGCCAAGCCGGACCTGGACGAAGCCCGTCGCTTCGCCGAGGCCATCAAGAAGGAATACCCGGACCAGCTGCTGTCCTACAACTGCTCGCCGTCCTTCAACTGGAAGAAGAACCTGGACGACGCGACCATCGCCAAGTTCCAGCGCGAACTGTCGGCCATGGGCTACAAGCACCAGTTCATCACCCTGGCGGGTATCCACAACATGTGGCACAGCATGTTCAACCTGGCGCACGACTACGCCCGCAACGACATGACCGCCTACGTGAAACTGCAGGAGCAGGAATTCGCTGACGCTGCCAAGGGTTACACCTTCGTCGCGCACCAGCAGGAAGTCGGTACCGGCTACTTCGACGACATGACCACCGTGATCCAGGGCGGCTCGTCCTCGGTGACCGCGCTGACCGGTTCGACCGAAGAAGAGCAGTTCCACTGAGTAAGCGAGCAAGCGGCCATTCCAGAGCGAAGCAGAACTAACTGGAATGCCTGAAGACCTGACGCCCCGACTGGTTCGGGGCGTTTTTTTACCCGCTGGAATCGTGCAAGTCATTGATCCAGAGCGGTATCAATTGCGACAAAAAGCGCTAAAACGACGCCCGACGCAACTTTCATCGCGCCGGCGTTTAAAGCCACTACACTTCCCTTCGCGGGCGACCACCAGCATTGGAGCGACATAGATGATATCAATTATCATTCAATATTCACTTCGTTCATTACAATGCGGATAAAACATAATTAACAAAAAGGCCCCTAATGCCCACAGTACATGGCCTGCAAGCCATCGAGACCTCTACATGTCCTTATTCCAGCCAATAATTTCGCTATAGAAAATTTACTTGCCCGGTGTTTAGCCATAAAATCACCGGGATAGATTGCACTGCGACATATCGTCACTGCTTTTACTTCTTTATCACGCTCAGAGACCCTTGCGCTCTGTTAAGGATTACCCGCATGACCGAAGCGACCGGACTCATGGCCCACAACTGGGGCTTTGCCATTTTCCTGCTCGGCGTCGTCGGCCTCTGCGCCTTCATGCTCGGTCTTTCCAGCCTTCTCGGGTCAAAAGCCTGGGGACGCAGCAAAAACGAACCGTTCGAGTCCGGCATGCTACCCACCGGTAGCGCCCGCTTGCGGCTCTCCGCCAAATTCTATCTGGTCGCGATGCTGTTCGTGATCTTCGATATCGAAGCCCTCTTTCTCTTTGCATGGTCTGTGTCCGTCCGCGAAAGCGGCTGGACCGGATTCGTCGAAGCTCTCGTTTTCATAGCAATTCTGTTGGCAGGTCTTGTCTACCTTTACCGAGTGGGGGCGCTTGATTGGGCTCCGCAAGCTCGTCAGAAGCGGCAGGCGAAGCTGAAACAATGAGGCTTTGGCAATGCAATACAATCTCACTCGAATCGACCCGGATGCGCCTAACGAGCAGTACCCGATCGGCCAACGGGAAACCGTTTCCGATCCGTTAGAAGATCAAGTCCACAAAAACATCTACATGGGCAAGCTGGAAGACGTGCTGAACGGCGCGGTCAACTGGGGGCGCAAAAACTCCCTGTGGCCGTACAACTTCGGCTTGTCGTGCTGCTATGTGGAAATGACCACCGCCTTCACGGCGCCCCACGACATCGCCCGCTTCGGCGCCGAAGTTATCCGGGCATCGCCGCGCCAGGCGGATTTCATGGTTATTGCCGGCACCTGCTTCATCAAGATGGCGCCGATCATCCAGCGCCTCTACGAGCAAATGCTCGAGCCGAAGTGGGTCATCTCCATGGGTTCGTGCGCCAACTCCGGTGGCATGTACGACATCTACTCCGTGGTTCAAGGGGTGGACAAGTTCCTGCCCGTGGACGTCTACGTGCCTGGCTGCCCGCCCCGCCCCGAGGCTTTCCTGCAAGGCTTGATGCTGTTGCAGGAGTCGATTGGCCAGGAGCGTCGCCCACTTTCCTGGGTCGTCGGTGATCAAGGCGTATATCGCGCCGAGATGCCGTCGCAAAAGGAACAGCGCCGCGAACAGCGTATCCAGGTCACCAACCTGCGCAGCCCTGACGAAGTCTGATCCAGATCCGCTCTGTAAAAAGAAACGAGAAGCTGGCTTCATTCTTTACGTTGACCCAAAGCGATAAGAAACCATGACTACAGGCAGTGCTCTGTACATCCCGCCTTACAAGGCTGACGACCAGGATGTGGTCGTCGAACTGAACAACCGTTTCGGCCCCGAGGCCTTTACCGCCCAGGCCACCCGCACCGGCATGCCGGTGCTGTGGGTGACCCGGGCCAAGCTCGTCGAAGTCCTGACCTTCCTGCGCAACCTGCCCAAGCCGTACGTCATGCTCTATGACCTGCACGGCGTGGACGAGCGTCTGCGCACCAAGCGCCAGGGCCTGCCGAGCGGCGCCGATTTCACCGTGTTCTATCACCTGATGTCGCTGGAACGTAACAGCGATGTGATGATCAAGGTCGCCCTTTCCGAAGGCGACCTGAGCCTCCCGACCGTGACCGGTATCTGGCCAAACGCCAACTGGTACGAGCGTGAAGTCTGGGACATGTTCGGCATCGATTTCCCCGGCCACCCGCACCTGTCGCGCATCATGATGCCGCCGACCTGGGAAGGTCACCCGCTGCGCAAGGACTTCCCGGCCCGTGCCACCGAGTTCGATCCGTTCAGCCTGACCCTGGCCAAGCAACAGTTGGAAGAAGAAGCCGCGCGCTTCCGTCCTGAAGACTGGGGCATGAAGCGTTCCGGCGCCAACGAGGACTACATGTTCCTCAACCTGGGCCCGAACCACCCTTCGGCCCACGGCGCCTTCCGGATCATCCTGCAACTGGACGGCGAAGAAGTCGTCGACTGCGTCCCGGACATCGGCTATCACCACCGTGGTGCCGAGAAAATGGCCGAGCGCCAGTCCTGGCACAGCTTCATCCCCTACACCGACCGTATCGACTACCTTGGCGGGGTGATGAACAACCTGCCGTACGTGCTCTCGGTCGAGAAGCTGGCCGGCATCAAGGTGCCGGACCGGGTCGACACCATCCGCATCATGATGGCCGAGTTCTTCCGGATCACCAGCCACCTGCTGTTCCTGGGGACCTATATCCAGGACGTCGGTGCCATGACCCCGGTGTTCTTCACCTTCACCGACCGCCAGCGCGCCTACAAGGTCATCGAAGCCATCACCGGTTTCCGTCTGCACCCGGCCTGGTACCGCATCGGCGGCGTCGCCCACGACCTGCCCCGTGGCTGGGACAAGCTGGTCAAGGAGTTCGTCGACTGGCTGCCAAAACGCCTCGACGAGTACACCAAGGCCGCCCTGCAGAACAGCATCCTCAAGGGTCGTACCGTCGGTGTCGCCGCCTACAACACCAAGGAAGCCCTGGAATGGGGCGTCACCGGTGCAGGCCTGCGTTCCACCGGTTGCGATTTCGACCTGCGTAAAGCGCGCCCGTACTCCGGCTACGAGAACTTCGAATTCGAAGTCCCGCTGGCGGCCAACGGCGACGCCTACGATCGCTGCATGGTGCGCGTCGAAGAAATGCGCCAGAGCATCAAGATCATCGACCAGTGCCTGCGCAACATGCCGGAAGGCCCGTACAAGGCGGATCACCCGCTGACCACGCCGCCACCGAAAGAGCGCACGTTGCAGCACATCGAGACCTTGATCACGCACTTCCTGCAAGTTTCGTGGGGCCCGGTGATGCCGGCCAACGAATCCTTCCAGATGATCGAAGCGACCAAGGGCATCAACAGTTATTACCTGACGAGCGACGGCGGCACCATGAGCTACCGTACCCGGATCCGCACCCCAAGCTTCCCCCATCTGCAACAGATCCCTTCGGTGATCAAAGGCAGCATGGTCGCGGACTTGATCGCGTACCTGGGTAGTATCGACTTCGTTATGGCCGACGTGGACCGCTAAGCATGAACAGCCCGCTTATCCAGACAGACCGTTTCGCCCTGAGCGAAACCGAGCGCTCGGCCATCGAGCACGAGTTGCATCACTACGAGGACCCGCGCGCGGCGTCCATCGAAGCCCTGAAGATCGTCCAGAAGGAACGTGGCTGGGTGCCTGACGGCGCGCTCTACGCCATCGGCGAGATCCTCGGCATTCCGGCCAGCGACGTCGAAGGCGTCGCGACCTTCTACAGCCAGATCTTCCGCCAGCCGGTGGGTCGTCACATCATTCGCGTCTGCGACAGCATGGTCTGCTACATCGGCGGCCACGAGTCGGTGGTCGGCGAAATCCAGAGCAAGCTCGGCATCGGCCTGGGTGAAACCACCGCCGACGGTCGCTTCACCCTGCTGCCCGTCTGCTGCCTCGGCAACTGCGACAAGGCCCCGGCGCTGATGATCGATGACGACACCTTCGGCGACGTCCAGCCTGCCGGCGTTGCCAAACTGCTGGAGGGCTACGTATGACCCTGACTTCCTTCGGCCCTGCCAACCGCATTGCGCGTTCGGCAGAAACCCACCCGCTGACCTGGCGCCTGCGTGATGACGCCGAGCCCGTGTGGCTCGACGAGTACCAGGCCAAGGACGGCTATGCCGCCGCCCGCAAGGCCTTCGCCGACATGGCCACGGACGATATCGTCCAGACTGTGAAGGACGCCGGCCTCAAGGGCCGCGGTGGTGCAGGCTTCCCCACCGGGGTGAAGTGGGGCCTGATGCCCAAAGACGAATCCATGAACATCCGCTACCTGCTGTGCAACGCGGATGAAATGGAACCCAATACCTGGAAAGACCGCATGCTGATGGAGCAACTGCCCCATCTGCTGATCGAAGGCATGTTGATCAGCGCCCGCGCGCTGAAAACCTACCGGGGCTACATCTTCCTGCGCGGCGAATACGTCACCGCCGCCAAGCACCTCAACCGTGCGGTGGAAGAAGCCAAGGCAGCGGGCCTGCTGGGCAAGAACATCCTCGGCAGCGGCTTCGACTTCGAGCTGTTCGTCCACACCGGCGCCGGGCGTTATATCTGCGGTGAAGAAACCGCACTGATCAACTCCCTCGAAGGCCGTCGCGCCAACCCGCGCTCCAAGCCGCCCTTCCCCGCCGCCGTCGGCGTCTGGGGCAAGCCGACCTGCGTGAACAACGTCGAGACCCTGTGCAACGTGCCGGCGATCATCGGCAACGGCATCGACTGGTACAAATCCCTCGCCCGCGAAGGCAGCGAAGACCACGGCACCAAGCTGATGGGCTTCTCCGGCAAAGTGAAGAACCCTGGCCTGTGGGAACTGCCGTTCGGCATCACCGCCCGCGAGCTGTTCGAAGACTACGCCGGCGGCATGCGCGATGGCTTCAAGCTCAAGTGCTGGCAGCCCGGCGGCGCCGGTACCGGTTTCCTCCTGCCCGAACACCTGGAAGCGCAAATGTACGCCGGCGGCATCGGCAAGGTCGGCACCCGTATGGGCACCGGCCTGGCCATGGCGGTGGACGACAGCGTCAACATGGTTTCGCTGCTGCGCAACATGGAAGAGTTCTTCGCCCGTGAGTCGTGCGGTTTCTGCACCCCTTGCCGCGATGGCCTGCCGTGGAGCGTCAAGCTGCTGCGCGCGCTGGAGAACGGCGAAGGCCAGGCCGGCGATATCGAGACTCTGCTGGGTCTGGTCGGTTTCCTCGGCCCGGGCAAGACCTTCTGTGCTCACGCACCGGGTGCCATCGAGCCATTGGGCAGCGCCATCAAGTATTTCCGTCCGGAGTTCGAGGCTGGCATCGCACACAAAAGTGCAGCCGTCCCGCCTTTGGCGCGGCCGATCGTAGTCGGCGCATAACGTATCGAAAGGGAGGGCGGTCCGTGCCGCCCTCTTGCTCGCCTGAAGACGCACTTGTGATGCGCCAGGCGAGGACCAGGATTCCATTAGCCACGCCCGCGGACGCGGGCCAACGAAGAACTTTGAACCATGGCCACTATCCACGTAGACGGCAAAGCGCTCGAAGTCGATGGGGCAGACAACCTGTTACAGGCGTGTCTGTCGCTAGGCCTCGACATCCCTTATTTCTGCTGGCACCCCGCGCTCGGTAGCGTCGGTGCCTGTCGCCAGTGCGCGGTCAAGCAGTTCAACGACGAGAACGACAAGCGTGGTCGTATCGTCATGTCCTGCATGACCCCGGCTTCCGACGGCAGCTGGATTTCCATCGACGACGAGGAAGCGAAAGTTTTCCGCGCCAGCGTCGTCGAATGGCTGATGACCAACCACCCGCACGACTGCCCGGTCTGCGAGGAAGGCGGTCACTGCCACCTGCAAGACATGACCGTGATGACCGGCCACAACGAGCGCCGTTATCGCTTCACCAAGCGTACCCACCAGAACCAGCAACTGGGCCCGTTCATTTCCCACGAGATGAACCGCTGCATCGCCTGCTATCGCTGCGTGCGCTTCTACAAGGACTACGCCGGCGGTACCGACCTCGGTGTGTTCGGTGCCCACGACAACGTGTACTTCGGTCGCGTCGAAGACGGCACCCTGGAAAGCGAATTCTCCGGCAACCTCACCGAGGTCTGCCCGACCGGTGTGTTCACCGACAAGACCCACTCCGAGCGCTACAACCGCAAGTGGGACATGCAGTTCTCGCCGAGCATCTGCCATGGCTGCTCCAGCGGTTGCAACATCAGCCCGGGCGAACGCTACGGTGAACTGCGTCGGATCGAAAACCGCTTCAACGGTTCGGTCAACCAGTACTTCCTCTGCGACCGTGGCCGTTTCGGCTATGGCTACGTCAACCGCGAAGATCGTCCTCGTCAGCCACTGCTGGCCAACGGCGCCAAGCTGAGCCTGGACGAAGCCCTGGATAAAGCCGCCGAGCTGCTGCGCGGTCGCAATATCGTCGGTATCGGTTCGCCCCGCGCCAGCCTCGAAAGCAACTTCGCCCTGCGCGAGCTGGTGGGTGCCGAGCACTTCTACTCGGGTATCGAAGCCGCCGAGCTGGAACGTATCCGCCTGGTCCTGCAAGTCCTGAACGACAGCCCGCTGCCGGTTCCGAACATGCGCGACATCGAAGACCACGACGCCGTGTTCGTCCTCGGTGAAGACCTGACCCAGACCGCCGCGCGCATGGCCCTGGCCCTGCGCCAGTCGGTCAAGGGCAAGGCCGAGGACATGGCCGACGCCATGCGTGTCCAGCCTTGGCTCGATGCCGCGGTGAAGAACATTGGCCAGCACGCGCTGAACCCGCTGTTTATCGCCAGTCTCGCTGAAACCAAGCTCGACGATATCGCCGAAGAGTGCGTGCACGCCGCGCCCGACGACCTGGCCCGCATCGGTTTCGCCGTGGCCCATGCCCTCGACGCCAGCGCCCCGGCCGTCGAAGGCCTGGACGCTGAAGCCCAGGCACTGGCCCAACGCATTGCCGACGCCCTGCTGGCGGCCAAGCGCCCACTGATCATCGCCGGCACTTCCCTGGGTTCCAAGGCGCTGATCGAAGCCGCGGCCAACATCGCCAAGGCCTTGAAGCTGCGCGAGAAGAACGGTTCCATCAGCCTGATCGTGCCGGAAGCCAACAGCCTGGGCCTGGCCATGTTCGGTGGCGAGTCCCTGGACGCTGCCCTGCAAGCGGTGATCGACGGCAAGGCCGACGCCATCGTCGTGCTGGAAAACGATCTGTACACCCGCACCGACAAGGCCAAGGTCGACGCCGCACTGAACGCTGCGAAAGTCGTGATCGTTGCCGACCACCAGAAAACCGCCACCAGCGACCGCGCCCACCTGGTTCTGCCAGCCGCCAGCTTCGCCGAAGGCGACGGCACCCTGGTCAGCCAGGAAGGCCGTGCCCAGCGTTTCTTCCAGGTCTTCGATCCGAAGTACCTCGACGCGAGCATCCTGGTTCACGAAGGCTGGCGCTGGCTGCATGCCCTGCGCGCGACCCTGCTGAACCAGCCGATCGACTGGACCCAACTGGACCACGTCACCGCTGCCTGCGCTTCGAGCACCCCGCAACTGGCCCGTATCGTCGACGCAGCCCCTTCCGCCGCGTTCCGCATCAAGGGCATGAAACTGGCCCGTGAACCGCTGCGTTACTCCGGCCGGACCGCCATGCGCGCCAATATCAGCGTGCACGAGCCGCGTACCTCCCAGGACGTCGACACCGCGTTCGCCTTCTCCATGGAAGGTTACTCGGGCTCCGTCGAACCACGCCAACAGGTGCCGTTCGCCTGGTCGCCGGGCTGGAACTCGCCGCAGGCCTGGAACAAGTTCCAGGACGAAGTCGGTGGTCATATCCGCGCTGGCGACCCGGGCACCCGCCTGATCGAAAGCCAGGGCGATTCGCTGAACTGGTTCGCCAACGTGCCACGCGCCTTCAACCCGGCCCAGGGTACCTGGCAAGTGGTGCCGTTCTTCCACCTGTTCGGCAGCGAGGAAACCTCCTCGAAAGCCGCTCCGGTACAAGAGCGCATCCCGGCCGCCTACGTGTCGCTGGCCAAGTCCGAAGCCGATCGCCTGGGCGTCAACGACGGTGCCCTGCTCAGCTTGAACGTTGCAGGCCAGACCCTGCGTCTGCCGCTGCGGATCAACGAAGAGCTGGGCGCTGGCCTGGTGGCCTTGCCGGCCGGCCTGGCGGGCATTCCTCCAGCGATCTTTGGCAAATCCGTTGACGGTCTGCAGGAGGCAGCTCAATGACCTGGTTCACCCCTGAAGTGATCGACGTGATCCTCTCGGTCGTCAAGGCCATCGTGGTGCTGCTGGCCGTGGTGGTCTGCGGCGCCTTGCTGAGCTTCGTCGAACGTCGCCTGCTGGGCTGGTGGCAGGACCGCTACGGTCCGAACCGCGTCGGCCCGTTCGGCATGTTCCAGATCGCCGCCGACATGCTGAAGATGTTCTTCAAGGAAGACTGGACGCCACCGTTTGCCGACAAGGTGATCTTCACCCTGGCACCGGTGGTGGCCATGAGCGCCCTGCTGATCGCCTTCGCGGTCATCCCGATCACCCCGACCTGGGGTGTCGCGGACCTGAACATCGGCCTGCTGTTCTTCTTCGCCATGGCCGGTCTGTCGGTGTACGCGGTGCTGTTCGCCGGTTGGTCGAGCGCCAACAAGTACGCCTTGCTGGGCAGCTTGCGCGCCTCGGCCCAGACCGTGTCCTATGAAGTGTTCATGGGCCTGTCGCTGATGGGCATCGTGGTCCAGGTCGGCTCGTTCAACATGCGCGACATCGTCGAATACCAGGCTCAACACCTGTGGTTCGTGATCCCGCAGATCTTCGGTTTCCTGACCTTCTTCATCGCTGGCGTGGCCGTGACTCACCGTCACCCCTTCGACCAGCCGGAAGCGGAACAGGAACTGGCCGACGGTTACCACATTGAATATGCCGGCATGAAGTGGGGCATGTTCTTCGTTGGCGAGTACATCGGCATCATCCTGATCTCGGCGTTGCTGGTGACCTTGTTCTTCGGTGGCTGGCACGGTCCGTTCGACATCCTGCCGCAACTGTCGTTCATCTGGTTCGCCCTGAAGACCGCGTTCTTCATCATGCTGTTCATCCTGCTGCGCGCTTCGATTCCGCGCCCACGCTATGACCAGGTGATGGACTTCAGCTGGAAATTCTGCCTGCCGCTGACCCTGATCAATTTGCTGGTGACCGCTGCGATCGTGTTGTTGAACACGCCTGCGGGCGCGGTTCAGTGAGGATTTGACCCATGTTCAAATATATTGGCGACATCGTTAAGGGTACCGGTACCCAGTTGCGAAGCCTGGTGATGGTTTTCGGCCACGGCTTCCGCAAACGCGACACCCTGCAATACCCGGAAGAAGCGGTGTACCTGCCGCCGCGTTATCGCGGTCGCATCGTACTGACCCGCGACCCAGACGGCGAAGAGCGCTGCGTGGCCTGCAACCTGTGCGCCGTGGCGTGCCCGGTGGGTTGCATCTCGCTGCAGAAAGCCGAAACCGACGACGGTCGTTGGTACCCGGAGTTCTTCCGCATCAACTTCTCGCGCTGCATTTTCTGCGGCCTCTGCGAGGAAGCCTGCCCGACCACCGCGATCCAGCTGACACCGGATTTCGAAATGGCCGAGTTCAAACGTCAGGACCTGGTGTACGAGAAAGAAGATCTGCTGATCTCCGGCCCCGGCAAGAACCCTGATTACAACTTCTATCGTGTTGCAGGGATGGCCGTTGCCGGGAAGCCGAAAGGCGCTGCCCAGAACGAAGCCGAGCCGATCAACGTGAAGAGCTTGCTGCCTTAAGGAAGAACGATGGAATTCGCTTTCTATTTCGCATCGGGTGTCGCTGTTCTGTCCACGCTGCGCGTGATCACCAACACCAACCCTGTGCATGCCCTGCTCTACCTGATTATCTCGCTGATTGCCGTGGCGATGACCTTCTTCAGCCTCGGTGCACCCTTTGCCGGTGCCCTGGAAGTGATCGCCTACGCCGGTGCCATCATGGTGCTGTTTGTGTTCGTGGTGATGATGCTGAACCTCGGGCCCGCCTCGGTGCTGCAAGAGCGCGACTGGCTCAAGCCGGGGATCTGGATCGGTCCGGTGATCCTCTGCGCCCTGCTGCTGGTCGAACTGCTCTATGTGCTGTTCAGCCACAACAGCGGCGCGGCTCTCGGTCAAACCACCGTAGGCGCCAAGGCCGTGGGCATCAGCCTGTTCGGTCCGTACCTGCTGGTGGTCGAACTCGCCTCGATGCTGCTGCTCGCCGCAGCCATCACGGCATTCCACCTGGGCCGCAACGAGGCGAAGGAGTAATTCATGCCTGCTATCCCTTTGGAACATGGCCTGGCTGTCGCCGGTATCCTGTTCAGCCTCGGCCTGATCGGCCTGATGGTTCGCCGCAACATCCTCTTCGTGCTGATGAGCCTGGAGGTGATGATGAACGCCGCCGCCCTGGCCTTCATCGTCGCGGGCTCACGTTGGGCGCAGCCGGATGGACAGATCATGTTCATCCTGGTGATCAGCCTGGCAGCCGCCGAGGCCAGTATCGGCCTGGCGATCCTGCTGCAACTGTATCGCCGCTTCCACACGCTCGATATCGACGCTGCCAGTGAGATGCGCGGATGAACATGATCTTTCTGACTTTCGTATTCCCCCTGATCGGTTTCCTGCTGCTGTCGTTCTCCCGTGGACGCCTCTCGGAAAACCTCTCGGCCCTGATCGGGGTCGGCTCCATTGGCCTGTCGGCCATCGTCGCCGCCTATGTGATCTGGCAATTCAACGTCGCGCCGCCCGAGGGTGGCCACTACACCCTGGTGCTGTGGCAGTGGATGTCGGTGGAGGGCTTTGCCCCCAACTTCGCCCTGTACGTCGACGGCCTGTCGATCACCATGCTCGGCGTGGTGGTCGGCGTGGGTTTCCTGATCCACCTGTTCGCCTCCTGGTACATGCGCAGTGAAGACGGTTACTCGCGCTTCTTCGCCTACACCAACCTGTTTATCGCCAGCATGCTGTTCCTGGTCCTGGGCGATAACCTGTTGTTCCTGTACTTCGGTTGGGAAGGCGTGGGCCTGTGCTCCTACCTGTTGATCGGTTTCTACTACAGCAACCGCAACAACGGTAACGCCGCCCTCAAGGCCTTTATCGTCACCCGTATCGGCGACGTGTTCATGGCCATCGGCCTGTTCATCCTGTTCACCCAGTTGGGCACGCTGAATATCCAGGAACTGCTGGTCAAGGCCCCTCAACACTTCCAGGTCGGCGACTTCTGGATCGTTCTGGCGACCCTGATGCTGCTCGGTGGTGCGGTCGGTAAATCCGCGCAACTGCCGCTGCAGACCTGGCTGGCGGACGCGATGGCCGGTCCTACCCCGGTTTCGGCACTGATCCACGCCGCAACCATGGTGACCGCCGGTGTCTACCTGATCGCCCGTACCCACGGCCTGTTCACCCTGGCGCCGGATATCCTGCACCTGGTGGGCATCGTCGGTGGCGTGACCCTGGTCCTGGCCGGCTTCGCCGCCCTGGTCCAGACCGACATCAAGCGGATCCTCGCCTACTCGACCATGAGCCAGATCGGCTACATGTTCCTGGCCCTGGGCGTCGGTGCCTGGGAAGGCGCGATCTTCCACCTGATGACCCACGCCTTCTTCAAGGCCCTGCTGTTCCTCGCGTCCGGTGCGGTGATCGTCGCCTGCCATCACGAGCAGAACATCTTCAAGATGGGCGGCCTGTGGAAGAAACTGCCGTTGGCCTACGCCAGCTTCATCGTCGGTGGTGCCGCCCTGTCCGCCCTGCCGATCGTGACCGCCGGTTTCTACTCCAAGGACGAAATCCTCTGGGAAGCCTTCGCCAGCGGTAACCACAATCTGCTCTATGCAGGTCTGGTCGGCGCGTTCATGACGTCGCTCTACACCTTCCGCCTGATCTTCATCACCTTCCACGGTGAAGCCAAGACCGAAGCCCACGCCGGCCACGGGATTTCCCACTGGCTGCCACTGGGCGTGCTGATCGTGCTGTCGACCTTCGTCGGTGCCTGGATTCATCCGCCACTGGCCGGTGTCCTGCCGGAAAGCGCCGGTCATGCCGGCGGCGAAGCCAAGCACAGCCTGGAAATCGCCTCGGGTGCCATTGCCCTGGCCGGTATCCTGCTGGCTGCCGTGTTGTTCCTCGGCAAGCGTCGCTTCGTGACCGCGGTCGCCAACAGCGGCATCGGCCGTTTCCTCTCGGCCTGGTGGTTCGCCGCCTGGGGCTTCGACTGGATCTACGACAAGCTGTTCGTCAAGCCGTACCTGGCGATCAGTCATCTGCTGCGCAAAGACCCGCTCGACCAGACCATCGGCCTGATCCCGCGTATGGCCAAAGGCGGCAACACCGCCCTGAGCCGTACCGAGACCGGTCAGCTGCGCTGGTATGCCGCGTCGATCGCCGCCGGTGCCGTCGTGGTGCTGGGCGCCATTGTGCTGGTAGCGGTCTGACTATGAACCTTGCGACATTGCGAAAGGAATTGAGCCCGTCATGATTCTGCCTTGGCTAATCCTGATCCCCTTTATCGGCGGCCTGCTGTGCTGGATGGGTGAGCGTTTCGGCTCCACCCTCCCCCGCTGGATTGCGCTGCTGACCATGTCCCTCGAACTCGCCCTCGGCCTCTGGCTGTGGGCCCACGGGGATTTCCATCTGGCACCGGCGCCTGGCGCCGCTCCGACCTTCGCGCTTGAGTTCAAGCACGTCTGGATCGAGCGCTTCGGCATCAACGTGCACCTGGCCCTCGACGGCCTGTCGCTGCTGATGATCCTGCTGACCGGCCTGCTGGGTATCCTTTCGGTACTCTGCTCGTGGAAAGAGATCCAGCGTCACGTGGGCTTCTTCCACCTGAACCTGATGTGGATCCTGGGCGGTGTCGTCGGCGTGTTCCTCGCCCTCGACCTGTTCATGTTCTTCTTCTTCTGGGAAATGATGCTGGTGCCGATGTACTTCCTCATCGCGCTCTGGGGTCACAGTTCTTCGGACGGCAAGAAAACCCGGATCTACGCGGCGACCAAGTTCTTCATCTTCACCCAGGCTTCCGGCCTGATCATGTTGGTGGCGATCCTCGGTCTGGTCCTGGTCAACTTCAACAACACCGGCGTGATTACCTTCAACTACGCCGACCTGTTGAAAACCAAGATGTCGCTGACCACCGAGTACATCCTGATGCTCGGCTTCTTCATCGCCTTCGCGGTGAAACTGCCGGTGGTGCCGTTCCACTCCTGGCTGCCGGACGCCCACGCCCAGGCGCCGACCGCAGGCTCCGTGGACCTGGCCGGTATCTTGCTGAAAACCGCCGCCTACGGTCTGTTGCGTTTCGCCCTGCCGTTGTTCCCGAATGCCTCGGCGGAATTCGCGCCGATTGCCATGACCCTGGGTCTGATCGGGATCTTCTACGGTGCATTCCTGGCCTTCGCCCAAACCGACATCAAGCGCCTGATCGCCTTCTCCAGCGTCTCGCACATGGGTTTCGTGCTGATCGGGATCTACTCCGGCAGCCAGCAGGCCCTGCAAGGCGCGGTGATCCAGATGCTCGCCCACGGTCTGTCGGCGGCGGCACTCTTTATCCTCAGCGGCCAGCTCTACGAGCGCACCCACACCCGCGACATGCGTGAAATGGGTGGCCTGTGGTCGAAGATCGCCTACCTGCCGGCCATCAGCCTGTTCTTCGCGGCCGCTTCCCTGGGCCTGCCGGGGACCGGCAACTTCGTCGGCGAGTTCCTGATCCTGATCGGCACCTTCGTCGCGGCACCGTGGATCACCGCGATTGCCACCTCGGGCCTGGTGTTCGGTTCGGTCTATTCGCTGATCATGATTCACCGTGCCTACTTCGGCCCGTCCAAATCCGATGCCGTGCTGCACGGCATGGATGGCCGCGAACTGATCATGGTGCTGGGACTGGCGGTACTGCTGATCTACATCGGCGTGTACCCGCAACCGTTCCTCGATACTTCCGCCGCCACCATGCATGGTGTGCAGCAGTGGATCGGCACCGCCTTCACTCAACTCGCTTCGGCCCGGTAAGAGCGCTATGGACCTGACGACTCAACACTTTATTGCGCTTGCACCGCTGCTGATCACCAGTCTCACCGTTGTCGTGGTGATGCTGGCGATCGCCTGGCGCCGCAACCACTCACAGACCTTCCTGCTCTCGGTGGCCGGTCTCAACCTGGCGCTGCTGTCGATCATCCCGGCGCTGAAAGTCGCGCCACTGGCGGTGACAGCGCTGATCCAGATCGACGACTTCGCCTGCCTGTACATGGCGCTGATCCTGGTCGCCACCCTGGCCTGCGTCACCCTGGCCCATGCCTACCTGGGCGATGGCGGCGACGGCTACCCTGGCAACCGTGAAGAACTCTACCTGCTGATCCTGATGGCCGCCGCCGGCGGTCTGGTCTTGGTCAGCGCGCAGCACCTGGCCAGCCTGTTTATCGGCCTGGAACTGCTCTCGGTACCGGTCTACGGCCTGGTGGCTTATGCCTTCTTCAACAAGCGTTCGCTGGAAGCCGGCATCAAGTACATGGTGCTGTCGGCGGCGGGTTCGGCCTTCCTGCTGTTCGGTATGGCCCTGCTCTACGCTGAAGCCGGCACCCTGAGCTTCACCGGTATCGGTCACGCCCTGGCGGCCACCGGCCTGCCAAGCCCGATTGCCCAACTGGGCCTGGGCATGATGCTGGTCGGCCTGGCGTTCAAGCTGTCGCTGGTGCCATTCCACCTGTGGACCCCGGACGTTTACGAAGGCGCCCCTGCGCCGGTGGCGGCATTCCTTGCCACCGCCAGCAAGGTCGCCGTGTTTGCCGTGATGATCCGTCTGTTCCAGATCTCTCCGGTGGCCAGCAGTGGCGTCCTGAGCAATGTGCTGGCGGTGATCGCCATCGCGTCGATCCTGATCGGTAACCTGCTGGCGCTGACCCAGAACAACCTCAAGCGTCTGCTGGGTTATTCGTCCATCGCCCACTTCGGCTACCTGCTGATCGCCCTGGTGGCGAGCAAGGGCATGGCCATGGAAGCCATGGGCGTGTACCTGGTCACCTACGTGATCACCAGCCTCGGCGCCTTCGGCGTGATCACCCTGATGTCCTCGCCTTACAAAGGCCGTGACGCGGATGCCCTGTACGAATACCGCGGCCTGTTCTGGCGCCGTCCGTACCTGACCGCCGTACTGACCGTGATGATGCTGTCCCTGGCCGGTATCCCGCTGACCGCCGGCTTTATCGGCAAGTTCTACATCATCGCGACCGGTGTCGAGTCCCATCACTGGTGGCTGATCGGTTCGCTGGTGCTGGGCAGCGCCATCGGCGTGTTCTACTACCTGCGCGTGATGGTCACCCTGTACCTGATCGAACCGAACCTGCGTCGTGTCGATGCCCAGCTGCACTGGGAACAGCGCGCGGGCGGCGTGATGCTGCTGGCGATCGCGGTACTGGCCTTCTTCCTCGGCCTGTACCCGCAACCGCTGCTGGAACTGGTGCAACACGCGGTACTGGCGAGCTAAGCAGTCGCCGGCTGTACCCGACACCCCGCCCGAGGCAACTCCGGCGGGGTGTTTTGTTTCTACTTCGCTTGTAGGAGCGAGCTTGCTCGCGATGGTAGTCCAGGCACCGCTGGGTATCAGGTGCCCCGCGTTATCGTTGACGCCCATCGCGAGCAAGCTCGCTCCTACAGTAGACCTGGATCAATACCGCGCACGGTCCGATACCTTAGTCTCGCGACCTTTTGCGAACGATCCGACCATGGCCCTCCCCTCCCCCGAACTGCTGGCGCCCGCCGGCACCCTGAAGAACATGCGCTACGCCTTCGCCTATGGCGCCGATGCGGTCTACGCCGGCCAACCGCGCTACAGCCTGCGGGTGCGCAACAACGAATTCGACCACGCCAACCTGGCCCTCGGCATCCAGGAAGCCCAGGCCCAGGGCAAGCGCTTCTACGTGGTGGTGAACATCGCCCCGCACAATGCCAAGCTCAAGACCTTTCTCAAGGACCTGGCGCCGGTGATCGCCATGGCGCCCGATGCGCTGATCATGTCCGACCCTGGCCTGATCATGCTGGTGCGCGAGCATTTCCCGCAGATGCCGATTCATCTGTCGGTGCAGGCCAATACGGTGAACTGGGCCAGCGTGCGGTTCTGGCAACAACTGGGGCTGAGCCGGATCATCCTCTCCCGGGAGCTGTCCCTGGAGGAGATCGGCGAGATCCGCGAGCAGGTGCCGGATATGGAGCTGGAGGTGTTCGTCCACGGGGCGCTGTGCATGGCCTATTCCGGGCGCTGCCTGCTCTCCGGGTACATGAATCGTCGCGACGCCAACCAGGGCAGTTGCACCAATGCCTGCCGCTGGCAGTACAAGGCGCAGCCGGCGGCGGAAAACCTGCTGGGCGAGATTGTCCAGGCGTTCGATCCGGTCGAACCGACCCTGGGCCTCGGGGCGCCGACCGAGCAGGTGTTCCTGCTCCAGGAGGCCCAGCGACCGGATGAGTCGATGCCGGCCTTCGAGGACGAGCACGGCACCTACATCATGAACGCCAAGGACCTGCGCGCCGTGCAGCATGTCGAGCGGCTGACCCGCATGGGCGTGCATTCGCTGAAGATCGAAGGCCGGACCAAATCGCATTTCTACTGTGCGCGAACGACCCAGGTCTATCGTCGGGCGATTGACGACGCAGTGGCCGGGCGAGCGTTTGATCGCAGCCTGATGCATGACCTCGAGTCATTGGCCCAGCGCGGCTATACCGAGGGTTTTCTGCGTCGGCATGTGCATGACGAGTACCAGAACTACCAGCACGGCAGTTCAGTCTCGGAACGCCAACAGTTTGTCGGGGAGCTGACGGGGGAGCGGCGTGAGGGGTTGGCACAGGTCAAGGTGAAGAATCGGTTTGGGCTCGGTGATCATCTGGAACTGATGACGCCCGAGGGCAATCTGCATTTTGATCTGGATGAGCTGCACAACGAGCGTGGCGAGCGGATCACGGTGGCGCCCGGGGATGGGCACACGGTGTACCTGCCGGTTCCGGACGGTGTGGAGTTGCGGTTTGGGTTGTTGATGCGGGATGTCACGACTGGCGAACAATAAACTGAGGATAGCGAGCAAGCCCTGATACCACCCAGTTAAAGCCGGACACGCTCCCACAGTATCTGTGCCGTACGCAGGAATTGCGTCAGACACAAAACTGTAGGGGCCGGCCTCTTAGATCCGGAACTGTCCTACCAACTTGCCCAGGTTCCGTCCCAATTCCGCCAGGCTGCGGGAGGTCTGGGCGCTGCGCTGGGTTTCATCGGCCACGCTGTCCACCGCCGAGGCAATCTGGTGCACGCTGCGGTTGATCTCCTCGGCCACCGAGGTCTGCTCGTCGGCGGCGCTGGCGATCTGCGCGTTCATCGTATTGATGGTGCCGATCAACTGCGCCATGGTATCCAGCGACACACCCGCCTCGTTGGCCCGGTCCGAAGTACCGTCACCGGCCTCGCTGGAACGACGCATGGCCTCCACCGCCACCTGCGTCCCCGTTTGCAGACGGTCGATCATGCCCTGGATTTCCTGGGTGCTTTGCTGGGTCCGGCTGGCCAGCGCCCGCACTTCATCGGCCACCACCGCAAAACCACGCCCCGCCTCACCCGCTCGCGCGGCCTCGATGGCCGCGTTGAGGGCCAACAGGTTGGTCTGCTCGGCAATGGAGCGAATCACCCCGAGCACGCTGACAATCGAGGTCACATCCTGCTGCAGGCTGTCCAGGGTGGTGCCGCTGTGGCGGATATCCTTCACCAGTGCATGGATCTGCTGGATGCTGCCGTCGACCACGCGCTTGGCGGTCTTGCCCTCGGCATCGGTCTGCTGCGCGGCGACCGCCGCCCCTTGCGCGCCACGTGCCACTTCCTGGGCCGCCGAGGACATCTGGTTGATCGCCGTGGCCACCTGGTCGGTTTCGTGGCGTTGACGCTCCATCGCCTGCTCCGAGCGCTGGGTCTGCTCACTGACCTGGGCCACCAGCGTGGTCAATTGCACGGTCATTTCGCTGATCTGCCGCACCAGGCCATGGATCTTGTCGACAAAGCGATTGAAGGAACCGGCCAACTGCCCCAGTTCATCCTCGCTGGTGACCTCCAGGCGCCGGGTCAGATCGCCCTCCCCGGCCGCAATATCGTCCAGGCTGAGCTTCATCAGCAGCAACGGCCGCAGAATGCCATTGCCCATCAATACCCCGATCACCGCAATCACCAGCAGCACCACCAGCGCAATCCCGAAGATACTCAGGATCACCCCTTCCATGCGCTGGTGGACCTTGGCCTCCACCTCCGCCACCTGGATCTCGATATTGTCGAGGTTGACGAAGGTACCGATGGCCATATCCCACTTGGGCAGGAACTCGGTGTAGGCGATCTTGGGCACCAGCACCTGTTCGTTGGTGGCCAGCGACGCGCTGTATCTCAGGTAATGGCTACCGTCCTTGGCCACCCGGACCAGCTCGCGGGTGAAGTAGACGCCATTCGGGTCGCGGGCATCGTTGAAGTTCTTGCCGATGCCATCCGGGTTATCGCTCTTGAACACTCGGACGATCTGCGAATCGGTGCCGAAAAAGTAACCGTCCTTGCCATACTTGATGCTCGACAGCAGCTTCACCGCCTGGGCCCTGGCCACCATGTCGCCCTGGGCTGACGCATCGTAGAGCGGCTTGATCGCGGTGATCGCCAGGTTGACGTAATTCTGCAAGGTCACCTTGGCTTCCGAGAGCAAGCGCTGACGGGTTTCCTCCACTTCATCCTTGGCCTGGTTCTGCAGGATCCACACCATGGTCAGGCTGATCACCAGGGCGCAGAGTAATACCGGCAGTACCGCGAGGGACACGACTTTGGTCTTCAGACTCAGGCGCATATTGGTTCTCTCTTATGGAGTGGAGTTGCGGTCCGGCTTGTAGACTCGGAATGTCACAACCGGCGAACAATACACTGTGGCGAACGGGCAAACCCTGACGCCACGCAGTTAAAGCCGAACACGGCCCCTGTGGGGCCGGATTGTTAGATCCGGAACTGCCCCACCAGCTTGCCCAGGCGCTGTCCCAGCTCCGCCAGGCTGCGGGAGGTCTGGGCGCTGCGCTGGGTTTCATCCGCCACGCTGTCCACCGCCGAAGCGATCTGGTGCACGCTGCGGTTGATCTCTTCGGCCACCGAGGTCTGCTCGTCGGCCGCGCTGGCGATCTGTGCGTTCATTGCGTTGATGGTGCCGATCAACTGCGCCATGGTATCCAGCGACACACCCGCCTCGTTGGCCCGGTCCGAGGTGCCGTCACCGGCCTCGCTGGAACGACGCATGGCCTCCACCGCCACCTGCGTCCCCGTTTGCAGCCGGTCGATCATGCCCTGGATTTCCTGGGTGCTCTGCTGGGTCCTGCTGGCCAGCGCCCGTACCTCATCGGCCACCACCGCAAAACCACGTCCCGCCTCGCCGGCCCGCGCGGCCTCGATGGCCGCGTTGAGGGCCAGCAGGTTAGTCTGTTCGGCAATGGAACGAATCACCCCGAGCACGCTGACAATCGAGGTCACGTCCTGCTGCAGGCTGTCCAGGGTGGTGCCGCTGTGGCGGATATCCTTCACCAGCGCATGGATCTGCTGGATGCTGCCATCGACCACGCGCTTGGCGGTCTTGCCCTCGGCGTCGGTCTGCTGCGCGGCGACTGCCGCCCCTTGCGCGCCACGTGCCACTTCCTGGGCTGCCGAGGACATCTGGTTGATGGCCGTGGCCACCTGGTCGGTTTCGTGGCGCTGACGCTCCATCGCCTGTTCCGAACGCTGGGCCTGATCGCTGACCTGGGACACCAGCGTGGTCAGTTGCACGGTCATTTCGCTGATCTGCCGCACCAGCCCATGGATCTTGTCGACAAAGCGGTTGAAGGAACCGGCCAACTGCCCCAGTTCGTCCTGGCTGGTGACCGCCAGGCGCCGCGTCAAGTCACCCTCACCGGCCGCGATATCGTCCAGGCTGAGCTTCATCAGTTGCAACGGGCGCAAAATGGTATTGGCCACCAGTATTCCGAGGACCGCGATCACCAGCAGCACCACCAGAGTGATCCCGAGAATGCTCAGAATCACGCCCTCCAGGCGCTGATGGACCTTGGCCTCCACCTCGGCGACCTGTGCCTCGAGGCCATCGAGATTGACGAAGGTGCCGATGGCTATGTCCCACTTGGGCAGGAATTCGGTGTAACCGATCTTGGGTACCAGCACCTGGTCGTTGGTGGCCAACGACGCGCTGTATTTCAGGTAATGGGTACCGTCCTTGGCGACCTGCACCAGGTCACGGTTGACGTACACGCCATTCGGGTCGCGAGCATCCTTGAAACTCTTGCCGACGCCATCCGGGTTGTCACTCTTGAACACCCGCACGACCTGCGAGTCATAGCCGAAAAAATAACCGTCCTTGCCATACTTGATGCTCGACAGCAGCTTTACCGCCTGGGCCCTGGCCGCCATGTCGCCCGGGGCCGAAGCATCGTAGAGCGGCTTGATCGCGGTCATCACCTGGGTGACGTAATTCTGCAACGTCGTCTTGGACTCCGACAGCAAGCGCTGACGGGTTTCCTCCACCTCATCCCTGGCCTGATTCTGCAACATCCATACCGTGGTCAGACTGATCACCAGTGCGCAGAGCAATACCGGCAGCACTGCGAGGGACACGACTTTGGCCTTCAGGCTCAGACCCATGATGGTTCTCTCTTATAGGAATAGACGGTCTAACGGGTTAACGGCTTGGGACGAGCAAAGTTGAGCATAGCGACTATTGATACACGCAAATGACGTACTACGGATATCAGCCAATTACGGGTTAACGTTATTCTCCCCCCATGCCGACCCCTGATGCCCGTGAAACGGCCACGACTTGTTCAGTAACATTATATTTTTCAGTGATATAGAGATTGTCTGAAGGTTTTATTTATTTTTTATTGAGCAAGTAAATAAATAAAAAAACTTCACATCGTATGAAACACAGCTCGGAGGCCGGGCCTAGCGGCGTGGCACGTCGACCGTTACCGACAGCCCGCCCAGCGGGCTGCTCGACAAGCGCAGATCGCCGCCCCAGGCCTCGACGATATCGCGCACGATCCCCAGGCCCAACCCATGCCCGCGGGTCTGTTCATCCAGGCGGGTACCGCGGCTGAAGACTTCCGCCCTGCTCTGCGCCGGAATACCCGGACCATCATCCTCGATCCCCAGGCGATAACCCGCCGACACCTCGACAATACTCAGGCGCACCTGCGCATCGGCCCATTTGCAGGCGTTGTCCAGCAGGTTGCCGAGCAGTTCCAGCAGGTCCTCTCGATCCCAGGGCAACTGCAAGCCGGGCGCAACCTCATGCTCCAGTTGCAGGTGCTCGCCATGGATCATGCGCAGGGTCGAGAACAGCGCCGGCAGTTCCGCATCGCAATCGAAGACCGCGCCGGGCAAGGTGTCTCCCGCCAGTCGGGCACGCCCCAGTTCCCGTTCCAGGCGTTGCCGAATCTGCTCCAGTTGCTCACGCAAGGTCTGGCGCAGCAGCGGATGGGCTTCCAATTCGGCGCTGGAGGTCAGGCTCAGCATGACCGCCAGCGGGGTCTTGAGCGCATGACCGAGATTACCCAGGGCGTTGCGCGAACGCTTGAGGCTGCCCTCGGTGTGGGCCAGCAGGCGATTGATCTGCGACACCAGCGGTTCCAGTTCCACCGGCACCTGGGTATCGAGTTGCGAACGTTGGCCCTGTTGCAGCTGGGCAATCTGCTTGCGGGCGTTCTCCAGCGGACGCAGGGCCCGGCGCACGGTGACCCGCTGCAACAACAGAATCGCGATCAGCGCCGCCAGGCCGATGCCCAGGCCGATACGCTGCATCAGCTGGAAACTGCGGCGGACCGGGGTGTAGTCCTGGGCCACGCTGATACTGATCGATTGCCCCAACCGCCGATAGTCCGAACGCAGCACCAACAACATCTGCCCTTCCGGCCCCAGTTGCAGGTTGGCGTGCAGTCCGGCCTTTTCGACGATGGGCAGTTCCTGATCCCAGAGTGAACGCGAACGCCAGTATTGATCGGCGAAATCGATCCGAAAGTAGTGCCCGGAAAAAGGCCGCTGATAGGCTGGCGACAAACGTCGCTCATCCAGCCTCAGCCCCTGAGGGGTGCGTACCAGCGCCACCAGCAGGCTCTCACTGTCGGCATGCAGGCCGTCTTCCAGATAGCGCTGCAGGCCCAGCTCGAACAGCCAGAGGCTGGTCGGCGCCACCACCAGTCCGGCGACGAGCAAGACACTGACCAGCCCCAGGCTCAAACGGCGCTGAATCGACTTCACCGGGCCGCGCCACCAAAGCGATAACCCTGGCCGCGACGGGTTTCGATCACCCCGCGCCCGAGCTTGCGCCGCAGGTGATTGACGTGGACCTCCAGCACATTGGAGTCGCGCTCGGTTTCGCCGTCGTAGAGATGCTCGGCCAGATGGCTTTTCGAGAGAATCTGTTCCGGGTGCAGCATGAAGTAACGCAACAACCTGAACTCGGCCGCCGTGAGCTGGACATCGCCACCCTCGCGGCTGACGCATTGGCGGCCTTCGTCCAGGTGCAGGCCGGCGGCCTTCAGGGTCGGCTGGTTGGCCTGGCCGCGAGCCCGGCGCAATAACGACTGGACCCGCAACTGCAACTCCTGCGGGTGAAACGGCTTGGTCAGGTAATCGTCGGCACCGGCCTTGAGCCCCTCGATACGTTCGGCCCAGGAACCCCGTGCGGTGAGGATCAGTACCGGCACCGCCAGGCTGTCGGCACGCCATTGGTGCAACACCTCAAGCCCCGGCAAGCCCGGCAGACCGAGATCGAGAATGATCAGGTCATAGGGCTCGACCGCGCCCTGGAAGAGCGCATCGCGCCCATCGGCCAACCAGTCGACGGCATAGCCCTGGCGGGTCAGGCTGGCCAATAGCTCGTCCGCCAGGGGCACATGGTCTTCCACCAACAACAACCGCATCAATCGTCTTCCTTGTCTTTTAATAAACGACCACTGCTGGCATCCAGCTCGATATCCCGAACGACACCGGCACGGGTCAGCAGCTCGACGTCATAGACATAGACGTCCTGCCGGCTCAGCAGTTCGGCTGCCAGCAGCTTTGCCCCGGGGTAATGATTCAAGGCCTGCTGCAGCAGTTGCTCCAGCGGCATGATGACGCCCTGGCTACGCAGGCGCAGGGCTTCGTCCTGGTCCAGGTTATTGGCCGAAACCGTTGAGCAAAAGATCGCGAGCGCGAGCAGGGTGCAAGCGTGCAGATTCAATGTCATTAACTGTCCTGATGATCCTTGGGAACCTGCCCGCCGATGGCGTCCGATTCAACCTCCCACTCAACTCCCTGAGCGTCGCGCAGTTCTATCCGATAAGTGAAGTTGCCATCTTGCCTGTTCCGCTCAGCCTTGGCTGATCCGTCAGCTTCCCAGGGTAGACACGGCAACTTAATCGAAACTGAATTTTTCAGAGCCTTATCAGCCCAGGCACTGTCTTGGGCGGAACAAGCGCCCGCGAAGCCGGCGAGCGCCCTTATAATCACTGCCCCGGTAGAACGAGGCCTGTATGACCGCCATCCATATCAAGTTTCCCGCCTTGACCCTCAAGGCCGGCAAGCGGACCCTGCAACGCATTCGCGAACAGGGCTTGAAAGCCGCCGATGTCGGCACCTTGCCCGGTGCGGCCGGCGGTCCCAAGGCCCTCGGTATCCAGGGGCTGGACCTGGCCCTGTTCGGTGAGTGGCTGCCGGCCAGCCCGCGGGAACGCTCGCTGATCGGCGCCTCTATCGGCGCCTGGCGCTTCGCCAGTGCCTGCCTGCCGAATGCCGCCGAGGGCATCACGCGGTTGGGCCAGCTCTACAACGAACAGAGCTTCGCCAAGGGCGTGACCATGGCCCAGGTCAGCGAGAGCTGCCGGCGCATGCTCCATGACCTGCTCGATGGTCGCGACGCATCGATCCTGACCAACCACCATTACCGCCTGAACGTGGTGATCGTGAAGAGCCATGGCCTGCTCGCCCATGATCATCGGGGGCGCCTGGGGCTTGGGCTGTCGTCGGTGATCGCCGACAACCTGGTCAAGCGCTCACGCCTGTCACGGCATTTCGAGAGGGTCATCCTGCATGATCCGCGACTGGCCCCTCCCCTGCAGGCGCTCACTGATTTTCCGTCACGCTGCCTGCCCCTGGCCGCCGACAATCTGCGCCAGGGCTTGCTGGCCTCCGGCTCCATCCCGATGGTGATGGAGGGCGTGCGCGATATCGCCGGGGTCGGTGCCGGCACCTACCGCGATGGCGGGCTGCTGGACTATCACCTGGACCTGCCCTACAGCGGCGATGATGTGGTGCTGTACCCGCACTTCACCGACAAGGTCATCCCCGGCTGGTTCGACAAGACCCTGCCCTGGCGCCGGGGCAACCCGGACAGGTTGCAGGACGTGCTGCTGATCGCCCCCTCGCGGGAATACCTGGCCCACCTGCCCCACGGCAAGCTGCCCGACCGTAACGACTTCAAGCGTTATATGGGCGACGATAAGGGCCGCCAGGCCTATTGGCGCAAGGCGATGGAGCAGAGCCGACGGCTGGGCGACGAGTTTCTCGAACTGGTCGACAATGGCCGCCTGGGTGAACGCCTGTTGGCGCTTTGAGGCGATTGCCGCCGCGCAAGCTGTTAAACTGCCGGCCTGCATTTATCGGCTGCGCGCTGGCCACCTTCAGAGCTGACATTACCGTGGAAATCTTCAAAGAATTTACGTTCGAATCCGCCCATAAACTGCCCCACGTGCCGGACGGGCATAAATGTGGCCGCCTGCATGGTCACTCGTTCAAGGTGGCGATTCATCTGAGCGGCGATATGGACCCGCATACCGGCTGGATCCGTGACTTCTCGGAGATCAAGGCGATCTTCAAGCCGCTGTATGAGCGCCTGGACCACAACTACCTGAATGATATTCCCGGCCTTGAGAACCCCACCAGCGAGAACCTGGCGAAGTGGATCTGGCAGGAGTTGAAGCCGTTGCTGCCCGAGCTGTCGGCGATTCGCATCCACGAGACCTGCACCAGTGGCTGTATCTATCGCGGGGAGTGAATCCCGCTTATAAAAAACCACCTGCTTGGGTGGTTTTTTTATGTCCGGGATTTGGCGGCAGTGCCTGGGTTTCTGCGGCCA
>NZ_JALMEZ010000026.1:0-66665 GCF_023242495.1 Pseudomonas sp. MWU13-2862 | reverse complement strand
TTCTGCCCCCTTTTTCTGTCCCTTTTTCTTGTTGTCCGCCCCCTCTTTAGAATACGCTTTAAAGTTATACTTAAACTCACTTCGCAACTCAAAGAGCGCGTGCACATACGGGCTGAGCTTTATGACAGATTTCATTTCTTCATAGCCACTTTCGTAGGCACTGACGCGCATCGCCTCTACAACGATCTCCGCGCGCTTAGAGGACACAATGTGAAACCCAGTATCTGATGCAGCATATTGAATTTTTGCTAGAACCTCACCCTTGGTCTCCAGTATCAAACTCGTCGCTCGGATTATTGCAGCCACGGCGCCGAACATATTGGAAGGATGAATAACCCACTCATCGTTAAGCGTTTCATGATTCCACGCCAATTCAACTTTACGACCTTACAACACATTAGCACATGCAGAATCATCATTCATATTTCATCCTCGACCACTACAGACGCCAAGCTCGCGCCACTAAAGTCACTCAATACAAAGCAGCGATTACACACATTCAATATTAGATATAATTATTGATATAACATATAAACCAATACTCACCCACGCAATACTTACGGCAATATCTGACCACCCTCACCTCTACAGGGGATTATCAAGCTAAAAAATATAGGAATTCAGAATAAAATCTGAAAAAAGTTAGTGTCGAATTCTCGACAACCCCCTTACTCTTGACCGAGCGTCATCCTAGACTCTATCCAGCCGGTTATATGCTCATCTAGCCAACCGACAGCTGACAAGCCAATCTTAATTGGTTTGGGGAAGGTCTTATCATAGCGGGTGGATTTCGGATTGATTCGATCATAAATAGTCGATTTTGAAAGACCTACTCGCCTTGTGACCTCTGCCATTCGCAGTATCTGCATTGCTTTTTTAGGTTCGGTATTCATCAGGGGCCTCCTCGTATGGCTTGGAGAACAGGCTATGGCATGACGCTGAACACGTCATTCACCTTATGATCGCTCGCAAAAAAAACCCGCCTTGACAGCTGCGGCTACTCCCCCTGCTTGACAACGAAGCGCGATCTGACCCGCTATGCGCGCGTACGCACGCATAGCGACAGAAGTTAGTTCGCTAAATTAAAACTTAGTTCTCTGATTGAAAATTCATGCGCAGTTTAAAAGCACACCGCTGTGCCAAGCGGTCCGAACTCGTCTTTTCACATCCGAACACATCCAACTCAACCAAGCCCAGCAAAAAACACGCCTAACCTCCTCAGCCGTCAACCAACTACCCAAGAGCCAACAGAAATTCGTTGCGCAGATGCTTGATGCCCTGATCGCTCAGGCCACGACTAAAGCGAGCAGCGAAGGACGGGAGGTTTTGCAGTAAGCAGATAAAACAACACCGGCACGAGGCCGGTGTTAGATCAAGCTGGAACTACGTTTACGTACAACGACTAAAGGCTAAACGAAGCGCCGCGCCAATGTCATCGAGGGAGCTGCTAGAAGAAATAACGACATAGTCTTTTTCAGTTATCCCCTTTCCACTCCAAGCTTCCAGCTTCTCATGATGACTCGGGCGTATTGTTATAAGCCCATCAACTGCATCCATTGAGCAGCTTTTCATGTCCTTGAATAGTGCACGCTTAGTTTTGTAGCCAAATCTTATCATCACATCAGCTATCCACTCATTATATTGAATAGCAACGCGACCTCTTAAATCAAAAAAACCCAGATCCTCCTTCGGGTCAATCATCCGACTAACAGCCAAGGAGTCCAAAACACTCCCTCCTAGCTCGCTATCAGCAGATGAGTGCGACAGGAAAAACCTCTTTCCTTCAGGATCGGGGAGACAATTGAAGTAGCCGGAGTAGGTCTCAATAAAAATAAAATCGTCATTAAACTTAACATAAGCCCAAGATTTATTATTCAAATTATTCATTTATTTCACCGCACTTATGATCACTTTCACACCTTGAGATTGACCGTACTCTACTGCACGATTTATTTGAGCCCATTGCGCTGAGGTTGTTCCCGAAGGAACGGCAACACGCAGCTCACGAGCGGCAATCATGCTGCTATCTAGAGGGACATTACCAAGGGTATACGTTTCAAATTTAGCAGCCGCATCTATATTTCCTTTCAATGAGTTGTAAACCTGAGACGGATTTGCCAACTTGGCCGCAGTGGTCGTGTCTAGCGTTTTTGCACTCATTGCTGTACCCGTTGACGGGTCATAAAAATCGAACGTTTTGAAGTTAGGCGGTAGCCGCGAGCTTGCTGGCAGCTGAGAAGCTAGATAATCCTCCCAAGGCATGCCCTGTCCTTGAATACCCTTGCCCCACTCAATCCCCGTTGCAGCTTGGTCTATTGTTCCTGCTGCACCTTTTGCACCTAGCTCGCCGCTAAAGTCACCAACGCCATCTACAACCTGCCCGTTAACAGTCGTCGTTCCTGAAGGATAGTCTCCAGAAAGCTTTCCACTATACGGACCTTCAGAGCTAGTCCAAGCAGGTGTACCGGTCGAACCTTTTGTGTTGGCGCCAACCTCCGCTACATCTGCTGCCCCTTTTGCAGCTCCACTTACCTCGCCGCCGACACCCGAGGACAGCCTAACATCCGGAATCCCGAGGCTAGCAGCGCCCATGGCGCCAACAACAATATTCCCAATACCATTCCAGATGTCGCCATTGACCACCTGGTTTGCACCATAGCCTGCCTGCATCGTACCACTGACGGCGGCGGCGGCACGAATCCCGAGACCCAGCCCACCAGGCATCGCATAGAGAGCGGGGCTACCAATGTTCGAAAGGCCTTGCTGCTCATTATTGATACGCAGATAGCCTTGAGCATCCTTGTATACAAGCTCATTCGTACTCTGTTCGCGGGTCCAGGATAATTGACTCCAGAGATCCGGCTGTTGCGCACGTAAGGCATCAGCATAGGCATTCTTGGCATCCATCGTGCCCGCGTAGTGATAGTCACTAACGGGAGCCGGACCATTTTTCACCAGCATTTCAACACTGGCGGCCGCCGCCTCCGGCCCATACTTAAGTGCCTGCTCGTAGCCATAGACCTGCAAATAGGCAGCCAGCTCGATTCGATCTGTTGCAGAAAGAGAAGTCGGATCTTTATGAAAGGCCGCTAATAGATCGTCACTGCGCTGGTCCGCCCCGTCAAGGGTCACCAGCTTCCTGGCGGAGTCGATGGATTTGGTTTCTTCAAAATCCTGACGCGCTCTATCGCGCTCGGCTTGAGAATGATCGCCCAGAAAGTTGTACTGTGTGGCGTTCTCCGCCACGGCGGACGCAATCCCTACATCACCGCCGGACGCGGCGGCCCCCAGTACCGCAACAATCTGCGTCAGCGCCTTCAGGTTCGCTTCGGCTCTTATGTACTCGGCAGAACCAGGGGTCAGGTTTTCGGGCAACAGTTTGTCGCCCAGGGCACCTACCAGCAGCTCGTTGGCTCCGCCGGCAATCGCCCCGGTACGGAAGTCACCACCCATGGCCTTGGACAACAAACCACCTAGACCGGCATGCAGCAGGGTCTTCTCCAAGCTACCGTTATCCAACCCCAGGTCGCCTATCTTTCCGGCCCCGATAGCCCCACCAATACTGGCAGCAGTCCCCGCCGCCGAACTGGCTAGGTTGTCCTTAAAGTTGCCGCCATACACGGCGGTTTTAATCACCGAATCCGCTGCTACCTTCAATGCAACGGTTTGTGCACTTTGAAGATTGAAGCCCACACTACCGGGATTGTAGTTAAGGCCTTGCGCCACACCCGCCGTCGCCATCGAAACGGCATAGCTCTTGAGACTGTCCTTGGAAGTGACATCTTTGAGTACCGCCCCAAGGTTGCCCCGATTGTCAATGGTGCTAACGGTCGCCTTGGTCGCAACAGTTAACGCTCCTGCCTGGGTTATCGTACTCAAACCGGCCATCATCGGGCCCATGACCGCTGCTAGCGCAATCGCGATGATCAACTGCGAAGCCGGTCCAAGCCCCGAGTTGCTGTATTGGTAGAAGTCGTGAATCTCCTTCACCAGATGCCAATCCACGTCACCGCGCTTCTCGGCGTCCTTGAGCCAGGCCATTTTCGGATCAGCCTTGACCATCGCATCGATGGTCTGGCTGACCGACTGTTGGTTGACCTGTTTGAGGTCGATTTTCAGACCTTGGACAGCCTTGATGGTGATGTTGCCGGCAGCCACCATCTGGGTCTGACGCAAGGTCTCGTCGGTCTTGCCGCTGCCTTTGGAAGCTACCCAGAACGCATTGTTATTGGTCTTCTCGTGACTCTCCTGATGCAGGTCCTTCTGTCCCTCGAAGGTAATAGCGCCACCACTCTCAATCGTCAGATCCTTACCACTCTCAAGCTTGGCCACCTGATAGTGCTGGTCGCTGCCACTCTGAAGCGTCAGGTTGCCACCGGTCTTGATCTCGCTCCCGACATTGGTGACCTGGGTGACTTCATCGTGCTGGGTCTTCTTGCGGCCCCAACTGCCCCTTTTCTTCATGTCGTACAGCGAGTAGTCGCTGTTTTGCGCGGACATCAGATCCAACTGGTCGCCCGCCACCAGATAGGCCTCATTACCCGCAGAGACCTTGCTGGCAATCAGCCCCAGGTCCTTGCCCGCGCTGAGCTTGACGTCCCCCCCGGCCTGAACGGTCGTCGCCATCTGAGCAACATGGTCTTTCTGGGTGGTTTCCCTTCGACTTTTGGACAGGAAATGGCTCTCGTCCGCCGCCGAACCCAGCGTCAGGTTCTCCGTCGCGGCCATGGCGATATCGCGCTTGGCATCGATCTGGCTGGCGATAGCCGTCAGATCACGACCGGCGGTCATTTGCAGATCACGCCCCGCACTGACCGTCGACCCCGTCTGGGTGATGGAACTGCTGTGTGCTCCCTCACCGGAGTCGGTGGTGTCATGGCTCTCGGTCGCCGCGATATCGATATCGCGCCCGGCCTGGATCACCATGTCGCCACCACTCTGCATCACGCTGCCGTTGTTGCTGACGTCGCGTCCGGCCTTGGCGGTGAGGTTGTTCGCGGCTTCGATACGCGCGGCGCTGTCGAGCAGCTCACGGTGTGTACTGGTGAAGCCGGTAGCCTGGTCGGTATGGTTGACATCGCGCTGGTTGAGCACGTCGCCGTTAACAGCCGTCACGCTCACATCACGCCCGGCAATGATCCCGCCCGACTTGTTGACGATATTGTTACCCGCCAGCAAGTCCAGGCGATTGCCCGCCTCGATCAGGCCAGTGTTGACCAGATCATTGCCCGCTGTTGCCTTCAGGTTGTTACTGGCCCGCAAGGTCCCGCTGTTTTCCAGGTTCGCACCGGCAATCAGGGTGACATCCGAGCCCTGGATCAACGCGCCATTAGGCGCCAGGCGGTTGTTGGCGTTGGCCAGATACAGCACCGGCACCAGCACCTCCTCACCGTTGACCACCTGCTTTTCCATCCAGACGATGTCGTGGGTCAGGGCCGCGACCTGCTCGGAAGTCAAGGAGACACCTACCGACAGATTGAGCTGCTGCTTGCTGCTGATGGCGTTGTCCATCAGGTACTTGAACAGCTTCTCGTTCGAGGTTTGGCCATCGATGAAGCGTTGACCCGTGCGGGCCACCACCGCCTGCTGAATCAGTTTCTGTTCATAGAAACCGTCGCCCAGGCGCTTGGCACTGGTGTCCGGGTTGTAACCCAGACCTGAAAGCAGATAGTCCGAGCTCATGAACTGCTTGAGGTCGGTCAGCACCGGGTTGGTTTCAACCAGGTATTTCTGCGGGTTGGACCTGGCCGACATATCCGGCAAGCCCTGCACGCGGGCCAGAGTCGATATGCCCGGGGCAATCGCCGGAATCAGCGGGTCGCGCTGAGTCACCGGCAAGGTCGGCGTCACACCGGGAACCACCACGGCCACCGGCTGATGAGCAGCATCGACCTGGACCGTCCCTGGCTGGGTGATAGCGGAGGCACTGCTGATGTAGCCCGGCAGTTGGGTGACATTGCTACCGGTATCGACAGGCGCGGCAACGTTGATGACGCTGGCACCGACGCTGCTGCCGGTGGCCTGACGGGTGGTCTGGGTCAGTTGTCGATCACTGGCGGCAACCGGCGAGAGATCGTCGATCTGGAAATGCCGCGCCTGGACTTCCGGCAGGCCTTGTTGACGCTGGGCGGTACTGACCGCAGCGCCACCCATGCTCCAGTTTTGCGAACCGAGATTGGCCTGACTTGCCTGCCGAACCGAGCCACCCTGCCCGCTCAGGCGGAACAGACCATTCTGCCCGGTGGGCAGGCTGAAGCCCGGTAGCGTGAGGGGGTTGACCTGCTGCTGGGCAAGGTTCGGTGGCAGTTGGGCGTTGATCCGGACCACGGCCGGCGCGCCCGTGCCCGCTACCTGAGTGCCCTGGACTTTGTTGGCTCCCGCGCTGAATCCGTAGTCCTGGTGAATAACGCTATTGGTCAGGTCCTGGGTCGCGGAGATCGAGACATTGCCGCCGGCCTGGATAACGGCGCTGCGGCCTGAAGCACTGCCGTCCTTGGCGACTTCAACGTCACCGGTCAAGGCGAATAAGGGGGATGATTGCAACTGACTGGGCAGCGCTACCAGGTTGTTGGGGTCATACTGGGATTGCGGTTTGGTGCTTAAATTGGATAAATCGTCGGGTAAGTCGAAGCGGTTCACTCCCTTACCAGTGACGGCATCAATGAACGCAACGACCGGATACTGGTCATGGTCGCGACCTCCACCACGCGTAGAATTCACAGCAAGCGCCCTACTCACACCACCAGAATCATTGATGTAGTAGATGTTCGGAAAATCAGGGTTGTTTCGCGCGTTGTAATTAAACGCAGCGTCAGAAAAATCATTGATGATATCCTTATCAATATCACCCGTCAGATAGCTGCGCGTGCGCTCAATCGTGCCGCTGACCGCCCCGACGTTTTTCACATTATCGGCCTGAATGGCAATATTGCCGCCGGCACTGATAGTGCTTTTGCTATTGAGAAAGCTGCCACCGCGAAAGGTAAAGTCACCTCCCGCCGAGAGCGACGCGGCGGCACTGGTGTCAGTGTCCTGTCCTTCGAAAGTTTCACGAACGACAATATTGGCACCGTAATAACTCCCCCAACATCTGATGCATTTAATCGCGATAAAACCCGAAACCAACTTGCGTCCCAGGCTGAAACCCTCCGTACGGTTCTCGAAGTTGGCGGCATTGATATTGAACTGGCCGGTACTTTCCAACGACCCGGAGATGTTGCTGACCTGGGCCGCCTGGACCGCACCGCCGTAGCCGTCGATGCTGACGGCACCCAGGCTGTAAAGCTGGGCTGAATGGTTGGTGAAATTGTTGACGTGCAACGCCGTGTCGCCGCCGCTAAAAATCAGGCCATTCTCGTTCAACAAACTGGGCGTGCTCAGCAGCAAGTTGCCGGTACTACCCAAGGTCCCATAGTTATTGATTGATCCGGCGTTCACTCTCATGTTGGCGGCGGAGGTCAGCCGCCCGTAGTTATTCAACTGCCCACTGATATTGAGCGTGCTATCGCCCCCACCGGCAATGCTCCCGGTGCTACCCAGATTGAGCGAGGCGGCGGTCAGCCCCAAGGTGCCCAGGCTGCTCAAGCGACCATTGCCGCCGTAGCTGCCACTCAGGTTCAGGCTGGCCGTGCCATCACTGGCGATCAGCCCGTCGTTGTTCCAATTGACGCCATTGCCGACCAGGCTGGTGGATGCCAGCAACTGCCCGCCCGCCGTCTGGTTCAGGGTATTGACGTTCAGCGTCAGGCGCCCGGCCTGGATCACGCTGCTGTTGGTCCAGCTATCGGCGGTCAGGGTCAAGCCGCCACGGGTCACCAGGCTGCCGCCCGCATTCAAGATATTTGCGGTGGCGATATCAAACGTACCGGTACCCACATGCAGCAAGCTGCCGCC
Organism: Pseudomonas sp. MWU13-2862; assembly: GCF_023242495.1. Taxonomy (NCBI): domain Bacteria; kingdom Pseudomonadati; phylum Pseudomonadota; class Gammaproteobacteria; order Pseudomonadales; family Pseudomonadaceae; genus Pseudomonas; species Pseudomonas sp. MWU13-2862. The sequence continues at coordinate 58,772 of NZ_JALMEZ010000026.1, read as the reverse complement.
CAGGTTCTGGAAGCCGGCGGCATTCACGGTCAGGTCGGTGTTGGCGGTTTCCAATTTGCCGTTGCGGTTGTCGAACATCCCGCCGATCTGCAAGTCGGTCTTGCCACTGGTCCCCAACGCCCGCAGTTGCCCGGTCTGGTTGTCCAGGCTGGCGGCACGCACGCTCAGGGTGCTGTCGCTTTCGATAATGCCCAGGCGGTTGTTCAGCGCGCCGTTGAGGCTGAGGTCGATCCGTTGGCCGGCAATCTGCCCGTCGTTGTCGCCACTGTTGTCGAAGTTGTTGCCGCTGACCTGGACCAGGCCCTGGGCGTACAACCCGCCGTTGCGGTTGTCGAAGTCGGCGGTGGTGATCAGCGCGTCGCCGCTTTGCGCCGAGATCCGCCCGCCATAGTTGTCGATCCCGCCCAGGGCACTGAGGTTCAGGCGCTGGGCCTGAGTGATGCCGCCCTGGCGGTTGTTGTTCAGGTCGTAGCCGTTTTTCAGCACACCGACAATCCGCGCTTCGAGGGCCGCCTTGACGCTGGCCAGGGTGCCGCCGCGGTTATCGAGGTTGGCGGCGCTGACCGTCAGGTCGCCGTTCAGGGCGATAAGCTTGCCGCTCTGGTTGTCGACATCGCCGGCGATCGTCAGGTTCAGCGCCCCCTGGCCTTGCACGGTGCCCTTGCCGTTGGCGAGGCTGGCAGCGCTGAGGGTCACGTCGCCGTTCTGGCTGTAGATCAGGCCGTCGGCGCTGTTCTGCACGGCGCCGCCGGTGGTCAGGGTCAACGCGCCGTTGGCCGCCACGGTACCGCGATTGCGGTTATCGAGGCCGCCGCTGAGCAGGCTCAGCAGCCCCTGGCTGACCAGTTGCCCGCCTTGGTTGTTGATCTGGCTGCTGCGGCTGATCACCAGCGGCCCGCCGCTGGCGAGCTTGCCGTTGCTATTGGTGAGCACACCGAGCAGGTCGAGATTGACCGCGCCATTGCCGGTCAGGCTGCCGCTGCTGTTGTCCAGTGTGGTCCCGGTGAAGCTCAGGGCCTGTTGCGCGCTGACCGTGCCGCTGTTGGTCAGGGCCATGGCGTTCAGCGTCAGGGCCGCGCCGCTGTCGATGGAGCCGCCCGCTGTGTTGTTCAGCAGACCACTGACGGTCAGTTGCTGAGCCGCGCCGCTGGACAGAATGCCGCCACTGTTATCGAGACTGGCGGCGTTGACAGTCAGGCTGTTCTGGCTGACCAAGGCACCGTTGCCACTGTTGAGCAACGCGCCACTGAGGGTCACGCCGAGGTTGCCGCTACGGCTGGAGACCGTGCCGCTGTTACGGTTGTCGAGACTGCCACCGTTGACCGCCAGCCCCTGCCAGCCGGAAATCAAACCGCCCTGGTTGACCACGCTGTTGGCGGTCACGCCCAGTTGGTTACTGCTGATCAGCTTGCCACCGCTGTTATCCAGGGTACGGCCTGCAATATTGAAACTCTGGCTGCTGGACAGCTCACCGTTCTGGTTGCTCAGGTCGCGCAGGCGGTTGAGGCTCAACGGTCCCCGGGCGTTCAACAGACCGTTGCGGTTATCCAGGTCGCCGTCGGCCAGGTCCAGGCTGAGCGCCTGGCTACCCAGCAGACGCCCACCGTTCTGGGTCAGGGCGCCGAGGTTCAAGCCGATATCGCCTTTGGCCGAGACCTCACCGCCGTTGCTGGAATCCAGGCTGTTGGCGGTGATCGTCAAGCCGCCCTGGCTGTTGATCAAGCCATTGGCCGTGTTGTTCAGGGCCATGGCATTGAGGGTCACGGCGCCGCTGCCGAGCAGCGTGCCGCCCTGGTTGTTCAGGTCGGCGCTGGTGATGTTCAGGGTCTGGGCGGCGTTGATCAGGCCCAGGCTCTGGTTGGTCAGTAGGCCGGTCGTCGTCAGGCTGAGGTCGCTGCGACTGGTAAGCGTCCCGCCGCTGTTATCCAGACTGGCCGCCCGCACATCGAGCGCGGCGGCGGCGATCTGGCCCTTGAGGTTGCTCAAGGCCTGGTTGACCCGCACGGTCAGCGCCTGGTTGCTCAGCAGCTTGCCGTTGCTGTTGTCCAGGCTGTCGGCGAGCAGGCTGAAGGCCTGGGCGCTGGAGAGTTCACCGCCCTGGTTGTTCACGCCCTTGAGGTTGTTCAGCACCAGCGACGGCGCGTTGATCAAGCCGTTCTGGTTGTTCAACTGGCCGTGGTTCAGGTCAAGGCTCAGCGCGGTATGGCTGAAGAGCTTGCCGCCCTGCTGGTCCAGGCCGCTGACGCTGGCGGTCAGGGCCTTTTCGCTGCCGAGGCTGCCACCCTGGTTGGTGACCTGCCCGGCGGTGAGGCTCAGGCTGTCGGCGCTGCCCAGGCTGCCGTTGCTGTTATCGAACGCCCCCGTGCTCACGCTGACCGCGCCCTTGGCGCTGATCACGCCTTGTTGGGTATTGTCGAGGCTGGTGCTGTTCAAGGTCAGTGGGTTGTCGGTGACCAATCGGCCACCCTGGTTGATCAGTGCACCGGCGCTGGTGAGGTTCAAGGCCCCCGCGCTCGACAGGCTGCCCGCCGAGTTGTCCAGGCTGGCGACGTTGAGCGTCAGGTTGCCTTCGCTGCTGATCAGGCCCTGGAGCCGGTTGGTCAGGGCATTGTCGAGGGTGATGACCAGGCCCGACTGGGCACTCAGGGTGCCGCCGCTGTTGTCCAGGCTGGCACCGCTGAGGCTGGCGCTGCCCTGGCTGCGCAACTGGCCCAGGCTCTGGTTGATGACCTGGGCGACCTTGAGGCCCAACGCCGTGTTGGCGAGGACCTTGCCGCCCGCGCTGTTGTCCAGGCGCGTGCCAGTCAGGCTCAGGTCAGCGCTGCCGGAAATCTCGCCCGCGCGGTTGTCGATCTGATCGACAGTGAGTTTCAGCGCTTCTGTCGCCCCGATCAGGCCGCCCTGGCGGTTATCCAGGGCGCTGCCGTTGAGGGTCAGTGCGCCGCCGGCGATCAGCTGGCCGTTCTGGTTGTTCAGGCTGGCGATGTTCGCCGTCACATCGAGCTTGCCAGAGACCGCACCGTTGCTGTTGTCCAGGCTGTTGGCGGTCAGCAACAAGGTGCCGTCACCGATCAGGGTGCCGTTCTGGTTGGTGAACGCATTGGTCACCCCCAGGTCGACCGCGCCCCGGCTGCTGATCAGGCCCTGGCTGTTGTCCAGGCTGGCGCTACGGCTGTCGAGGGACGCGGCGGAAATCAGGCCATTGAGGTTGCCCAGCGCCTGGGTGATGCGCAGGGTCAGGCCCTGCTCGCTCAGCAGCTTGCCGTTGCTGTTATCCAGGCTTTGCGCGGCCAGGGTGTAGGTCTGGGCGCTGGAGATTTCGCCGTTCTGGTTGGCGACCCCGTTTAGGTTGTTCAGGACCAGCAGCGGGCCATTGATCACGCCATGCTGGTTGTTCAACTGGCCGTTGTGCAGGTCCAGGTTCAGGCGGGTTTTACTGAACAGTTCGCCGCCTTGCTGGTCGAGGCCGGTGACGCTGACAGTCAGGGTCTTCTCGCTGGCGATGCGGCCGCCCTGGTTGGTGACCTGGGTGGCACTCAGGTCCAGGCTGTCGTCACTGGTCAGGTGGCCGCCCTGGCTGTTGTCCAAGGTACCAGTCGTAACGCGGGTCGTGCCGGTGCCGTTGATCACGCCTTGTTGACGGTTGTCGAGGCTGGCACTGGCAAGGGTCAAGCCCTGATCCGTGAGGATCGAACCGCCCTGGTTGAGCACGGCGCCGAGGCTGGTGATCGACAAGGCGCCCCCACTGCCGAGTTGGCCCGCGCTGTTGTCCAGGCTCGAGGCATTGACGGTCAGTGCACCTTCGCTGCTGAGCAACCCGGTGTGGTTGAGCAATGCGCCATCGAGGCGGATATCCAGGCCCTTGAGGCCGGAGAAGTTGCCACCGCTGTTATCCAGGGTACTGCCGGCCAGGCGCGCGGTCCCCTTGGCGAACAGCCGTCCCTTGGTCTGGTTGATCAGTTGCGCCACCGTCAGCCCGAGATCGGTCTCGGTCAGCAGCTTGCCACCGTCGCTGTTGTTCAGACGCTGGCCGGTGACAGTGACACGGCTGGCAGTGCTGGAGAGTTCACCGGCACGGTTGTCGATCTGCTCGACATTGAGGGTCAGGGCCTGGGTGCTGGCGACCGTACCGCCGTTGCGGTTGTCGAGGGTTTTACCGGTCAACAGCAAACTGCCCTGGGCCACCAGCGCCCCGCCCTGCTGGTTCAGGCTGTCGACGTTGGCGCTGAGATCACCCTGGCTGGCGATGCGGCCAGCGGCGTTGGCGATTTCCTGCGCCTTGAGGCTGACCGGGCCGACCGCACTGAGCAGGCCGCCGCTGTTGTCCAGACGGGTACCTTCGTAGCCGATGGCGGCCTTGCCGATCAGATTGCCCTTGTCGCGGTTGTCCAGTTGATCGACCAGCAACTTCAAGTCCTGGTCGGCTTGAATCACACCACCACGGTTGTCTGCCGAGGCGCTGCGCAAGGTCAGTAGAGCCTTGCCCGCCAGGCTGCCGCCACGGTTGTCGAGGCTGCCGGTGCCGAGGTCGATGGCCTGGCCGGCGCGCAGCTTGCCCTGCTCGCGGTTGTCGAAGGCGCCGCTGATGGTCGCGGTCAGCGGGCCGTCGACCGCCAGCAGGCTGCCCGCCGCGCGGTTGTCCAGGTTGGCGGCGGTCAGGCGCAGGGCCTTGCCGGAACCGAGGCTGCCGGCATGGTTATCCAGGGCACCACTGAGGTCGATGCTCAAGCCCAGGTCGCCGGTCAGTTGGCCGCCGGTGTTGTCCAGACTGGCGGCCTTGAGACTCGCCTGCCCGGCGCTGGACAGGACGCCGTTGCGGTTGCCGACCGCGCCGAGGACCGTCAGGCCCAGGCCGGCATCGCTGCCGAAGGTGCCATTGGAGTTGTCGAGGCTGGCGGCGTACACGTCCAGGCCGTTGCCCGTCACCAGTCCCTTGACGTTGCTCAGCGCCTGGTCGATGCGCAGAAGCAAGGCCTGCTGACTGATGACCTTGCCCCCGCTGTTGTCCAGGCTTTGCGCGGCCAGGGTGAAGCCCAGGTCGCTGGAGATTTCGCCGTTGCGGTTCGCCACGTCCTTGAGGTTTTTCAACGACAAAAGACCGCTGGCGTTGATCAGGCCGTTTTGGTTGTTGAGTGAGCCGTTGGTGAGGTCCAGGCTCAGGGTACTGCTGCTGAACAGCTTGCCGCCCTGCTGGTCGAGGCCACTGACCCGCGCGGTCAGGGCCTTGGCGCTGGACAGGCTGCCACCGTTGTTGAGCTGGCCGCCGATGAGGTCCAGGGTATCGCCGCTGGTGAGGGTGCCGCCCAGGTTGCTCAGGCTGCCAAGGCTGTTGAGGGTCATGCCCTGGACGCTGGAAAACTGACCGCCGTCGTTGTTCAGGCTGCCGGTGTTGAGCAGGACCGAGCCGTCACCCTTGAGGGTGCCCTGGGCATTGAGCAGTTGGTCGCTCAGGGTCAGGCCCAGGTTGCCCTTGGCGTACAGGTTACCGCCCTGGCGGTTGTCGAGGCTGGCGCCGCTCAGGGTCAGGTCGGCCCCACTGCTGATCTGCCCGCCCAGGTTGCTCAGCGCCCCGGTTGCACCGAGGCTCAGGTTACCCTGGCTGGACAGCGTACCGCCGGCACTGTTGTCGAGGCTGCCGAGGGTCAGGTTCAGCGCAGACTGGGCCGTGGCCCGTCCGCCCGTGTTGAGCAGGCTGGCCGTCTGGATCGCCAGGCTGTTGCCGGACAGCACGCCTTGGGCGTTGTTCAAGGTCTGGTTGACCAACAGGGCCAGGGCCGCGTCGCTCAGGACCTTGCCGCCGGCGCTGTTGTCCAGGCTGTTGGCCGCCAGGGTGAAACCCTGATGGCTGGAGATTTCGCCGTTCTGGTTGACCACCGTGGAAAGGTTCTTGAGCAACAGCGCGCCCGGAGTGGTGATCAGCGCGTTCTGGTTATTGAGCAGACCCTGGTTCAGGTCGAGGGTCAGGCCGGTGGTGCCGCTCAACTGGCCCTGGGTGTGCTGGTCCAGGCCGGTGGCGTTGACGGTCAAGGCCATGGCGCTGGTGATACGACCGCTCTCGCTGTTGTTCACCTGGCCGCTAGTCAGATTCAGGGCATTGTTGCTGCTCAGCAGGCCGGATTGGTGATTGTCCAGGCTGGCACTGTTGATCACGGCGGCGCCGTTGCTCTGGATCTGACCGGACTGATGGTTGTCCAGCACGCCGCGGGTCGTCAGGCCCAGGTTGCCCTGGCTGACGATCGAACCTTGCTGGCTGTTGTCCAGCCACGCCGCGTTGACTTGCAGGTTCTGTTGCGCGGCCAGGCGCCCGCCCTGGTTGTTGAAGGCTCCGCTGGCATTGATATTCAGGGTACTGCCGGCCGCGATCAGGCCGGCAACGTTGTCCAGGCTGGCCAGCGTCAGGTTGACGTCGGCCAGGCTGGAGATCTCGGCCTGGCCGTTGCTCAACGCGCCCAGGTTGGCGGTCAGCGAGCCATTGCTGTGAATCAGTCCGCCCTGGGCATTGAGCAGTTGTCCAACCGTAACGCCCAGGGTGCCCGCGCTGAGGATCCGGCCTTTGTTCTGGTTGTCGAGGGTGGCGGCGCTGACACTGGTTTGCCGCTGCCCGCTCAAGGTACCGCCCTGGTTGCCCAGGGCCTGCGTGGCGCTGACGCTCAGGTCGCGGCTGGCGATCACGCTCTGGCCGCTGTTGCTGATGTTCTGCGCGGTGACGCTGACATCGCCGGTGCTGTTGCGGGTGTTGTCGGCATTGACCCCGGCCTCGATGATAGCGAGGTTGGTCAACTGGCCGCCGCTGTTGAGGGTGATGCTGTCTCTGGCCGCCAGGTTGTTCCGGCTGGTCAGGTCCCCCGAGGTCTGCACGTTCAAGCTGCTGCCGGCGTAGACCGGACCCTGCGCATCGAGGCTCGCGGCCTTCACGTTGACCGCGCCACTGGCCGTGGCCTGGACCAGGCTCAGTTGGCCGTTGGCATCAAGTTGGATATCACCGCCACTGGCGGCCAGATTACCGGCCAGCTTGACCCCGACCCCGGCTTCGGTACCGACCAGCTTGATGGCGCCGGCGTACATGCCGCCCAGCGCCGAAGAATCGATGGCCACCTGGGGCTTGCTGCTGCCGTCGTCGGCACGCGCCGTGGCACTGAGCGTGCGGGCGTCGACATCGTTGCGACCGGCAATGATCGTCAGTTGCTTGGCATTGATCTGCGCGTTGATGCTCGCGGCGCGGGTGATGATTTCGAACTGGTCGACGTTGTTGGCATTCAGGCCAGCACCGTCGATGGACACGCTGCCCTGGTCAACCTGATAGCCCGTGACCTGGCCGTTGGTGATCACCGCCTTGCCGGTGGTCAAGGTCGCTTGCGGGGTATTGATAAAACCGCAACCGTTGCAACTGATCCCGTACGGGTTGGCGACGATGACATGGGCCGACTGCCCTGCCACTTCGGTGTACCCGCGCAACTGGCTCGGGCTGCCGCCATTCACTTCGTTGAGGATGACGTTGGCCGCGGCGCCAGTGAAATTCGGGTTGCCGACTATGATCCCGCCCAGTTGCGTGGACTGGGTGCGCGCCGTGGCATTGTTGAGGATGACCCCGTTGGCCCCGACGTTGTAGTCACTGAACTGGTTGTGCGACAGCCCCTGGGCATTCGGCGCGGCAATATTGACGATGGGCACGCCATTGCCCGCCTGGCCGAGCGTGGTGCCCGGCGCACTGACCACGACCCCGTCCGCCTGGGCCAGCAACGGTTGCCAGAACATCGCATTCGCCAGGATGAACGCCAGCCCGCGCTTGGGCAGCCCCAGGAAGTGCTCACGGTTTTTCAGGGCAGCAGAAGGCTGACCCGCGAGGAAGGCAAACTGACGAACGTCCATGTCGGAATCTCAATGCAACGAGTGCGGTGAATGGCGTTAAAGGAAGAAATCCATACGGAAATAGATCGGTGCTTCGCGTTCGGTGATCGGCGCCGGTCGCTCCAGGGAATTGGCGAACGTCACGGTGGCGGCGATATGTTTGCCCCGGGCAAACAGCTCGATAGAGTCACTGGTCATGCGCCCGTGCTGCTCGGCGTTGTAACGGTCATGGCGGATCACGCCCTGGTCATAACCAAGGCTGGTGCCGTACTCGGAGAGCACGGGCTGCAACCAGCCCCAGGTGACCGGCCGACTCCAGCGCAGGTCGTTACGCCAGTAACCGCCGCTGTCACCGGACAACGTCTGATCCTTGTAGCCACGAATGGAAGACTGCCCCCCCAGGCTCATACGCTGCGAACTGAACAGCACGTCCTCGCTACGCTGGCCGGTCATCAGGCTACTGAAGCTGAACGACTCGTCCCATAGCTTGAACGGTTGCAGGTAGCTGAGTGTGGCGGTGTATTTGCGATAACGGGCGTCGGGTAATCCCCGCGTGAAGTTCGCGACGTTGTCCTGGGCATCAAAGGCACTGATGCCGTCCTGCATCCCCAGGTCGAGGTTGACGAAGGCGCTGCCGATCCGCCGACCATGGTTGATGCCGAACTGCGCTTCGCTCAGGCGGTTGCTGCTCTGGGCCAGCTTGCTGCCTTCGATAAAGTTATTGGTGCGCAAGGTGCTCAGGCCAGAACTGAGCGAGGTCTTGCTCACGGCGTCGCGGTAGATCACCCGTTCCAGCTTCAACTGATTGTTCTGGCTATCGCCGGTCTGCTGGAAGTTGAAACCGTTGGCCTGGGCCTGGGAGCGGTAGTCGCTTTCGCTGTAGGTGTAGCTCAGGTTCCACCAGCCAAATGGCAGGTTGTAGTAGAGCATGGCGTTGCGCGAGTTCTTCGTTTGGTCGCTAACCACATCATGGCCGGCGCGCAAGGACAACTGATCAGCCAACCCCAACGGACTGTCCCAATCGAAGGTCGTCCCGGCCTGTTGCTCGCCAGTGCTTCGCTGCCCGTCGTTGCCGTAGGAAAGCCCCGCACGCCAAGGTTTCTGCGGGGTGTTCTTGACCAGCACCTCGCTGCCACCCACAGCCTTGCCCGGGGCCAGCTCCATCTGCGCCTGGTTCGATGGCAGGCGATTCAGTTGGTCGACCATCTGCTCGATCTCGCGCAGATTGAGCAACTCGCCCTGCCTGCCCGGAAAACTCATCGCCAGTTCGCGATCGGACAGGCCGCTGCCGTCGGCGCCCTTCAGCCCTTCGAGTTTGCCCTCGACCACCAGCACCTTCAGGTTGCCCGTGGACAGGTCCTGCTGTGGCAAGTAGGCACGACTGGTGACCAGGCCCTTTTCGATGTAGCGATCGGTGATGACCTTGAGCAACTCATTGAGCTGCGGCACGCCCAGGCACTGGCCGATGTAAGGCTTGAGCAGGCGTTCGCGCTCGCTCGCGGACAAGGCGTCGGCGCCTTGCAGGTCGATGCGCTTGATCGGGAAACAGCGGGTCTCGGCCGGAGCCGTCGGCGTCACGGGAGCCGCCGCTTTACCAGGCAGTTCCTTGAGTTCTTCAAGACGGCGGCGCTGCTCGTCGAGCAGGCGATCCTGACGATCACGCATCAGGTCGGTATCACCCGGGGTGGGAGCGGCATGAGCCGTGCCGAAAACCCCAAGCAAAAAGATAACGGACAGCAGACCACGCCTCGTCCTGAGCGCCAAAACCCACATCATAGATCCCTCTAGATGGCCTTATGCCATCAACAGGGCGCGATCATAAGGTGGCTATTTAGTGGCGTCAATAAATTGTACCAAATTATTTCAGTATCGACACAACCCGTCACATCGGGCGGCCCGGGTCGCCACCGGGCTCCCTGTTCATGATCAGCTTCCCGTAACGAGCCCATTCAGTAGCGCAGCCCCCATAAACAAAAACCCCGCCTTTAGGCGGGGTTCATTGTGTTCAGCGCGTTACCACATCAGATCGTCAGGGATCTGGTAGGCCGCGTACGGATCATCCTCGTCCGGCACCTGGGCTTCGCTCAGGACGTTGAGCTGGACGATACGCTCAGGGGCCCGCTCCTGGATCTTCAGCGCCGCTTCACGGGGGATCACCTCATAACCGCCACCGTGATGGACGATCGCCAGGGAGCCGTTGCTCAGCTTGTTGCGCATCAGCGTGTTGACCGACAGGCGCTTGACCTTCTTGTCGTCGACGAAGTTGTAGTAGTCCTCGGTGGTCAGCTTGGGCAGGCGCGAGGTTTCGATCAATTGCTTGACCTGGGCCGCACGGGCCTTGGCCTCGACCTTTTCCTGCTGCTGGCGGTTCAGTTCCTGGTCGCGCTTGACCTTCTCGGCCTGCGCTTCCTGGGCCAGGCGCGCCTGGGTGTCGTCAGCCTCGATCTGGCCCTTGTGGACCAGGCGCTGCTGCTTCTGTTTCTCTTTGCCGACCTGTTTGGCCTGCTTCTGGTTGACCAGTCCTGCTTTGAGCAACTGGTCGCGAAGGGAAAGACTCATGGTGCTTACTCACTTGGGCAACGGCTCAGCCGCAGCTGGGCCTATTCTTTTCCTGACGTTTGGCTTCGCCCCACAAGGCGTCCAACTCTTCGAGGGTGCAATCTTCCATGGGACGGTGGGTGTCGCGCAATGCCTGTTCGATAAAACGGAAACGTCTGTCGAATTTGCCATTGGCGCCCCGCAAGGCATTTTCCGGGTCGACCTTGAGGTGCCGGGCCAGGTTGACCACCGCAAACAGCAGGTCGCCGACTTCATCGGTGATCGCCGCCGGGTCGTTGTCGGCCATGGCTTCGAGCACTTCGTCGAGCTCTTCGCGAATCTTGTCCACCACCGGCAAGGCGTGCGGCCAGTCGAAACCGACACCGGCCGCGCGCTTCTGCAACTTCGCCGCCCGGGACAAGGCCGGCAAGGCGGCCGGGACATCGTCGAGCAGGGACAGTTGCTCGGGCGCGCGGTGGTTCTCCGCACGCTCCTGGGCCTTGATCTCGTCCCAGCGCAACTTGACCTGCTCCTCGCTCAAGCGCGGCAGGTCCACGGGCGCGTAGAGATCACCGGTGGGAAAGACGTGGGGGTGACGACGGATCAGCTTGCGGGTGATGCTGTCGACCACGCCGTCGAATTCGAAACGCCCTTCTTCCCGCGCCAGCTGGCTGTAATAGACCACCTGGAACAGCAAATCGCCCAGTTCACCCTGCAAGTGCTCGAAGTCGCTGCGCTCGATGGCGTCGGCGACTTCGTAGGCCTCCTCCAGGGTGTAGGGAACAATCGTCGCGTAGGTCTGCTTGATATCCCAGGGGCAGCCGTATTGCGGGTCGCGCAGACGGGCCATAAGGTGGAGCAGGTCTTGAAGGCTGTACATCAGTGATCTCGTTCGGTTTTGTCACGACCAGGGAAACACCGCGAACCTTGTAGGAGCGGCCGGTCGACGCTCGACTGCCCGCGAAGCTTTTGGCGCCCTCAAGGACGCCTTCGCGGGCAAGCCCTGCTCCTACAGTTTTGCGGCGCATTCAAGGCCGCGGATGATCAAGGGGTGCGGTTACGCCGGGTTTCGATAATGTTCGGCAACTGGGAAATCCGCCCCAGCAACCGCCCCAATGCATCCAACCCCGGGATCTCGATGGTCAGGGACATCAACGCGGTGTTGTCCTCCTTGTTCGAGCGGGTATTGACCGCCAGTACGTTGATCCGCTCGTTGAGCAGCACCTGGGACACGTCGCGCAGCAAACCGGAACGATCGTAGGCACGGATGATGATATCCACCGGATACGTCAGCACCGGTACCGGCCCCCAGCTGACCTGGATGATCCGCTCCGGCTCGCGCCCAGCGAGTTGCAGCACCGCGGCACAGTCCTGGCGGTGAATGCTCACGCCACGGCCCTGGGTGATATAGCCGACGATGGCATCCCCCGGCAGCGGTTGGCAGCAGCCGGCCATCTGGGTCATCAGGTTGCCGACGCCCTGGATCTGGATATCGCCACGCTTGCCCGGCTTGTAGCCGGTGGCCTTGCGCGGAATCAGTTCCAGCTGTTCGTTGCCGCGCTCCGGCTCCACCAGTTGCTGGGCGGCATTGACCAGTTGCGCCAGGCGAAGATCACCCGCGCCGAGGGCGGCGAACATGTCCTCGGCGGTTTTCATGTTGGCCTTGTCGGCCAGCTTGTCGAAATCCACCTGTGGCAGGCCAAGGCGTGCCAACTCGCGTTCGAGCAGGGTCTTGCCGGCCGCGACGTTCTGGTCGCGGGCCTGCAACTTGAACCAGTGGACGATCTTCGCCCGTGCCCGGGACGTGGTGATGTAGCCCAGGTTCGGGTTCAGCCAGTCACGGCTCGGCGTCCCGTGCTTGCTGGTGATGATCTCCACCTGCTCGCCGGTCTGCAGGCTGTAGTTGAGCGGCACGATCCGCCCGTTGATCTTCGCGCCCCGGCAGTTGTGGCCGATCTCGGTGTGCACCCGGTAGGCGAAGTCCAGCGGTGTCGCGCCCTTGGGCAGGTCGATGGCATGGCCGTCAGGGGTGAAGATATAGACCCGGTCCGGCTCGATATCGACCCGCAACTGCTCGGCCAACCCACCGATATCCCCCAGCTCTTCGTGCCACTCGAGCACCTGACGCAGCCAGGAGATTTTCTCTTCGTAGTGATTGGAGCCGGATTTGACGTCGGTGCCTTTGTACTTCCAGTGCGCGCAAACCCCCAGCTCGGCCTCTTCGTGCATGGCATGGGTGCGGATCTGCACTTCCAGGACCTTGCCTTCCGGACCGATCACCGCCGTGTGCAACGAGCGGTAGCCGTTCTCTTTCGGGTTGGCGATGTAGTCGTCGAACTCTTTCGGGATATGTCGCCACAGGGTGTGGACGATGCCGAGCGCGGTGTAGCAGTCGCGCATTTCCGGCACCAGCACACGGACCGCGCGCACGTCATAGATCTGGCTGAATTCCAGGCCCTTGCGCTGCATTTTGCGCCAGATCGAATAGATGTGCTTGGCCCGGCCGCTGATATCGGCCTTGACCCCGGTGGCGAGCAATTCGTTTTCCAGCTGGTTCATCACCTCGCTGATAAAACGCTCACGGTCCAGCCGCCGTTCGTGCAGCAACTTGGCGATCTGTTTGTACTGGTCAGGCTCCAGGTAACGGAACGACAGGTCTTCCAGTTCCCACTTGATATGGCCGATGCCCAGGCGGTGGGCCAGGGGCGCGTAGATATCGAAGACTTCGCGGGCGACACGGTTGCGCTTCTCGTCGTCGGCGGTCTTCACCGCACGGATCGCGCAGGTCCGCTCGGCCAGCTTGATCAAGGCCACGCGGACATCGTCGACCATGGCAACCAGCATCTTGCGCAGGTTTTCCACCTGGGTCTGGCTGCCCAGTACCTGGGACTGGCGTGGACTGAGGCTGGCACTGATGGCGGCCATGCGCAGCACGCCGTCGATCAGCTTGGCCACCACCGGGCCGAATTTCTGGCTGACCGCGGTCAGGGGAATCTGCCCCTCGCGCACGCAGCGATACAGCACCGCCGCCACCAGCGAATCCTGGTCCAGCTTGAGGTCGGCGAGGATCTCGGCGATCTCCAGGCCGGTGCTGAAACTGGAACCGCCTTCGGGCCAGAGGTTCTGCGCCGCGTTGGTCTGTTGTTCGGCAAGCCGTGCGTATTCGCAGGCTTGTTTCAAGGCCTCACGGTCCAACGCCAGATCGACGCTCACCGTATGATCGAGCCATGCCTCGAGATTGATACTGCCGTCGGTGTTGATCGGCTGGTGTGCTCTCACCTGTACCATCTTGCTTACCTTCCCTACGACGCAGATTCTATGCGTCAAAATCGCTGACCTGTTGTAGCCCCCGCAGTCTGGCTGGGCTGGCAGAATACGGCGGCAGTCAGTCGGACCAGACGAGCATCCTAGCTCGCTTCAAATAACGCCATGGCCTCGACATGCGCGGTCTGCGGAAACATGTCGAGGATCCCGGCACGTTTTAACCGGTAGCCCTGCTTGATCAATTCAACCGTGTCCCGCGCCAGCGTCGCCGGATTGCAGGACACGTACACCAACCGTTCGGCCCCCAGGGCAGCGAGCTTGCCCACCACCTCGAACGCACCGTCACGGGGTGGGTCCAAGAGTACCGCAGAAAAGCCGTCTTTGGCCCAACCGGCATCACTCAAAGGCTGGGACAAATCGGCCTGAAAAAAATGCGCGTTATGCAGATTATTGCTCAAGGCATTGGCGGCGGCCCGTTCGACCATGGTCGCCACGCCTTCCACCGCCACCACTTCGCGCACCTGACGAGCCAGGGGCAAGGCAAAGTTGCCGAGCCCGCAGAACAGATCCAGGACCCGCTCATCGGCTGCCGGCTTCAACCAGTCCAGCGCCTGGGCGACCATGGCCTCGTTGACCCCGGCATTGACCTGGACGAAGTCCCCCGGCCGATACGCCAACTCCAGATCCCAGGTCTCCAGGCGATAGCCCAGCGGCAACGACGGGTCCACCGGTTGCGGGCCGTCTTCGCCATGCAACCAGAGTTGCGCGTCATGGGCACTGCAAAATTCCTGTAGTACTTGCAGGTCCTGCGTCGACAACGGCGCCATATGCCGCAACAACAAAGCCACCGCCGAACCGCTGAACAATTCCACATGGCCGAGGGCCTGGGGTTTGCTCAAGCGCCGCAGCATAGCTGGTAATTCGCGCATCAGCGGTTGCAAGGCCTGTACCAGCACCGGGCAGTCATCGATGGCGACGATATCCTGACTGGAGGCGGCGCGAAAACCGACTTCAAGGGTCTTGCCCTTGGCGTCCCAACGCACGGCCACACGGGCCCGTCGCCGATAGCCGAATTCCGGACCGGTCAGGGGCGCCGCCCACTCCAGCGGTTCGACACCCGCAACACGGGACAGTTGCTCGGCGAGCATGCCCCGTTTCAGGGCGAGTTGGTCGTCGTGGGGCATATGCTGCACGCTGCAACCGCCGCAACGCCCGGCATGGGCGCAGGGCGCAGGGCGACGCCGATCACTGGCGAGGAACACCCGTTCGGTGCGCGCCTCGACCACCTTGCCGTGGGCAGCCAGCACCCGCGCTTCGACTTCTTCACCGGCCAGGGCACCGGCGACGAACCAGGTGCGGCCTTCAATAAAGGCAATGCCACGACCGTCGTTGGACAGCCGCTCGATGGTCAGGCGCTGCTTCTTGCCCGTCGGCACTTGTGGTGCCCGGCTACCGCCAGTGGGCTGGAAGCGCAGGCCGCGTTCATGCTTGGCCATCAGTTGGGCGCGTCGTAGATGCCGGTCGACAGGTAGCGGTCGCCTCGGTCACAGATGATTGCGACCATCACCGCGTTCTCGACTTCGCGGGACAGACGCAACATCGCCGCCACCGCACCGCCCGAGGACACACCACAGAAGATCCCTTCTTCACGGGCGAGACGACGCATCACGTCCTCCGCCTCTTCCTGGCCCATGTCGACGATACGGTCGACACGGTCGGCCTGGAAAATCTTCGGCAGGTACTCATGGGGCCAGCGGCGGATGCCCGGAATCGAGGCGCCTTCCATCGGTTGCAGACCGACGATCTGCACCTCGGGGTTCTGCTCTTTCAGGTAGCGCGACACGCCCATGATGGTCCCGGTGGTGCCCATGGAGCTGACGAAATGGGTGATGGTGCCCTGGGTCTGGCGCCAGATTTCCGGGCCGGTGCTGGTGTAGTGGGCCTCGGGGTTGTCGCCATTGGCGAACTGGTCGAGCACCTTGCCACGGCCTTCGGCCTGCATGCGCTCGGCCAGGTCACGGGCGCCCTCCATGCCTTCTTCGCGGGTCACCAGGATCAACTCGGCGCCATAGGCGGTCATCGCCGCCTTGCGTTCGGCGGTGGAGTTGTCCGGCATGATCAGGATCATCTTGTAGCCCTTGATCGCGGCGGCCATGGCCAGGGCGATCCCGGTGTTGCCCGAGGTGGCTTCGATCAGGGTGTCGCCGGCCTGGATCTGCCCACGCAATTCGGCGCGGGTGATCATCGACAGTGCCGGACGATCCTTGACGGAGCCCGCTGGGTTGTTCCCTTCAAGCTTGAGCAGCAGGGTATTGCTGGTGGCGCCGGGCAGGCGCTGCAAGCGGACCAGGGGCGTGTTGCCGACGCAATCGGCGATGGTAGGGTACTGCAAGGTCATGGCGTATTCGCAATCCAGACTGCGGGGGCTGACATCATACCGACAAACGTCGACGCTCCATATCACGCAAAGTATGGTGCTTATGGCTTATAGGTATAAGCAATAAGCAGCCTGTCACCTTCGATTGCCAGAATACTCGGCGAGCCATCGGCCGCGGGCTGTTCCCCCGAGGGCGTGCGGTCACTGAGGTCCCAGAGAACTTTGCGAGATTTCGCCCCCCGCAAATGGCTACACTGCCCAAGTGGAGCGAGCGCAGGATGCGCGCGCCGAGAATCGAAGATGGGCGTGTCTGCCGGACGCTGTATCTGACGGAGAGTGTTGCGTGCTTAAAAACCTGGGCATCAAAGGCCGCGTACTGCTGCTCACCCTGCTGCCGACCACGCTGATGGCGTTGGTGCTGGGCGGGTATTTCACCTGGCTGCAACAGTCGGACCTGCAGACCCAACTGCTCCAGCGCGGCGAGATGATCGCCGAACAGCTCGCGCCGCTGGTCGCGCCGGCCCTGGGCCATAACGATGTCGACCTGCTGGAGCGCATCGCCACCCAGTCCCTGGAACAGGCCGACGTGCGCGCCGTCTCCTTTCTCGGCGCCAACCGCGAGCAACTGGCCCATGCCGGCCCGAGCATGCTCAACCAGCCGCCCATCGGTAACAGCAGCCACCTGCTGCAACGCACCGGCAACGATGCCACCCGCTATCTATTGCCGGTCTTCGGCCGCCATCGCAATATTTCCGGCGACGTGATCCCGGAGGAAGCGGATCGCCTGCTGGGCTGGGTCGAACTGGAGCTGTCCCATAACAATATGTTGCTGCGCGGCTATCGCAGCCTGTTCGCCAGCCTGCTGCTGATTGCCACCGGCCTGCTCGGCACCGCCTTGCTGGCCCTGCGCATGAGCCGCACGATCAACGCGCCGCTCGGCAAGATCAAGCAAGCCGTGGCCCAGCTCAAGGAAGGCAATCTGGAAACCCGCCTGCCGCCACTTGGCAGCCAGGAGCTGGATCAACTGGCCTCGGGCATCAACCGCATGGCCGAGACCCTGCAGAACGCCCAGGAAGAATTGCAGCACAGCATCGACCAGGCCACCGAGGACGTACGGCAGAACCTGGAAACCATCGAGATCCAGAACATCGAGCTGGACCTGGCGCGCAAGGAGGCCCTGGAGGCCAGCCGGATCAAGTCCGAGTTCCTCGCCAATATGAGCCATGAGATCCGCACCCCGCTCAACGGCATCCTCGGCTTCACCCACCTGCTGCAGAAAAGCGAACTGACCCCGCGCCAGCTCGACTACCTGGGCACCATCGAGAAGTCCGCCGACAGCCTGTTGGGGATCATCAACGAAATTCTCGACTTCTCGAAGATCGAGGCCGGCAAGCTGGTGCTCGACAGCATTCCGTTCAATCTGCGCGACCTGCTCCAGGACACCCTGACCATCCTCGCCCCGGCGGCCCACGCCAAGCAGCTGGAACTGGTCAGCCTGGTCTATCGCGATACCCCGCTGTCGCTGATCGGCGACCCGCTGCGGCTCAAGCAGATCCTCACCAACCTGGTGAGCAACGCGATCAAGTTCACCCGCGAAGGCACCATCGTCGCCCGGGCCATGCTCGAGGAAGAACACGAAGACAGCGTGCAGTTGCGCATCAGCGTGCAGGACACCGGCATCGGCTTGTCGAGCCAGGATGTCCGGGCACTTTTCCAGGCCTTCAGCCAGGCCGACAACTCGCTGTCGCGGCAACCCGGCGGCACCGGCCTGGGCCTGGTGATCTCCAAGCGCCTGATCGAACAGATGGGCGGCGAGATCGGCGTCGACAGCACTCCGGGCGAAGGCTCGGAATTCTGGATCAGCCTGAGCCTGCCCAAGACCCGCGACGATATCGAGGACCTGCCCGCCGCGCCATTGCTCGGGCGCCGCGTGGCGGTGCTGGAAAATCACGAGTTGTCACGTCAGGCTCTCCAGCACCAACTGGAGGATTGCGGCCTGGAAGTGACCCCGTTCAACAGCCTGCAAAACCTCGCCAATGGGGTGACCGGGGCGCACCAGACCGACCAGGCCATCGACCTCGCGGTCCTCGGCGTCACCGCCCAGGAAATGCCGCCGGAACGCCTGAGCCAGCATATCTGGGACCTCGAACACCTCGGCTGCAAAGTGCTGGTGCTGTGCCCGACCACCGAGCAGACGCTGTTCCAGCTCTGCGTGCCCAACCCCCACGGCCAGCTCCAGGCCAAGCCGGCCTGTACGCGCAAACTGCGTCGGGCCCTGGCGGAACTGATCACCCCGCGCCCGGCACGCCTGGAGCCCGTCGAGCCCCTCGGCAGCCGGGCACCGCGAGTGCTTTGCGTCGACGACAATCCGGCCAACCTGCTGCTGGTGCAGACCCTGCTCGAAGACATGGGCGCCTGGGTGCTGGCGGTGGACAGCGGTTACGCGGCCATCGACGCCGTGCAACGCGAAGCCTTCGACCTGGTGTTGATGGATGTGCAGATGCCGGGCATGGATGGCCGGCAAAGCACCGAGGCGATTCGCCAATGGGAGCATGAGCGGCAAAGCACTCCGCTGCCCATCGTCGCCCTCACCGCCCACGCCATGGCCAACGAAAAACGCGCCCTGCTGCAAAGCGGCATGGACGACTACCTGACCAAGCCCATCAGCGAGCGGCAACTGGCCCAGGTGGTGCTCAAATGGACCGGCCTGGCCCTGCGCAACCAGGGGCCGGAACGGGCCGGCGAACAGGGCCGCGTCGGCAGCGAGCTGCTGGTGCTTGACCCGGACGAAGGCCTGCGCCTGGCCGCCGGCAAGCCCGATCTCGCCGCCGATATGCTGGCGATGCTGCTGGCCTCCCTGGAAGCCGACCGCGAAGCGATTCGCCAGGCCCGCAACGCCAACGACCACAATGCCCTGATCGAACGGGTGCACCGCCTCCACGGCGCCACCCGCTACTGTGGCGTGCCGCAATTGCGCGCGGCCTGCCAGCGTAGCGAAACCCTGCTCAAGCAAGACGCGCCCAATGCCCGCCAAGCCTTGGACGAACTGGACGTCGCCATCGCCCGACTGGCCGCCGAGGCCCGTGTCAGTGCCTGATCCATGGCAAGGGCCGGGCACGGCCCGCGTACCATGATCGTCAGCGCCCCCCCGTCACCGGATCGAAGGTCATACACCCCTGCCATTTGCGCGGCGTCTGCGTGCTAGCATACCGGCCATAATTTGGAGGACCCATGGTCGAACACGATTTCCGCTACAGCCTGATGAACCCGCAGCACACCCTGACCGAATGCCGCGCCCTGGTGCCGGGACGCTATCAGGTCACCGGCAACGGTGGCTCGATCCGCGCCGACGATGTCCTGCTGGTGACCCTCAAGGGCAGCAAGGACCTGTCCATGCGCCTGACCGTGGACACCGTTCGCCATCTGATCAATCCGCCCGGCCAATGGGTCGCGGTCGCCAAGGGGCCGGTCTTCGGCGAACTGGCGATCCACCAGTGGCAGGTCAACTGCGACAGCTGCGCCAAGGAACTGAACTTCGAATTCGCGGTGGACGCCAAGCTCGGCACCCCCGCGCAAAAACCAGCCGCCACGGCGCGTATCGCCGAGCTGGGCTGGAAGACACAGGGCGAGAAACATCTGTGCCCGAGATGCCAGGAGGCAAAGTAATGAAACGCGTGGTGATTCTGGGAATGTTGGGCGCCGGCCTGTACGGCTGCGCCGGCGAACAGGTGCACTTGCAGCAGGATCACAGCTACGTGCTGGAGTGGATCGGCGAACGTCCGTTGATCGACAACAGCCATCTGACCGTCACCCTCGGCGACGATGGCCGGGCCTATGGCACCGGTGGCTGCAACCACTGGTTCGCGCCCTACACCCTGGAGGGCGGGAACCTGAGCTTCGGCAAAGTCGGCAGCACTCGCAAACTCTGCGCACCGGCGTTGATGGAGCAGGAAAAACGCTTCCTCCAGGCGCTGGAGAATGTCCAGCGCTGGGATATCTCGCCCATCGAGCAGGTGCGTTTCTGGCCGCAGGAAGGCCAGCCGCTGCGGCTGTGGTCGGAAGAAGGCTGAAGCTCAGCCGCGCAAGGCCTTGAGCTTGGCCAATACGCCTGCCGCGGTCTGCTCGCCCATCAACTGCTCGCGAACCTTGCCCTTGTCATCGATGATGTAGGTCACCGGCAAGGCTTCGCTGCGCGGCAGGTCGAAGAAGTCCGCCGGATCCTGGGCCAGCACCGTGAAACGGATGCCCAGGGTTTCACCGGCCTTGCGCAGGTCTTCGCCCTGCAAACCGTCGAAGTTCACCCCGAACACTTCGGTCGCCTGGCCCTTGAGCTGCTCGGACAACTTGTTCAGCTCGGGGATTTCAGTGCGGCACGGGCCACACCATTCAGCCCAGTAGTTGACCACCTTCCACTGTTTGTCCAGGCGCTCGGACGCGACCTTCTGGCCGTTCTGGTCGACGCCGTAATCGTTGCCGCAACCGCTCAGCAGCAACGCCCCCATCATCGCCAATGCGGCGGCCAATCGCCTTGCCATGTGCACAATCCCCCATCAAATACGTTATCGACTGCGACCCTTTACCTCACAAGGTTCAGGAGCGCTCGCCAGGCAGGTAGAATACCCGCCACCTTACGCAAGATGCGACCCGCACATGACCGATCTGACGCTTTATCACAACCCGCGCTGCTCGAAATCCCGCGGTGCGCTGGAACTGCTCCAGGGCCGTGGCCTCACGCCCATCGTCGTGCACTACCTGGAAACCCCGCTGGACGCCGCGCAGCTCAAGGCGTTGCTCGGCAAGCTCGGCATCGGCGCGCGGCAATTGCTGCGCACCGGCGAGGATGAGTACAAACAGTTGAACCTGGCCGACAGCCAGCTCAGTGAAGAACAGCTGATCACCGCCATCGCCGCACACCCCAAGCTGATGGAACGGCCGATCCTGGTGGTCGGTGACAAGGCGGTCATCGGTCGTCCACCGGAGAATGTGCTGGAGATCCTGCCGTGAGTGCACCTTACGTTCTGGTGTTGTTCTACAGCCGTAACGGCTCCACCCGCGAAATGGCCCGGCAGATTGCCCGAGGCGTCGAGCAGGCCGGACTGGAAGCGCGCCTGCGCACCGTACCGGCGATTTCCAGCCAGTGCGAAGCCGTGGCGCCGGAGATTCCCGAGGAAGGCGCGCTGTATGCCATCCTCGATGACCTGAAAAACTGTGCGGCCCTGGCCCTCGGCAGCCCCACCCGTTTCGGCAATATGGCGGCGCCGCTGAAGTACTTTATCGACGGCACCAGCAACCTGTGGCTGACCGGTGCCCTGGTGGGCAAGCCGGCCGGGGTCTTTACCTCGACGTCGAGCCTGCATGGCGGCCAGGAAAGCACCTTGTTGTCGATGCTGCTGCCGCTGTTGCACCACGGCATGCTGGTCACCGGCCTGCCCTACAGCGAGTCGGCCTTGCTCGACACCCGTGGTGGTGGCACACCCTATGGCGCCAGCCACCATACCGGCGTCGACGGCAAGCGCGCGTTGGACGAACATGAAATCGCCTTGTGCCGGGCACTCGGCCTGCGTCTGGCAAAGACTGCCCTGAGCCTGGAGAACGGCCGTGGCTAGGAAGCCCAAGGTGTTGCCGCCCCAGGCCTGGCTGGAACCGCGCGTGCGTTGGAGCCGTGGCCTGGCGCTGGCGTGCTTTCTCGGCCTGATGGCCTTTCTGAGCATCTATTACCTGATGTTCGCCGACCTGCACGGCGCGCGGCCCTGGGTGATCCTGTTGATCGAACTGGTGCCGTTGTTACTCTTGCTGCCGGGCATGTTGCTGGGTAGCGCGCGTGGACACTCGTTCACCTGCTATGTGGTGAACCTGTACTTCATCAAGGGCGCGTTGGCGGCGTTCGATCCCAATCGACAGCTGTTCGGAGTGCTGGAGATGGCCGCGAGCGTGGCGGTGTTCTGCAGCGCGATGGTCTATGTGCGCTGGCGTCATCAGTTGAATCGGCGGTTGGCCGGAGAAGGCCAGGTTCAAGCCGTGTAGCGCCTGGACTGACGCTTTCGCGGGCAAGCCCTGCTCCTACAGGATTGTGGTGGATACAAGATTTGTGTTCGACGCAGAACTGTAGGAGCAGGGCTTGCCCGCGAAGAACGATAACGCGGTCTATCGCCCGAACCGGAGTCAATGTTCTTCAATGATTGGTGGTGTACGCCAACATCATCGACAGCTGGCACATCGGCCGGCCGCTCTCGGCATGCCACTGGTTGAAGGCGTCCTGCACGATCGCCAGATCCCGCAGGCTGGTGGGCACCTTGTCGACGATCTTCTGCGCATTCAGCGCCGCCACCACGTCATAGGTCGGAACGAAGGTGTCCTTGCCGACCATCCGCAGAAAACGCGGCGCCGATAGCCCGCCCAACTGATGGCCGTGCTTGGCCAGGTACTTCCACAACCCGGTGATTTCAGTGACCGGCCAATCGGCGATCAACGCACCGAAACTGCCCTTCTCCCTGGCCACGTCCAACACCATCTGCGCATTGCGCGGCACGCTCTTGAGCTTGCCCAGGTGACGAATGATTCGCGCATCCTGCATCAGGCGCTCCAGATGCTCGGCGCCCATCAACACCACTTTTTCCGGGTCGAAGCCGAAAAACACCTGCTCGAACACCGGCCACTTGGCGTCCACCAGGCTGTGCTTGAGGCCGGCGCGAAAGACCCGCAAGGCGATCATCGACAGATAACGGTCGTCCGGCAATTCACGCAGTTGCTGCGAACTGGCCGGCACCGGTAATTCAACCTCCAGCGCGGCGGCCGAACCGAAGCGGTTCAGGCAGTACTCATGCAACCATTTGTAATCGCGCATTCAGAGGTTCACTACGTTGACGAAGCGCGATGCGGCGGTCTCATCGATTCGAAGGTGGGTAAAGTCGAACAGGTTGCGGTCGGCCAGCTGCGATGGCACGACATTCTGCAAACCACGGAAGATGCTTTCGGTACGCCCGGGGGTCTTGCGTTCCCACTCCTGGAGCATGTCCTTGACCACCTGGCGTTGCAGGTTTTCCTGGGAGCCGCAGAGGTTGCAGGGAATGATCGGGAATTGCTTGAGGTCCGAGTAGGCCTGGATGTCCTTCTCGCTGCAATAGGCCAGCGGCCGGATCACCACGTTACGTCCGTCGTCGGCCCGCAGCTTGGGCGGCATGGCCTTGAGCGAGCCGTTGTAGAACATATTGAGGAAAAAGGTTTCGACGATATCGTCGCGGTGATGCCCCAGGGCCATCTTGGTCGCGCCGATCTCGTCGGCGAAGGTGTACAGCGTGCCGCGACGCAGGCGCGAACACAGGGAGCAGGTGGTCTTGCCTTCGGGGATCAGTTCCTTGACCACCGAGTAGGTATCCTTCTCGACGATGTGATACTCCACGCCCAGCGCTTTCAGGTAGGCGGGCAGTACATGTTCGGGGAAACCGGGCTGCTTCTGGTCCATGTTCACGGCGACGATGTCGAACTTGATCGGCGCCACTTTCTGCAAGTGCATCAGAACGTCGAGCATGGTGTAGCTGTCCTTGCCGCCGGACAGGCAGACCATGACCTTGTCACCCTCTTCAATCATGTTGAAGTCGGCGATCGCCTCACCCGCTTGGCGGCGCAGGCGTTTCTGCAGTTTGTTCTGATTGACCGAAAGAGTGCCCATAGCTCTTGCCCTAACCCTTGAAATCCGCGCGAGGTGTGTCGAAAAGCCGATTATTTTACCTATAAACCCACGGCAGGCGAAGACTCCATGGCGGGAGCAGTGCTTGTGTGGGAGCGGTGCTTGCCCGCGAAGCTTTTAGCGCTCTCAAGGGCCTTTTCGCGGGCAAGCTCCGCTCCCACGGGTTCGGCTTCCATAGAAAACAAATACGACAATGCGATTACAGTCCCGCCCGACAGTTCGATTTGCTCTAAAGCGTGCGGCCCGCCCTCCCTATACTGCGATATAAGGTCGCATATAAATCCAGACCTGACTTCGGCCACTTGGCCCGCAGGCGCTCCACCGGGGGGCGATGGCAATAACAAAAGGAGTGACTGGCATGATCCATCACGTAGTCGGACTGTTCACCCACCCTGATCAGGAATGGCGACAAATCCGTGGCGACGCCGAGGAAAGCATCGGCCATATGTACCTCACCCACACCCTGATCCTCGCCGCCATCCCGGCCATTTCGGCCTTTATCGGCACCACCCGGATCGGCTGGGTCATCGGCAACCGCGCGCCAGTGATGCTGACCCAGGACAGCGCCATCTGGATGACCCTCATGTCCTATATCGCCATGCTCGGCGGTGTGGCGGTGATGGGCGCATTTATCCACTGGATGGCCCGCACCTACGACGCCAATCCGAGCCTGGCCCGTTGCGTGGCCTTCGCCACCTACACCGCCACACCGCTGTTCATCGGCGGCCTGGCGGCGCTCTACCCGCATATGTGGCTGGGGATGATCGTCGGCACGGCGGCCATCTGCTACACCGTCTATCTGCTGTACGTCGGCCTGCCGACCTTTATGAACATCCCTTCGGACGAAGGCTTCCTGTTCTCCAGCTCCGTCCTGGCTGTCGGCCTGGTGGTGCTGGTGGCGATCATGGCCTTTACCGTGATCGTCTGGGGGCTGGGCGTCGGCCCGGTGTACACCAACTGAATAAAACAAAGCCATAACTGCCAACACAGGCCGCCGCAAGGCGGCCTTTTAACGCGCCACGACCATTCGGCGCCTGGCGGATTCGGAAATCCCCGGGTTTACGGCATACTCGACGCCTCTGGAGATCCGTACAGCATGCCCGAGCAACTCAAGACCCGCGTCGAAGACTGTTTCCAACAAGCCGAATCCTTTTTCAAACGACCTTTCAAGCGTCCTGTGGTCAGCCTCAAGCTGCGTGGCCAGAAGGCTGGCGTGGCGCATTTGCATGAAAACCTGCTGCGTTTCAATCCGCAGCTGTACCGGGAAAACAGCGAAGACTTCCTCAAGCAGACCGTGGCCCACGAGGTCGCGCACCTGATCGCTCATCAGTTGTTCGGCGAACGTATCCAGCCCCATGGCGAGGAATGGCAGTTGATCATGCGTGGGGTCTACGAACTGCCGCCCAATCGTTGCCACACCTATGAGGTCCAGCGCCGCCGGGTGACGCGGTATATCTACCGCTGCCCATGCGCTGAAAGCGACTTTGCGTTTTCGGCCCAGCGTCATCGGTTGGTGAGTGAAGGGCGACGTTATCTGTGCCGACGCTGCCGAAATACCTTGGTGTTCAGCGGTGAAATGCGAGTGGAGTAAGTTTTTTACGTGATGGTGGCCTTACCGGCCTCTTCGCGGGCAAGCCCTGCTCCTACAGTTCTGTGGGGAACGCAGGATTTGTGTTCGACACCGAACTGTAGGAGCAGGGCTTGCCCGCGAAAACGATAGAACAGGCGCAACATCATCAGGCCATGACACCGGCCTCCCGCAACACCGCTATCCGCTCTTCGCTGTACCCCAGTTCGCGCAACACCTCATCACCATGTTCACCCAACCGTGCGCCGATATGCCTCGGCGTCGGCAACCCCTGGGAAAATTTCAGCGGACAGGCCATCTGCGCCTGCGTGCTGCCATCGCCGCGGGGCACCTGCACCACCACCTCCCGGGCCTGCAACTGCGGATGCCCGACCGCCTCGCCCAAGCTGAGCACCGGCTCGACGCAAGCATCCAGCCCGGCAAACAAAGCGCACAACTCATCGAAATCTCGTTGTTCAAACTCGCTCTGCAACGCCAGCTTCAACGCCTGTTGCACCTCAGGCTCGGACGACAGTCCTTGAACCGCCAACTCCGCTCGCCCCAATGCCCCGCACAACTGCTGCATAAACGCCGGTTCCAGACTCCCCACGGCAAACCAGCGCCCTTCCCGACTACGGTAATAGTCGTAGAAACTGCCGCCATTGAGCATCTGCCCCTCGGGCGCAGGCGCGACCCCGCAAGCGAGAAACCCCGCCCCAGCCATGGCATTCAGGCTGAAGGCACAGTCGGTCATGCTGACATCGACGTATTGCCCCAACCCCGTCTGCTGCCGGGCGATCACCGCCGCCAGCAAGCCGATCACCCCGTGCAACGAACCGCCCGCCACATCCGCCACCTGCATCGCCAGGGGCAGCGGCCCACCCTCCCGGCGCCCGGTGTAGCTGGCCAACCCCGACAACGCCAGGTAGTTGATGTCATGGCCGGCACGATCACGGTAAGGACCGGTCTGCCCGTAGCCGGTGATCGACACATAGATCAAGCGCGGATTGATCGCCTTCAGGGCTTCATAACCCAGCCCCAGCCGATCCATCACCCCGGGACGGAACTGCTCCAGGACGATGTCATGCTCGCGCACCAGGTCATGGATCACCGCCACCGCTCCGGCCTGTTTCAAATCCAGGGCCAGGCTGCGCTTGTTGCGATTGAGCCAGGCGTGGCTGGCGGAAATGTCGCGATCGTGGGGCGGCCATACCCGCAGCAGGTCCAGGCGCGCGGGTGATTCGATGCGTAACACCTCGGCGCCCATGTCCGCCAGCAACAGCGAGGCGAACGGCCCCGGCAGCAATGTCGAGAAATCCAGCACCTT
The DNA here is from genome assembly GCF_023242495.1 of Pseudomonas sp. MWU13-2862. Lineage (NCBI taxonomy): Bacteria > Pseudomonadati > Pseudomonadota > Gammaproteobacteria > Pseudomonadales > Pseudomonadaceae > Pseudomonas > Pseudomonas sp. MWU13-2862. Next base: position 32,164 of record NZ_JALMEZ010000026.1, on the reverse strand, counting down.
GAGTGACGCCAATGGACCTTGCATGGGCTTTCCATTTTCCAGATCGACGGATCTCCAGACTAGGCAGCCCACCACTCGGCGGCAAGCACCACAACGCTCAGAAAACCTGACACAAACGCCCAGGCATAAAAAAACCCATCCGAAGATGGGTTTTCTCAACTTACCGCTGAAGCTTACTTGACGCTTGGCGCCGAGCCTTCGGCTACGCCCAGGTCGTCCAGTGCGCGTTCGTCTTCAATACCGCGACCACCGGAAGCCAGTTCCGTGTGCAGTTGGTCTTCGTCCAGTTCCTTGACCCACTTGGCCACCACCAGGGTCGCCACGGCGTTGCCCACCAGGTTGGTCAGGGCACGGGCTTCGGACATGAAGCGGTCGATACCGAGGATCAGTGCCAGGCCAGCCACCGGCAGGTGACCTACGGCCGACAGGGTCGCCGCCAGTACGATGAAACCACTACCGGTCACGCCCGCCGCACCCTTGGAGGACAGCAGCAGCACCAGCAACAGGGTGATCTGGTGGGTAATGTCCATGTGGGTGTCAGTCGCTTGAGCGATGAACACGGCCGCCATGGTCAGGTAGATCGAGGTACCGTCGAGGTTGAAGGAGTAGCCGGTCGGGATCACCAGGCCGACGACGGATTTCTTCGCGCCCAGGCGCTCCATCTTGACCAGCATGCGTGGCAGGGCCGATTCCGAAGAGGAAGTCCCCAGTACGATCAGCAGCTCTTCACGGATATAACGAATCAGTTTCAACACGCTGAAACCGTGTGCACGGCAGATGGCGCCCAACACCACCACCACGAACAGGATGCAGGTGATGTAGAAGCAGATCATCAACTGGCCCAGTTGCACCAGGGAGCTCACACCGTAGGCACCGATGGTGAAGGCCATGGCACCCAGCGCACCCAGGGGCGCCAGCTTCATGATCATGTTGATGATGTTGAACATCACGTGGGCGAAACGATCGATGAACTCCAGCAGCGGCTTGCCATAGGCACCCAGGCGATGCAGGGCGAAACCGAAGATCACCGAGAACATCAGCACTTGCAGGATATCGCCGTTGGCGAAGGCACCGACGATGGTGTTCGGGATCACGTTGAGGATGAAGCCAACCACGCTCTGGTCTGCGCCAGCGGTGACGTAGGCCGCGACTTTCGAAGCGTCCAGGGTGGCCACGTCGATGTGCATGCCGTTACCCGGCTGGATCACGTTGACCACGACCAGGCCGATCAGCAGGGCGATGGTCGAAACCACTTCGAAGTACAGCAGCGCGTAGCCGCCGGTCTTGCCGACCGCTTTCATGCTCTGCATGCCGGCGATGCCGCTGACAACGGTGCAGAAGATGATCGGGGCAATGACCATTTTGATCAGCTTGATGAAGCCGTCACCCAGTGGCTTGAGGGCCACTGCGGTCTGTGGGTAGAAATGGCCGAGCAGGATGCCGATAGCGATGGCTACGACCACCTGGAAATACAGGGATTTGTACAGTGGCTGACGAGTCGTCATTGCAAAGTTCCTCAAGAGATCACACGCCCGTTATCCATCAGCGGCCATGGGACCTGAAGCACGAACCCTCCTGCACCGGAGGGATTTTTGTTTTTTGTCGAACTGCGTGGGCAGACCTCTTATCTCTTCGCAAAGCCCGTGCCACTTTTACAAAATCGCGGCAAAGCCTTTAGCCATCATCCCTTGCGGGGGTTATCGCGCTCCGCCCCTATAGCATAGATGGCGGATTTCCGCCCATCCACCCCAAAGCACCCGAGGTTTTGGCGGATATCCGCCTTGTCCCTGCGTCATTTCCATGACTAACATCGGCCACCCAATGGACGGAAGCGCCCCATGCGTGAACGCAGTATCGCCAGCCACTTCGCCCGCGCCGCCCTGGAAGGGGCACGTCGGCAGGGTCACGACTGCGCGCCGCTGCTGCAACGCCTGGGCATCGCCGCGCAGTGGCTCGACGAGCCGCGGGCGCGCCTGGCGCCGGAGCAGTTCACCCAGTTACTGCAAGGGCTCTGGCTGGAGCTGGACGACGAATACCTGGGGTTCGGCCAGAGCCGCTGCCGACGCGGCACCTTCGCCATGATGATGCATGCGCTGATTCATTGTCCGACGCTGGAAAAGGCCCTGGACCGTGGCCTGCGGTTCTACGGCCTGTTCCCCGACGCCCCACGCCTGCAGCTCAGCCGCGAAGGCGACTGCACGCGCCTGAGCCTGGATGCCTCGAACCTGTGGGACCCGGATCACTTTCTCAGCGAATGCCTGCTGGTGGTCTGGCACCGCCTGGGCAGTTGGCTGATCGGCCAGCGTATTCGCCTGCTCGAGGCCGACTTCGGTTACCCGAGGCCCGACCACGCCAGTGAATACGACCTGTTGTTTCCCTGTCCCCTGACCTTCGACGCCGCCAGCAGCAGCCTGCTGTTCAGCAGCCGTTACCTGGGCCTGCCGTTGCAACAGGATGAACGCACGCTCAAGCAGTTCCTCGGTCGCGCCCCCGCCGACCTGCTGGCCCGTCCCGACGACGGCGACAGCCTGAGCAGCCAACTGCGGCGCCTGCTCAGTCGGGATGCCAGTCGCTGGCCGGACCTGGAGGCGGTCGCCCAGCACCTGCATATCAGCCCGCAAACCCTGCGGCGGCACTTGCGCGAAGAAGGCACGAGTTTTCAGGAACTCAAGGATCAACTGCGGCGGGACATCGCCATCTACCACCTGGGCCGCAGCGAACTGTCATTGCAACAGATCGCCGAACAGCTGGGTTTTTCCGAGCCCTCGGCCTTTCACCGGGCCTTCAAGAAATGGACCGGCCTGACCCCCGGCGCCTATCGCGCCCAGGAACTGTAGAGGCGCGCCCGGCGGTTATTGCGGCGGGAAATGAATGCGGAACGATGCGCCCCCCAGGGTCGAATCCCCCAGGGTCATCTCGGCGTCGTAGCTCTGGATGATGTCCTGGACCACCGCCAGGCCGATGCCCTGCCCCGGGTGCTGGCGGTCCAGGCGCTCACCCCGTTGCAGAACACGCGCCCGCTGGTCGGGCGGCACCCCCGGCCCGTCGTCCTCGACATACACCTCGATGCCCTGCAAACCTCGGCGCAGGCTGACCCGCACCTTGCCCAGACACAGGCGGTAGGCGTTCTCCAACAGGTTGCCCAACAGTTCCAGCAACGCCCCCTGCTCGATCGGCACATGACTGAACTGCGGCACGTCGATGGCGACCACCACCTGTTTGTCGCGATAGACCTTGTCCAGGGTGCTGCACAGACTGTCGAGCACCGGACGCAGTTCGACCTGGTGCCGGACCAGACCGCTCTTGCGCAGGCTGGCGCGCTGCAACTGGTAGCTGATCTGCTGGTTCATCCGTTCGATCTGGCTCTGCAGGACCCTGGCCTGATCGCGATCCTGGGGCCGCTGCGCCATCCCCTCGCTGACCCCTTGCAGAACCGCCAGGGGCGTTTTCAGGCTGTGGGCCAGATCGTCCAGGGAATCGCGATAACGGCTGCGCTGTTCGCGCTCGCTGCGCAACAAGCGGTTGAGGGAACCGGTCAGGCGCAGCAGTTCCCGCGGATGCTCCTCGCTGAGGCTTTCCAGTTCGCCGCTCTCGATCTGGTCCAGTTCCTGGCTCAACCGCCGCAGCGCGCGCAGGCCCCAGGTCAGGCCGAGCCAGAGCAGCGCCAGCAGCACGGACAAGGCCGCGCCGAAGCCCAGGTAGAGTTTTTCCCGCAGGCCGGCCAGGGTCATGTTGTATTCGCGCATCGGCTGCAGGGCGACAAAGCTGTAGGCGGCGCTCTTGCCGCCGAGCAACTTGACCTCGACGTCGTAGACGAAGAACTCGTTGCCGTTGTCCTCGCGGATTTTCGCGAACTCGTTGCCGCGCCCGTCATACCGCGGACGGTAGTTGATGTGCTCTTCCTGGGTTGCCCGCGAACGCCAGACCAGGCGCCCGTCGCGGTCGAAGATATAGCCCAGCAGGCGGCTGTCGGGCAGGTTGAATCGCTCGTCGGGGAGCAGATCGGGCATTTGCAGTTTCTGTTTTTCGATGCGCGCCGCGGAAATCAGCGTGGTCACATCCGAAGCCAGGCGTTGCTCGATGGAATCCTGCAAGGCCAGGCTGAACGCCCCCTGCATCGCCGGCAACAAGGCCAACATGAACAATATCGCCAGGATGGTGGCGGCCAGCATCAGCCGCACCCGTAGCGAACGAATCACCGGCAGCGCTCGTTGAACAGGTAGCCCAGGCCCCGCACGGTATCGATAGGTTTGAACCCGACCGGCCCTTCCAGCTTGCGCCGCAAGCGCCCGACCAGTACCTCGATCACATTCGGATCACGCTCGTCGTCGTCCGGGTACAACTGCTCCATCAGGCGATCCTTGGCCACCACCTGCTGGTGGTGACGCATCAGGTATTCGAGAATCCGGTATTCGTAGGCCGTCAGCGCCAGGGGCTGGTCGTCGAGGGAGGCCTGCTTGCGATTGAGGTCCAGCAGCAGGGGGCCGGCGGTGATGGTCGACTGGGTGAAACCGCTGGAGCGCCGCAGCAAGGCATTCATTCGCGCCTCCAGTTCCTCGAACTGGAAGGGCTTGACCAGATAGTCGTCGGCACCGGCGGCCAGGCCTTCGACCTTGTCCTGCCAGTTGCCACGCGCGGTGAGGATCAGGATCGGGAAAACCTTGCCGCGCGAGCGCAGTTGGCGGATCAGATCCAGTCCGCCCATGCCCGGCAGGCCGAGATCGATCACCGCCAGGTCATGATGGAACTGCTCGGTCTGGTACAGCGCCTCTTCGGCATTGCCCACCGCCTCGACCACATGACCACTGTCGCTCAAGCGGGTCTGCAAGTGATGGCGCAACAACGCCTCGTCTTCTACCACCAGCAATTTCATAATGCTCTCCCAACGCTACCGGCATCGCTTCGCCCATAACGGTAACTCAGTTCAGCCAAAGTGTTTCATGAAAGACACGGCCGACCGGCCAGGAGCAGATTTGCGCATCATCATTGTTACAGAGTAAACAAGTGGCCCTGAACTCCCCCTGAACACATTTGGATGGACAAGGGAATCGGCTCTGGAAAGCGCCGTTCCAACCCGGCAAAATGCCCGCCATGAACAACCTCCCCGCCCTGCCCGTTTGCTGCACGCCCCTCGACGCCCATTGGCCGTTGCCCGAGGCTCTGGCGCATTGCGTCTTGCTCAGCACCCGATTCAACCCGTCGCAGCTCGCCGCGGACGACTTCCAGCGTAGCCGCATCGATCCGCCGGCCAGTATTCAGCGCTCGGTGGCCAAGCGCCAGGCCGAATTCCTCGCCGGGCGCCTCTGTGCCCGCGCCGCCCTGCGGCAGTTGGACGGTACCGACAGCGTTCCGGCCATCGGTGAGGACCGTGCGCCGATCTGGCCGGCCCATATCACCGGCTCTATCACCCATGGCACCGGCCGGGCCGCCGCCATCGTCGCGCCTAAATCCCACTGGCGGGGCCTGGGGATGGACCTGGAAGACCTGCTGAGCGCAGAACGAGCCGAGCGACTGGCCGGCGAAATCCTCATTCCAGCCGAAATGCAGCGCATGGCCGCAGGTTCCGCCGAGCAGATCGCCCTGCTGGTGACCCTGACCTTCTCGGTCAAGGAAAGCCTGTTCAAGGCGCTCTACCCGCTGGTGCAAAAACGCTTTTACTTCGAGCACGCCGAAGTGCTGGAGTGGAATATCAGTGGGCAGGTGCGCTTGCGCCTGCTGACCGACCTGTCCAGTGAATGGTGCCACGGCACAGAGTTGCAGGCGCAGTTCGGCCTGCATGACGGGCAATTGCTGAGCCTGGTCGCCATCCCGGCGTGAACCGCCGCGTCAGGCCTTGTCCTGATAACGCGGCCAGCTCAGGCTGAAGCACGCGCCATCAAGCAACTGGCTCTTGCCGATCAGCGCCCGGCCGTCGTGCCAGTGGATGATCCGGCGCACGATGGACAACCCCAGGCCATGCCCGCCCGAAGCCCGGGTCCGGCTGTCATCCAGGCGCATGAACGGCGTGAAGATCCGCTCCCAGGCACTTTCCGGCACGCCGGGGCCGTCATCCTCGACATCCACCCGACAACGCAAGGGCCCGACCTGGTAGCTGATGCAGACCTGCGACTGCGCATGGCGCATCGCGTTGCTGACCAGGTTCTGCAAGGCCCGGTGCAGGTAACGCGGCTCGGCCTCGACCCACACCTCGTCCCCGGCGGCCAGCGGAAAGCACAGCCCGCGCGTCACCCGCACCTCCACCCGCAACGGTGCCAGCTCGCCGATCACCTGGTCGACCAGGGCACTGAGGTCGATCCGCTGGAAACTCAACGCCGGGGTGCCTTGCTCCAGCCGGGCGTAGGTCAGCATCTCGTCCACCAGCCGGTCGAGGTCCTGGATATCGCCGTCCATGCCTTCCATATACTTGTGCCGCGCCTCGGGCGTCTGCGCATCGCCAATCATTTCCAGGCCGAAACGCAGGCGCGCCACCGGCGTGCGCAGTTCGTGGGACACCGCTCGCACCAATTCGCGCTGGATCATCAGCGAGCGTTGCAAGTGCTCGGCCATGCCATTAAATGCCGCGGCCAGGCGTCCGATGGAGTCCGCGCCAGCGGCCGGCACGCGGGTTTCCAGATTGCCCTGGGCCAGCCGCGTGGCCGCCGACTCCACTGCGCGCAGGCGCCGTTCCAACTGTCGCACCAGCAGGTAGACGATCAGGCCGATCAGGCTCAAGCCGAGCACGGCAATCAACACCAGCCATTGCGCCGGATAGGGGTTCATCTGGTACAGCGGACCGATTTCCAGGACCCAGGGCGTACCGGACAGGCCGGCAAACACCCGGATCGAATCGCCGCCCTTGCCCAGGGCCATGACCGTATCGCCTTCGCTGATCCGCCGGCGCTGGTCTTCATCCATATCGGCCTGGTCCGGGGTGACCAGCTTCATGTCGAAACCAAAGCCCTTGTCACGCTTGAGCGCCGCCAGGCGTGCCGGCTGCTCGGCATCGGGGTAGCGCACCAGTTCGTCGGCCAACAGGTAGATGGTCGCCCGGGCCAACTGCTCGCTGATCTGCTGGACCTCGCCTGTTAATACCAACTGCTCCGAGTCACTGAGCAATCGATAGATCTTCGCCGCATAAGGCCCGGTCTGTTCCACCAGGGCCTGGCCGCGCAGCACCCGGGTACGCTGGCCGAGATCCAGGTGCACATCGGCCAGCGGCTGCAAGGACAGTGGAATACCCAGCAGTCGCTCCCATATCGCCAGGGCCCGACGGCGCTCGATTTCGTCCATCGGCCGCAGGTTGTCGGCCATCAGCGAGAAGGTGCCATGGGCCAGGTGCTCGCGGTATTGCTCGCCGCGCACCTGGTTGAGCAGGTGCAGGGCCAGCACCCCGAGCAACGCCACCAGCACCAGGGCGGCACACATGCCACCGTAGATGCGCAGGAAGATCGAGTTCACGACGGCAGGTCTGCGAACGCTTCAGGGACAAATAGATAGCCTTTGCTGCGAACGGTCTTGATCAGCCGCGGGTGCTCGGGGTCATCGCCGATTTTCGGGCGGATGCGCGAAATACGCACATCGATGGAGCGGTCCTGGCCGTCATAACCGATGCCGCGCAAGGCGGTGAAGATTTCTTCCCGCGAGAGGATCCGCCCGGCATTCGCCACCAGCAGCCAGAGCAGATCGAACTCGGCACTGGTCAGTTCGATCCCCGCCCCGCTCAGCCAGGCCTCGCGCAAGGCGCTGTCGATCAGCAGCGGGCCGAACCGCAGGCGCCGGACCTTTTCCTCGGCCGCGCCCTGGAGCGGCTCGCCGCGCCGCAGCAGCGCGCGGATCCGTGCCAGCAACAGGCGCGGGCGCACCGGCTTGCAGACATAATCATCGGCCCCCAGGTCCAGCCCCTGGATCTGGTCGAGGTCGTCGGTGCGCGCGGTCAGCATCAGGATCACCCCGTCGTAGCGCTCGCGCACCTTGCGGCAGATGCTCAGACCATCCTCGCCGGGCAGCATCAGGTCGAGAATCACCAGGTCGGGCTGCTCGGCGATAATCCGCGCGGCGGCCCGGGCACCGTTGCCCTCGATGGAGACCCGCAAGCCGTTGCTCTCCAGATACTCGCGAGTCAACTCGGCCAGACGCTGGTCATCCTCGACTATCAATACCTGCCAGGCTTGCTCCACGGGCGACCTCTGCGTGCAAATGTTCAGCGTTGAAAGGCTCCGCCCGTCTTTTTGTCATGATTGAGGCGGATATAGAAAGGGTAAGGCCGGCCGATTGTAGCAACGACAGGGTCATCGCACACACGTCAGGATTCGCGCTCGGTCATGGGCTTTTTTTGTGATAGGGTTCGCGCCCGCAAAAATCCACGCACGTGGTCCGCAGCGGTAAAAAACAATGACAGGCGGCGTAATCCCGGCCTGCCGCGGCCTACGCGCGGTTTCAGGCTTTCATACACAAATTACGCACAGATTTATCCACAGGCAGTACATTGCAATCATCCCCCAAAACGCATTATCTTGTATCTCGGCAGCAAAAAAACCCAACATGTAGGGTTTTCGCCCAAAATCCCCAACCACATTTCGCGTCAGGAACTCAAGCTCTTTTCTTGCATCCGCGGGGTTGAACTAAACACCGATTTGAAAGCCCAAACCGCATACGCGGATGGCAGCCGTTCTTCCTTCTTGCGTGGGAAAACGGTACGGGTGTTGCAGGACAAAACTGTCACCCATCAGGAATACCGTTTCGGGTCAGCGACCCGCAGCGTTGCAAACTTCGGCAAGGAAGCGGCGCCCGAAAGCCCTCTTCCCCTGTCCCGAAGTGGTTATGCCCGACATCGTTCGGTTGTAGTGCTTCAGGACAGAACGGTGGGCACCTTCATGGTGCCCAAACAAACATAGAGAACGTGGAGACACCCATGCAAACCGACACAACTCGCGAGAACCCGCAAGGCACCGTGCCGCAGGCCGCCGATTCGAATCTGGATCTGTCCGCCACCGCGCCGGGCCAACTGCGCGTGATCAAGCGTAACGGCACTGTCGTTCCTTATACCGATGACAAGATCACCGTCGCCATCACCAAAGCGTTCCTCGCAGTTGAAGGCGGCACCGCCGCCGCCTCGTCGCGCATCCACGACACCGTTGCCCGCCTGACCGAACAGGTCACCGCGACCTTCAAACGGCGCATGCCTTCGGGCGGCACCATCCACATCGAAGAAATCCAGGACCAGGTCGAACTGGCCCTGATGCGTGCCGGCGAGCAGAAAGTCGCCCGTGACTATGTGATCTACCGTGATTCGCGGGCCAAGGAACGCGCCATCCGCGCCCCTTCCGAAGAGCCGGTCAACGCTCACCCGTCGATCCGCATCACCCGCGCCGACGGCAGCGTCGCGCCACTGGACATGGGTCGCCTGAACACCATCGTCACTGAAGCCTGCGAAGGCCTGGAAGAAGTCGACGGCGACCTGATCCAGCGCGAAACCCTGAAGAACCTCTACGACGGCGTGGCCCTGAAAGACGTCAACACCGCCCTGGTGATGACCGCCCGGACCCTGGTGGAGCGCGAGCCGAACTACTCCTTCGTGACCGCTCGCCTGCTGATGGACACCCTGCGTGCCGAAGGCCTGAGCTTCCTCGAAGTCGCCGACAGCGCCACCCACCACGAAATGGCCGAGCTGTACGCCAAGGCCCTGCCGTCCTACATCGCCAAGGGTATCGAATTCGAACTGCTGAACCCGGTCCTGGCCGAGTTCGACCTGGAAAAGCTCGGCAAGGCGATCAACCACGAGCGCGACCAGCAGTTTACCTACCTGGGCCTGCAGACCCTGTACGACCGTTACTTCATCCACAAGGACGGCGTGCGTTTCGAACTGCCGCAGATCTTCTTCATGCGCGTGGCCATGGGCCTGGCGATCGAAGAGAAACAACGTGAAGAGCGTGCCATCGAGTTCTACAACCTGTTGTCGTCCTTCGACTACATGGCATCGACCCCGACCCTGTTCAACGCCGGCACCCTGCGCCCACAGCTGTCGAGCTGCTACCTGACCACCGTGCCGGACGACCTGTCGGGCATCTACCACGCGATCCACGACAACGCCATGCTGTCGAAATTCGCCGGTGGCCTGGGCAACGACTGGACGCCGGTGCGCGCACTGGGTTCGTACATCAAGGGCACCAACGGCAAATCCCAGGGCGTCGTGCCGTTCCTCAAAGTGGTCAACGACACCGCCGTAGCGGTCAACCAGGGCGGCAAGCGCAAGGGCGCGGTCTGTGCCTACCTGGAAACCTGGCACATGGACATTGAAGAGTTCATCGAGCTGCGCAAGAACACCGGTGATGATCGTCGTCGCACCCACGACATGAACACCGCCAACTGGATCCCTGACCTGTTCATGAAGCGCGTCTTCGATGACGGCAAGTGGACCCTGTTCTCGCCATCGGAAGTGCCGGACCTGCACGACCTGACCGGCAAGGCTTTCGAAGAGCGCTACGAGTACTACGAAGCCCTGACCGAGTACAACAAGATCAAGTTGTTCAAGGTCGTCCAGGCCAAGGACCTGTGGCGCAAGATGCTGTCCATGCTGTTCGAAACCGGCCACCCATGGCTGACCTTCAAGGACCCGTGCAACCTGCGCAGCCCGCAGCAACACGTGGGCGTGGTGCACAGCTCGAACCTGTGCACCGAGATCACCTTGAACACCAACAAGGACGAGATCGCCGTCTGCAACCTGGGCTCGATCAACCTGCCGAACCACATCGTCAACGGCCAGCTGGACAAGGCCAAGCTGCAACGCACCGTGAACACCGCCGTGCGCATGCTCGACAACGTGATCGACATCAACTACTACTCGGTGCCGCAAGCGAAGAACTCCAACTTCAAGCACCGTCCGGTCGGCCTGGGCATCATGGGCTTCCAGGATGCGCTGTACCTGCAGCACATCCCTTACGGTTCGGATGCCGCCGTCGACTTCGCCGACAAGTCCATGGAAGCGGTCAGCTACTTCGCGATCCAGGCGTCCTGCGACCTGGCCGACGAGCGTGGCGCCTACGAGACATTCCAGGGTTCGCTGTGGTCCAAGGGCGTCCTGCCGCTGGATTCGCAACAGATCCTGATCGAGTCCCGTGGCCAGAAGTACATCGATGTCGACTTGACCGAAAGCCTGGACTGGGCACCGGTTCGCGCCCGTGTACAGAAAGGCATTCGTAACTCCAACATCATGGCCATCGCACCGACCGCGACCATCGCCAACATCACTGGCGTTTCGCAGTCGATCGAACCGACCTACCAGAACCTGTATGTGAAATCGAACCTGTCGGGCGAATTCACCGTGATCAACCCGTACCTGGTTCGCGACCTGAAGGCTCGCGGTCTGTGGGACTCGGTCATGATCAACGACCTGAAGTACTACGACGGTTCCGTGCAGCAGATCGAACGCATTCCGCAAGAGCTCAAGGAGCTGTATGCGACCGCGTTCGAAGTGGAAACCAAGTGGATCGTCGATGCCGCCAGCCGTCGCCAGAAGTGGATCGACCAGGCGCAGTCGCTGAACCTGTACATCGCCGGTGCTTCGGGCAAGAAACTCGACGTGACCTACCGCATGGCCTGGTACCGTGGTCTGAAGACCACCTACTACCTCCGTGCCCTGGCCGCGACCAGCACCGAGAAGTCGACCATCAACACCGGCAAGCTGAACGCTGTTTCCAGCGGCGGCAACCACGGCGACGATTCGGTCCTGGCGGCACCTACCGCGCCAGCCGGCCCGGCGCCAGTGCCAAAGGCCTGTGCGATCGACGAGCCGGATTGCGAAGCTTGCCAATAAGCTGAGCCAGACCCGCGCCTTACCGCGCGGGTTGAGAAACCCCCGTCAGGCCTTGGGCCTGGCGGGGGTTTTCTTTTGTCTGCCTTTTTGTAGGAGCCAGCTTGCCGGCAATGGTGCCCTCACGGCCGCCAAAAGCTTTCACGGGCAAGATCGCAGGCACAAAAAAGCCCCATTCAAGGGGCTTTCTTGCCAAGCGTTTTCAGCTAAGCCGCATCACGCCATCTGGATAATGGTCTGCATGATGGAGCTCTGGGTGGAGATGGTCTTGGCGTTCGCCTGGTAGTAGCTCTGGCCCTTGATCAGGTCCACCAGCTCGCTGGTGAGGTTCACGTTCGAGGCTTCCAGGGAACCGGAAAGGATCGAACCGTTGGTGCCGACCGCACCGCCGTCAAAGGCTGGCTGGCCGGACGAGAACGTCTGTTTCCAACTGGTACCACCGACCGCCTGCAGACCTTGCTCATTGGTGAAGGTAGCCAGGGCCACCTGGCCGATCGCCTTGTGCTGCTGGTTACTGAAGTTGGCGGAGATCACACCAGAGGCATCGATGGTGACGTCGGTGATCTGGCCAGTGGCATAACCGTCGTTGGTGATGTTGTTACGAGCTGTATCAGCATTGAACTGGGTGGTTTTCGAAAAGTCGACGGCAATGCCGGCGGCATTGGCTGACGCACCGTTCGGTGTGAAGACGCCCGCGGTCACTGTGCCAGGCACCCAACCGGTCACCGTGATGCTGGTCGCGGTGGCGCTACCGCCGATGCTTGCCAACTTGCCCGAAGAGTCAAAGGTCACAGCCACCGGGACAGGGTCAGTTGCTGCCGGCGGAACGGTAGGCGGAACGGTTGCAATCGTCGGCGCCGTACCGTTCGGGTTGCGACCGTCGATCAACGAATAGACGTTCCAGGTATTGGCACCGGTCTTGACCGCATACTGGTCCAGGGAGTGGGAGTTACCCTGGGTGTCATAGATAGTGGTGCTGAACGGCTTGGTATAGGTCGAAGTCGTCGCGGGATCAAATGGTACGCTGATCACTGCCGACTTGGAGTCAAGGTTGATCGTCGAACCGATCTGGGTAGTGGTCTGCGGCGACAGGTTGGAGGTGTCGATCCGCAAGTTGGTCAGCACACCCGGAATGATGTTGCCGTTGGCATCGGCGGCAAAACCTTGCAGTTTCGCGGTGCCGTCGGTGTTGGTGACGTAGCCGTCCTTGTCGGTCTTGAAGGTACCGGCACGGGTGTAGCTCAGCGAGCCGTTGCTGCTCAGGACGAAGAAGCCGTTGCCCTGCACGCCCATGTCCAGCACGTTGCCGGTGCTGTCCATGCCGCCGTTGCCGAAGTTCTGCGAGACGTTGGCCAGGTTCACACCGTTACCGACGCTCTTGGAGCCCGTACCCAGCTTGGTCGCCGAGTACACGTCGGCAAATTCCGCACGGGACGACTTGAAGCCGGTGGTGTTGACGTTGGCAATGTTGTTGCCGGTGACGTCAAGTTGCTTGCTGGCCGCAGAGAGACCGCTCAAACCGATATTGAAAGACATGGTTCACTCCTTACTTCGTGTTGGTCGGCTCTTACAGGCCAATGGTCTGGACTTTGGACAGAGCAATACTGCCCAGGCCCGCCAGGTTGAGCATCATTTCGCCGCCGTTCTGACCCAGGGTCACGCTGCTGACAGTCGCCGGCAGGTTGGTCGTGAGCGCCGTGGCCGTGCCACTGATCGGCGCGGTGGCAGCAAAGGTGTAGGTACCACTGGACAGCAAGGTGCCGGAATCGTCCTTGCCGTCCCAGGAAAAGGCAGCATTACCGGCCGCCTGCGAGCCCATGTCGATGGTGCGGACCACTTTGCCAGTGGAATCGCTGATCTTCAGGGTCACATCGCTGACCGAGCTCGGAACTGTTGCCGTCCCCGTGAAGGTCTTGCTGGTATCGACCACCGCCTGGCTGGTCGGCACGATGACCGAACGCCCGACCATCGACGAGGCCTGCAGCGCCTGGGACGATGTGAAGGAGCTGGCAATATTGTTCACGCTGGTGTTGAGCGTCTGGATACCTTCCAGGCTGCTGAACTGGGCCAACTGCGCGACGAAGGCGCTGTTGTCCTGGGGGTTGAGCGGGTCCTGGTTCTTCAACTGGGTCACCAGCAGTTGCAGGAACGCGTCCTTGCCCAGGGTCTGGCCGCCGGCGGCGCTGCTGATGGCATTGCCCAACGCATCCGTACTGCCAGTGTTCGCCGTCTGGGAGTTGGCGATGATCGTATCAAGTGTCGAGTTGCCACTTGAAGGGGTGCTGGAAACCGTCATAGGAATCGCCCTTTATCACTGACCGAGGGTCAGGACCTTCTGCATCATGGTTTTGGCGGTGGTCATAATGTCCGCGTTGGTCTGGAACGAGCGGCTCGCGGAAATCATGTCGGCCATTTCCTGAACCACGTTGACGTTGGGGTAGTAGACATACCCATTGGCGTCAGCGGCCGGATGGTTCGGCTCATAACGGGCTTCAAGGTTGCTGGGGTCCTCGACCACGCCGGTGACCTGCACGCCGGCACCCGCCCCGTCCTGGTTCTGGAACAGCGAGTTGTCAGTCTGGCCCTGGCCGTTCTGGAACATGGTGGCGAACACCGGATGCCGGGCGCGATAGGTCTGGTCCATGCTAGAGGAGACGGTATCGGCGTTGGCGATGTTACTGGCGACGGTGTTCAGGCGAGTGGTCTGGGCACTCATGCCGGTACCGGCAATGTTGAAAACACTGGCTAGGGACATGACTTATTCTCCACGCAGGGCTGAAACCAGCCCTTTGAATCGTGCGTTCAGCAGGGTGAAGCTGGCCTGGAAATCGACCGAGTTCTGCGCATAGTTCGATTGCTCGATCTGCGCATCCACGGTGTTCTGGTCCAGCGACGGCTGCGTCGGTGTGCGGTATTGCAATGCGGCGTCGCCGTTGCTCAGGCCTTCAGCTTCGATATGGCGGCTGTTGGTGGTGTTCAACGCAAAACTGCCGTTCTTGGCCTTGTCACTCTGTTCAGCGAGCACCGAGGAAAAGTCCATGTCCCGCGCCTTGTAGTTCGGGGTATCGGCGTTGACGATGTTGTTCGCCAGAACTTCGGCGCGCTGGGCGCGGAAGGCCAGTGCTTGCTCATGAATGCCGAGCGCTTTATCGAAGTTGATGCTCATGTCGGGAAACCTTTAGCGGGTTGACCTGATTTTGTGGAACAGGCTTTTCGTTGCAAGAGACAAAGCAAGGCCCATGCCAATTTCTCGATGCAAGCAAATCAAGGGCTTGCGGGCAGGTGGCGGGCGGCAATGCCAGAAAAGCGGCAAGGCATTTCCGCCGGATGCCGGTAAAGCGGCAAAAGCGCCGTAAAAAAAACGGGAACCCCATTGGGGTTCCCGTTTTGTGTGAGGCTTGGCGCCTTACTTGGCCTGGTAGATGATCCCCGGGCTGCATTGCACCATCTGGTAATGGTCCGGCAGACCGTTCAGGGCTTCCGAGGCCCCGAGGTACAAATAGCCACCCGGCTTCAGGGTGCTGTGGATACGCAGCAGGATGTCTTTTTTCACTTCGGCGGAAAAGTAGATCAATACGTTGCGACAGAACACGATGTCGAACTTGCCCAGGCTCGCATAGCTGTCCAACAGGTTGAACGAACGAAACTCCACGCGACTGCGGATCGGCGCCTTGATCGCCCAGCGTCCCGGCCCCTTGGGGTCGAAGAAGCGTTGCAGGCGCTCGGGCGACAGGCCGCGGCCAATCGCCAGGCTGTCGTACTCACCGCTTTTGCAGTTGGTGAGCATCAGCCCGGACAGGTCGGTGGCGACAATCTGCGCACCGCCCTTGAGCTGGCCCATGTTGGTCCGCTCGAACTCATCGATCGACATCGAGATCGAATAGGGTTCCTGCCCCGACGAACACGCCGCCGACCAGATCCGCAGACGCTGGCCGGGACTGGCCTTGATCATTTCCGGCAACACCTTGTTCTTCAGGACCTCGAAGGGGTAGGTGTCGCGAAACCACAAGGTTTCGTTGGTGGTCATGGCATCCACCACCTGCTCGCGCAAACCGCTGCGGGGCTGGGTCTGGATGCGCTGGACCAGCTCGCCAAGGGATTTGAGCCCTTGCTGCTCCATCAGTTTATTGAGACGGCTGGAAACCAGATACTGCTTGTTTTCACCCAGCAGGATGCCACAGGCCTTTTCCAGGAAGACCCGGAACTGTTCGAAATCCAAATTACCCGTAGACAAATGATGCCGCCTCTACAATCGTTCGTACCGCCAGGAACGGAGGTCCCTGATCGCTTATTCTGCTGCCTTGATCCGCCCCACTACCCGGGCTGCCAGGTCATCGGGTCGGAACTTGGCCAGGAAATCATCGGCGCCGACCTTCTTGACCATTGCCTGATTAAAGACCCCTGACAAGGAAGTATGCAGGATGATGTGAAGTTTTTGCATGCGTGGGTCGTTGCGGATCTCGGCCGTCAGAGTGTAGCCATCCATTTCAGGCATTTCGATGTCGGAAATCATCATCAGAAATTCCTCTTCCGGCTTCTTGCCCTCCTCGACCAGCTTACGCAGGTAATCAAGCGCCTGCCGGCCGTCGTTCAACGCCACCACTTCCACGCCCACGGTCTGCAGGCAACGCGTAACCTGCTTGCGCGCCACCGAGGAGTCATCCACCGTCAGCACCCGCATGGAAATCGCCTTGGCCTGGGTCTCGACATCGACCACCCCGTGGGAGATGGATTCGGAGGTCGGCGAGACTTCGGCGAGGATTTTCTCCACGTCGATGATTTCCACCAACTGGTTGTCGATCCGGGTCACCGCGGTCAGGTAGTGATCGCGTCCGGTGCCCTTGGGCGGCGGATGGATCTCTTCCCAGTTCATGTTGACGATGCGCTCCACCGACTTCACCAGGAAACCCTGGGTCTTGGTGTTGTACTCGGTAATGATCACAAACGGATTACTTTGATCCTTGAGACCGCCCGCCCCGGTGGCCATCGCCAGATCCAGGATGGGAATGGTTGCCCCACGGATATTCGCCACGCCACAGACCACCGGGCTGGATTTGGGCATCAGGGTCAGCTTGGGGCACTGCAGCACCTCCCGCACCTTGAACACGTTGATCCCATACAACTGCTGACCGTCCAGACGAAACAACAACAACTCGAGGCGATTCTGCCCGACCAGTTGCGTACGCTGGTTCACCGAATCCATTACACCCGCCATGCCAGCCACCTCTCACACAAGCTTCATGATCCGACGCCTATTCAGCATTAAACGGCACGAGCCTTGCTTTTTATACTGTTATGAAAGCACAAACGACATTTTTTCGACGCCTGACATCACAGTACCGCAGATTGCTCTGGGTCTTGGCGGTTTTATGCAGTCTGAACCCCGGCGGCCCTGCCTTTGCCGACTCGGCGACCCTGCCTGATCAGCTTATCGGCGTGACCCAAGGCTTTCTTGAGTTCACGGTAGAAGACTATCTGGCTACCAGTCAAACCGAAGGACGCTACGAAATCCAGGTCAACCAGCTCGACCCGCGCCTGCGCATGGCGGCTTGCGACAAGGAATTGACAGCCAACCTGGAAAGCCCGGCCACGCCGATTGGCCGGGTCACGGTCAAGGTCCGCTGTGAAGGCAGCTCGCCCTGGACCGTGTTCGTGCCGGCCCAGGTCAAGCTGTTCCGCAATGTGGTGGTCACCACGCGCCCGTTGAAACGCACCGGAATCATTGAGCCCGGCGATGTCACCCTGCGCGAGCGCGACATCAGCCTGGCCGGCCAGGGCTTCCTGACGTCCACGGATGAGGCTATCGGGCAGAAACTTGTCCGACCAATGGTCATGGATCAGGTCATCACCCTGGTTCATCTGGAGCAGGCCGAGGTGGTTCGCAAGGGCGATCAGGTGGTCATCAGCGCGACAAGCGGTGGCCTGGTGGTCAAGATGCCGGGTGAGGCCTTGTCCAATGGCGGCCTGAATGAACAGATCAGGATCAAGAACCTGAACTCCCAGCGGGTGATCAAGGCACGGGTGACCGGGCCGGGACAGGTGGAAGTCGCGTTGTAGAGAACTGGCGCTAAGCCGCAGCTTTTCCTAAACTGTGCTGCACCAAGGAGCACCGCCAACACGTGCCGGCTCATTCTTATCTGAGCCTAAAGTTTTTCCGGGTATGGCCGAAAACAAGGCAAGCGTCCAAATACCCAGAGGTTTTTTTCATCATGGTCATCGATTTCAGTCGTTTGAATAACCCCCCGTCACTGACAGGCAGTACGCGCACCAGCGCCAGCAAGGAAGCCGACGGCTCAGGCAAATCCGCGTCCGTGAGCACTCCGGCCGCCTCCGTCAGCCAGAGCGGGGAATCGGTACACCTCAGTAATGAGGCTCAGCAGTTGCAACAAGTCACTGACAAGCTGCGCGACCAACCTGTTGTCAACAGCGCCCGCGTGGCCGAGTTGAAGCAGGCGGTTGCCGATGGCAGCTACAAAGTCGACAGCAACCGCGTCGCCAGCAAATTGCTCAACTTCGAAGCCCAACGCTAGGCTCCGGCCTGCGTCAGGCTTTTGGACGCTTAAAAACCAAGGCCAGCCATGCACGACACCACTCTGCTGCAACTGATCACCGATGATTTTGCCCCCGCTCAAGACCTGCTTGAGTTGCTGCGCGCCGAATCCCTGGCGCTCCATGGTCGCAATATGCTCGAGCTGGAAGAGATTCTGGCGCGCAAGCAAGCGCTGATCGTTCTGCTGGAACAGCATGGCCGCAAGCGTAGCCAGCTACTCGCCGGCCTCAATTTGCCCACCAACCGTGCAGGCCTGGAACAACTCGCCGCGCAGTCCAGTATTGGTGAGCAATTGCTGAGTCAGAGCGATGTGTTGACCCAGTTGCTGGCCGATTGCCAGACCGCCAACGAGCTCAACGGTCGTAATATCCAGGTCCAGCAAGCAACTACCGCAAACCAGTTGAAGATCCTGACCGGCGGTGAAACCCCCGCCCTCTATGATGCGCGCGGCTCAACGGCCAGGTCCATGAAACCGCGCCCGCTCAGTCAGGCTTGAACCGGGCCTTGCGCGTGCTCTATCAAGGCGCGCAACATGCTGGCAAAATGCTAGCTCTTGCGTGCAGTTGTATTTTGTCTGGAGATTGATGAACCGTGTCCAATGCCCCAAGCGCGGATGATGCTCCGCAGCCACCCAAGGTGCTTAGCACGCCTCTGGAAATTTCCGCCAACCTGCGGATGCTGCAGGAAAGTCACGACCCGCTGATCATCACCTTTCATGAGCGCAGCCAGCGCTTCCAGAGTTTTGTGATCGACGTCAACCGCGAAGCCGGCACCCTGGCCCTGGACGAAATGATGCCGCGCGACGGCGAACGCTTCCTGTTGGCCGGCGAGCCGTTCCGGGTCGAAGGTTTCCATGAGGGCGTGCGAATCGCCTGGGAACAGCCGCAACCCATGACCATCGACGAGACCAATGGTTGCTACCGTGGCTCGATGCCCGATGAAGTGGTCTATCACCAACGTCGCAATGCCTTCCGTGCCGCCCTGAAGCTGGCCGCGCTGGTCAATGTCGAGCTGGGTGGCGAAAAGCTCAAGGCGCCGTTGACCGGCAAACTGCTGGACATCTCCGCCACCGGTTGCAAACTGCGTTTCGACGGCGATATTTCCGACCGCCTGCAACTGGGCCAGGTCTACGAGCGTTTTATTGCCGCCCTGCCCTTCGGCCCGATGACCGCCCCCGTGGAACTGCGCCACCTGCACTTCGAGGAAAGGATCAACACCACCTTCGCCGGCGTGCGCTTCCACAACATGAGCGGTCTGGTCCAGCGCCAGGTCGAGCGCTTCGTCTATCAGTTGCAGCGTGAAGCACGGCGCTTCGATAAAGACGACGACTTCTGATCCAGCAGTCGCCATAAAAAACGGGCCACCCTTATCAGGTGGCCCGTTTTTTTACGTTCAACGTTTCAGTTGCTCGACTTGTGCGCCGGCTCCGGGTCCGACTCGTCCACCTCGGGCACGACCTCAGCCTCGGGCGGTGTCGGCACGACGCTGTCACACATCTGATCCAGCACGATCTGCTCATCGACCCGTGGGTCAAGCGCCGCGCCAAGGGGTGACATGGCTTCCGGCATGACCACGTGTTGCAGCGGCGCATCCTCGACCTGATGCAGGTTGGTCACCGCCTTCGGCCGGATCCGCCACACCAGCATCAAGGCGAAGAAGCTGAAAAACGCGTAGAGCATCTGGCTGCCGAACAGTTTCATCAGCACACCCGCCACCAAGGGCCCGATACTGGCGCCAATGCCATAGGTCATCAGCAGCATGGCCGTCAGCGAGACACGGCGATCGCCTTCGATATGATCGTTGGAAAAGGCCACTGCCAGCGGATACAGGCAGAACTGCAGCAGGGAGACCATGAACCCCGAGGCGAACAGCACTTCCAGCGGCGCATGGGACATGATTGCCAGGGGCAATGAGGCCAACGCCAGCAAGAAGGCAATGCTGCGAATCAGCACCGCCCGGTCATAACGATCCGAGATCCAGCCCAGCGGCCACTGCACCAGGAAACCGGCGAAAATGCAGCAGCCCATGAACAGACCCACCTGCTCGGTGGTAAGCCCCTGCTGGGACGCATACAAGGGGGCCAGGCCGTAAAAGGAGCCGACGATGATCCCGGCGCCCAGGACGGTGGTCAGCGACTGCGGCACCCGCTTCATGAAGAAACGCGGCTCCAGCGGCGCCGGATGCAGCGGTGCAGGGTGAATCCGCCGGGTCATCGCCACGGGCACCAGGCACAGGGCAAAGCACATTGCCACTGCCATCAGCAGTTCCAGGCCCAGGGCCGGATGCAGGACCAGGATCATCTGCCCGAGGATCAGCCCCAGGTAGGAGGCAATCATGTAGCCGCTGAAGACCACGCCGCGCTGCTTGGCTTCCGCCTGCTCGTTGAGCCAGCTCTCGATGACCATGTACTGGCACATCATCCCCAGGCCCACGATCATCCGCAGGAACAGCCAGGCCGGCAGCCAGTCTATCAAGCCATGGCCGAGCACCGCCGCACCGACAATACCGGCACAGGTGGCATAGGCGCGGATATGGCCGACCCGGGCAATCAACCGGTGGCCGATCTTGCCGCCCAGCACCAGGCCGAAGTAGTTGGCGGCCATCAAGGCACCCACCCACAGGCTGTCGACATGTTCGGCGGCCAGGCGCAGGGCCAGGTAGGTACTCAGCAGGCCGGAGCCGATCAACATCATCAGCGAGGCGAAATACAGTGCTCGAAAGGGTTTCCAGATTTGGCGCATCGGCGTTCCGAGCGGCTCCTTGAATAGGGTATCGGGCTATCCGACAAGATAGCCCGAACGGGACGGCTACAGCTATGCCTGGGGGGCCAGAACACGACGCTCCCAGGGGGTAATTTCATCCAGGAAACTGGTCAGCTCCATGCTCTTGGAAGCGATATAGCCTTCGATGAACACGCTGCCGAACAACTCCCTGGCCAACGGACTACGTTTCAGACGTTCGAGCGCGGCATGCAAGGTACATGGCAACGACAAAGAATCCGGAACTTCGAATTCACCCTGGATAGCCGGCGTCGGTTCCAGCTCGTGCTCGATCCCGTAAAGGCCCGCCGCCAGGCTCGCGGCAATCGCCAGATAGGGATTCGCATCGGCTCCCGGCAAGCGGTTTTCTACCCGCCGCGCCACTGGAGCGCTGGCCGGAATACGCAAACCGGCCGAGCGGTTGTCATGGGACCAGCAAGCGTTGTTCGGCGAGGCAAAGGGATGGCACAGCCGCTGGTAGGAATTCACGTTCGGTGCGAACAGCGCGGTGAAGTCCGCCAGGCAGGTCTGCTGCCCACCGATGAAATGCCGGAAGGTCGCGGTCGGCTCGCCGTTGGCATCGCTGAACACATTGCGCCCGCTGTCGGCCGCCACCACGCTCTGATGAATATGCATGGAACTGCCAGGGGTGTGAGCCAGCGGCTTGGCCATGCAGACCACGGTCAGGCCGTGCTTGAGGGCGACTTCCTTGAGCAGGTGCTTGAACAGGAAAGTCTGGTCGGCCAGCAGCAACGGATCGCCATGCAGCAGGTTGATCTCGAACTGGCTGACGCCCATTTCGTGCATGAAGGTATCCCGGGGCAGTCCCAGGGCGGCCATGCATTCGTAGACTTCGCTGAAGAAGGGGCGCAGGCCGTTGTTGGAACTGACGCTGAACGCCGAATGGCCCTCCTCGCGTCGACCGTCCAGGCCCACTGGCGGCAGGAAGGCCTGGGTCGGGTCGGGGTTCGGGGCAAAGACGAAGAACTCCAGCTCGGTCGCGACCACTGGCGCCAGGCCACGGGCCGCATAACGCGCGATCACCGCCTTGAGCTGGCCACGGGTCGAAAGGCTGGAGCTTTCGCCACTCAGTTCGTCCGCATCACAAATGGCCAGGGCACGGGGTTGCCGGCTCCAGGGCAGGCGGTGAATCTGCTGGGGATCGGCGTTGAGCGCCAGGTCGCCGTCGTCACTGCCGTAGAAACGTGCCGGCGGGTAACCGCCCATGATGCATTGCAGCAAGACCCCGCGAGCCATCTGCAGGCGTCGCCCTTCGAGAAAGCCCTCGGCGGTCATCACCTTGCCGCGGGGTACGCCATTGAGGTCCGGGGTGACACACTCAATCTCATCAATGCCGGTCAGTCGCTGGGCGAGTGAACGCTGGCCATCGGTCGTCATGACTCAATCCTTGTTGTTGTACGGGCCGCTAACGGCGTCCTGTACAAAATACGCATCACCCGTTCAGGATTTCAAGCAGGGAATACAGAAAAGACTGACCGAACAATCAGGGTACGCCCTGGCGATTGCACTCACGGCAGATAAAGACTGAACAAGGCCCCGCCCAAGGTCCCGCCATTGGCGATCTCGATCCGCCCGCGCACGCCGTTGCGCTCGTGCAGCCCGGCAATCCGCGCGGCGAAATACAACCCCAGGCCGGTACTGCCGGTCGCCGGGTTGATGCCCTGGACATAATCGGCCTGGCGCTCGACCATCTGCTCCGGGTAACCGGGACCGTCGTCATTGATGGTCAGCACCAGCTGCTCGCCCTCTTCACGGACACTGATCAGCAGCGCATGACAGGCGTAGCCGATGGCATTGGTGACGATATTGCCGACCACCGAACCTATCAGTTCCCGGTCGAAGAAACCCAGCGGACTGAAATCGCCGACCTCACAGCTGGCGACGATCCCACGGCTGCTCAGCAGCTCCTGGCGCCCAGCCAGCTGCGCGCCGATAAAATCGTCCAGCTCATGGTAATCCGGACGCAGCGGCAGCTGATTGACCCCCAGCTTGTACAGTCCGAGCAGTTGCACCAGCATGGTATTGAGATGCGCGAACTCATACTCGATCACACTGTGCTCGGGGGTTTCGCGCTGGACATCGGGCAAGCGCGCCAGCCACTGGCCATGGGCCTGTGTCAACATCGCCAGGGAGTTCTTCATGTCATGCACGGTGGATGCAATCACCGTGGAAAAATCCAGCCCCTCGTGAGTCTCACTCATTCGCCAAATGCCCGGGTACGCAATTTCTGATACCTCTCATAACGGGGGTCGCTGTCCGGCATCTTGCCGACCATTTTCAGACAGCCGCGACACTCCTCGAGCACTGCGGCATCACCGCCCTTCTGGGCGATGACGAGCAGGGCCTGGGCCGCGTTCAAGGCAATACTGATGTTCTTCGGCTGCAGCGCCAGGGCGCGGCGGAACAGGTCCACGGCCTCGTCCAGGTTGCCGCCCTTGTAGCTGCGCACGCCCTGCACGTTGAGATCGATGGCCGCCTTGCCGCCGCCAAGGATCTCCGGGTCGGAGGTCAGCTTGGCGATCCCTTTCATCACCGTCGGATCGTCGCCGTAGATTTCCACGCAGTTCTTCAGCATCGAAGCGCCGGCATCGGCCTGGCCCAGTTGCTGCAGCTGCTTGGCCACCAGCAGCGCGGCCTCGGCGCTCATGAAGTTCTCCATGCCATCCAGGCGCGACATCGCCTGCTCGGTGAGCTTGTCGGCGGTTTCGGCATCGTTGAGCAGCAGGCTGGTGGCCTTCATCAAGCGCGCCCGCACCTGCAAGCCCTGGTCGTTGGCGTTTTCCTTGGCGACCGCGCTCAGGGTCTGGTTGATCTCCAGCCGGGTACGGGTGTCCAGGCCACGCTCGCTGCCCTTGCTGATCAACGCATGGGCCAGGCCGAGGTTGCTCTCAGGGTCCTTGAAACGCGATTGCTCGCCCTGGTACACGGCCTGGCGATAAGCTCGGGAAGCACTTTCAAAATCTTCGTTGGCCAAGGCCAGCTTGCCCAGCATCGACTGTCGGCGCACCGCCAGCGGCGAGAGGCGTACAGCCTCCTCCAGCACGCTCTGCGCACGCCGGGTATCACCTTCCTGCACCAGCACCTCGGCCAGGCCGTCATAGAGCGCCGGCATCATTGGAAAGGCCTTGAGCGCGGTCTCATAGAGCGCCTTGGCCTGGGTGATCTGGTTACGCTTGAACAACAACTGCCCCATGCGCGCATAAGCCCAGGGCAACGGACGGTCGGCGAGGATGCCGGTGAGAAAACGCTCCAGGGGTTCGAACTGATTCAGGTTCCACATCGCGTCGGCGCGGTAGCGCAGGCACAACGGAGCGAAACGGCTGTCCTGCTGGGTCAGGCGGGTGCAGGCGGCCAGCACCTCGGCCGGCTTGTCGCGGTCCAACGCCTCCATGATCGGCTTGAGCAGGTTCTTGCGCTGCACCAGCTTTTCCAGGCGCTGGGCCAGGCTGGCACGGTTGAACGGCTTGGTCAGGTAGGCATCGGGCTCGTGTTCGAGGGCCGAGAGCACCATGGCCTGGCTGCTTTCGGCGGTGACCATGACAAACACGCTTTCATGGCTGATCAGCTTGTCGGTCATCAGGTCTTCGAGCACCTGCTGGCCGTTCTTCTTGCCATCGCCCAGGTGGTAGTCATGCAGCACGAAATCGTAACGTTTCTGGGCACACATGCGCAGCGCCTGTTCCCCGGTGTCGGCGGTGTCCACTTCCTTGACCCCCAACTCCCGCAGCATGGACCGGACTGAACTGCGGAAATCGGAGAAATCATCGACGATAAGAAAGTTTTTTTGGTGATACGCCAGCATCGAGATTCCTGTCATGGGAAATAGAAGATGAGCCCGTGGGCAATCACCAGAGCGGGTTCAGCTTCCCTGCTACCTTCGCGCGCAGATAATAACTAACAGCATTTTGCCATCAAGCGACTTTACAGCATCGTACAAAATCCCAGGCAAAAAGCGACCTTTTGCCAAGCGTAGCGGCAAAAGCTATAGAGGCTTGATCAACCAGTTGAGACACACCCTCAGCCCACGGCAGCGGATTCTACGGTTGTCTTCAACAGGGTATCGTCAGGCGCCGCGAAAACCTGAGACTCGGACGAAGGGTTGTCAGCATCGACCACGGCAAGTAGGCAACCCGTTAACGACCCACCTGGCGTTTTTCCAGCAGCGCAAACAGCTGGATACCGGCCAGCATGGCCAGCACGAACACGATGGCCTGCCAATGCCCGGTCAGCAGAATCGCCACCGCCGGTCCCGGGCAGATGCCAGCGATTCCCCAGCCCACGCCAAACAGCAGGCTGCCGCCCACCAGGCGGACATCCAACCCGCGTTTGAGCGGTATCTGCATGGGCGCTCCCAACAGGGAGTGCTTGTGTTTGCCGGCCCATCGGAATGGCAAGGCCGCCACGACCACGGCCCCCAGCATGACCAGTCCCAGGGAAGGATCCCAGGCCCCCGCCAGATCAAGAAACCCCAACACCTTGGCCGGGTTGGCCATACCGGCCAGCAGCAGGCCGATGCCGAATATCAGACCGCCCAAAAAAGCCGTCAGCTTGGTCATAGCCAGACTCCCAACACATGGCGAAGAACATGGACCGTGGCAAATCCCGCGGCCATGAAGCACAGCGTGGCCACAATGGAGCGTGGCGACAGCCGTGAAATGCCACACACACCGTGCCCGCTGGTGCACCCCGAGCCATAACGGGTTCCCAATCCCACCAGCAGGCCCGCCAGCACCAAGCCGGGGACTCCGGTCTCGAAGCGGATCGTCGGCAGCGCATGGAACGCCCCCCACAACAACGGCGCCAGCAGCAGACCCAGTAGAAACAAGGCCTTCTCGCCCCACCCTTCGCTGCCGCGCTGAAGCAGGCTGCCGAGTAAGCCGCTGATGCCGGCAATACGGCCGTTGGCGAGGATGAACAGAGCCGCTGCCAGCCCGATCAGCGCGCCTCCAGCCAGTGCCGACCACGGCGTAAAGTCAAGCCAGTCGATAGTCATATCGCCCCGTCCGCTGAATAAAGAGAGTATGCATGGTCGTGAGTGCAGTCGACCTGCGTCAATGTTTCGGCCCCCATGGGCGGATATGGTCACAACAGTAGCGACTCTCCTTGAAAAAACCGACTCACGGAGCTGAACAATCATGCCAGTGAGTCGATATAAAAAAACATAACAAGCTTGCTCCTCGACCCGGGATTTCCTATGAAGTGGAAAATACGCAACAAGGTTCTGCTGCTATCCGTGATTCCTGCCCTTCTGCTGGCTTTGATTATTCAACTGCTGGCCTTTTCCGAGCAGCAGGCCATGGGCGAGCGAAGTATCGAGGAGACGCGCCAGACCTTGATAAAAACCCGCAAGGACGAGCTGGTGCATTACCTCGATCTGGCCTACAGCGCCATCAAGCCGCTTTATGAAGGGGCCGATGCCATGAGCCCCGCCACCCAGGAGGAGGCCAAGCGTCGACTGCGCGACCTTCACTATGGGCAAGACGGTTATTTCTTCGGCTACAACGACAAGGGCGACAGGATTTTCCTGGCCGCCGGCAAGGACGATGGAAAAAATTTCTGGGACCTGAAAGACAGCCACGGCACTTACCTGATCCGAGAACTGATCGGTGCCGCCAAGCGCGGCGGTGATTTCGTCACCTACTACTTCCCCAAGCCCGGTAATGACGACACCGCCTACCCCAAGCTGTCCTACGCCATTTACCTGGACAAATGGAACTGGATCGTCGGCGCCGGGTTTTATGTCGACGGCCTGGACGCCCTGATCGCCACGCAAACGCAACACCAGCAGCAGGCCATGGATGCCCTGCGCTGGAAGCAATGGGGCATCATGGGGGTGCTGCTGATCGTGCTCAGCCTCGTCGCAGCCTATGTCGCTCGCAGCATCGTCAGACCACTCGGCCTGCTGACCCGCAGCTTGCAGGACTTGGCCAGCGAAGACGGCGACCTCACCCGTCAGCTGCCCATCGATGGCAATGAGGAAACCGCCGAGCTGGCCAGTGCCTTCAATCAGTTCGCCGGAAAAATCCGCCATATGGTGCTGGAGCTGGCCCGCTGCGCCCAGCAGTTGCAGGAGCGTAACGAACAACTCAAGCAAAGTGCCCAGCATGCCGCCGATGCGCTGACACGCCAGACCCGTGACGCCGAGCAAGTCACCCACGCCATGGAGCAGATGGCCCTGGCCACCCACAACGTGGCGGAGTCGGCGCAGAATGCCGCCCAGGCGACCCGCAATACCGATGAGCAGGCCCAGGCCATGCAAACCAACGTGAGCGACACCGTCAATGCCATTGGCGGTCTGGCGCGGGATATCGAAAAAGCCGCCCAGGATATCCAGACCCTGGGCAGCGATGTGGAGTCCATCGGCTCCATCCTCGATGTGATCCGCGGCATTGCCGAGCAAACCAATCTGCTGGCCCTCAACGCCGCCATCGAAGCCGCCCGCGCGGGAGAACAGGGACGTGGGTTTGCCGTGGTCGCCGACGAAGTCCGCTCGCTGGCCCAGCGTACCCAGCAAAGCACCCAGGAAATCCAGGCCAAGATCACTCAACTGCAACAAGGCGCCCGAGCGGCGGTCAGCACCATGCAGAGCAGCCTCGGTGGCAGCGAGCTGGCAGTGACCAAGGTCAACGGGACCGGCCAGATCCTGGCCCAGGTCAGCAATGCGGTGTCCGAAATCAACGGCATGAACAACCAGATCGCGACCGCCGCGGAAGAACAGTCGAGCATTGGCGCCGAGGTGAACCAGAGCCTGGCGCAAATCAGCCAGCACATCAACGACACCCAGGCCATCACCACGCGCAACAACGAAATGTGTGTCGAGCTGGATCAGCTGTCGCGGGAATTGGGACTACTGGTCAAGCGTTTCAGGGTCTGACGGTTCGAAAAGGGCGCTGTCCATCCTGATGCGCCCAAGGGAACCGAGACACGTGAATGATTCTTCATTTCAAAATATTACTAAAAATCACACTACAGTCATCAGACAGAAATATTTCAGGAATTAAATCGTAACGTCTCTTTATAGGTGGGTCACTCCACTTAACCCTTTCATTGAGGTGTTTGATGTTGCTGACTAAAAAAGGCCTGTCTGTCCTGCTGGCTTCTCTGTGCCTGAGCGGTGTCGCTCACGCGACCGATGTGACCGGCGCTGGCTCCAGCTTTGTCTATCCGGTCCTGTCCAAGTGGTCCCAGGACTACAGCAAAGACTCCAGCAATCGCATCAACTACCAGTCGATCGGCTCGGGTGGCGGTATTGCCCAGATCAAGGCGGCGACCGTGGACTTCGGCGCTTCCGACGCCCCACTGTCGGCGGACGACCTCAAGGCCGGCGGCCTGGGTCAATTCCCTAGCGTGATTGGCGGCATCGTGCCGGTGATGAACATCGACGGCGTCGCAGCGGGCCAATTGAAGCTCGACGGCGAAACCCTGGCGAAAATCTTCCTGGGTGAAATCACCGAGTGGACCGACCCGGCCATCGTTGCCCTGAACCCGGGCGTGAAACTGCCTGGCGGTAAAATCACCGTGGTTCACCGTTCTGACGGCTCGGGTACCTCGTACAACTTCACCAACTACCTCGCTAAAGTGAGCGATGGCTGGAAATCCAAAATCGGCTTCGGTACCACCGTGCCTTGGCCAGTCGGCGTCGGCGGCAAAGGCAACGAAGGTGTCTCCGCCTACGTGAAGCAGATCAAGAACTCCATCGGTTATGTCGAGTACGCTTACGCTCTGCAGAACAAGATGACTCACGCACAGCTGAAAAACGCCGCCGGCAAGTTCATCCAGCCTAACGCCAAAGCGTTTGCGGCGGCTGCCGACACCGCCGACTGGGCCAACGCCAAAGACTTCAACCTGATCATGACCAACGCTCCTGGCGATGGCGCATGGCCGATCACGGCGACCACCTGGATCATCATGTACAAACAACCGAAGAATGCCGAGCAGAGCCAGGCAGCCTTCAACTTCTTCAAATGGTCGCTGGAAAATGGCCAACAACAGGCCTCGGCGCTGGACTATGTGGCTTTGCCTGACTCCCTCGTCAAGCGCATCGAAGGTTATTGGAAGTCTGACTTCGCCCATTGATCCAGCAATAGCTAAAACACCCCTTCCTCGAGCAGTCTTTGTCGAGTGAAGGGGTTTGTTTGTGAGCAGACTTCTGATGAACGATATAGTGCAACCTCCGACCATGACCATTTACGCTGGCGAAGTGGCGAGTGATGCGCGTGCGACTCGCGATCATCGTCATGATCTCTGGTTCAAGCGCTCGATGATGGGCGCCGCGATGCTGGTGCTGCTACTCCTGGCAAGCATCGCAGCGTCGACACTCTGGGGCGGCAGTCTTGCGCTCAAGACCTTCGGTTTCGGTTTTCTTACCAGCACTGAGTGGGATGCGGTCAATAACCACTTTGGTGCCCTGGTGCCGATTTACGGCACTCTGGTGACGTCCTTCCTGGCGTTGCTGATTGCGGTTCCCGTCAGCTTCGGCATTGCGATTTTTCTGACAGAGGTCGCACCACCTTGGCTACGGATGCCCGTCGCCTCGGCGGTTGAATTGCTCGCGGGGATTCCATCGATCATCTACGGCATGTGGGGCCTGTTCGTATTCGGCCCGTTCATGGCTGAACATCTGTCTCCCTGGATCAACGATTACCTGGGTTCGCTGCCTTTGGTCGGTTCGCTGTTTCAGGGGCCGCCCCTGGGTATCGGCATGCTGACCGCCGGCATCGTCCTGGCAATCATGATCATGCCCTTCATCACCTCGGTCATGCAGGAAGTGTTTCGTAGCGTTCCCACGCCACTCAAAGAGTCTGCCTACGCGTTGGGCGGCACTACCTGGGAAGTGGTCTGGGACATCGTCCTGCCTTACACCCGCTCTGCGGTGGTCGGCGGCATTTTCCTCGGACTGGGACGGGCATTGGGCGAAACCATGGCGGTGACTTTCGTACTGGGTAACGCTCAACAGTTCTCGGCCTCCTTGCTGATGCCAAGCAGCTCCATCGCTTCGGTCATCGCCAACGAGTTCAGCGAAGCCTATACCGACCTGCATCGTTCGGCGCTGATTGCCCTGGGCTTCTTGCTGTTTATCGTCACCTTTATCGTATTGGCGCTGGCGCGACTCCTGCTGATGCGGCTTTCACGCAAGGAGGGTGTATGACCGGTAACGAACGTCTCTACCGAATCCGTGCCTTCAAGAATCAGCTGGCGATGGTGCTCAGTTGTGGCGCCACGGTCTTCGGCTTGGTCTGGTTGGTGTGGATCCTGCTGACCACGATCATCAACGGCTTTCAGGCGCTCAATCTTCGCCTCTTCACCCAGATGACACCGCCACCGGGTGTGGAAGGCGGCCTGGCCAACGCGTTCTATGGCAGCGCCCTGATGTCGGCGATCGCCCTGCTGATCGGCACGCCGATCGGCTTGATGGCGGGTATCTGGCTGGCGGAGTTCGCCCGTCACTCGCGCCTGGGCAACGTCGTTCGCTTCATCAACGACATCCTGCTCTCGGCGCCGTCGATTGTGCTGGGCTTGTTCGTCTACACGGCGGTGATCCTGCCATTGAACCTGCTGACCAATCACCAGTCCGGTTTCTCCGCGATCGCCGGGGCCCTGGCCTTGGCGCTCCTGGTGATTCCGGTGGTGGTCAGGACCACCGACGAGATGCTTCAACTGCAACCCACCACCTTGCGCGAGGCTGCTCTGGCATTGGGTGTCCCACAGTGGAAATTGACGCTGCAAATCGTCCTGCGCGCGGCGAAAGCCGGTGTGCTGACCGGTATCTTGCTGGCGCTGGCCAGGATCACCGGTGAAACGGCACCACTGCTGTTTACCGCTTTCGGCAACCAGTTCTGGAGCAGCAATCTGCTCAAGCCGATTGCCAGCGTCCCCGTGGTGATCT
Organism: Pseudomonas sp. MWU13-2862; assembly: GCF_023242495.1. NCBI lineage: Bacteria > Pseudomonadati > Pseudomonadota > Gammaproteobacteria > Pseudomonadales > Pseudomonadaceae > Pseudomonas > Pseudomonas sp. MWU13-2862. Next base: position 1,160 of record NZ_JALMEZ010000026.1, on the reverse strand, counting down.
TCCAGTACGCCATGAGTCCTTTCGAGGACTGGCATTCCCTGGCCTGGGCGGGCGCATTGGTACTGACCTTGTTCGTACTGATCCTCAGCCTTCTGTCCCGTTTGATCCTTTTGCGCAATAGGTTGACTTGATGAATAGCCGTGACCTTGGCAACGAAAAAACCAAAATTCGCGTTCGTGGCCTGGAGTTTTTTTACAACAACCAGCGCTCACTGAAGTCCATCGACATGGATATTCCAGAGAAACGCATCACTGCGATCATCGGGCCTTCAGGTTGCGGTAAATCGACACTGCTGCGGGTATTCAACCGGATCTACTCCATGTATCCGAAGCAGGAGGCGCGTGGCGAGGTACTGCTCAACGGCGAGAACATTCTCGCGCCGGGCTACTCGATGAACCGCCTGCGCAGTCATGTCGGCATGGTCTTCCAGAAGCCGGTACCGTTTCCGATGTCGATCTACGACAACGTGGCCTATGCCGTGCGCCACCATGAGCAGCTATCCCGCCATGAGATGGACGAGCGTGTCGAGCAGGCCTTGAGTGGTGCCGCGCTGTGGGATGAGGTCAAGGATAAGCTCAAGCAAAGCGCACAGGGCCTCTCGGGCGGTCAACAGCAACGTCTGTGTATTGCGCGGACGATTGCCTTGCGGCCACAGGTCTTGCTTCTGGATGAGCCGACCTCCGCACTTGACCCGATTTCCACCGGGCGCATCGAGCAGTTGATCACTGAACTGAAAGAGCAGTACACCATCATCATCGTGACCCACAACATGCAGCAGGCGGCACGGGTATCGGACTACACCGCGTTCATGTTCATGGGTGAGCTGATCGAGCATGCGATGAGCGACACCATCTTCACCAATCCCAAGAAGAAGCAGACCGAAGACTACGTGACTGGCCGCTTTGGCTGATCCGGACGCTGATAGAGAAACCACCTGCAGAGGTGGTTTTTTTATGCCTGGGATTTAGCCGTGCCTGGCCATGGGGGCGGGTTGCTGCCGAGGAGGCCTTGAGCCTTGTATCGCTCATACGGCCGTCATCGCTGGCAAGCCGGCTCCTACAAGAGCCAGGCACGACAATGTCCCTGAGGTGGAACACCGACCTGTGGGAGCTGGCTTGCCGGCGATGAGGCCCGCAAGCCTTGCAGCGCCTGAACCGGCC
>NZ_JALMEZ010000025.1:0-69912 GCF_023242495.1 Pseudomonas sp. MWU13-2862 | reverse complement strand
TGCGATCAACAAGGACGAAGACGCACCGATCTTCCAGGTCGCCGATTACGGTCTGGTGGCGGACTTGTTCGAAGCTATCCCCGAAATGGCCGCCCTGGCCTGATCAGCGACCGACAGGAGCAATGTGAATGAGCAATGTCGATTTTTCAGCCTGGATCGGCCGTCGTCAGGAAAGCCAGGATCGGATCAGCTTCAACCTGGTAAAACGCATAGCCGCGACTTTGGGCGAGGAGCCCCCCCTGCCGGGTGAACCGTTGCCGCCCTTGTGGCACTGGGCGTTCTTCCAGGAACCAGTTGTCGCAGGCGAACTGGGTCCTGACGGCCATCCAGCGCTCGGTGGTTTCCTGCCTCCGGCTCATAACCGTAATCGCATGTGGGCGGGTAGCCGACTGGAGTTTTACCAGCCATTACTGGTAGAGGCCAAGGTGTCTTGCATCTCGACCATCACCCATGTTGAAGAAAAACACGGGCGTACCGGTTCCTTGCTGTTTGTCACCGTACGCCATGAGTATTTCCAGGACGGCCAGCGTGCCCTGCAGGATGAGCAGGACATCGTCTACCGGGAGCCCTCGCCACCCAAGTTCAGCGGCGCCGAAGCGCTGCCCGAAGGGCAGTGGCAGGAACCGGTCGAGCCCTCCCCGACCTTGCTGTTCCGCTACTCCGCGGTCACCTTCAATGGCCACCGCATTCACTATGACTGGCCTTACGTCACAGAGACTGAAGGTTATCCGGGCCTGGTGGTGCACGGCCCGTTGATCGCTACCCTGAACTTGCAGGCCTTTACCAAGGCGCACCCGACCGCACACCTGAAGCGCTTCAGTTTCAGAGGTGTACGCCCCCTCATTTCACCGCAACCTTTTGAGGTGGGCGGACGATTGCTCGACAGCGGCAAGGCGCAAGTCTGGGCAGGCAATCAGGACGGCACCGCACAGATCGGAGAAATCGAGTTCAGCGAGGGAGAGGCACCATGAGTACGTCAATTGTCCGCTCCGCCCTGTTTGTTCCGGCCACGCGACCAGAGCGCATCCCAAAAGCCATCGCCAGCGGCGCTGACCGGGTCATTGTCGACTTGGAGGATGCCGTGCAGGAAACCCTCAAGGAGCAGGCCAGAGACAACCTGGAGCGTTTTCTGAGCGACAGCCCCGAAGTACGGATTCTGGTTCGTGTGAATGCCCCGGGGCACTGGGCGCATGCTGCGGATCTGGACCTGTGCCGACGCCATGCGGGTGTGATCGGTATCTTGCTGCCCAAAGCCGAAAGCGCGGCGCAAGTGCTCACTGCGGGCCAGACCGGCAAACCGATCTGGCCGATCATCGAGAGTGCCAGGGGCTTGGTTGCTCTCAGCTCCATTGCCAGCGTCCAAGGCGTTGAGCGCTTGTCGTTTGGCAGCCTCGATCTGGGACTGGACCTGAGTTTGACCACTGGCAGCCGTGCCGCAGAAGAAATCCTTGGCCAGGCCCGCTATGCCGTATTGCTGAACACTCGAGTGGCTGGACTCTCCCCGGCACTGGACGGCGTATTTCCGTCCATCCAGGACAGCGCAGGCCTGCACACCGCCGTCCAACTTGCCCGTGACATGGGCTTTGGTGGTGCGCTGTGTATCCATCCGACCCAGGTGACCATCATCCATCAGGCGCTGAAACCCAGTCGTGAGGAATTGGTTTGGGCACAACGCATCCTCGAGGCCGCCGGCTCAGGTGAAGGCGTCTTCGTACTGGATGAGCAAATGATCGATGCGCCGGTCATGGGCCGCGCGCAATCCATTCTGGCCCGCGCGACCTGATTCCACAGAGCCCCACGATATAGCCCAATGCAAGATTAATATTCCATTTAAATATTACAAATAGGTTTTATAGTGCGTTTAAATCTATTCAGTCTTTTTAAACAACTGCCTGAGTAATCGCCTTTGAAAAAAACAGTCCTTCTACCGCTGGGTCTCGCTCTGCTTGCGAACTGCTCACTGGCACTGGCCGGCTCCACCCTTGATCGAGTGACAAAAAAAGGTGAGCTCGTCGGTGTCTTGATGGAAAGCTACCCGCCCTTCTCCTTTCTCAACGATCAAAACCAGCTGGATGGTTTTGACGTCGATGTCGCCAAGGCCGTGGCACAGCGTCTTGGAGTGAAGCTGCATCTGGAAACCCCTTCATGGGATGTGATCGCGGCAGGCCACTGGAGCGGACGCTATGACATATGCGTCTGCTCGATGACCCCGAGCAAGGCACGCGCTGAAGTGTTTGATTTCCCGGTGGAGTATTACCAGTCGCCGGCGGTCATTGTGGTGAACGCAAAGAACAATGACATCGCCTCGGGCAAGGACCTCTCGGGCAAGAAAGTCGGCGTGATCAGCGCCTCGACCTACGAGGCCTACCTGAACAAGGATCTGGTGATCGAGGGTGCCGAGGACAAACCCCTGAAGTACCCATTCGATCAGGTCCAGGTCGCGCCCTACGACAATGAAACGGTGGCCTTCCAGGACCTCGCCCTGGGGACCGGCGTGCGTCTTGACGCCATGGTCACCAACCTCATCACCGCCCGCGAACGGATTGCCCAGGACCCTCGTTTCAAGATTGCCGGTGACACCTTGTATGCGGAACCCAACGTCGTGGCCGTCGAAAAAGGCGATGCGCAATGGAATGCCAAGGTCACTCAGATCGTTGCCCAGCTTAAAGCCGACGGGACACTCAGCAAGATTTCGCAGAAGTGGATCGGTACCGATATCAGCCAATGACAGCCTTTGAGCCAACCCCCACGCCCGTGACTTCGGCAACCGACAGCAAGCCGCGCCGCTGGCACCCTCTATTGAGTTTCCGGGCCCGGCTGTATCTGACCTGGGCGGTCATGCTCGGACTGTGCGTGCTGTTTTTCATGAGCTTCGATCTGAAGTTCTCGATCATTCTGGATAAATGGCCGAACCTGGTCGGCCTGCGCCTGGGACCGAACGGCTTTCTGCAGGGGGCGGCACTGACGTTGTTCCTGTGCTTCTGTTCGATCTGGCTGTCGCTGCTGCTGGGCTTCGTGACGGCCTTGGCACGCTTGTCATCCAGCGCGGTAGCCTTCGGCGTGGCCAGTTTCTACGCCTCGTTTTTCCGCGGTACGCCCCTGCTGATCCAGATACTGCTGATCTACCTGGGCCTGCCGCAACTGGGTGTGGTGCCCGGGGCGATCAGCGCGGGCATCATTGCGCTTTCGCTGAACTACGGCGCCTACCTCAGCGAGATCTTTCGCGCGGGCATCATGGCCGTGGCACCCGGTCAGCGGGAAGCGGCAGCCGCCCTCGGCCTGCGCCCCACGGCGACCTTCCTGCACATCGTCCTGCCGCAAGCGATGCGCACGATCATTCCGCCGACCACCAGCCAGTTCATTTCCATGCTCAAGGACTCCTCGCTGATCTCGGTCATGGGCGTCTGGGAAGTGATGTTCCTGGCGCAGTCGTATGGCCGCTCCTCCTATCGCTATATCGAAATGCTCACCACCGCCGCAGTCATCTATTGGCTGCTCTCCATCGGCCTGGAGCTGATACAGGTACGCCTAGAGCGCCATTACGGCAAAGGGTTCAAGAACCAGCGGTGAGTCCACCCCTTCAACGACTTTTTCAGGAACGAAGATGTCCGATCCAAAACCTCTATTGTTTGCCCTCTACGAACAAGCCAGTGTCGGCTGCGGCGGTGCGCCAAGTCTCTGGACGCACCCGGCCGACGAACGCCTGGCCATCAACTCCCTGGGCTACTGGACAAACCTGGCGCGCATTGCCGACCAGGCCAACCTCGACATGCTGTTCTTCGGCGACGTGCTGGGCTTCTACGACGTCTTTGGCGGCAACGCCGATGCCGCGATGAAATGGGCCGTGGAGGCGCCGGCCAACGATCCGCTGATGATCATTCCGGCCCTGGCAGCGGTCACCGAGCATCTGGCCTTCGGTGTCACGGTCACCACCAGCTACGAACACCCCTTCACCCATGCCCGGCGCTTCAGCACCCTGGATCACCTGACCAACGGCCGTGTGGGCTGGAACATCGTGACCTCCTATCTCTCCAGTGCCGCGCGTAATTTCGGCCTGGAACAGATGATCAAACACGATGACCGCTATGAACGCGCCGAAGAGTTTCTCGATGTGGCGTACAAACTCTGGGAAGGCAGTTGGGCCGACGATGCCGTGGTGGCCGACAAGGCTCGCCAAGTGTATGCACGGGGTGACCGGGTACGGCCGATCAATCACGTGGGCGAGCATTATCGAGTGGCCGGACCGCATCTGACCTCGCCGTCGCCACAGCGCACACCGCTGCTGATCCAGGCCGGCTGGTCGGGTCGGGGTCGTGAATTCGCGGCCAAGCATGCCGAGCTGATTTTCATCGCCAAATCCAACCCCCATGAAATTCGTCAGGGGCTGGAAGACATCTGGGCCAAGGCCCAGGCACGCGGCCGTAAGCGTGAGGATGTGAAGTCCCTGACCGTGCTGCGGATTGTCACCGCCAAAAGCGAGATTGAAGCCCAGCGCAAATATGATGTTTTGCAAAGCAACTACCATCTTCAGGCGCAACTGGTCAGCTATGCCGGCGACACCGGTATCGATATCAGCCGCTATGCCGACAGTGATGCACTGTCGACCCATACCGAAGGCTTGACGTCCTACGTCATGCACCCCGATGGCAGTGGCAAACCTTTGACGGCAGGCGACGTAAAACAGCGCTTTGCCAAGGTCACCCGCGGCAGCGACCTGATCCTGGTCGGCACCCCGCAACAGGTCGTCGACCGGATCGAGGAGCATGCACGTATCTCCGGCACCAGCGGCTACATGATCAATCCGTTGATCAGTCCCGGCTCGCTTGAAGACTTCGTGGAGTTGATCATTCCTGAATTGCAAAAGCGCGGCCTCTACAGAACCCAGCCCCATAGCGGAACCTTCCGGTCCAGGCTGAGGGAAGATGGCAGCAACCATTTACCCGACTCGGCCTACGGAGCATCATTTCGTTTCGGCAGGAAGCTCTAGGGCATAGGAAGGTACGACTCATGGCTCGCGACCCCGGACTCGAAGAACTGATGCGTGACCAACTTTCCATCGTGGAAGGATTGTCGGAAAAAGCCATGTTTGGGGGGCTGGCCTGGTTGATGAACGGCCATTTGTTGTGCGCCGCGCGGAATGACGGCGCGCTGATCCGGCTGGGCAAGGATTACGACCGAGAGGTACTGGCTATCAGCGGCATCACCCCGATGATCTCAAGAGGACGCATCATGGAGGGTTGGCTGCGCGTTGAATCGGAAACCTTCGCTGACGACTTGCTGGCACAGAAGCTTTTGGCAGAGGCTGTCGCGTTTGTCCGAATCCTTCCTCGGAAGAAATAAGCGTCCCGACCCACCACGCAAAGCAAGGACGGCTAAATTCGATCGATGCCCCATGCTCCTGCGCAGCGCGCTTGCGCAGTACCAGGCGCGTCGGCATAAGAAGGCTCAGAGACCTTACTGGTTGTCCTGGCGAAACGGTTCCTCAACACTCGCCACTGGAACCTGAAATGCCAAAGCTTGGAGCCATGGGTGGGCACCACGAGCGAAAGACCTCGGCCATCACACAGGCAGTAGCTACATTTTTGAGGTCTGGCCTGCCGAACGAGAACAACCTTGAGCGGTTAGCAAAATCATCCGCGCCCGACGAACGTCGCGCGGACTGATCTTATGCGCCGACTCAGTTCAATTTGTTCGTCTTCCCTGAGCACGATGCCCTGAGAGCTCATGTGATCACTAGTCATCCCAACATCGAAAAAGCGACTACTAGTATTTTCTTTACAATTTGTGGATCCTCACCACGAGAGATCTGTGACGAAGCATTACTTAACTGTGCATCGATATAGGCAGATGCAAACTCTGATGACATGTCTGCAGAAAACTCACATTTGGCCTTTGAACGTTCCACCCATTTCCAGTAAGCAGTTGATGCTTGCGCCTGAATGAAATCAATTTGTGCTCGTGCTGCTTCACCCAAGTGCGTGCGTGATTCGCGCATTTTTATCAAAAGGCATCCCTTTGGGATCTCCTGACTATCACTAACCGAGGTGGCAAATGACACTAAGTTGTCAAGCGCCTCTCGAAACGGCATTTCTGTATTTAACATCTGCAGCACAGGATCCAGCACCTGCTCCTGATATTTAAGAATAACAGCTTTCATCAAGCCATCTTCATTCCAAAATTCACGATAAAGACCTGGCTTCGATATATCACATCTTCTGCAAATTTCATTAAGGGATAAGTTGCCTATGCCCTCTTTCCAATAGGCATCCATTGCCACATCCAAAACGTGATCACGGTCCAGGGTCTTAGGTCGTCCCCTTGAAGGCTTTGTTGGATTTGAGCTCATTTCGTACCACCTGGTATTTTAACTTGACATGCGATGCCCTGCCACCTTATTGTACCAGTCGGTATTTAATTGACAAGCCACCAGGAAAGAAAATATGAGTGACGCACAAAAAAACGTAATCATCACAGGTAGCAGCAGTGGATTTGGCCTAAAAGCAGTGAAAGATTTTGCAGATAAGGGCTACCGAGTGTTCGCCACCATGCGTGGCACAGAAGGCAAGAACGCCGCAGTCAAGACCGAGCTGGAAGCGTATAGCAAGCTCATCCATGTTGTAGATATGGATGTCACCAGCGACGAATCCGTCAAAACAGCCATTGAAAGTTTGCTGGCTAAAGCGGGCAAGATTGATATTTTGATTAACAATGCAGGCGTAATGTACCTTGGCATTACGGAGGCATTTAGTATTGCCCAAGCCAGGGAACAGATGGAAACCAACTACTATGGCGCTATGCGCATTATACAGGCTGTCTTGCCCGCTATGCGGGAAGCCAAGTCCGGTCTGATCATTAACACCTCATCAATGGTCGGCCAGATTTCGGCGCCGTATTTCTCTACATACGCCGCCACCAAGCATGCTTTGGAAGGCTACGTCCAAGGCTTACGTTACGAAGTGGCGCCCTTCGGCATTGATATTGCCATCGTGCAACCAGGCCCGTTCCCTACAGGTCTAAGTGCAGGAGGGCAAGAGCCTTCCCGTATTGACGTGCTGGACAGCTATGGTGAATTAGCAAAGATACCTGCCGCTATGTTCGCAGAGTTCGCGAAATTTATGCAGTCTGACCAAGCACCAGACCCACAGTTGGTCGTAGATACTTATTTAGCGCTAGCAGAAATGCCTGCTGGCAAACGCCCTACACGCACAGCGGTCGGCATGGTTTGGGGTGTTGATGAAATTAACGCTGCCAAGCAACCCATTCAAGACCGTGTTTTAAAAGAAATGCAACTAGAAAATATTTTAGGCGGTGCTGACGTCTAATCTCCAGTATCAGGGCAAGCTGTTTCTTGCCCTGTATCAGCCATATTACAATCGCATTCTTCCTCGGGAGGCGTTCAGTAGCAGTTCTAAGGCAAGATGACTCGGCAATGGCAAACCTATAGAGAGCTCGTAAAGAGCAAGGTTGGACAAGGTCGCTGGCATCCATTTCGCCTTATGGGATTAGCCGTTCAGCCATAAGACAGACCTAGAACCGAGTCCGTGGTCAAACCCGCGACCACAGACTCGTTGTCAGATTGCGGCCCTCTGCACGCACCTCTCCGCGATTGGTTTGCCAGATCCCTCACGGGCAAATGCGGAGAAAAAGCGCAGGTCTTCCCAATCAAGCAAATTGAACCCCAGGCAGAGGCATGGGGGGACCGACGCACGAGGATAGCGATCAAAAGTTCGCCGGTGTGTTGGCGCTGATGATCTCGGCTTCATCCTGGCCGATATTGCGAAAGCTATGGGGGAGCGTCGTCGGAAAGTAATACCCGTCCCCGGCCGTCAGTACGCTGATCTTGCCGTCCACCGTCAGCTCAATCGTGCCGCGCGTGACCAACCCGCACTCCTCGCCGATGGCATGCACGATCGGCTCTGCCCCTGAGCCTGCCCCCGGGGCGTACTGCTCGCGCAACATGCGCATTTGCCGGCCAGGCACCTGGGCACCGACCAGCAACAGCCTGAGTCCATCACGGCCCAGATCAGGTTGTTCGTTGGCGCGGAAGATATAGCGCTGCTCCTCCACGGGCTGATCGAAAGAGAAGAAGTCCGCCAAGGTCATGGGAAACCCCTCGAGGAGTTTTTTCAGCGAACTGACCGAGGGGCTCACGCGATTTAATTCGATCAACGAAATCGTTCCATTGGCCAGGCCACTGCGCCTGGCCAGCTCCCGCTGGGATATCTTGTAACTTTCTCGTACAAGCTTGAGTCGTGAACCGGTATCCATGACAGCCCTATTCAGAACCTGAGGGTTGCGAGGGGCGGCCTGCTGGTGTCGTACGAAAATATTTCCGCGCCCCCAAATTGTCGCCTGATTAGACCATGTTTGCAGGCGCGGAACCTAGCCGCCCGAGTCATGTCATGGTTCGACGAGCGGCATGCGCAGACGCTACAGCCCGGCGCTTTCGTCAGGATTGTTGGGGTTTGCTCTCTTCCTGCCACAATAAGTCGGTGTCTTTGAACCTGTAGCGCTGGACAGGCACACGCGTACAGATCCGGTCCTTCTGCAACGGATCACTCAGGTCCACGAGTTTGGGTGTTATATGGACATTCAAGACCGGCACATAGAACAGCTTCACCTTGGGGGTCAAGAGCGAATGACTGTTCTGTTCAACAACGACGCCAATGCGGCCACTTTTCAGTTGAACAAGCGACCCCACGGGATAAATACCCACGCACTTCAAGAAAGCTCGAAATACTTCATCGTCAAAGTGCCCTTCCCACGATGACATTTTCTGGACCGCAACGGCTGGATCCCAGCCCTCGTTATAAGCACGATCGGAGGTGATTGCGTCATAGACATCACAAACAGCGGCCATCCGGGAAAAGAGGCTAATCTGCTCACCGGCCAATTGATGCGGGTAGCCCTGGCCATCGAATCTTTCGTGATGGTGCAGGCATACATCCACAACCATTTCGCACACCTGCGAGGTGGCCGACAGTGTTTTTTCTCCTTCCAGAGGGTGGGTACGAACCAACTGCAATTCCTCGTCGGTCAATCGCCCGGGTTTGTTGAGGACGGCGCCAGGGATAGCCATTTTTCCAATATCGTGCAACAGGCCGGCGAGCCCCACTCTGCGGATCAATGCTTCAGGCAGGCCCAGTTGATTGCCCAAGGCGATCATCAGGGCGCAGACGGCAACCGAATGCATATAGGTGTAATCATCGAGACTTTTCAGACGAGCCAGGCTGATAAACGCGTCGGGGTGGCGTGAAATCGAACTGGAAATGTCATCGACAAGTGCACCGATGCTTTCCAGTTCCAGGGCACGGCCCATGCGCGCGTGCCTGAACATCTCAACCACGGCGGCGCGGGATTTTGCGCAGAGGCTCCTGGCGGCAACCAGCTCGTCGTTCATCGCTATTCGCGGGGGCTGCGGGGAACTGGAAGCGTCATGGGGAGAGGCTGAGGCTGATAAAACGCTGCTGTCTGGCGTTTCACTGGCGCACCCCATCACGCAATCAACTTCCAACTCGGAGTGAGTGGGTCGATCCCTCCAAAAAGGCCTTGCCTCGCTGTCGGGCGCCGCCTGACAGAACTCATGACATTTCAACATGACCTGCCCTCGTTGAATTTTATTCTATGGCACTTCTAACAGTGTCAAAGCCGGGGTAGGTCATGCCTTTTCGCCCACCGCCGCTCTCTCGGTCGGGGCATCTCCTTGTCGGCGTACCGACATCTCGACTGCCTGGGAAAGATACTGGCCCAACAATGGCACCCTCACCATCGGTGAATCCCTATTCCGGGATAGGAACAACGGAAACAGGGTAGGAAAATCCCTACACCACCGTGAAAATCCGCTTATCGACAAGCTGTAAATCATTATCGAATGTATACAGATGGGGGACACCGGTCGCCAACTCGTAGTCGATTATCTGTTCCGGCGTCATTTTCTCGATGTGCATGATGATGGAACGCAGGGAGTTTCCGTGGGCGGCGATCAACACGCTCTCACCGTTCTGCAGATGCGGGACAATTCGCGCCTGATAGTAAGGCAGGGTTCTGGCCGCGGTCATTTGCAGACTCTCGCCATTGGGAGGCGGAATATCGTAGCTGCGGCGCCACAGGTGCACCTGTTCCGCGCCGTAATGCTGGCTGGCCCAGTCTTTTTGCAGGCCTTGCAGATCGCCGTAGTAACGCTCGTTGAGCTTTTCCGAGACGTGGATTTTCAGTTCGTTCGCATCGCCGTCGGTCGGCATGAAATGCTCATACCACTCACTGCTCTGTTCATGCACCCGCACATATTGATCGCAATGGCGATTCTGCCTGAGGATCTCATACAGGCTGTCCTGTGCCCGCAACAGGGTGGAGGTAAAGGCCACATCAAAATGCTCCTCCCTCAGCAACGCCCCCGCCCGTTGCGCCTCAAGCACGCCCTGCTGGCTGAGCGAAACATCCACCCAACCGGTAAACCGGTCTTGCAGGTTCCAGATCGACTGGCCATGCCTGACCAGGAACAACCGGCTCACAATGCTTGCCTTTGCGATTTGCCCACATAGGCCCCGATGCCCGCGTCGATGGCGACCAGTGCCGTGTCAGCTTGCTCGATCAGGGGCTGATCGAGCACCGCCTGATGGCCCGTGCCCTGCCCCGTAAACGTTGGCATGTTCATCTCAATGTCTCTCCACTTGATGGAGTCCGGCTGTATCAACCCCACCCGTGATCATGGACTCCAGATTGAGAAGATAGCCTAGCAGCACGTACAGGATACCCCCGCGTCGATGCCAAATTACTGAAGTGTTGTGCTGCCAATCTATTGATCCGCAAACGCGGCGACACCACGCACGCGCAAGACACGACATCGGGATCGACCTCAACAAGGCATTGTTGATTTAGCTCAATGATTTTCCGGGGCTCAGGCGTAGAAGAGATTGACGGGTTCTCGTGACCCTCCCCCGTGCATCAGCCAGAGGACACCCTCATGAGCGATTTGAGTCTGCGCAATACCATAATGGAAGAGCTTGAGTTCCACCCCGAAATCGACGCCGCCAATATTGGCGTGGCGGTGGACAACGGTGTTGTCACGCTCTCCGGTCATGTCAAAAGCTACGCTCAGAAAGTCAGCGCCGAACAGACGGTCAAAAGCGTCAGGGGCGTTCGCGCGGTGGCGGAAGAAATACAGGTAAGGCTGGCCAAAGGCGCCGGCATGGACGACGACACCATCGCCAACCGCGCCTTGAATATCATCACCTGGAGCTCCGATATTGCCGAAGACGCCGTCAAGGTCATTGTGCAGAAAGGCTGGATCACCCTGGAAGGCGAAGTGGACTGGCAGTATCAGAAAGAAACCGCTGAACGGGCCGTGCGCAAGCTGTCCGGTGTGCTGGGTGTGAACAACCAGATCACCCTGCGCGCGCGGGTGGACGTCGTCGATATCCAGCAACGCATCGAAGAAGCCCTCAAGCGCAATGCCGAGCTCGATGCCAAGGGCATTCACGTCGAGGTCGATGGCGATGTCGTGAAGCTCGAAGGCAAGGTTCATCTATGGCGTGAACGCCAGTTGGCCGCCCGGGCAGCCTGGTCGGTGCCAGGCGTGAGAAAAGTACAGGATCACTTGCTGATTGCCTGATTCAATCGCCCGGAGGACAGCCATGCCGGATGCAGTCGTTCACTTGAGCCGTGTCAGCATCGAGTTCAGCCAGGAATGTGGCGTCCCGGTGGTTGGATGCTTATGGGCAACCCCATGAACAACATGGCCGGCGTCGCGAACATGGGGGTCATCGTGTCAGTACGGGGCAGCGTCGTCGATATTCACTTCGAGTCCCTGCTTCCGCCGATACACTCGCTGTTGCATGCCGGAGTGGACGGCAAGGTTTTTATTGAAGTCTTTGCCCAGCTCGATGCACAACGGGTGCGTGGCATCGCCCTGACCCCCACCCAGGGACTCGCCCGGGGTATGCCGGTCGCGGATAGTGGCGGGCCGCTATTGGCCCCCATTGGCAAGGAAATCCTGTCACGGATGTTCGATGTCTTCGGCAACGCCATCGACCGGCTGCCGGCACCCGAGGTGGATTGGCGCAGCGTGCATTGCCCACCGCCTCCGCTCGCGCACCGTACGACCCAATCCGAAGTGTTCGAGACCGGCGTGAAAATCATTGACGTCCTGATGCCACTGGAACGCGGCGGCAAGGCCGGGTTGTTTGGCGGTGCGGGAGTCGGCAAGACAGTGCTGCTGACCGAGATGATCCACAATATGGTCGGCCAGCACGAAGGGGTCAGCATCTTCTGTGGCATTGGCGAGCGCTGTCGCGAGGGCGAAGAGCTTTATCGCGACATGAAGTCGGCCGGCGTGCTCGACAACATGGTGATGGTGTTCGGCCAGATGAACGAGCCACCGGGTGCCCGCTTCCGGGTCGGCCATGTGGCGCTGACCATGGCCGAGTATTTCCGCGACGATGAACACCGTGACGTGCTGTTGCTGGTCGACAACATCTTCCGCTTCATTCAAGCCGGCATGGAAATCTCCGGGCTGATGGGGCAGATGCCTGCCCGCCTGGGCTATCAGCCGACCCTGGGGACCGAGCTGGCCCAACTGCAAGACCGTATCGCCAATACCGACTCCGGTGCCATCACCTCGATCCAGGCGGTGTACGTCCCGGCGGACGACTTCACCGATCCGGCCGCGATGCACACCTTCTCGCACCTGTCGGCGTCCATCGTGCTTTCGCGCAAACGGGCCAGCGAGGGGCTCTATCCCGCCATAGATCCACTGCAGTCAAACTCGAAGATGGCGACGCCCGGGGTTATCGGCACGCGACATTACACACTGGCCCAGGAGATCCGCCGTACGCTGGCGCAATACGCCGATCTCAAGGACATCATCGCCATGCTCGGCCTCGAACAATTGTCGAGCGAAGACCGCAATGTGGTGGCGCGTGCACGCCGGCTGGAGCGTTTTCTCACCCAGCCGTTTTTCACCACGGAACAGTTCACCGGCATGCAGGGCAAACTGGTCAGCCTCAAGGACGCCCTTGACGGCTGCGAGCGTATCCTGCGGGATGAGTTCAAGGATGTGCCGGAGGCGGCGCTGTACATGATTGGCCGCATCGACGAAGCCATGGACAAGCACGTCCCGGAGGTGGGAAATGCCGTCAACCCGCATGCATCTTAAGATTCTGCTGCCCTTCAAGGTCTTCGCCGAGGAGCACGAGGTCCTGCGCATCGTTGCTGAATCACTCAGTGGCGCCTTTGGCCTGCTGCCCAACCGGCTCGACTGCGCCGCGGCCCTGGTGCCGGGCATCCTGACCTATGAAACGAGGGAGGGAGGCGAAGTCTGCCTGGCGGTCGACGAAGGCGTGCTGGTTAAAACCGGTGGCGAAGTCCTGGTGTGCGTGCGCGATGCGATCGGCAATATGGACCTTGCGCAGCTGCGCCAGGTGATCGAACGGGAGTTCCTCAGCCGGCACGAGCAAGAGCAAAGCGTTCGTTCGGCCTTGGCTAAACTGGAAAGCAGCTTCATTCGCCGCTTCGCCGCACTGCATCATGAGTGACGACGAGAAAAAGCCGACACCCGGCGAAAAGGCCTTCAGCCAGCAAGTCGGCAGCAAGGCGGCCCGCAAACTCAAGGCTCAACGCCATAGGACGCGGACCGTCTGGTCAGGCCTGGGGATGATGGGGCTGATCGGCTGGTCGGTGGTGATTCCCACCCTGCTCGGCGCGGCCGCCGGCCTGTGGCTGGATGGGCGCTACCCGGGCGGGCGCTCGTGGACGCTGGCACTCATGGCCGCCGGCCTGGTGCTGGGCTGTTTCAATGCCTGGCATTGGGTCGCCAAGGAAGAGCGCGAAATACACGAACAGGAGACCGATGACGATGAATGAACTAAGCCTCCTGGCGCCCCTGCTGGCCGGTGTGGTGCTGGGTGTCGTGTTTTTTGGCGGCCTGTGGTGGACGGTTCGGCGGGCGATGGCGTCGCCGTGGGTCGGGCTGTGGTTTTTTGCCAGCCTGCTGGTGCGTACAACCATCGTGCTGGTGGGCCTCTACCTGGCCTGCGGCGACACCTGGCAGCGCTGGCTGGCCGCCTTGTCCGGCTTTGTCGTGGCACGCCTGCTCATTATGCGGCTCTCGCGCCCGGCAGTGGTGAACCTGGAGGGTGACCATGCACCTTAGTCCGGACGACATCGTGCTGTGGCAATACGGCCTGTTCAAGATCAACGCGACCATCGCCTTCACCTGGGGCCTGATGCTGGTGCTGACACTGGGTTCCCATCTGATCACCCGACGTCTGGCGACAGGGCTGGAGCGCAGCCGCTGGCAGAACCTGCTGGAAATTGTCGTGACCGGCATCGTCACGCAGATCGGCGAAGTCGGCCTGGTCCAGCCGCGCAAATACCTGGGGTTTCTCGGCACCCTGTTCCTTTTCGTGGGAACGGCCAGCCTCTTCACCATCGTGCCCGGCTACGAGCCACCGACCGGCTCCCTGTCGACCACCGCGGCACTGGCTATTTGCGTGTTTATCGCCGTGCCGTTGTTCGGTATCGCCGAAAGCGGCCTGGCTGAATACCTGAACGCCTACCTGAAACCGACGGTGATCATGCTGCCGTTCAATATCGTCAGCGAATTGTCGCGCACCCTGGCACTGGCGGCCCGGCTGTTCGGCAACATGATGAGCGGCACAATGATCCTGGCCATCCTGCTGACCATCACCCCCTTCATCTTTCCCGTGCTCCTGAGTGCCCTGGGACTCTTGACCGGCATGGTCCAGGCCTACATTTTCAGCATCCTGGCGGCGGTCTACATCGCCGCGGCAACCCGCTCGCGCAAATCACCCAGAACCCCTGAACCTGCCTCAACCACATGACCCCCCGGAAGGCGTGACCATGGACAGCATGACAATTATCGCAGTGGCCTCGATCATTACCTCGGGCCTGACCATCGCCATCGGCAGTATCGGCCCGGCGCTCGGCGAAGGTCGCGCGGTGGCCACCGCGCTCAGCGCCCTGGCGCAACAACCCGACGCATCGGCCACCATTACCCGCACCCTGTTTGTCGGCCTGGCGATGGTCGAATCGGTGGCCATCTATTGCTTCGTCGTCTCGATGATCCTGATTTTCGCCAATCCATTCTGGAGCCACGCCATCGCCCAGGTCGCTGGAAAGTAGATCATGCTTATCGACTGGTTCACTGTCGGCGCACAGATCCTCAACTTCCTGATTCTGGTCTGGTTGCTCAAGCGCTTTCTCTATCGTCCGATACTCAACGCCATCGACGCCCGTGAACAGCGTATCGCCAGGGAACTGGCGGACGCCGATGCGAAAAAAGCCGAGGCCGGACAGGAGCGTGAAGCATTCCAGCGCAAGAACGCCGACTTCGACAGGGAACGCGCGGCATTGCTCAGCCAGGCAACCGACGCGGCGAACAGCGAGCGCCAGCGTCTGCTGGATGCCGCACGCCAGGAAGCCATCAACCTGGGCGCCCGGCAACAGGACAGCCTGCGCAGTGAGGCCCAGGCCCTGCACCAGGCACTCTTTCGCCGTACGCAACAGGAGGTCTTCAGCATTGCGCGCAAGGCATTGAGCGATTTGGCCGGCGTGACGCTGGAAGAGCAAATGGTCGCCACTTTCATAGAGCGCCTGCGGACCCTGGGTTCAGATGAAAAGCAAAAGCTGGCCGGCGCCCTGCGGAACAAGGCCCTGCCGATAGTCGTGCGTAGCACCTTCGAGCTATCGGCGACGCATCGCGCCAGCCTCGAAGCGGAACTCCAGGCACTGCTCGGAAGCGCCACCCAGGCCCGTTTCGAAACGGCTCCGGAGCTGGTCAGCGGCATCGAGCTGTGCACCGACGGACAAAAGGTGGCGTGGAGCATCGCGCACTACCTGACGGAGTTGGAAAGCAGCGTCGGCGATCTGCTGGCGGTCAATACCCCGGCCAAGGTTCTCTCCGACAAGGAAGCCCCCCATGCCCGATGAACGGCTGGAGAATGTCCTGGAGCAGACCTTTGCCCACATACGGGAAGCGACCGAGGCGTTTGTGCCGCCGCTGGCCCCCCGAGAGATCGGGCAGGTGCGTAGCGTCGCTCCGGGGATCGCCAAGGTGAGCGGCCTGCCCGGTGTCGGTTTCGAGGAGGTGCTGATATTTCCGCACGGGATCAAGGGCATCGCCTTCAATATCGACGAAGATGAAATCGGCGTGGTCCTGCTCGGCGACTACTGGGAGCTGCAGGCCGGCGACCCGGTCGAGCGTGGCGGGCATGTCGTCGATGTGCCGGTCGGGGAGGCACTGCTGGGACGTACCATCGATCCGACAGGACGCCCCCTGGATGACCTCGCGCCGCTACCGCCAGGACCGCGCCTGCCGCTGGAACGACCGGCCGCGCCGATCATGGACCGGGCTCCGGTCAGCGTGCCGCTGCAAACCGGCATCAAAGTGATCGATGCGCTGATTCCGGTCGGGCGTGGGCAACGGGAACTGATTCTCGGCGATCGGCAGACCGGCAAGACGACCATTGCGCTCGATACCATCATCAATCAGCGCGACAAGAACGTCATTTGTGTCTATTGCGCCATTGGCCAACGTGCTTCCGGCGTCGCCAAACTTATCGACACGCTACGGGAAAAGGGCGCCCTGCCCTACACCGTGGTGATCGTCAGCGAGGGCAACAACGCCCCCGGGCTGGCCTATATCGCCCCCTACGCCGCAACCAGCATTGCCGAGTACTTCATGGAACAGGGCCGCGACGTGCTGGTGGTCTACGACGACCTGACCCAGCACGCGCAAGCCTATCGGGAGCTGTCACTGCTGCTGCGCCGGCCCCCTGGGCGTGAAGCCTTTCCTGGCGATATTTTCTATATCCATTCGCGTCTGCTCGAACGCAGCACCCATCTGCGTCCGGAACTCGGCGGGGGTTCGCTGACCGCCTTGCCGATCATCGAAACCGCCGCCCAGGACATTTCCGCTTATATTCCGACCAATCTGATTTCCATCACCGACGGCCAGATCTATCTGTCGCCGACACTGTTTGAACTCGGGGTACTGCCGGCGGTGGACGTCGGCAAGTCGGTTTCACGGGTCGGTGGCAAGGCGCAAAGCGCGGCCTACCGGGCCGTCGCCGGCGACCTGAAACTGGCCTACGCCCAGTTCGAGGAACTCGAGACCTTCGCCCGCTTTGGCGCCCGCCTCGATGAGGCCACCCGCAAGCTGATCGAGCATGGCCGGCGTATTCGCGCCTGCCTCAAGCAGCAGGAGTTCTCCCCCCTGTCGACCTCCGTGCAAATCACCGTTTTACTGGCCTTGACCGCGGGACTGTTCGATCCGGTACCGCTGACCCGGATGGCGGATGCCGAGCAGGCCGTCCGGGCCGCAGCCGCCACGCTTCCCGCCGCGCTCAGCGCGAGCCTGGCAGGCACCGATAAACTGAGCGATGCCGACAAACAGCTGATGACCGAACTCGCCAGGCAGGCCGTGGCGCAATTCCTGGCGACGCCCGATAACCCGGTGTCGTCATGAGCGACACCGGCGCCAGCCTGCGGCGCAAGATCGCCAGTGCCGGCGATCTCGAATCCGTGGTGCGCACGATGAAAGCGATGGCGGCGTCGAACATCAGTCAATATGAGAACGCCGTGCGCTCGCTGGAGGACTATGACCGAACGGTGCAACTCGGCCTGCTGGCCTGTTTCCGCCAGCGCCAATCCGGCGCTTTGGGCCGGCGCAAACAGCAGGACCCGGGGACGGTCTGCGCGGTGGTGTTCGGCTCCGATCAGGGACTGGTCGGCCAGTTCAACGATGCGCTCGCCGAGTTTGTGCTTGAAACACTGGATCCACTGCCAAACAGAAAAATGCTCTGGGTGGTGGGCGAGCGTATCCAATCACGCCTTGCCGACAGTCCATTGAACACTTCCAGCCGCTTTATCCTGCCGAACGCTATCGTCGAGATCACACCCCTGGTCAGCCAGATTCTGCTTGAGCTTGAAAGCCAGCGTGAACGGGGCGAAATCGGCCAGGTCTACCTTTTTCACAACAGGCCAAAACCTGGGGCACTCTACGAATCGGTCAGCCAGCGCATGCTGCCATTGGACGATGCCTGGCAACGCCAGCTGGCCAGCAGGCCCTGGCCCACCAATAACCTTCCCGAAGTACAGCAAAACGGCGAGCAGGTTTCGCTCGCGTTTATTCGCGAGTATCTGTTTGTCTCGCTGTTCCGTAGCTGCGCGGAGTCATTGGCCAGCGAAAATGCCAGCCGTCTGGCGGCCATGCAGCGGGCGGAGAAAAACATCGGCGAACTGCTGAAAACCCTGGGGGACGATTTTCACCGACTGCGCCAGGACAGCATCGACGAAGAGCTGTTCGATGTGGTCTCCGGCTTCGAGGCCTATGACCACTGACCGGGCCTCAACGCTGCCAGGCGATCAGCGCATTTTCCGCCGGCAGAAAGGCCTCCGGGTGCCAGGCGCGAACCCGTGGGGTGTAATCCTCCAGGGGTCGCGTGACAGCCATCGAGAGGGAAAAGATATAACCGTGGACGGCGCCGGGAATCGGGCCGCTGGCGGTCATCGGCAGGCACAGCGCCGGGGACTCGTCGCGCAAGGCGGCACAGAGCTCCACCCTTACCCATTCCGGGGCGATCTCCCCCAGATAGACAGGCACGCTGATATGTAGCTGATCGCCGTCGCGATGTGCATCGAGCGTACCAAAATGTATGTTGTCCCACCCCGCGCTCAGCGCCTTCTGCCACGCCTGAAGCCCACGGGCGAGCCCGGCCTGGTCCTCGCGGCGGCGTCGGAACGCCTGAATCGCCGGTTGGTAAAAACGCTCCAGGTATTCGAGCAGCATGCGGTTACTGCTGAATTGCGGCCCCAGTTGCGACATGCTGGCCCGCATGCGTTGCACCCAGGCACGGGGAATGCCCTGGGTGTCGCGGGTGTAGAAGGACGGCACGACTGCGTCCTCGAGCAAGCGGTACAGGCACTCGGCATCGACCACATCGTCGCTGGGCCCGTCAGTGCCGATGGCCCAGCCGCAATCGGGCTGGTAGGCCTCCGCCCACCAGCCGTCGCGTTCGGACAGGTTCAATCCGCCATTGACCAACACCTTCATGCCGCTGGTACCGCAGGCTTCCCAGGGGCGTCGTGGTGTATTGATCCAGACATCGACGCCCTGTACCAGATGCTGGGCCAGTTCGAGGTCGTAATCCTCCAGGAACACCACGTGCCGGCGCAGACCAGGACGATGAACGAAGTCCATCCAGGCCTGGATCAATTGCTTGCCCTGCTCATCATCGGGATGGGCCTTACCCGCGATGATCAGCTGGACCGGACGCTGCTCATCGGTGAGCAGACGCGTCAGGCGATCCGGGTCATGCAGCAGCAGATTCGGGCGCTTGTAGTCGGTAAAGCGCCGGGCGAAACCGAGCGTGAGGCAATTGGGATCGAGCACCTGCGCGGCCTCTTCAATCTGCTGCACGGACTCGCCACGCTGCCCAAGATGCCAGGCCAGACGCTGACGCGCGTACTTCACCAGATCAAGGCGTTGCTCGCCGGCCATGGTCCACAGGGCCTGGTCGTCGCTGTCGGAAAGCGGCCCGGGGAGCGACTCCACGCTACCGAGCCAACGCTCCTTGCCGCAGCAGGTGGTCCACAGGTGATCGGACCAGACCGAGTCCCAGGAAGGCACATGGACGCCGTTGGTCACATGCCCCACGGGTACTTCCTGAAACGGCCAGCGTGGATACAGATCGCCGAACAGACGACGGCTGACCTCACCATGCAGGCGACTCACCCCATTGCACTGGGCACAGCCACGCAAGGCGAGAAAAGCCATGTTGAACGGCTCGTCGTCATCCAGCGGATCACGCCGACCCAATGCCAGCAGTTCGCGCAATGAAAGATCACAGTCTTCGAGGTAGGGACGCGCGTACTTGCCGATCAGCGCGGCGGGGAAGACATCAAAACCCGCCGCCACCGGCGTATGCGTGGTGAAGACATTCCCGGCACGCGTCGCCCACCAGGCTTCCCGGAACGAAACGCCCATCTTGTGCATGAAGCAGCGGGCCCGCTCCAGCACCAGCAGTGCGGCATGCCCCTCGTTCAGGTGGCACACGTCCACGTCGATCCCCAGGGCTTCGAGTACCGTCCAGCCGCCGATGCCGAGCACCACTTCCTGGAGCAAGCGCATTTGCGAACCGCCGCCGTACAATTTGGAGGTGATCCCGCGGTCGCCGGCGCCATTGAGCAGATCGTTACTGTCCAGCAGATACAGGCGCGTACGTCCGACGATGGCCTGCCACACCCGCAAATGCAACGTGCGCCCCGGAAGTTGCAGCGCGACTTTCAGCCAGGCGCCGTCGCTGCCAATAGCCGGCTGGATCGGCAGGCTGGTCGGGTCGTTGTAGGGATAGGCCTCATGCTGTCGACCGGCCGAGTCGATGCTTTGCCGGAAATAACCTTCCTGGTAGAGCAAGCCCACTCCGACTACCGGGGCGCCCAGGTCGCTGGCTGTCTTGAGATAATCCCCGGCCAGCACACCGAGTCCGCCGGCGTAGAGTGGAAAGGCCTCGCTCAGGCCAAACTCCATGCTGAAGTATGCGATCCGCGCCGAATCGGCGGGCGCCGACTGCTGTGCATACCAGCCCGGCTCACCGAGATAACGCCGGTGCTCTTCGATGGCCTGTGTGAGTGTCTGCGAGAACGAGGTATCCCGACAGAGCGCCTCAAAACGCTGCGGCGACGCGTTCTGCAGAATCATCCAGGGGTTATGGGTACGCTCCCATAGCATTGGATCGATCGCTTCCCAGAGACCGTCGAGTGCGTGATTCCAGGTCCAGCGCAGGTTGAGCGCAAGCTCGGTCAATATGAAGAGTTGCTCCGGCAACTCCCGTGGCGAGAACGCGTACACATCGACACCTCAATGCAATAGTCGTTGCCAGGCACTGATGGAGTGCAAGCACGAGCGCACACTATCGGAGTCGGAGGACTTTCCGGCTTGATCTACATCAAGTCGAATGGATCCCATGAGCGGCTCGAGGGTTTGAGCCGCCCTGCACGTCACCTGAGGGTCAAGGGCCTACCCTAGTACCCGATGACTCAGCCGTCTTGCCGTCCAGGCCACTGCGACTGCAATGGCCCCGGCGATCAGTCCCACGGTGGCCTGGATCAAATAGTTCTCCAACCAATGCTTGATGGCCGGCTTGACGATCCATTCAGGTCCACCGTGGACCGCTTCCGCAATGAACGCCCCTCCGACAAAAAACATGGCGATGGTGCCCACCCACGACAGCAGTTTCATCAGCTTGGGCGCGGCCGATATCAGCCAGCCGCCCATCCGGCGAAGCATTGCCGAGAAATGACCGGGGTGGGTGATCTTGCGCAGCCGCAGTCCGAGGTCATCCAGCCGAACGATGCCAGCCACCAACCCGTACACACCAAACGTCACCAGCAAGGAGATCAACACAAGTGTTATCAACTGCTGCACGAAAGGCGCCTCAGCCACGACATTGAGGGTGATCACCACGATCTCGGCGCTCAGGACAAAGTCGGTCACGATGGCGCCTTTCACCTTCTTCGCCTCGTAGACCTTTGCCTCGGCTTCATTGAGCCTCTTTACCTTTCGTGCTTCATCCTGGCCGCCATGGGGACTCAACTTCTCGATAAGCGACTCGATACCTTCATAGCAGAGGTAGATCCCGCCAATCACCAGCAACCAATGGACCAGCGCAGGGGCCAGGTAATTGAGCCCCAGCGCCAGTGGGACAAGAATCGCCTTGTTGACCAGGGAGCCCTTGCACACGGCCCAGACCACTGGCAGCTCACGATCCGCCTTGAGCTCAACCACCTTCTCCGCGTTCACCGCCAGATCATCCGTCAGGACACTGGCGGTTTTCTTCACGGCGACCTTGCTCATCACCGATATGTCGTCCAACAAGGTTGCGATGTCATCGAACAACGCGAAAAAACTGCTACCTGCCATGGTTTCAACTCCTGAACCTAACCTGCCTGGACGGCGGGCCAAGTATAAGGTTCAGGGGCGTGATGAAGCGCTCTTTCTTAAATAGCGCTACAGGAAACGGAATCCGACTGCTGAGAAGCGCGCGCCATCACCTTGATCGACGCTCCAGGCAATCAATGGGTTAGACGCACAATGGCTGGCAGGGTAGCGCCTAACAAGACAAGCGCCATGACGATATTGAAGACCAACGCCACATTCGCTCGCATCAGGAAACGTCGAAATACCACCCCACCCACCGCCCAGATCCCGACACAGGGAGTAGACACGACCGCCAGCAGCGCAGCGGTCATGAACACGTTCACAAGATGGTTCTCGAGGGGAATATAGGTGGCTGCCGCGCTGATCGATATGGCCCACGCCTTGGGATTGATCCACTGGAAAACCACCCCGCCGAAAAACCCCATGGGCGAGCGCTCCTCATCGCCGATCACCAACGGACCGCTGGAGGCAATCTTCCACGCGAGCCATAAGATGTAGGTCGCCCCCACGATGCTCAACGCGGTGTGAAACCCCGGAATGGCCTCGAACACCGCTCCGAGGCCCAGGCCCAATATCACCATCTGGAGCGCCACACCCGCCACGATGCCCCACACGAGGGGCATCGTGCGCCAGACCCCTACCCGGGCACCCGATACTAGGACCATCGCATTATTCGGGCCCGGCGTGCCTGTCATCACGATGGCGAAAAGCAGAAAGGGGAAAAGAAACGCCATATCGCTCATATATTCATCTGTTGTATCAAGCCCATGAAGCGGAATATTCTATTGCTTAAATCACAGAATTTTCTTGTGAACTCACGAGCAAAAATCAGATCCATGCAACAAACAACAGCTTTAGACCGAATTGACGAAAGAATATTGTCCGAGCTTGCCAAGGACGCGCGCCAAACCAATGTGAAACTGGCTGAACGGGTCGGTCTGTCCCCCTCTGCTTGCTTGAGGCGGGTACAGGACCTGGAATCTGCCGGTATCATCACCGGATACCGGGCCGTTATCGATAGATCCCGCCTGGGGGCTGGCTTTGTGGTGTACATCACCGTAGGCCTTTCCAATCACACCAAGGAAAGCCTTCAGGCCTTCGAGCGCGCCATCGCTGGCGCTCCGGAAGTCGTGGAATGCCACACCATCACGGGCGCCATCGAGTACCTGCTGCGCGTAGAGGTTGCGGATATCAAGGCGTACAAGACGTTTCATACCGACGTTCTCGGTACCTTGCCTCATGTATCGTCGATCACCAGCTACATCGTCATGGACTCGTCGAAGAACGAGCGGGCTTAACCCTGGGTAAAATGGACGAACGGATAAGCTGACTATGAGCTTCGGTCTTCGTAATGCCCGGATCGACCTGATCCGGGGCGTCTCGATTTTTCTCGTACTGTTTCATCACTTCAACATCGCGTACCACCTGAACGACACGACCCTGGCCAGTGTATTGGGATGGGATGCCGTCCGCGCTGTCGCACGCAACGGCAACTATGGCGTGACTATGTTCTTCGTCATCTCGGGTTATTTGATTACCTCGAATGCCAATCGTCGCTGGCCCGGGCTCGTCGGCATGAGTGCGTGGGCGTTCTACGGGTTGCGTATCGCACGTATAGTCCCATGCCTTCTGTTGCTGATCCTCACCGTCAATGTGCTTGCGCTGGCAGGTGTGACGATCTTCCAGAACACTCCGTCGACCGCAACGCCCGTCTCGTTCTGGACCGTGAATCTAGCGTCCCTGACCTTCTGGATGAATGTGCTGATCAGCGCCCGAGGATGGGTCAATTATCCTCTCGGTGTGTTGTGGTCCTTGTCGGTCGAGGAAGTGTTCTATCTCTCGTTCCCGATGCTCTGCCTTGTCCTGCGGCGGGAGTCGCTGCTGCTTGCCTTCTGGGGCGTGATCATTATCGTTGGGCCCTTTTACCGCTTCGCTCATCAGGGAAATGAGGAAGGCTTTCTCTATGATTATTTCGCTTGCTTTGACGGCATCGCCATCGGCTGCTGCACGGCACTGCTTGCCAAGCGAATGCCTATGCGCGGTGTTGTAGCGAAGGGCCTGCAGGCGCTTACCCTCGCCGCGATGACATTCCTCTACCTGTATTGGCCGATCGGACAAGCCAACGTGCTTGGCGTGACAGCGATGGCCCTTGGCACCGCAGTGCTGTTGTTGGGTGCGCACCATCGGCCCTCCGTCCTCGTCCGCCAACGCACCCGCCTCCTGGTCGGTCTCGGATGGTTTGGAAGGCTCAGCTACGAGCTCTACCTGTTTCACCTCATCGTGCTCGGCGCAATGAGAACGATGTTCCCGCCTTCCGTCGTTGTGGGGAATGAGAAAATTCTGCTCCTGGCTGTGTTCTTCCTACTGTCCGCCGCACTGAGTGCAGCGGTCGGGCGATTCTATGCAGAACCCTTGAACCGCAGCATCAGGCGATTCGTTGCTCGGCGGACGGTCAACGTCACCGTCTGAAAACGGGCAGTCCGGCTTTTCCGCGCGGCTATCGCAACAGCCTGTAAGCTGCACAGCGCCGCCGATATCACAGTGATCTATGGCACGCTGACGGGTGGCAGTTGGGCACCAAGGGCCCGTAGCGTTCGTGGCCTTTCGTAGAAGCCGGCCATTTCAGCGACTGGAAAGAGATCTCTCTTTCCCTTGAGTGAAATTTCCTAGAAAATCCTGACCGCTTGTTTGAGCCGAATGTCGCGGATAGTCTTGGCCTGTCATCACACAATTGATGATACGGACGTGCAAGTCCGTTCATATCGGTGCTCATGCGCCCTCAAACAAGCTGTGTCGGCAGGTAATCTTATGCCTGCGACTCCTGCTTAATGGTGGCCGTGCGCAGGAGACTTTCGAGTCTGCCGGGGTCCGATATGCCCGGTCTTGCACACCTGCGTATGGCTGCCACCTTTATTCGTGTGCGAGCGAATGGTGGCAACTCCACCTACATATCGGGATTTCGCCATGTTCAAGGTCACCCCCAACCCACCTGTAATACCCAACGTTGAAACCATTGACCCTCGTATCGCCGACCGAGTCTTGTCCCACTACAACCTCGGTCCGGACGCAGGTTCGAAACCGGCCCCAGTCGCCGTGTTGCATGATCATCGGCACGATCCCGGAAGTCATGAAGACGCCCTGGCCAATGTCTACTCGATTCTGCAATCCGCAGCGGCCACGGCCTATGAGCACGCCGACAACCAGACCGGTTCGAACCGCAAGGTCGCGATGGGCGTGGTGCATCTGATTGAGTTGGCACAGCTGAAGATGGACTCGGTGCTGGATGAACAAGTGGTCAGCTTCAGCGGCTGACAGTGCTCTGAGGATGAGCGGAAAGCCTGGCTTCCGCTCATTTGAGTCTGAAGTTCAACAGCCAGTCAGCCCTCCCCTGGCGATTGACTGATACCTGTTCGGACAGGGATAGGAAACCCAAGACAAGGTCCGGTTTAGTTGAACCGCAACATTCCTTGAGTACCCGAGACAGAGACACCTCGGAACGGATCCGCATCGCCACTGACGGAGATGGCGGAACCCGACGATGACATCTATTTATTGCTCTTGCGGCGCAGCAGAGCAAACAAACCGATCAGTTGCATCCCCACCACGACCATGACCACGCTCTTCCCTCCGATGCCGAGGCCAACCACCCAGTCGATAACCAGCAGCAAGAGCGCTACGCACACGGGAAGCATACAAAGGATGTACAACACTCTGATCAGCTTTCGATGACGTCGCACCCATGTGGACGGCCCGTCGGTTTGAGCCATAGAGTCCAGAGGGTCCAGAAACTCCAGAAGAGCAATGAAAAAATCGATCATGATGTGTTCTAGCGCAATGGTTTCGAGAGGAGGTGTGGATTCAATTGAAACGCGCCTTTGTAACGGCTGCGTTTGGATTTTCTGCATTCCAACCCTCATTACTGCCAATGCCCACCCTGGTTCGAAAGCAGCTCTCCATCACCGGTCCCTTTCAACCGGTAGGATCGAACACAAGGACAGTGGCGCTCGCAGCCTCTCACAGAAGTCGGCCATTTCATCCCAGCACGGGAGCCCCGCCAAATCCAAACTTACCGGGGTTCTCACTTATTTCGTGGAGACCGCTCATGGACAACTTGGATTTGCTCGGCCTGGATAGTGGAAAAGTACCTTTCATCTCCTAGGGCACGACGGCAAAAGTAAGGAATTACTGCGCAAGAAAGCGGCGAGTCTAATTCCTGCTGCAATAGTGAGCCTCCAGCGTAAGTGGATGCCAGACTTGGAAGGCAGAAATACAGTGAATATAGATACCCGTATCAAGTTCCGCCATTTCTGCTGAATCAACTATGCAGCATGTCCCCGTTTTCCGGTGCAGATTTATCCCCCCCTGTAAATGTCTAATAATATCAAGTTGATCATTTCCAGTTATGGCTGCGCCTGTGTTTTGGAGTCCAGTGACTTCGTTACTCACCCGCTGGTACTTTACGTGAATGATATCGGCTGCTGAAGCCAGCCTTAGACCACAATGCCATCATGGTCAACTCGCTGTGATTACCGAACAAACAGACCGTCAATTGCACATACCGATCCTCTCCTATTCCCTGACTTTTCACGGCCGATTCATTGGCTGTTGACGAGCTTAAGTGACTTGAATGCAGGCGCCAATATGACCTCCGCTGACTTGCCAATGTGCGACAATGAAAGTCCAGGCTTTGAACTCACTTCCCCTCAACAAGGCGTCTGGTTTGACCAGATCGCAAACCCAGAGCTGCCCTACTACAACATCGGCATGGTCCTTGAGATCAAGGGTGAACTGGATATTCCACTGTTCGAGAAAGCGTTCCAGCTGGTCGTGGATCGCCATGAGTCCTTGCGTCTGGTTCTCAGTGTGCAGGGCGGGAATGTACGTCAACGCGTAATGCCTTACGTCAAGGCGAAGCTGAGCGTTGTCGAGTTTTCTGGCGAACAGGCCTCCGAGGAACATGTAAAGGCGTACCTGCAAGAGGCTTTTCGTCAGCCGTTCAGCCTGCTGGGCGAGGTGCTTTGGGAAGCCAGGCTCGTGCGCTGCGGGCCGGGTCGGTATTACTGCCAGCATCGCTACCACCACCTTATAGGTGATGGCGTCACGGTCTATTTACTCGTTCATGCTGTCGCGGATGCTTATAACGGCCTACTGCGTGACGATCACAATCCACCTCAAGGGAACTCTTATCTCTCGTTTCTCGCAGAGGATCGAGCCTATCTGGAATCGACCCGCTTCGAACGTGACAAGACTTTCTGGAAAGAGCTGTATGCCGAGCTGCCGCCCCCTTTGCTGCAGCCGCGTATTGCGGTTGCCGACAACCGCCTAGCGCCCAGCGCGCTGAGCCAGATGATGATTCCCCGGGTTCTGTTCAATGAACTTGCGCGGTTTGCAAGCGGTAAGGGCCTGTCACTCCCCCATATTTTCATGAGCATCATCGGCACTTACTTCTGCCGTACCACCGGCGTCGACTCCATCGTGATCGGCATGCCGGTCCACAACCGGACAACGGCTTACCAGAAGAACACGGCGGGCATGTTTTCTTCCCTGAATCCCATCCGTCTCGAAGTGGCCCCCCAGGCTTCGTTTCTGGAACTGATGCAGACGACTTCCGCCAAGTTGCGCCGCAGCTACCGACATCAACGCTTTCCGATAGCAGAACTTAACCGGATTTTGAAACTGGGCCAGGCGGGCCGTCGGCAACTGTTTGACCTGTCACTGTCGTTTGAGAGTCTCGACGGAGATGTGGTATTCGGGGACAGCCCGATCGAAGTATTCCCCCAGTACAGCGGGTATGAGCGCCTGCCGCTGGCGATTTTCGTGTGTGACTATAATCCGAGCGAAGACGTTTATCTGGACTTCAACTTCAATACGGCGTTTTTCACGCTGGAAGAAGTGCAGCAGATTCAAACACGCATTCTTTCAATGCTCACCCACGTGATCGAACGACAAGACACACCGGTTTCGCACTTTCCGATCATGCCGATGGTCGAACAGCAACAGGTGCTGCAGACATTCAACGCCACTGAACACCTGTACTCTCAAGACGGACTCATTCACACCCGCTTCGAGCAACAGGCAGAACGCCAACCGGACGCCTGCGCCGTCAGCGACCATAACGGCAAGGCGCTGACTTACTCCGAACTGAACCGCGAAGCCAACCAACTGGCGCATCATCTGATCAATCTGGGCATCGGCCCGGATGATCGGGTCGCCATCTGCGTCGAACGTGGGCCACAGATGATTATCGGCCTGTTGGGGATTCTCAAGGCGGGCGCAGGTTATGTGCCGCTGGACCCTGTCTACCCCGCCGTACGTCTGGCCTATCTGCTGCAAAACAGCTCACCGGCCGCGGTGCTGGTACAGGCCGCGACAGCGGACGTGCTGTCGCTCGGTTCACTGCCCGTCATCCATCTGGACGATGCCGCTTTGCAGGCGCAATCCGTCCAGAATCCGCACGTGCCGGGACTGAACGCTTCGCATCTAGCCTACGTGATCTACACCTCAGGCTCCACCGGTTTGCCAAAAGGCGTGCAGGTCGAGCATCGCAACGTGGCCCGCCTGTTCTCGGCCACCGATGCGTGGTTTGGCTTCAGCGCAGATGACGTCTGGGCACTGTTCCACTCGTTTGCTTTCGACTTCTCGGTCTGGGAAATCTGGGGCGCGCTGGTTCACGGCGGGCAGTTGCTGATCGTCCCGCAAATGGTCAGCCGCTCACCGCAGGAATGTTATGCGCTGATCTGCAACGTCGGGATCACGGTGCTCAACCAGACCCCTTCCGCCTTCCGCCAACTGATCGCCGCACAGGCTGACAGCCAGCAGGCGCACTCGTTGCGTCAAGTGATC
Source organism: Pseudomonas sp. MWU13-2862 (assembly GCF_023242495.1). Classification (NCBI taxonomy): domain Bacteria; kingdom Pseudomonadati; phylum Pseudomonadota; class Gammaproteobacteria; order Pseudomonadales; family Pseudomonadaceae; genus Pseudomonas; species Pseudomonas sp. MWU13-2862. Next base: position 41,111 of record NZ_JALMEZ010000025.1, on the reverse strand, counting down.
TTTGGCGGCGAAGCGCTGGACACCGCAATCCTCAAGCCCTGGTACGCAAGGTCAGGCAACGCCGGGACGCAACTGGTGAACATGTACGGCATCACCGAAACCACGGTGCATGTGACGTATTACCCCTTGCAAGCCGCCGATGCCGAGCGAACGGGCGTCAGCCCGATTGGCCAACGAATAGCGGATTTGCAGCTTTATGTGCTCGACGCCCGCCGCGAGCCCGTGCCTCTGGGCGTGGCCGGTGAGTTGTATGTCGGTGGCGCCGGGGTGGCGCGTGGCTACCTGAATCGTCCCGAACTGAATGAAGAGCGCTTTCTCGCCAACCCGTTCAGCGAACAGCCCGGTGCCCGGCTGTACCGCACCGGCGATCTGGTGCGCTGGTCTGCTGACGGCAGCCTCGAGTACCTGGGGCGCAATGACGATCAGGTCAAGATCCGTGGTTTCCGTATCGAACTGGGTGAAATCGAAGCCCGTCTGGCCGGGCACGAGGCGGTAAAAGAAGCCGTGATCATGGCCCGTGAAGACGTGCCGGGCGACAAGCGCCTGGTGGCCTACTTCAGCGCTGATGCTGAAGTAGGCCCCGACGTACTGCGCAAACATTTGCAGGCGCAACTGCCGGACTACATGGTACCCGCGGCCTACGTGCGCCTTGAATCTCTGCCGCTGACCTCAAACGGCAAGCTGGATCGCAACGCCCTGCCCGCTCCCGGTCAATCATCGCTGGTCAGCCGCGAATACGAGTCGCCCATTGGCGACACCGAAACCGCCATCGCCACTATCTGGCAAGAACTGCTGGGCATCGATCAGGTGGGTCGCCATGACCACTTCTTCGAGCTGGGCGGGCATTCATTGCTGGCCGTCAAGCTGATAGAGCACATGCGTCAGATTGGCCTGAGGGCTGATGTTCGCGTGCTGTTCAGCCAGCCGACCCTGGCCGCCCTGGCCGCTGCCGTGGGCGGCGGCATGGAAGTCGTGGTACCTGCCAATCTGATCCCCGAGGACTGCAAACGCATTACCCCGGACATGCTGCCACTGGCGGACCTGACCCAGGACGCTATCGATCGCATCGTGGCCTCCGTGCCCGGGGGCGTGGCCAACGTGCAGGACATCTATGCCCTGGCGCCGCTGCAGGAAGGTATTCTTTACCACCACCTGCGCGCTGAGCGCGGTGATCCCTATGTCCTGAAATCAGTCTTTGCCTTCCAGGATCAAGCCTGCCTGGACGCATTCAGCCAGGCACTGCAACGGCTGATCCAGCGCCACGATATCCTTCGCACCGCCCTGCTCTGGGAAGGACTGGATGAATCAGTGCAAGTGGTGTGGCGTCAGGCCACCCTGGCCACCGAAACCCTTGACCTTGATCCGGCTCAAGGCGATATCTCCACGCAACTGCAGCACCGCTATGACCCGCGGCACTATCGCCTGGATCTGCGACAGGCACCGTTGATGCGGCTGGTCAGTGCCTACGATGCCCCCCGGCAGCGTATCGTCTCGCTGCTGCTGTGCCATCACCTGGTGCTCGACCACACCGCCCTGGAAGTGATGCGTGACGAAATACAGGCGCTGATGCTGGGTGAAGGCCATGACCTGCCGGCCTCGGTGCCGTACCGCAACTACGTGGCTCAGGCCCGTCTGGGCGTCAGCCTCGAAGCCCATGAAGCCTTCTTCCGCAACCTGCTCGGCGACATCGACGAGCCGACCCTGCCGTTCGACCTGCACGATGTGCAAGGCGACGGGAGCGGAATCGAAGAAGTGCATCACCGTATTGATAACACCTTGAGCCGACGCCTGCGCAAGCAGGCCCGGCTGTCCGGGGTCAGTGCAGCCAGCCTGATGCACCTGGCCTGGGCCCAGGTCGTCGGACGCTTTTCAGGACGCGATGTCGTCGTCTTCGGCACCGTCCTGATCGGTCGCATGAGCGGCTCGGCGGGCACAGACCGGGCGCTGGGCATGTTCATCAACACCTTGCCGATGCGCATCGACGTGGGTCATCAGGGGGCTCAGGCCAGCGTTCAAGCCACTCATGCACAGCTGTCCGCACTCCTCGAACATGAGCATGCCTCGCTGGCACTGGCGCAGCGCTGCAGCGCTGTGCCGAGCGACCTGCCCCTGTTCAGCGCCCTGCTCAACTACCGACACACTGACAGCGAAGCCTTGAGCAAGGAAGCCGGCGCAGTATGGGCAGGCATTCAAGTATTGAACGTCGAGGAACGCAGTAACTACCTGTTGACATTGAACGTGGACGACCTGGGGGAGGACTTCATACTCAACGCCCAGACCGTTGTCGAGATCGGTGCGCAGCGTGTCTGCAATTACCTGCAGGCCGCGCTGGAAAGCCTGGTCGAAGCACTTGAACATGCACCTCAGGCGCCCTTGCACAGCCTCTCGATCCTGCCGGAGCGGGAGCGCCAGCAACTGATGGTCGAGTTCAACGCCACTCGATTCGATTACCCGTTGGAGCAGACACTCCACGGGTTGTTCGAAGCCCAGGTCGAGCGCACGCCGCAAGCGGTCGCTGTGGTGCATGGCGATATCCGCCTGAGTTATCGCGAGCTGAATAACCGGGCCAACCAACTGGCGCATGACTTGCTCGATATCGGGGTAAAACCGGATGGTCGTGTGGCGATCTGCGCCGAACGTAGCGAGTCGATGGTCATTGGTTTGCTGGCGATCCTGAAAGCAGGCGGCAGTTATGTGCCGCTGGATCCGACTTATCCTGCGGACCGGATTGCCTACATGCTGCAGGACAGTGCTCCCGCTGCGGTCTTGGCTCAAAGCGCGACATTGAGTCTACTGTCGAACGTTTCGGTGCCGGTGATTGATCTGGAGCGTCAGTCATTGCCGGGTCAATCGGTTGCCAACCCACACGTGCCGGGCCTGACCTCGGCTCATCTGGCCTACGTGCTGTACACCTCCGGCTCCACCGGCACGCCCAAGGGCGTGATGAACGAGCACCGTGGCGTGGTCAATCGCCTGCTTTGGGCGCAAGACCACTACAGGGTGAATGAAACCGACCGTGTCCTGCAAAAGACCCCCTTCGGCTTCGACGTGTCGGTCTGGGAATTTTTCCTGCCCCTGCTGGCCGGTGCCCAGTTGCACATGGCACGGCCAGGCGGTCATCAGGATCCGGCCTATATCGCTCAAGTCATCCGTGAACACGGCATTACCCTGATGCACTTTGTGCCTTCGATGCTCGATGTCTTTCTGGAGTATGGCGACAACCAGGGCTTCAGTGACCTGCGGTGCGTGCTGTGCAGCGGTGAAGCGTTGCCCGGGCATCTGGTTCGCCGCTTCAAGGCGCAACTGCCGGACATCGCGCTGCACAATCTGTACGGCCCGACCGAAGCGGCCATCGACGTCACCGCCTGGGACTGCTCGGGCCCCGACACGCCCGACAGTACGCCGATCGGCAAACCGGTTGCCAACACCCGTATTTACCTGCTCGATGCCCATCAGCAGCCCGTCCCCCCGGGGGTCGCGGGAGAGATTTACATCGGTGGGGTTCAAGTGGCACGTGGTTATCTGAACCGTGCACAACTGACGGCTGAGCGTTTCCTCAGCGACCCGTTCAGCTACGACCCGAATGCCCGCCTCTACAGGACCGGCGACCTGGGCCGTTGGTTGGCCGACGGCACTGTCGAGTACCTGGGCCGTAATGACTTCCAGGTGAAGATCCGCGGCCTGCGCATCGAGCTGGGTGAGATCGAAGCCCATCTGCTGGCCTGCGAAGGTGTCAGGGATGTGGTGGTGATCGCTCGCCAGGAAACCGGAGGTGATACCTATCTGATCGGCTACCTGGTCAGCGCCAGCGGAAACGAGCTTTCAGCGCAGGCGCTGCAGGAGCATCTGCGCCAGCACGTCCCCGACTACATGGTGCCGAGGTATCTTGTTCAGCTGGAGCACTTCCCGCTCAATGCAAACGGCAAACTGGACCGCAAGGCCTTGCCCGAACCCGCACATACCCTGGGCAGCACCGACGCGACAGCGCCGTGCACGGCACTGGAACAGGCGCTGGCGCAGCTCTGGAAAGACAACCTGAAACGAGAGGTACTGGGCGTCCATGATAACTATTTCATGCTCGGCGGCGATTCCCTGAAGGTCATCCATCTACAGATCAAGGCGCGTGAGCAAGGCATGGCGTTCACGCTGACACAGATTTACCAGAACCCGACCATCGCTCAATTGGCTCGGCTTGTGAACGCGCAGCAGGCATCTTCATCGCAATGGCAGCCCGTAGAACATGTGAAGCCTTTTGCCCAAGTATCAGAAGACATCCGCTTGGCCAGCGAGGGCGTGTTCGATGAGGTGTTCGCGGCTTCGCAGCTCCAGGTCGGAATGATCTATCACTCGATGATGCACCCGGACTCGGCGATCTATCACGACATCTTTCGCTACCGGCTACGCCTTCGCTGGGATGCCGCGGCATGGAGCCAGGCGTGCAACGCATTGATCCGGCGTCATCCGGCCTTGCGCATGTCCTTTGATCTAAGCCACAGCGCAACGCCCATGGCTCGTGTGCATTCCACGGTCGTGTCGCCGGTGCAAGTCGTTGACGTCACCTCTCTGAGCCCTGCCGAGCGGGCACAGGCGGTTTCCACTTACGTTGAAGAGCGCAAGCGCCATCGTCAGGATTGGCATCAGGCTCCCCTGTATCAGTTCGGCGTATTCGTCGCGGCGGACGACATTGACCTGGTGTTCAGCTTTCACCACGCCATTCTCGACGGTTGGAGCGTCGCCACCCTGATGCGTGACCTGATCACACTCTACACCTCGGCGCCGGGGGCAGACGCTTTGCCCGCCCTGACCACCACGCCCGCCGACTTCATTGCCCTGGAGCAGGAGGCTGTGATGACGGATGAGCATCGTCTGTTCTGGAACGAATACCTGCGCGAGGCGCCTGCCGCGTCGATGACCAGTTGGGTCCATGCGGTCGCACCGGACCCTATAGCGCACCGCTCGGCCTACCGTGAAATGCCGGCGGCTGACCTGGCCCGGCTCGAGGCGTTCTGCAGAGCGCAGGATCTGCCGTTGCGCTCGGTCTTGCTGACGGCTCACGGCTTTGCACAAGCCATCATGTCCAACCAGAAAGAAGTGCTGTGCGGCATCATCAGCCACGGTCGGCCAGAGTTTGAGGATGCGGCCTCGATTCTGGGGCTGTTTCTCAACACCCTGCCCGTGCGTTTCAACACCCTGGGCCAGAGCTGGCTTGAGCTGGTCCGCCAATCGATTGCCCAGGAACAACAGGTGTTCACTCATCGGCGCTATCCGTTCGCGCTGATCCACCGCGAAACCGACGTAACCTTGAACGTGGTGTTCAACTATGTCGATTTTTATGTGCTCAATGACATGCTGGCCCAGGACGATGGAGTCCTCATTGACTGGGAAACGACCGAAGCCAGCAACTATGACCTGCTGACCACCATGGGTCGCCATCCGGGCAACGGCTCGTTGATTTTGAAGATGGACTACCGCACTGCCCGCGTCGCCGAAAGCCAGGTCCAGGCTTATACCGAATACCTGTTGCGCACACTGGCATTGATGATGGATGCGCCAGAGGCCAGCCCCTGCGTACCGGCATGGTCAGCTGTTCTCGAGCAGACCACGCCAGCCCCGGCCGCCACATCGGCTCATGACAATCTGGCGAGCCTGTTGCTGGACAGCTTTGCCCGCCATGACCAACAAACCGCCGTGAGTTTCGGCGGGGCCCGGCTATCGTACCGCCAGCTGAGAGACGCCAGTGCGCAGACGACAAGCTGGCTGCACCGGCACAAAATAGGCCAGGGAGACCGGGTTGCGCTCATGATGCCCCGCTCGCCTGATCTGATCGTGGCCTTGCTCGGTGTCATACAGTCTGGCGCCGCGTATGTACCGATTGACCTGAACTTCCCGGATGATCGCATCCGGCTGATTCTCGAAGATTCGCAGCCAAGCCTGGTACTGTTCGCCGACGCGTCTGAAAAGCGGCTGACATCGCTGGCGGAGCATGTACACAAGCGGCACTGGGACAGCGTGGTCGCCGGGTTCGACAACGATGCGGAGCGCTGCCATGAGCGGGTTGCCCTGCTCGCTGCGGGCATCGAGGCCGACGACAATGCTTACGTACTGTATACGTCGGGTTCGACAGGCCGTCCCAAAGGTGTGGCCATGCCACACCGCGCCTTGAGCAATCTGATCCTCTGGCAGAACCGCGAGCAGGCGCAGGGCATCGACCCGGCCGTCTCGTTGAAAACACTGCAATATTCATCCATCTCGTTCGACGTATCGTTCCAGGAAATTCTCTCGACCCTGTCCTGCGGCGCTGAACTGGTGATGATCGAAGAAGCATTGCGCTATGACTTCATCAAATTGTTGAAGTTGATCTGCGCGCAGCGGATCAACCGTCTGTTCCTGCCCTACGTCGCCTTTCAGGGACTGGCCGAAGTGGCCATGCAGTTGGGGATTCGCCCGGTATCGCTGCGTCGGATCAACGTGGCCGGTGAGCAGTTGAAGATCACCAGTGAGATCCGCGACCTGATTGCCGGCCTCGAAGAGTGTCAGGTGGAAAACCACTACGGGCCAACCGAGTCGCATGTGGTCACGCGCCTGAAGCTTGAAGGTGCCAGCGAAACCTGGCCGAGCATGCCGTCGATCGGTACGCCTGTAGACGGGGTACGCCTGCATGTTCTGGATGCGGCAGGTAATGCCTGCCAGGTCGGCGTCATAGGCGGACTGTTTATCGAAGGTCCTTGCCTGGCGAATGGCTACTGGGATCGATCCGATCTGACCGACGAACGTTTTGTCTATCGTCAACTGGAGGGCCAGACCCGCAGGCTATATGAAACCGGGGACATCGGGTTTTACCTGCCCTGGGGTGATCTGGTCTATCAAGGCCGTGGTGATGCCCAGGTCAAGATTCGCGGCTACCGCGTCGAGCTGGGCGAGATCGAGGTGGCCATGCTGGGCTCTGCCCGATTCGGCGCCGACATCCGGCAAGTCGCCGTTATCGACAAGCCTGCAAACGATGGCAGCCGTTACCTGGTGGGTTTTGTCCAGACGATGCCGGGGCGCATGCTGGATCTGGATCAACTCAAGGCAGAGATGCGCCTTGCATTGCCCGATTACATGGTGCCGAACACGCTGATCAGCATTGAGCAACTGCCACTGGGTCCCACCGGCAAGATCGACCGCCGGCAACTGCAAAAGGTCGAGATTCAAAACACCCTGCTGCGCCCCTTCACCGGGCCCCGAAATGCCACTGAAGACTTGTTGCAGGCTTATTGGCAGGAAGCCTTGGGCCTGGAGGAGATCAGTGTCCATGACAACTTCTTCGAGGTGGGCGGCAACTCGCTCAAAGCGGTGCAACTGGTAGCGAAGCTGGTCATGCATCAAGGTCTGGAGCCATCACTGTCCGACTTCATCCAGGCCCCGACCATCGCCGAATTCGCCCAAGTGCTGCAAAGGAGCGAAACCGGACACTCCGCTACTGGCGCGCTGGTGGACTTCAAGAACGCGCCTGGCAAGCCACCGGTGTTTCTCGTCCACCCTATAGGCGGCCACGTGCTGTGCTATGCCGCCCTGGCGCGCGTCCTCAAGGATCAGGTTAATCTTCTTGCGCTGCAGGCGCCGGGAACCTGGGACGCCCGAGAGCCGATCCCGTCGGTACACGGCCAGGCGAAGTATTACGCAGATGCCATCGAGCAGGTCGTACCGCACGGGGCGCTGAATATCGGTGGCTGGTCGTATGGCGGCGTCGTGGCGTATGAGCTGGCGAGCGAGTTGCAGCGTCGCGGGCGAGTTGTGCATAACGTGTTCCTGCTCGACACCATCGTGCGTATCAGTCAAGACCAGGTGCAGGTCGAACGCTCCGAGTTCATCAACTGGTTCATGTGGGAATTGCTCAGCGGCGACGGCCAGAAGGAATACGACTATCAGGCCCTGGACTTTTCCTCGATGAGCGATTCGCAAGCCTTCGCGGTGATCCGACAGCACGGCATCGATCAGGGCATTTTCGACGAAACCTTTACCGTGGCGACACTGGACCAACTGTTCCGGGTATTCCATGCCAACTGGCAAGGGATGCTGGAGTACCGTTTCCCGCCACGGGACTTGCCCGTGACCCTATTCGCGGCGGATGTAGAGCTGCCCGAAGTACTGCAAGGCCCCCACGAACTGGTGGGCACCGCCTTTAGCGATCCGTACCGCGGATGGCGCTCTGTTTCTCCTCGGGTACAGCGCATTGGCGTGGAAGGCGATCACCTGACGATGATGCGCGAACCCCATATCCAGCGGGTTGGCAAATTCATCAAGTTACACATGGACGCGGCCCTGACAGGAAACGCGGGCAACGGAGCCGGATTGACAGCTCCGTCAGACTTGAATGGCTTGCTACAGGTGAAAACAGCATGACAGAACCCAGGAAAGCTATCGTGGCAGGCGCCGGTGTCGGCGGCCTGACCGCGGGCATCGCACTGCAACGCACGGGATGGCAGGTCAAGGTCTTCGAAGCGGCTCAAACGCTGCGCACCGGCGGCACCGGCTTGTCCATCATGGCCAATGCCATGGCGGCGCTGCATTCGATCGGTGCCCATGCTCCGGTCGAACAGGCTGGCCAGGAGATCCGCCAGTTCTTTTTCAAGAAACCGGGTGGCGAGCCCATCACCAGCATCCCCATTCATGAGATAGGCGAGCAACTGGGCTACCCCAGTATCAGTATCCAGCGGCCCTTGCTGCTGCGTGCGCTGGCGCAGCAGCTCGCCCCCGACACGCTGGTAACGGGTGTGCGCTGCACGGGTTATACCAACCACGCCAATGGCGTGACGGTGCGCTTCGAAGACGGCAGTACCGACGAGGCTGACCTGCTGATTGGCGCCGACGGTCTCAACTCGGTTATCCGCCGACAGATGTTGGGCGAGACGCCCATACGATCCTCAGGCTATATCGCCTGGCTGGCGGTAACGCCGTTCAGTCACCCGGTCATGACTGAAGGCTACGTGGCGCACTACTGGGGCCGCGGCAAGCGCTTCGGGCTTTGCAGCGTGGGCGACGGCCATGCTTATTGGTGGGGGACCTGTAACCATGAAAACGCCTCGCACGACGCCTTGAGCATCAACAAACAGGAAGTGCTCGACGCCTATGCCGGCTGGGCGCCGGAAGTCCGTGCCGCGATCGAGGCGACGCCCGACGATGTCATATTGAAAATGCATGCCCGGGATCGCCAGCCCGTGGAGCAGTTCTGCGACGGGCATGTGGCGCTGTTGGGCGACGCGGCTCATCCGATGTTGCCGAGCCTGGGTCAAGGGGCGGCGCAGGCTATCGAAGACGCCGTAGTACTGGCTGATCGATTGGCGAGAACGTCTGACCTGCGCGCCGCGCTGGCGGAGTACGAGGCGTATCGGCATCCCCGCGCCAACGGAATCGTCAACGCCGCGCGCTTCATGAGCGGCATCGAACAGGCCGAGTCGAGCATCGCCTGCTGGCTTCGCGACTGGTACATGCGCCTGACGCCCAAGAGCAGCCTGCACAAGAAAAATATCGACATCCTGTCGTTCAAGCTCTGCTGAACGAGTGACATCGCCCATCCGTTAAATCTGCGGGGAGTTGCTGTAGGGAAAACCCCGCCATGACTCACGAGTAGACCGATCTGCTGGCGCACCAGGATCCGGCCATGACTACTTCAACCGCCCCGCCCCCTCCAGCCAACCTGGCGCGCCTTTCAGCAACCATTCGGTAGCCGCGGAATTGTGTTTGATGCGGCTATCGAGAAACGCCACACCGATTGCCTGAATCGCGGCCACTTGCTTGGGATCCGGGGCCGGTTCGCCCGCCATCGAACTATGGACGCCACCGCCGGGCTTGGCGCCACCGTGCTTGTGCCCTCTGCTCTTGGGAGCATCGCCGGACGGGTCGCTGCCCTTGTCGGCTTTTTTCGATGGTCGGTTGAACAGCTCGGTACCGGACAAGGTCTTGTGCGTCGCTTTGTTCAGCTCCAACTGAACGCTGCCGGCCACCGTCACCGACTCCCCCAGCACCTGTCGCTGGCGATAGGAACTGACCCAGTTGAACGGATCTTCATCCTCCTGACCGGTCATCGACAGCACGGGCGCCGACATCTGGGCGAACAGCCCTGGCCGGGCACCGGCTTCTACATAAGGACTGAGCAACAACACCGCCTTGGGCTGAATCGCGACGCCCGACGTAGCGCCAGGTTCCAGCGCCCCGGCCAGTGCCTCAGCGGTCTGTGCCCCTAAATCAAAGCCGGCCACCACGACCTGGTCCCAATCGATGGCCGCCAGTTGTGCGTCGCCTTTCGCGGCCCGAGCCCGAACCTCAGTCAGGACTTTCTGCAAGGTGGCCAGCCTGTCGCGCAAGGCGGCGGCGGTGTAATGAGTGCTCGCCACGCCACGGAAGTCGCCATCCAACGCCTGCGCCGAGGCAAAAATCGACTGATCATAGGCGTGCCCTTGAACAGACAGCACCGCATAACCGGCTTGCGCCCAAGCCTTGCGCCACTCCACACCGCCCGAGGCCGGCTCACCCAACCCCGGCAAGTAGATAATCAGCGGCAGGCGCTCATGGGTAGCCGGCGCCAACCAGGCCACATCCACCGATTGCTGATCGAGTTGCCAGATGGCGCCCCAATCGGTTGTTTCGTTGTGGGACGGTTGATAGGCGCTGGCCAGGTCTTTATTGACCAGCTCGGTGAATTCGATTCGCGGGTCTGGCGGATCGCCCGCGCAACCAGAGATCAATCCCAGGCTGCCCACTAAGGCGCCCACCGCTAGCCAGTAACGAGGTTGAAGGTTCATTCGATTCACAAAGTCGTCAAGATCAAGATGGCTAGCAGCGTAACCGAGCCTCTGGCGAACGAGACACAAAGGCAGGTAAAGAATGGGTAAAGGGTGGCTGGAGAAGCTGGGGGTTACGCGTCTGCGCTGCCGCTCCAGCCAAGAACCGATCCGCTGCCAGAAAAACACCCCATCAACGCCTGCAACCCCATCGGTTTGGCAAAATAGTAACCTTGGGCCTGTCCCGCCCCCATTTCACGCAGCAATTCGAGCGTCTCGGCGTCCTCGACCCCTTCGGCCACCACGCTCAGGTCCAGGGATTCGGCCATTCGCACAATCGCCCGGACAATCGCGCGACTGCGGGCACTGCTGGTCAGTTCGAGGATGAACGACTTGTCGATCTTCAAGCCGCTGAAACGGTATTGATGCACGTAGCTCAGGGATGAAAAGCCCGCACCGAAGTCATCGAGCACCACCGACATGCCGTTGTCGGCCAGCTGTTGCATGGTGCGTCGAGCCAGCGCCGGCTCCGCCACCAGGGCACCTTCGGTCAGTTCCAGGCAGATCCGCGACGGCGAGACCTGGTGCCGCGCCAGCAGTGCAAGCACATCGCTGGCGAAGTCCGGGCGCGTCATGCTGTAGCTCGAGCAATTGACGTGTACCGGTGGCCAATGGGCGTGCTGGGGCTGGGCGAGGATCACGGCAATGCTGCTCAGCATGTACAGGTCCAGTCGACCGATCAGGCGCAATCCCTCGAAGTCCGGCAGAAACTCGCCCGGCGCGACCACCCGCCCGCCCGGCTGATGCCAGCGGACCAGCGCTTCAAGGGCCAGCAGCTCACCGCTTTCGACGCTGACAATCGGCTGGAAATACGGCAGCAGTTCGTCAGTGCGCTTGAGGGCGTTGCGCAAGGCCCCTTCACGCTCGACCTGGTCCGAGACTTCGCGGCGTACTTCCTGGTTGAACACCGCGTAGCTGTCGCGCCCGGCGCTCTTGACCCGGTACATCGCCGCATCGGCATCGCGCAGCAGGTCGGCCGGCTCCTGATGGAACTGGCTGTCTGCGCTGACAATACCGATACTGCAGGACGAAAAGACTTCATGGCCATTGATGAAAAACGGCAGGTCAAACGCCACCAGGATCCGTTCGGCAATGTCGATCACCCTGTCCAGCGGCGCCTCGGGAGCCAGTACCGAAAACTCATCACCGCCCAGGCGCGCCAGCATGTCGGAGTCACGCAGGCAACCGCGCAAACGGTCGGCGGCCTGCATCAGCAGCAGATCGCCGAAATGATGGCCGAGGCTGTCATTGACCATCTTGAAACGGTCGAGGTCGATGAACATCACCGCCAGGTGCCCGCCTTCGCTATCGAACCGTGACCAGGCCTGGTTGAGGCGCTGTTGCAGGTAGGTACGGTTGGCTAGCCCGGTCAGCGCATCGTGGGAGTTTTCGTGTTGCAGCTTGGCATTGGCATGATCGAGTTCGCGGGTGCGGTTCTGCACCCGGGCTTCGAGCATGAGGTTGGCAGCGTGGATCGCTTCGGCGGCCGTGCGGCGCGACAGCGCGGTGTCGATGTGTCGCGACACGAACGTCAGCAACTCCTGGTCACGCAGGGTGTAGCACACCTGCGAGGTGTAGCTCTGTACGGCAAGCACGCCCCGCACCACATCGCCATCGAACAAGGGAATGCCCAGCCAGGAGTAGGCGCGGACAGACTCATGGGCCCTTTCGGTTTCACCGCTCGCCGACAAGCGCTCGGACTCGCCGGCATCGATCAGGCAGGGTCGACGCTGGCGGATAACGTACTCGGTCAAGCCCCGGCGCCCGCGCCGGGCCACCGGGTGGGTGGTCAGTCGCTCATCGACATAGTAAGGAAAGGTCACTTCGCCAGTCGCGTCGTCGAACAGCGCAATGTAGAAGTTCTGCGCGAACAGCAACTCGCCGACGATGCCATGCAGGGTTTGAAACAACTCGGCCATGTCGCCCGGCTGGCTCGACAGTTCGGCTATCTGGAACAACGCGCTCTGCAGGTGTTCGGCGCGCTCGCGATCAAGCACCTCCTGCCTCAAGGCATCGTTGAGTGCCGACAGCTCCAGGGTACGACGCATCACCGTCTCTTCCAGGTCCGCCCGGTGCAGGATCCGGTCCAATGCCATGGCCACGTGGCGGGCCACCACCAGAAACAGCGCGCGGTCTTCGGCACTGTAGATACGGGCCACGTCGTAGACCTGCATCGCCAGCATGCCAAACACTTCATCCGAGGCATTTTTCAAGGGTGCGCCCATCCAGAACTCGGGACGATCACCCACGCAGTGGAAACGGCCCTCGGCCTGGGCCGCGAGAATGCCGGCGGAGTCGATCAGCAGTGGCTGGCCGGTGGTCAACACCTGGCCGGTCAAGGACAGGTGCCCAGGGTCAAGGTATTCGTAGTTCTCGGCTTCAAGGGCATCCACGTCGATAATGTCGACGTAGTACGGGTAGTCGATCTTGCCACTGAGCGGGTCATACAGCGCGAGGTAGAAGTTCTCGGCGTCGATCAGGCTGGCCAGCAACTGGTGAACCCCCACCAGAAACACCGAACGGTCGCGGGTTGAACTGGCCAGGTAGGTAATCTCATACAACACACGCTGAGTGACCTGCGCACGGGCCAGGGTATTGGTCTGTACCTCAATGCCCAGGCGCTGGGCAAACTCGGCGAGCGCCGGTTCCGCGGCATCCTTGATGGGTGCGAGCAGCCAGCCCAGCACGTTTTCGCCTCTGCCCGTCGGCCAGCGGTGCAACTGGCGGGTCAGGCAAAAGGCGTCAAACGCTTCATGGGCGACGCTTGAGGGCCACTGCAGCGAGGGGTCGCCCTGCCCGACCCGGTGCATTTGTTCTCCGGCGCGGTAAACCACCCAGGCAGTGGTATGGGCCCAGTTGCGCGCTGAGTCCAGCAAGTCTTCGATCCTGTCCTCGTTGCCAACGTAGGCCATGCCAACCGTGCCCGGGGTCCCTTTTAGTTGAGAAGCGACAATATCGCAATCGTTCGATTGCAACGGGGAGTCGGTCAATGGACGAACACTCATCAGCGCTCCCTGAGCCAAAAATTGAAGACACTCACTGATTACTAGCAATGTGCCTTCCAAGTAAAGCTTATAGCGCTTGTTTCAGACGTTTATTCGTTTGGGTGCCAACCGTGGCTGAAGCGCCCCCACGCAGATAGCATATTGCCTCTATTGGTTCGTTATGAGAATGACCGTCCGGCATGAGCTTTTTCAGAGCTGGCCGGTTGGGCCGCTCAGACCAGCCTGGCGCCCAGCGCTTCAGTGAAAATGGGGGGATTGATCGGACCGGGTGACAGCGTGTTGACCCGTATCGGCGCCAACTCCAGGGCGAGGCCTCGGGCCAGCGCTTCCATTAGACGCGGACGCGGATTGTATCGGCGCCCGTGAGTCCGTCTTCAGAACGATCAGTTGGGATTTGTGGCTGTCGATGTCGATCGACTCAGCGCCACCGACTCATTCGAAAACACCTGCGCATCGGTGAATTTCTCCACCTCGACCCGATGGGGAAAGATCTTCTTCTCGACGAAAAGATCATCCACCTGCTGCAACGCCTGCAGATCCCTCGCCTCTACCGGCAACAACGACTCATCCCCCCAACGGCGCAGCAACTGAGAAACCTCAAGGGGAATATCATTGGCCTTGGCAAACACCCGCGCGTACTCCTCGGGATTTTTCTGCGCCCATTCAAAAGCCTTGGCGAAACGCTGCAACACATCGCCCAACGCCCTGCGCTTGAGGGGATCGGCAAGCACTTCATCGGACGCGGTGATAAAGGTCAGCCCGGTATTGATCCCCTCCCCGCTGATCAGCACCCTGGCACCTTTCTGCTCGGCAAATGCCTGATACACGCCGAAGGTGGCCCAGGCTTCGATCTTTCCGGCATTGAAGGCGGGTAACGCATCCGTGGGCAGGACAAAACCGACCTTGACGTCTTTCTCATCCACTCCGGCATTGGCCAGGGCACGAATCAGCAGGTACTGGGAAATGCTGCCACGGGCGGACGAGACCACCACATTGTGCCCTTTCAGGTCCGCGACGGTGTGAATCGGTGAATCGGGTGGCACCAGGATCGCAATGCCCCGGGATTGGCTGCGGCGTACGGCAACGATACGCAAGGCCGTGCCCCCCGTGGCCGCGGCCAGTACCGGCGTGTCACCGGCCGGGCCCAGGTCCACCGCGCCGGCGCGCAAGGCTTCGAACAGCGGCGCGGCACCCTGGAAGTTGGCCCATTCAACCTTGTAGTCGATGCCTTCCAGGGCGTGGGCCGCCTCTACCACCGTGCGCAAACCCTTGGCCTGATCACCCAGGATCAAGGTCACGCCCGATAAATCAGAATGGGTTTTCGGGGCCTCGGCCGCTTTATCACAGCCCCCCAGCAACAACGCGGCCGCCACCAGCATCAACACTCTCAACTCAACCATGGGCAAACCGCCGCAAGCCACTGGCAGCCGCTTGCCCCACCGCCGCCGGGACGTCCACTTCAACCCCGAGAAGACTCAGCAAGCGTGCCCGGATCGCCTGGAAGCCGTCCTGACCCGTGTCCCGCGCCCGAGGCAGATCGATGGTCAGTTGCTCGGCAATCTTGCCATGGGCCAGGACGATCACGCGGTCGGCCAGCAAAATCGCCTCATCAACGTCGTGGGTGACCAGCAGCACGGCCGGCGTATGCTTGCGCCACAGTTCGATAATCAGCCGATGCATCTTGATCCGGGTCAAGGCGTCCAGCGCGGCGAAAGGTTCATCCAGCAACAGCAGCTTGGGTTCGCGCACCAGACCACGGGCCAATGCCACGCGCTGGGCCTCCCCACCGGAGAGCGTCGCCGGGTAGGCGTCCAGTCGATGGGCCAGCCCTACCTCCGTCAACGCCTGCACCGCGCGTTCCCTGGCATCGGGAATGCGCAGTCCGAGGATCACGTTTTTCCAGGCCCGCTTCCAGGGCATCAGCCGCGGCTCCTGAAACACGGCCGCCCGGGCCTTGGGCACGCGCAACTGGCCGCTGTCGATGCTGTCCAGCCCGGCCAGGCTGCGCAGCAAGGTGGTCTTGCCGGAGCCGCTGGCGCCCAGCAGTGCGACAAACTCGCCGGGGGCAATGTCCAGGTCCAGGCCGTCGATGACCCGTTGCTGACCGAACTGGCGCACCACATTGCGCAACTGTACCGGTGCCGCCAAGGATTCGATATTCGACATGTCAGTTCCTCACGAAAGATGGGCGCCAGGCCAGGGCGAAACGTTCCAGGGTGCGGATCAGCCCATCGATCAGCAGGCCGAGGACGCTGTAGATCAACAGGCAAATCACAATCACGTCGGTGCGCATGAAGTCCCGCGCATCGCTGGCCAGGAAACCGATACCGGCGGTGGTGTTGATTTGCTCGACGAACACCAGGGCCAGCCAGGAAATCCCCAGGGAGTAGCGCAGGCCGACAAAAAAAGAAGGCAACGAACCCGGCAGGATCACATGCCAGATCAACTCACGGCGATTGAGCCCCAGGGTGTTGGCGGCCTCGATCAACTTGGGGTCGATGTTGCGGATACCGGAAAACAGGTTGAGGTAGACCGGGAAGGTGGTGCCGGTGACGATCAGCGCGATCTTGGTGAACTCGCCGATGCCGAACCAGAGGATGAACAACGGCACCAGGGCCAGGGAGGGAATGGTGCGCAGCATCTGCATCGGCGAATCGAGGATCACCTCGCCACGCTTGGACAGACCGGTGATCAGCGCCGCCGCCACACCGATGCTGACGCCAATCCCCAGCCCCAGCAGCGCCCGTTGCAGGGATACCAGCAGGTGCTTGCCCAACTCGCCGGAAACGATCATCGCCCACAAGGTACCGCCGATCTGCGACGGCGCGGCGATGATCCGTTGCGGGATCAGCCCCAGCTCGGAGGCCAACTCCCATACCAGCAGCAACACGATCGGGCTGACCAACCGCAATAACACCTCGGGGGTGCGCCAGTTGCGCAACCAGAGGGGCACCAGTCGTGACACACCTTCAGGCTCGCCCTGGAAGCGAGCCGCCTTGTCGACGGAAAACGAGCTGGCATTCAGGGTTTTTTCATTCATCGGGCTTCCGTCCTCACAAAAAACACGGCCAGGAGCGCCGTTGCAGCTTCATGCTAGTCGCATAAAAAACCTCAGTGAAATTCTTTTTGGGAATAACCTAATATGATTAAAAATCAGACATAAAATCCAAACAATAAATTATTTGCATAATCAAGCGAGCCTCGCCGCCCACGCCGACCTCAACCAACAAAATGCATATTACTGATAAATAGCATTTCTTAAAATTCTACAAATTAATAATTAACTTAGAACAAAACGGCATTTTACAGCCCCGCCCCCGCCCCCTACTTTCGACCCCTACAGAGCGCCCCTACCCACAAGGAACTGAGCATGAGCATTGAATTTATCGGCTACATCGGCGGCCACCACGCTTCGGAGATCCATCCCCGCAGTGGCCCGACCTTGCAACCCGACTACGTGGAAACCGTCGCTCGCGCCCACGAAGCGGCCGGCTTCGACCGTGCTCTGGTAGCCTTCCACTCCAACAGCCCGGACAGCACGCTCATTGCCTCCCACGCGGCCAGCGTGACCAAAAAACTGCAGTTCCTGATTGCCCATCGGCCCGGTTTTGCCCAGCCGACCCTGGCCGCTCGACAGTTCGCCACCCTGGACGTGTTCAACGGCGGGCGCACCGCCGTTCACATCATCACTGGTGGCGACGATCGCGAACTGCGGGCCGACGGCAGCCATATCGACAAGGACGAACGCTACGCCCGCACGGATGAATACCTGAGCGTGGTGCGCCAGGAATGGACCAGCGAGAAACCCTTTGCCCATGAAGGCACCTACTACCAGGTCGAGGGCGCCTATTCGACGGTGAAGTCGCCGCAACAGCCGCATATCCCGCTGTATTTTGGCGGTTCTTCAGCGGCTGCGATCGCCGTGGCCGGCAAGCATGCGGACGTGTATGCGCTATGGGGGGAAACCTACGAGCAAGTGCGGGAAGTGGTGGCCCGGGTACGGGCTGAAGCCGCCAAACACGGACGGACGATTCGCTTCAGTTTGTCGTTGCGGCCGATCCTGGCCGAGACCGAGGAGCTGGCATGGCAACGTGCGGAGCAGATCCTGCAACAGGCTACCGCCCTGGCCGAGCAGAACGGTTTTGTCCGGCGCGAACCACCGAACGAAGGGTCTCGTCGCCTGCTGGCGGCGGCGGCCCAGGGTTCGAGGCTGGATAAACGCTTGTGGACCGGGATTGCCGGACTGCTGGGGGCACAGGGTAATTCGACGTCACTGGTGGGCACGGCGGAACAAGTGGCAGAGGCCCTGCTCGACTATTACGACCTCGGTATCACCACCTTCCTGATTCGCGGCTTCGACCCTCTCAATGATGCCATTGACTATGGCAAGCGCCTGATCCCCCTGACCCGCCAGTTGGTGGCGGAACGCGAGCGGCAAGCGGCTGAAAAGGTCGCATAGAGCGGCCTTTTTGAAAGCGTCGGGTTCGACCTTTTGTACTCGGGTTGATCCCCTTGCAAAACCCACCTTTCCCTCTCGGGAAGGGTGGGCATCAACTCACCCATGACCGATCAATGCTTGTAGTCGGTATCGGTACGTTCCAACTGCCGAATCAACGCATTCCAATGCCGCGCCACCCCCGGCCCTTCCCCGCTCTTGAACACCTCGGCCTGCTTCTCAACCTTGGCCACCACCTCGGCCGGCGGAAAGATCAGTTCGGCATTCCCCGCCGCCTGCGCCGCGATCTGAATATTGCACGCCCGCTCCAGGCCCTGCAGTTGCTGGAACGCATGCTCGACACTGATCCCCGCCGTCAACAAGCCATGGTTGCGCAGGATCATCACGCTCTTGTCCCCCAGGTCCGCCACCAGGCGCTCACGCTCATCCAGGTCCAGGGCCACGCCCTCATAGCCGTGGTAAGCCACTCGCCCGGAAAAACCGATGGAGTGTTGGGAAATAGGCAACAACCCACCCTTCTGTGCCGACACCGCAATGCCGTCGCGGGTATGGGTGTGCAACACCGCTTGCAGGTCAGGGCGGGCAGCATGGATGGCGCTGTGGATCACATAACCGGCGTAGTTGATGCCCAGCCCGGTCGGGTCATCGACAAGGGTGCCATCGATGTCGACCTTGACCAGGTTGGAGGCCGTGATTTCATCGAACAACAGCCCGAAGGCATTGATCAGGAAATGCTCCTCGGGCCCCGGCACCCGGGCGGAGAAATGGGTGTAGATGTGATCGGTCCACTTGTACAAGGCCGCCAGCCGATAGGCCGCAGCCAGCTTGACACGGACCTCCCACTCTTCTGCAGTGACCCGCAGTCGGACATTGTTCGAAACGCTGGATAACGGACTGACGCTGCTCATGGCAAAACTTCCTGGATGGCCTTAAGGACTTCCAGACAAGCCTATGGGATGGAAAAAAATAATAAAAAGCACATTTTAATCTAAGCTAATTATTATTTTTTTTCATATCCAGCAGCGCAATCATGCGGCGTTTCTGACTTTGTGCAACGACGCCGCCACCCGTTTGCCAAAGGCATCCACCGGCCCTTGCAGGTTGCCGAGGAAGTGCGGGTAGATCAGCCACAGGTCCATCACCGGCTTGAAATCCTTGAGGGGCATGACCGCCAGTTGCTCGCGATGGACGCTGCGTTCCAGCAACGGCCGCGGCACCAGGCCCAGCCCCAGGCCGTCAGCCACCAAGCCCAACTGCAACTCGGTACCGAAGGTTTCCAGGTTGACCCGCAAGGCCAGGCCCTGGTCCGACAGGGTGCGTTGCAGCCCGGCCCGGAAGCCGCAGCCATCGGGATTGAGAATCCAGCCGTTCTGGTAGACATCCGCCAGCTTGCACGGGCGCTTGGGCAACTGGGCCTTGGCGCACACCACCACCAGTTCCATCTTGCCGATGGATTCACCGATGATGTTGTCCGGGAAGATCTTGCCCGCCGGAAACAGCGCCGCCGCCGCGTCCAGTTCACCGCGCTCGATCTTGCCGACCAACTGGCTGCCCCAGCCCGTGGCCACCTGGGCGCGCAGATCGGGGTATTCGGTGCGCAGGTGCTTGAGGGCGTCCAGCAGCACCACGTCACCGATGGTTTGCGGCACACCCAGGCGCAACAACCCGGTGGGCGGTGCATCGGTGGCCACCAACTCGCGCAATGCATCCATCTCCCGCAGGATCAGACGGCACTGTTCATACACCCGGGTTCCGATCAGCGTAGGCTTGAGAGGCTTGGTGTTACGGTCGAACAACTCCACTCCGAGCGCCTGCTCGAAGTTCTGCACGCGGCGGGTGATCGCCGGCTGGGTCAGTTGCAACGACTCGGCGGCATGGCTGATGGACTGGCAACGAATCACTTCGACAAAGGCATCGATATCGTCAATTTTCATTTGGGCCGCACATAGAGAACAGTCATTAAGATGTGTGAAAAGCATAGTTACATAAACGCCGCCTGGATAGCCCACCCGCCCCATCGATAACGCCTAACGCTATTCAAACCGGTTCTAAATTACTTTCAGCTATAACCTAATCATTAAAAAATAGCATATTAACTATAAACATTATGCTTAGATAACCCACCACCACGAACCACCCACGATGGAACTGCCATGACCCAGGCCCGACACCCGGAGAGACTCAGAGCATTCATAGGCGCCCTGGCGGAATTGATCGACGGCAACCCTCGCGAAGGCGATCTGCTGCACCGCGGCGGCAAGCTGTTGGCGCAACTGGTCAGCCATGATGACTGGCTGCCGGACGAATTTGCCCAGCCCAGCCCCGAGCGCTATCAGCAATTTCTGCTGCATGCCGATTCTCGGCAGCGTTTCAGCATCGTCAGCTTTGTGTGGGGACCGGGACAAAGCACGCCGATTCATGATCATCGGGTGTGGGGGCTGATCGGCATGCTGCGCGGCGCCGAGTATTCCCAAGGGTTCGAACGCAACACCGACGGCACGTTGAGCGCCGAGGGCAAACCGATCCGGCTGGAACCGGGCCAGGTCGAGGCCGTCTCGCCGAAGATCGGTGACATCCATCAAGTCAGCAATGCCTTTGCTGACCAGGTGTCCATCAGCATCCATGTCTACGGCGCCAATATCGGTGCCGTGCGCCGTGCGGTGTATCAGCCCGACGGCAGCGAGAAACTGTTTATATCCGGTTATTCCAACGCCTTTCTCCCGAACATCTGGGATTTGTCCAAAGAGAGCCCTGCCCAATGAGCACTGTATCGAACCGCACCTTCGCCCAGATTCGCCAGGCCCTGTTGGACCATGAAGAAGTCGCCCTCGTCGATGTACGCGAGGAAGCACCTTTCGCCGAATCCCACCCTCTGTTCGCCGCCAATATCCCGCTGTCCAAACTGGAGCTGGAGGTTTACTCGCGCATCCCCCGCCGCGATACCCAGGTGACGGTCTACGACAACGGCGAAGGCCTGGCGAACATCGCCGCCGAGCGCTTGCAGGCGCTCGGCTATACCCGGGTCAGCCTGCTGGCGGGCGGTCTTGATGGTTGGCGCCGCGCCGGTGGCGAGCTGTTTATCGACGTCAACGTGCCCAGCAAGGCCTTCGGCGAGCTGGTGGAAAGCCGCCGCCACACCCCGTCCCTGGCGGCGGAAGAAGTCCAGGCGCTGCTCGACAGCGAGGCCGATGTGGTGGTGCTCGATGCCCGGCGTTTTGATGAGTACCAGACCATGAGTATTCCCACTGGCATCAGCGTCCCCGGCGCCGAGCTGGTGTTACGCGCCCGCGAGCTGGCGCCGGATCCGGCCACCCATATAATCGTCAACTGCGCCGGGCGCACCCGCAGCATCATCGGCACCCAGTCGCTGATCAATGCCGGCATCGCCAATCGGGTATTCGCCCTGCGCAACGGCACCATCGGCTGGACCCTCGCCGGCCAGACGCTGCAGCACGGTCAGTCGCGACGCTTCGCCCCCACCTCGGAAGAACATCGCCAGGTCGCCGCCCAGGAAGCTCGCCGCGTTGCCGACAAGGCCCACGTGGGCCGCGCCACCCTGGCCGACCTGCAAGGCTGGCAGCAGCAAGCGGCGCGTACCACCTACCTGTTCGACGTACGCACCCCGGAAGAATACGAAGCCGGTCACCTGCCTGGCGCCCGCTCGACGCCGGGCGGCCAACTGGTGCAGGAAACCGATCATGTCGCCAGCGTGCGCGGTGCGCGCCTGGTGCTGGCCGATGACGACGGTGTAAGGGCCAATATGTCCGCCTCCTGGCTCGCCCAGTTGGGTTGGGAAGTGCATGTGCTGGATGACCTGCAACCGGCTCATTTCAGCGAGCAAGGCCCGTGGCAGGCACCGGTCCCTGCAGCTCGGCAGGCCGAAGTCATCAGCCCGCAGACCCTGGCCGAGTGGTTGACCCACGGCGACACCGCCGTACTCGACTTCACCAGCAGCGCCAACTACGTCAAACGCCACATCCCCGGCGCCTGGTGGGCCCTGCGCGGGCAATTGCCGCAAGCCCTGGCCAAGGTGCCGGCAACGCAACGCTATGTGCTGACCTGTGGCAGCAGCCAACTGGCGCGCCTGGCGGTGGCCGAAGTCGAGGCCCTGACCGGCAAGCAGGTGTTCCTGCTGCAAGACGGCACCGCCAGCTGGATTGCCGCACAACTGCCGCTGGAAGAAGGCGAGAGTCACCTCGCCTCACCGCGCATCGACCGCTATCGCCGCCCCTATGAAGGCACCGACAACCCAAGGGAAGCCATGCAGGCCTACCTGGACTGGGAGTTCGGCCTGGTGGAGCAACTGGCCCGCGACGGCACCCATGGCTTTTTCGTGATCTGAGCCCTCCAGGCTTCTGCACCGCATGCCGGGCAGCGCCGTTTGCCATACCACACATTGAATTCAGCCCGACCCCTTTCTCCAGGCGGAGGTGACACGAAACATCAAGCTTCGCCTGGAGCACGCTGTCATGCGCTTTACCCAACCGTTCAAGCACCTGCTGCTCGCCAGCGCCCTCGCGTTCGGCGCGGCGAGCCACGCCGCCGACCTGCAACCGCTGTTGGTGGCCAATCAAAAGTCGACGATCAAAGTGCTGCTGGAGGTCTCCGGCGAACTGGCCGACGTGCCCTACGAGATCCAGTTTTCCGAGTTCCCCGCCGCCGCCCCGCTGGGTGAAGCACTGAATGCCGGTGCCGTGGATATCGGCGCCTTGGGCGATGCACCCTATGTCTTCGCCCTCGGTGCCGGTGCGCCGCTGAAGGTGGTGAGCATCATCCACGCCGAGGGGCGCTACACCACGGCCATGCTCACGCTGAAGGATTCGCCGCTGAACACTGCCGCTGATCTCAAGGGCAAGCGTATCGTCACCACCCGCGGCTCCATCGGCCACTTCCTGGCGATCAAGGCGCTGCGCAGTGTCGGCCTGAGCACCCAGGACGTGCAATTCATCTACCTGCTACCCAGCGAGTCGCGCCTGCTGCTGGACAACGGCAGCGCCGACGCCTGGGCGACCTGGGATCCCTACACCACCATCGCCACCACCCAGAGCCAGGCCAAGGTCCTGGTCAGTGGTGACAGCCTGCTGACCAACCACTTGTACCTCGCGGCCACCAGCCAGGCCATTGCCGGCAAGCGCCAGCAACTGGACGACTTCGTCGCCCGGGTCGATCGCGCCTATCGCTGGAGCAATGCCCATCCCGAAGCCTATGCCGCCGCCCTGGCCAAAATCACCGGCCTGCCCCTGGCGGTGCATATAGCCGTGGCCAAGGCCACCCATATGCAACCGGTGGCGATCGACGACGCGGTGATCAGCGGCCTGCAAACCACCGCTGACATCTACCAGGAAGAAGGGCTTCTCACCCGACACATCGACGTCTCCCAAGGCTTCGACAAGAGCTTCAACGCCCAGCGTGCCCCCTTTACCCAAGCTTCTCGATAAACAGCCGTCCCGCTAAAGGAGTGAGAACATGAGCAAACGCCAACTGAAACTCGGTGCGATGGTCCATGGCGTCGGCCATGGCTGGGGCGAATGGCGCCATCCGCAGGCCCAGCCCAACGCCAGTGTCAACTTCGGCTTCTACAAGCAGCAGACACAACTGGCGGAAGGCGCGAAGTTCGACTTCGTGTTCATTGCCGACAGCCTGCATATCCATGAAAAATCCAGCCCCCACTACCTCAACCGCTTCGAACCGCTGACCATCCTATCGGCCCTGGCGGCGCTGACGTCGCACATCGGCCTGGTGGCGACCGTGACCGTCAGCTACACCGAACCCTTCCAGGTGGCGCGCCAGTTTGCCTCCCTTGACCATATCAGTGGCGGCCGCGCCGGCTGGAACGTGGTGACCTCCTGGCTCAGCGGTACCGCCGACAACTTCGGCAAGGCCGAACACCCGCCCCATGCCGTGCGCTATCGCATCGCCAAGGAGCACGTGGAAGTGGTCAAGGGCCTGTGGGACTCCTGGGAGGACGATGCCTTTGCCTATAACAAGCAAAGCGGCGAGTTCTTCACCCCCGGCAAGCTGCATGCCCTGGAACACAAGGGTGAGTTTTTCTCGGTCAAGGGCCCACTGAACATCGCCCGTTCCCGCCAGGGTCAGCCGGTGATTTTCCAGGCCGGCACCTCCGAGGCCGGGCGTAACTTTGCCGCCGAGAATGCCGATGCGATTTTTGTCCACGCCGAGAACTTCGACGAAGCCCGTGCCTATGCCCAGGACCTGAAAAAGCGCGCCCGTGGTTTTGGCCGCGATGCCGATCAGCTGTCGATCCTGCCGGGCATCCGGCCGATTGTCGGCCGCGATGAAGCCGAGGTGGAAAGCCGCTATCAACAAGCCGTGGAACTGGTGACCGTCGAGGATGCCATCGTGGCCCTGGGTCGGCCGTTCAACGACCATGATTTCAGCCAATATCCACTGGACGCGCCGTTCCCCGAATTGGGCGACCTGGGCTCCAACAGCCAGAAAGGCGGCTCTGACCGCATCAAACAGCTGGCCCGGGACGAAGGCCTGACGTTGCGGGAAGTGGCGCTGCGCTTTTCGCGCCCCAAACGTGATTTCGTCGGCACCCCGGAGCTGGTCGCCGACGCGATCCAGACCTGGTTCGAAGCGGGCGCGGCCGACGGTTTCATTATCAACTCGCTACTGCCGGATGGCTTGCAGTCCTTCACCGAACAGGTGGTGCCCGTGTTGCAGCAACGTGGTCTGTTTCGCAGCGAATACAGCGGCGTCACCCTGCGCGACAACCTCGGCCTGGAGGTCCCGGCCAATCGCCATAGCCTCGCCCTTGAATCCGAAGCGCAACAGGAGGCACTGGCCTGACCATGATGAACACGATCATCCAGGGACAGCTCAATCGTCGCGGTTTCCTGACCGCCAGCTCCGTAGCCTTGGCCGCACTGGGGTTGTCGACCCTGGTGCCACGGGCGCTGGGGGCCACGGCAAAACTTTCGGAGCTGACCCTCGCCGTCGCCAGCTACCGTGGCCAGGACTCCTATTTCACCGACGATGCCGGCACCTCCGATACCCCCTACAAAGTCGACTATGCGGAATTTGCCGGCGGCAACCTGATTGTCGAAGCCTTGGCTTCAGGCAGCCTGGACATCGGCGGCATGAGTGAAATCCCGCCGATCTTCTCGATCCAGAGCCATCGCGAGCCCAAGCTGATCGCCGTCCTTCAAGGCGACGTGAACAACCAGGTGATCCTGATCCCCAAGGACTCGAAACTGGAATCCGTCGAGCAACTGAAGGGCAAGCGGGTGGGCTATGTGCGCTCCACCACGTCCCACTACTTTTTGATCAAGGCCCTGAAGGAACAAGGGCTGACCTTGAACGACATCACCGCCGTGGCACTCACCCCACAAGATGGTTTCAGCGCGTTCCAGAGCGGCCAGCTGGACGCCTGGGTGATCTACGGCGTGTTTATCCAATTGGCGAAATTTCGCAGTGGAGCCCGGGTGCTGAAAACCGCCCTGGGCTACCTCTCGGGCAACTACCTGATCGCGGCCCGCCCCGCCGCCCTGGAGGACCCTCTGCGCAAACAGGCGATCCAGGACTACCTGCAGCGCGAAGCGCGCACCCTGGAGTGGATGAACAACAACCCCGAGCCCTGGGCCGTGAAATCGGCGCAACTGCTGGGGGTGGATAAAGCGGTGTTCCTCGACATGTACAACAGCCGCAGCCAGCCCTACAAGCTGATCGAAGTGAATGAGCAGGCCATCGCTTCGCAGCAGGAAGTGGCGGATCTGTTTTTCAGCGCCGGGGTATTGAGCCAGCGGTTGGATGTCAGCCCGTTGTGGGATCGGCAGTTCAAGTTGCTGCCGATATAAACACTATTTTGATCGAGTGAGCCGACCATGAGCCTTTCCTCTCAACAAACGCCACTGCTGCGCTCGGTGGCAGTTGCCAATTTCGAAGCCTTGCTGGAACGCATCAGCAGTCAGTTGGCCGCCACCGCTCATCTTTACGACGAAAGCGGCGCCTTCCCCCATGACAATTTCAAGCTGTTGCACGAACACGGCCTGGTGGCCCTGACCGTGCCCAAGGCCCTGGGCGGTGGCGGCGCCAACCTGGCCCAGGCGCGCAAGGCCATCAGCGCCATTGCCAAGGGCGAGCCCTCCACCGCCTTGATCCTGGTGATGCAGTACCTGCAACACACCCGTTTGCAGGACAGCAAAACCTGGCCTCCGGCCTTGCGCACGCAGGTGGCCGAGGACGCGGTGAGCAAGGGGGCGCTGATCAACGCCTTGCGCGTCGAACCGGACCTCGGTACACCAGCCCGTGGCGGCCTGCCGGCGACCGTCGCGCGCCGCACCTCTGCCGGCTGGCGGATCAGCGGGCGCAAGATCTACTCCACCGGCAGCCACGGTCTGACCTGGTTCAGCGTCTGGGCCCGCAGCACCGATGAAGACCCGCTGGTCGGTGCCTGGCTGGTGCACAAGGACACGCCCGGCATCAGCATCATCGAGGATTGGGACCATCTGGGCATGCGCGCCACCTGCAGCCACGAGGTGGTATTCGACAATGTCCTGGTGCCGCTGGATCACGCCGTCAGCGTCAGCCCCTGGAGCGCACCGCAACCCGAGCTGGATGGCGACGGCTTCCTGTGGATGTCGGTACTGCTTTCATCGGTCTACGACGCCGTTGCCCAAGCGGCTCGGGACTGGCTGGTGGGCTGGCTGGAACAACGCAAGCCCTCCAACCTCGGCGCGGCACTCTCGACCCTGCCGCGCTTCCAGGAAACCGTCGGGCATATCGACACCTTGCTGTTCGCCAACCGCAGCCTGCTCGATGCCGCGGCTGAGGGACACACGCCCACGAGCAACGCCGCGCAACTGAAATTCCTGGTCACCGGCAACGCCATCCGTGCCGTCGAACTGGCCATCGAGGCGTCCGGCAATCCCGGCCTGTCACGCCACAACCCCTTGCAACGGCATTACCGCGACGTGCTCTGCAGTCGCGTTCACACGCCGCAGAACGATGCCGTGCTGCAAGGTGTCGGCAAAGCCGTCTTCGCCCAGCGCCAGCCAAAGGAACGCCCATGAACCAGCTTGTGATTGCCAGCCAATTGGATGAAGACCTCAACGAGGTGGTCCGCCAGCGCCTCGCCCAAGCGCACCCTGGCGTGCGCCTTATCGGCGTCCCGGCCGGGGTACCCAGCGACCTGGCACCCGAGGTCAGTATCCTGCTGGCGCGGCCGATCAATGTACGCGGCTACCTGGCGCCGGACACCCCACCGCCGGGCTGGCCCTATGGGTTGAAATGGATTCAGGTGGTGTCTTCCGGTATCGACTTCTACCCCAAATGGTTCTTCGACGGCCCACCGGTGAGTACGTCACGGGGCAGCGCCGCCGAGAACATCGCCGAATTCGCCCTGGCCGCGATCTTCGCCGCCGCCAAGCGTCTACCGGACATCTGGGTGCATGACTCACAGTGGAATTTCACTGCGCTGACACCGCTCAAGGGCACCACCCTGGGGATTCTCGGCTTTGGTGCCATCGGTCGCAGCCTCGCGGCCAAGGCCCACGCCCTGGGCATCAAGGTGCTGGCGTTGCGTCAGAGCCAGACGCCCTTCGAGGTGGAAGGTGTCGAGGCCGCGCGGGATATCCATGACCTGTTTGCCCGCGCCGATCACCTGGTGCTGGCCGCCCCCCTGACCGGCGCGACCCGGCATATCGTCAACACTGCCGTGCTCGCCAGCGCCAGGCCCGGCCTGCATCTGATCAACATCGCGCGTGGTGGCCTGCTTGACCAGGGAGCGTTGCTTGAAGCACTGGAGAACGGAACGATCGGCCTCGCCTCGCTGGACGTCACCGAGCCCGAACCGCTGCCGGACGGACATCCGTTCTACGCCCATCCACGGGTTCGTCTGTCACCCCATACGTCGGCGATTTCCAGCAACAGTGGTCACGAAATTGCCGACAGTTTCCTCGCCAATCTCGAGCGCGTCCTCAACGGCCTGACACCAGAGAACCTGGCGAACGTGCAGCGCGGGTACTAGCAACGGAGCCAAAGGCGCGGCCAGCGGCGCCGGAGCGGGACCTTGCGAAACGCCTCCAGCAACTGATCGGCATTGATGCTCCGCTGCTCGGGGTCGAAGCTCAGCGTCTGGCGCAAGGCAGGCCAGAGACGGCCCGGCAGTTGTGCCGGACGTCGCAGGGTTCGCTCCAGACCTTGGTCCCTGGCCTTGAGCGCATCCAGACGATGGAAAGGGTGCATGCCGCTGGCCAGCTCATACAGCACGCATCCCAAGGCATAGATGTCCGTCGCGACCGATAATGGCGCCCCTTCCAGCAGTTCGGCTGCCGCATACGCCGGCGTCCAGGCCTTGAAGCGCGACCGGTTCAACTGCGCCAGCCCGGGCAACACACCCGCCATCGGCCGACCCAGGCCGAAATCGAACAGCCGCGGGCCATCCTTCGCCAACAGGACATTGCCGGGTTTCACATCGCCATGCAGCACCCCACGCTGGTGCACATGGGCCAATGCCTCCAGCAGGCCAATGGCAATCGGCTGCAACACAGGCCAAGGCAAGCCCTCGGGCCGCTCGCACAGCAGCCGGTCCAGGCCCATGCCCTCGATCAACTCCTGGGTCATGAAGGTCCGCGCACAAGCAGTGTCGACTTCGAAACTGTAGGTACGTACCACACTGGGATGACACAGCCGTCGCATCAGGGCGAACTCGCTGTAGAGGAACGCACTGGCATCCGTGACATCGACAAAGTCGTGCAGGCGTAGGAACTTCAGCCCTTCGAGTCCTTTAACTTCAGATACGGGTTGTCATAGGGCTTCTCAGTGAAAATCAGCAGTGGATCCTTGAGCAAATAGCCCTTGATACCTCGGGTTTTGCGAGGACCTTTGACCTCACAGATCCAGATATTCAGCCCCCCTTCACTCTTGTGGTGCAGGCCCAGTCTCTCGAAACGACGCTGTACCCAACGCCAGTCGCTGGTCCCCTGCTCCTTGGCCATTCGTGCAGTTTCGGGGTGTTCCTGGGCATAACGCTGAAAGATCTTCGGCGTAACCAGAAAGGCCGTCTCGGCGACGCTATGGACCGAAGCGTGAGCGTCGTTAATGGTGATTGTGTGCTTCAGAATGCCTTGGCGCAGCCATGTCATGAAAGCCTCTCCCAGGTCTTTCACTTTCACGTCTGGGATTGGCAAACGAACTGGCGAGGAAGGTTGGCGTGAAAGCGGGGATTGGCGCACGGGCGATGGACGGGGCTCGGCAGTGACCGGTTCATCAGCCTCATGGTGATACACCTCCATTGAGCTGCCCTCGTTCAACATCCGAAACCACTCCGGTGGTTCCTCCTCTAGCGCCCCCTCTTCTAAACCGCAGGGTGCATCCGCCTCCAAGATGAAACTCGCCTGAGCAGATATCTGCATCAGGTCAGACTCCATCTCCCAAGGTGGAGAGAGTCCAGGCGATGAGCGATCCCCGGCCGTTGTTTCATTTCGTTCCCCCGTTGTTTCGACTGCCGTTTCAACCGTGATCGAACCGCTAAATACCGGAGGGCGTTTACCCTCCTCCCAGAGCAACGACGGCGAGACTTTGAGGAACGTCAGGGTCTTTTTCCATTTGCCACTCTCAACGGTGGCAGTCCAGATCGCCTTGCCATCAGTGTTGACCTGAATGATCGCGTTGTCCTGCAGGACGTTAAACAGCGTGGCATTCGAGGACGGAATCCCATCCGCACCTTGAGACAGCAAGTGCGCGCGAAGCTTGTCCGCTACCGTCTTGCTGACCAGCCACACGCTGTCATCCGTGAGCCAGCCGTCTGAAGCACGAGCCTGGTTCAGCTTGAGCCGCTCGTTGACGAGATAGCGCAGCCCTTCAATCAATTGACGCTGCAGGGAGCTCTTCGGCGCGGCCAGTGCCCGAACGGGATTCCCCCCCAGCTCCTGCGCCACCGACGCCTGATCAGCCTGACTGACCAGTTCACCCAAGGTACCGGCATGTTCGTATTGCCCGGCCAGCACGTAGATCAGTGCGCCCCAGGGTTCTGGATAGGTGCTCAGCCAATCGAGAATCGACGGTGGCAGCACTTGCAAGGAGAGCAAGCCCGTCGCGGCGCAGTGGAGCTTGTAGGGGCGGCCCTTCAGGTACTTAAAGCGATACGCGCGGCTGACCGGGCCCTGCCACGGATGCCAGATTGTTCCGTCGTCCAGGTGCACCTCCACGTCGACCGCGATTTTTCCAAGGTCATGCAAAAGGGCCGCGTATGCGACGGTGGCGCTCCAGGCTTCGGTTTGCGCTGCCTGGGTTTCAGGGGGAGCGCCCATGGGCAGCAGGTGGGACTGTCGGATTTTCAAGGCATAGGCCACGATCTCAAGGCCGTGATCAAGCATACCGCCAGGGTAAGCGTGGTGATGATTTTCAGAGGCGGGCAGTTGCTGAACCAGTTCGGCGTAGCGCTCGATGGGGCTCAGGTAGAGTTCGGAGAACTGTTTACGGGACAGCGAGGTGCGCTGCCAGATGTGCTCTAGGAGTTTGCGCCGGCGCGGGGTCGACAACAGCTCGGCGGCAGTCTGCGGTGTGAAATAGTTGGACGCCCCGGTCTTGCGAGTTGGCTCATGATCAGCCGCCTTTTTCAGCTTGAATTGCCAGAACATTCAGCCTGCCATCCGTGTGGTGTGAGGGAGCCTTTTGGCTGTTCAGTGCACGGATGACCGTTTGCGGGTAGGCCCTTTGCCCTTCGTTTTGCTTCCCTTGGCCCCTTCCGTTTCGCCTCTCCTTTTATGACCTTTTTTGGGCGCGGAATGCCAGGGGAAAACAGGATTACGTCCCACTGCATTTATTTTTCGAAGGTAGGGCCGAGGTGTATCAACCAGAGGAAGCATGGGAAGTGGCACGACACGGGATGCTTCGCCAAGCTGACGGCGCTCAAGTTGAAATATCCGACATACCCCGTCTGAAAGGGAGGACTAGACCAACTGGGGTTCTTTTTCTCATGCTGAAGGGGTGTCCTGCTGACGTTGTCGGCAACATGCCCAGGTAGCCCGGATCTAAAAGGCTACGACGCGATGATCGCGTTGATCACCACCGGACCGCTCTCGCATTCATCATCGCGGTCAGTCGTCAGTGCCTTTGACGGCCGAATGCCTACTGCACCACCACTCAATGGGGAATCACTTTCCCCTTGGGGATGAGTGTTTCCCCATTTTCCTATTGAAATTGGAGACACTCATGACGACTCAAACTCAACCCGTTGCTGAAGAAAAAAAGCATTTCAACATGTACCTTGACTGCATCGGCTATCTCAACAATGTCAGCACGATCACATATCATAAACAATCGTACCTGAAGGTTTCCGTTACCGTGCTCATGGGCCCTGCCGACAAAGTCGAATACAGGTACTTTAGTTGCACCGTGGTCGGTACCGAGGCCAAACAGCTCATCAGCCACTGTGCACAAGAGATCAACTCAGGTCAGACCGTCGTGGCATGCTTCAAACTCAGCGGCCTTTGGACCAGGTCTTTCACCCATCAGACAGGTGAGTTCAGAGGTCAGCCGGATACCAGACTGATAAGCAATTTACTTTCTCTGTCCTTGATCAAAATCGATGGTGAAGTGGTGTACCACGCGCCCAAGGAAGAGGAATCAGACGTCGATTCGGCGAATGTAGCGCAGACATCCAATCCGCTAGATACAACAAATGCACCAGAGACTGCCTATGACTCTGCTTCCAGCGATATCGGTGATCTAACCGACATCACGGAAGCTGCAACGGTCGCGCACCACGCGGTCTGATCCATCACCCAGGCGCCCTGACCGGCGCCTTCTTTCACCTTCGGGGGCATACGCGTCCCTCGGGGATGGCGTGCCTCCATGATTGGAAACAGAGGTTGACGTCATGAGTTCTACCCACGCCCCAAACGACATGCGGGCTCTAGCTGCACTAAGCCCAGCCCAGGAAGATGTGTTGATCGAAAAGGCCATGCGGATTCTGGATCGACGGCTATTTGCTCGGGGCCCTAAGCTCGAAAGCCCACCAGAGGTCGGCCGCTTCCTCAAACTGAAACTGGCCGGGATGGATCGCGAGGTCTTTTCCATCCTTTTCCTGGACACCAAACACCAAGTCCTCGCGTTTGAAATACTGTTTCAAGGAGACATTGATCAAACCACTGTTCATCCCAGGCAGGTGGTCAAGCGTGCAATTGCCCACAACGCCTCAGCGGTCATCGCAGCTCACAATCATCCTTCGGGGTGCACCACACCCAGTCAGGCTGATCGCATACTGACCCAACGACTACGTAAGGCCCTGGCGCTAATTGACGTGGTGTTGCTGGACCACATCATTGTCGGTGCCGGTGATCCATTGTCCATGACCCAACATGGGCTGATGTAACCCTTATCAAGGCGCCCTCCCCGGGCGCCCGCCTTCTGGTTTCACTTCGGCCCCTGCAGTGGCAGATCTGAACCCGTGGCTGGAGGCTGTCTGCGACCAGACGGACTCTTGCCCACGTCTTCATCTGAACGACAACCGTCGATAGAAACCTGATGCAACTCACCTAACGGGGAATCACTTCCCCTAGAGGACAGTGTTTTCTCCGCACCCTGTTCTGCAGGAGGAACACCATGTCCACACTCAGCTACAACATTGGCTTCGCACTCGGCGCTGTCACACGGGAATTCCTGAGTGCAGTGAAATCAACGAATGTATTGCCTGTCACCCAACCCAAGGCAAGCCCTTCAATTCAGCTACCACCTCCCTGCGTCCCAGATTCTCTGGTTCGTGAAATGGATCGCCTGCCAGCAATGGTTCGCACCAAAGGCATCGATCTGAGTCACTGGTATGTGGCCAATACTCGATTGGTCCAAAAGGCGTCTCGTAAACGCCGCACCAGGCCGAAGAGTGTTGACACTGCAAGACCAGATTTCGTCGGTCCGCTGATGCCTTCTGCTTGTTGAGTGGGTTCCACCTACCCCTGCTGGGAATCCTCCCGCAGGGGGGCTTTGCTGAATTTCAGCCAATTAGGTCACGGTGATGTCATCTCCTGAATCAGGAAAACGAACCAAGCATTTCGCTGTTCAGTCGTCGAGATTTTCAGCCAGGAGAGCGACCAGTTCCATGGGGCTGCGGCTGTTGATCACGTTGTAGATCAGGTCGCGCTTAGACCGTGGCAACTTCTTCACGCAGCTCTTGGCCGATGCCCTCACCGCTTCATCCGTACCATGAATACGTGCGGCCAAGAGCAGCACTAGAACGACGTCAGAGAGATTCATAGCGGGGTCCAAAACAGAGAGCGGGAAGTGTAGCGACTCTTGGACGATCGTAAATCACCATACATCGTGTCCTCCCAGCCTCAACATGCTATTCGGGCATCTTGAGGAATGAAGACGTCAGTATACTGATAGCCCCCATTCCAGTCCGTGTATTGCAATGCAGAGTCGCAAAAGCAGATCACTCGCACCGTCTGTTAGCTGGACCCCAGAGGAACAAAGCGCATGACGACAGCCGCCTCCCTCACCGCTCGTGAAGTTTATCAGGTGCTCAAAGAGGTCGCCCTGGGGGTACGTACCCTGCGTCGACTGAGTACACAATGCTGGAACGAGATCCATACCGGACCTATGCCCGTTGAGGTAGATCACTGGACGCTCACGCTGTTCAATGACGGCGACACCCTCACTTACTGTGAAGCCGCGACGTGCCCTGCCGGAAGAACAGGAACACTCGACGATTGGCAGCGTTACGGAACCAATCCCGTTGATCTACTGAGCGCTTGGGAGCATCGGCAGTTGGAGCTCACGCTCACCCGTCTTTGATGCCCCCATCACTCTGCTTCGTCATCCGAAAAGCTGCTCGCTGAAGCGCCAGTTCTTCCAGACTGAAAAACTGGTTGCCCTCTCGAAACCGCCCAAACAGCTGATGCCTAATGCTGCGGTGTCCCTTCCAGCAGAAGGTCACCTGAAAAATCACATCGACCCAAATCCTGTTTGTTTGCTGCGCCGATTGCTCTGATTTGCAAATGTGTTCTTACCAACGCGTGAGGACACATGGATGTTTTTCTCCCCTACTCGGCCTTTGGCCACTGCTGTAAAACTCGCCTTGCCACTGACGGTGATCGCGCTGTCGGGCTGCAACTCATTGATGACTTCGTCTCCCCAGAGAGAGGTTGTGCGGCCTTCCGTGTCGAAGGTTTCACGTTCGTCCCAGGTTCAATGGCTGCAGCCTGAACGCTCGCCGGCTCAGCGTGAGGGGCGCTATACCCTCGCCAGCACGTTTCCCCGAACCGAGCAGTTGGATTTGCTGAGCCAAGTGATCGATATCCGATTGCCGGAGACGCTGAACCCGACGGTTCACGAAGCGATGCACTACGTTCTGCGCCATTCCGGCTATCGGTTGTGCCCGGCGATCGCCGCAGAGACTGGCGGCGTGCAGGTGCTGTATGCCCATCCGCTTCCAGCGGCGCACTACCGGCTTGGGCCTATCACCGTACGCAATGCACTGCTGACGTTGGCTGGCCCAGCCTGGCGTGTGGAGGTGGACGAAAGAGCCCGGAGCGTCTGCTTTGCGGCGCGAGACGATGTGACTGATCAGCTACCGACAACCGTGCTGGTTGGTCCGGTGGCGGGTACAACGGGAGCGTTTTCCTCACCTATGGCGCAGCCGTTGGGAGGTGAGCAATGAAACGTCCTACAGTGTATTCGGCCATTCAAGGTGTGACGCTGATTTTGCTAGCAGGCACAGCGGTCTACCTGGGAAACAAGCTCTCGATGCTTTCCGACGCTGTGGAGTCAATGCCCTCTCACGAAGGTCTGGAAAGCATCCAGTTGCACCTGAAAAGGGTGGATACCGAACTCGATGGTTTGCAGTCATGCGTGACAGAGGCCGACTTTCAAGTCGCGCAAAAGACGCTTCTTCAACGTATTGAGACGCTGGCCGCGGATCGTTCCGTAGCGACCGTCGTCTCAGGCGTCGCTGCTCTGACCACCCAGGTGGAAAACACCGAGGGCGCGCTGCTGGCGCTCAAAGCGGCCGTAGAAACGCCTCCCTCCCCGACCACTGCGCCGGTACCGTCTTCTGCCGCCGCGCGGAGGCCTTCATCGAGGCTGCCCAAGGTCGTGCACCCTCGCAGAACCAACACCACCGCGTCCACGCGACTGCCGTTCACCGTCGTGGGTCTGGAGTCACGCGGCGGTGAGTTGTTTTTAGCGGTGGCGCTCACAGGGGTGCGGCGACTGGAGGACATCGAACTGCTTCGGCCGGGCCGGGTGTTCTTGGGCTGGCGTTTGGAAGCGCTGGAGCCAGGCAAAGCCCAATGGATTCGGCCTGATGGTGGTTCGCTCTCCATCTCGATCCCGTGAGGGCTGCGCCATGAACATATCCCCTCTTTGTCTGTGGTTGAGCGGTGCCTGTCTGTTGCCGTCCCTGGTGGCTCAAGCCGAAACGCTGACCCCTCTGACCGTTGAAAGCACACCACACATCCAGCATCAGGAGCTCCCGACTCAAGCACTTGAGCAGGCGCTGGCCTCTGAATGGGGCCTCAAGCCAGAAGAGTGGCAACGCTATCGCCGCTTGATGCAAGGACCGCTCGGTGTGTACTCGCCCAACCTCGATCCGCTGACGGCATTGGGTATTGAGGCGCGAGATCCACAGGAACAGCAGCGCTATGCCGAACAGCAGGTGCAGGCGGAGTTCGTCCGAGTGCAAAAGCTGCTGACTTACCAGAACGCCTACAACGAGGCCTATCAGCGTTTGTACCCCGGGCAACTGCCGGTGAACCTGATCGGCACCGAGAGCACGGCCCAGGCGTCTCCTGTGATTTCATCGGCTCGGTTGGCAGTGTTTGTCACTTCGGACTGCAAAGGCTGCCCAGAGCGCGTCAGACAGCTTCAGCAAGCGGCACAGGGTTTTGATCTGTACCTGGTCGACAGCCGGGGCAAAGACGACCGCCTTCGGGCCTGGGCCAAGCGGGCCGGTATTGAGCCGAAGAAGGTGCTCAACCGCGACATCACCCTCAATCACGACACCGGACACTGGGCACGTCTGGGCGACAACGGGGCCTTTCCTGCCGTCATGCGGCAGGTCTTTGGCCAATGGCAAAGGCAATGAGCCGGGGCCGCTTGTGGTCGTGTGCCGGTTTGGTGAGTGGCGGCCTGCTGGCCTTACAGGTCAGCGCTGCTGCCTTACCGCCGCCCGCTTACCAGTGGGCGACCCGGGGCACGCCGGTTCCCTCTCCGGTGTTGTACGCGCTGGCCCTACAGGAAAGTGGTGCCCGTGTACGTGGCCGGTTGGTTCCCTGGCCCTGGACCCTGAACGTGGCGGGCCAGTCGTACCGCTTTGCGGATCGGCGCTCGGCGTGCGGTGCACTGCTCCAAGCCCTCCGGACAGTCAGTGCCAAACAGGTGGATGCGGGCTTGGGCCAGATCAACCTGGGCTGGAACGGCGAGCACTTCACGCATCCCTGCGAAGCCCTGGACCCGTACCGCAACCTGACCGTCGCCACCGCGTTGCTCCTGAAACACAAATCCCCGAACAACAACTGGACCACTGCCGCAGGCCGCTACCACCGCCCCGCTGGCGGTGCACCCGCCAAACGCTACCGCCAAGCCTTTGCTCGGCACCTCACTCGTATCACCCGCCCCAACCTTCAAGGAATGAAGACCCCATGAACCCGACACAAACACCACACGCCTCTTTTATCTCCCGCGCACCACTGACCGCTCTGATGCTGGGCACAGTGGCGGGCCTGTTGTGCAAAGCCACCCACGCCGAACTGATCGTCGTTGATGACCGGGGCGGCACCTCAACCCTGGCGTACTACCGCTCGCTCAACCTGTTGCCCGATGAGCAACCGGCAAGGGCCATGACCTTGCCGCCAGTGCGCACCACCGCGTACAGCGAGGCGGACATGTTGCCAGTGAAGTCCCCTTCGCTGAGCCCTGGGCCCTTCGAGAGCCGTACACACAATGCCGCCGGCTTACAGCCCGTGTTCCTGGTGGGCGATGACGAGCTGTCACGGCAGTGGCTGCAGCGCCGTGGCGATGTCTTGCGTGAAATCAAAGCCGTCGGGTGGGTGGTCAATGTTCAGCGGATGACAGCCCTCACAGAACTACGCGCTTTGGGCGCCGGACTGGAGATGGTGCCAGCGGCGGCGGATGACCTGGCGCAGCGCTTGGGGATAGAGCACTACCCCGCGCTGGTGACGGCCACCGGTATCGAGCAGTAGTCATGACCCAGTCCCATACCATCGAGGCCCTGTTGCGGCCTGCGGTGGAGCTCTACACCGTAGCGGTGTGTGGCATCGGGGCGTACTTGAGTCTGTTCGCGCCCTGGTCGCTGGCGATGACGCCACTGTTCGGGGTCGGGGCGGCGGTGTTCTTTCTGGGGTTCGGCGGGATGCGCCTTCGTCAGGCACTGGTGGTGTTGCGCTATCGGCGCAATATCCGTCGGCTGCCGCGCTATGTGATGACCAGTAAGCAAGTGCCCGTGAGCAACAGCCGACTATTTATCGGCCTCGGTTTCAAGTGGGAGCAACGGCACACCCAGCGTCTGATGCAGACCTACCGGCCCGAGTTTCGTCGCTACGTGGAGCCCACCGCCGGATTTCAGGCCGCTCGCCGTTTGGAAGTACGCCTGGAGGTGGCGCCTTTTCCGTTGAGCTTGGTGCCCCGCGTTACCGCCTGGGACAGCCCGTTTAACCCGGTGCGTCCTCTGCCGCCAGTAGGCGGCTCTCCTCGCCTGCATGGCGTTGAAC
Source organism: Pseudomonas sp. MWU13-2862 (assembly GCF_023242495.1). Lineage (NCBI taxonomy): Bacteria > Pseudomonadati > Pseudomonadota > Gammaproteobacteria > Pseudomonadales > Pseudomonadaceae > Pseudomonas > Pseudomonas sp. MWU13-2862. The sequence goes on along the minus strand of NZ_JALMEZ010000025.1, from coordinate 3,133 downwards.
CCAATGAAGTCGAGGTGTCGCTGCCGTTGGGAGAACGTGTCGGCCACAGCCTGGTCCTGGGCACGACACGGGTCGGTAAAACCCGGTTGGCAGAGCTATTCATTACCCAGGATATCCGCCGCAAGGAGATGGTCAACGGGTTGCCTGAGTTCGAACCTGTGATTGTGTTCGACCCCAAGGGCGATGCAGATCTACTCAAGCGTATGTACGTCGAAGCCAAGCGCGCCGGGCGTGAGGACGAGTTTTATGTCTTTCACCTGGGTTGGCCGGATTTTTCGGCGCGCTACAACGCCGTAGGTCGTTTTGGGCGCATCTCCGAGGTGGCCAGTCGCATCGCCGGTCAGCTCTCGGGCGAGGGCAACAGCGCAGCCTTCAGGGAGTTCGCCTGGCGCTTTGTCAACATCATTGCCCGAGCGTTGGTGGAACTGGGAATCCGCCCGGACTACCTGAAGATCCTACAGCACGTCATCAATATCGACGCGCTATTCATTGAGTACAGCGGTTACTACTTTGCCAAACACGATCCCAGGGCTTGGGAAGTGATTGTCACGATTGAAGGCACCCTCACTGAAAAGAACACGCCCTACAACATGCGAGGCAGGCAGAAGCGCGTAACGGCCATTGACCAGTACCTGTCGCAAACCAGAGTAGCGGACCCCGTGATGGATGGACTGCGCTCGGCGATCCGCTATGACAAGACCTATTTCGACAAGATCGTTGCCTCGCTCCTCCCGCTGCTGGAGAAGCTCACAACTGGGCGTATGGCCGAGCTGATCTCGCCCAACTATACGGACCTCAACGATCCTCGGCCGATTTTTGACTGGATGCAGATCATCCGTAAGCGGGCGATTGTGTACGTTGGGCTCGATGCTTTGTCCGATCCAGAGGTGGCCGCCGCCGTGGGCAACTCGATGTTTTCGGACCTGGTGTCCGTGGCAGGCCACATCTACAAGTTCGGCATTGATGACGGCCTGCCGGGTGCTGTCCACGATCAGAAAATCCCCATCAACCTTCACGCCGATGAGTTCAACGAACTGATGGGTGATGAGTTCATTCCGATGATCAACAAGGGCGGCGGTGCCGGTATCCAAGTCACTGCTTACACCCAGACCCTTAGCGATATCGAAGCCAAGATCGGCAACCGAGCCAAAGCCGGTCAGGTAGTGGGCAATTTCAACAACCTCTTCATGCTGCGGGTGCGCGAGACCGCCACCGCCGAGTTGCTGACCCGGCAATTGCCGAAGGTGGACGTCTACGCCACCACGCTGGTCAGCGGCGCGACGGACAGTTCGGACCCGACCGGCAGTACCGACTTCACCAGCAACACCCAGGACCGGGTCAGCTCCACCAGCGTTCCGCTGATAGAACCGGCCCACATCGTCAGTCTGCCGAAGGGGCAAGCCTTTGCCCTGATCGAAGGTGCCAACCTTTGGAAAATCCGTATGCCCATACCCGCCCCCGATCCTGATGAATGCATGCCCAAGGACCTGCAAACCCTGGCCCAGCACATGCGCAAGCGCTACATCGATGGCGGTGGCGAGTGGTGGATGAGCAGTGGAACACGGGCGCTGGATGAATCACTACCGGCGGATCTGCTGGAGCAAGCGCACCAGGCCAAGACCGCTTCGACAACTGCAGAGGAAGCTCAACCATGAAAGGAAAAGTCCGTGTGAAGCTGCGTTTCGTTCACCTTCGGGCACTCACGTCGGCGACTCAGACGGTCTCCCACGTCTTGCATCAGCTACTGATCGCTGCTCGATGGGGGGCCCATGAAGGGAATGATCTGTTTGACCGCTTTAGCAAAAACGGTCTCTCTCCACGCTGGATCAACGTGCTCCAGATTAGGGTGGTGGACCCGGTCGCCGGTCCACTGTTGGTCTGCTTCGAGCCTGTGATCGTCACGGAGTCCTGAGCAGGAGAGGACCATGGCTACTAGCACCGACACCGCAAAAAGCCAACAACCACAACGCGATAAGGGCCTGATCAGCAAGGTCCTGGGGCTGCCCTTCACCCTCCTCGGCATTTTGTTGGTGTCGTTGTTTTTCAGTGTGGTGACCGAGTGGATCGGGCTGTATTTCTTCTGGCCGGAGGAAGGCTGGCATCACTCGCGCGACATGCTGAACAGCGAGCTGGAGTGGTTGTCGGCAGCTTTTGTCCAGAGCCTGCTGGTTGAGCAGCCAGGGCAAACCGCTCGTTGGATCATCGGCCTGGCGTATGAATGGGGTTTCGAGAAAACCGGTCTGATCCGCTGGATTACCCAATCAGCCGAGCAGGCACGATTGAACGGTAACCGAGGGGCAGGGATTCAGTACTACCTGGGGCTGGTCTATGTGCACCTTGAAGACTACGGGCTGGCGGCGGTGTATGCAGCGCTGACCTTTCTGGCGCGCATCCTGATTTTGATACTGACGCTGCCGTTGTTCCTGATGGCGGTCTTCACGGGGCTGATCGATGGACTGGTGCGTCGAGATTTGCGTCGCTTTGGCGCGGGGAGAGAGTCCGGGTTCATCTACCATCGGGCGAAACGGATGATCGTGCCGCTGTGGATCGCGCCCTGGATCATTTACCCCGCGTTGCCGATGACCGTGAGCCCTTTGCTGGTGCTACTGCCCAGCGCAGCGGTACTGGGTGTGGTGGTGAGTATTTCGGCCGGCAGTTTTAAAAAATACCTGTAGTAACACCATCATAGCCGTCGAGTGTGAAATAGGGCAGATAACATTCCTGCAAGGAGCACTGAAAATCCAGCAGAAACGTCAAGTCACTGAAGCAGCCGATAACCAACAGGCTATCGACCGCTTTCACTTGAAATACTCAGTGCCAGTTTGCCGCGATGACTACATCCAATTGCGAACGCTGATCGTTACTAAGGTTGGACTCGCTGCCAGCAGGCACCCCAAATCCTGCCATGGCATCCACCAGATTTTGCACCTGCCCTTCCAACACGACCTTGCTATCAGAAGCTAAAAACTGATGGACGTGATAAGAATCACCGATATACCAATTCTGAATCACTGCCTTATCGTTTGAGCCAATAGCGCTGATTTGGAGATCATTACCCTCCCTTTTAAACCACAACTGCTCTGGTGAAATATCGCCAACAAATTTGACGGTATCATTCCCATTATTACCCCAC
>NZ_JALMEZ010000024.1:0-93976 GCF_023242495.1 Pseudomonas sp. MWU13-2862 | reverse complement strand
ACCGTCCAGGACGTCATTACCACCACCGCCGTTCAGTTGGTCGTTGCCTCCGGCACCGATCAGCAAGTCGCTCCAATCTCCGCCTCTTGCGGAATCGGCCGCATCAGTACCACCAAAAAAATTTCTTGAGCCTTTAAGAGCGTTACCCAGTTCCTTGAGTCCACTCGGGTCCAGGGAGGAAATCCATTGTGACAGTGCAGTATCAAAAGCTGGTTCCTGAATAACAGCTGCCGATTTAAATTCAAAAATATCAACAATCCCCTGAATCGCATCAGCCTGATGAGCAGCTGAAAATCTCTCTAACACACCACTATAGTCATACTCGAACCCCTGACCAACAATCTTTATAGCGACCGCATCAACATATGTTTTAAGCCTAGTTTGTAGCAGCAGTCCTTCGTACACAGAACTCAACAACTGATCGTAAGCCTGATTTATCAGTGTGGTCTGCACATCGTTCAGAACGAAATTTCTTTCAGTCAAATAATAAACATCTCCGCTTGCCAGCGAGCCAACATTTATCAAGGAACTATTACTCCCAACCCCTACACGGACAAAGAAATCATTCGTCTGCCTTTGGCCACTTGCGACATTGAGAAAATTTTGACCATTAAAAACCTCCAAAAGTGCTATTTTCTCTAACAGAGCCTTTTGAGATAGCTGCCAACTCGTTGGCACCAAAGCGCTTTCGCCTGTACCAAAGCGGTCATGACCAGACTCCCAAGAGTACTCAAACTTTACATGACCCAGTCCGACTTGAAGGGCTGCGGCCCTTTCAGTTACGCCAGCAAATTTGGCAGTACCAGCCCATTCAGTCACAAGCAGCCCAAGCAAGCTCTTTTGCTCATTGCTAGTTTTGGCCAGAACATATTCCTGAAGCAAGCTAGCCAGCGAGGCACTACCATTAGCAGCTTCAAGCAAATCCCGAACAGCTCCAGATCCACGCATATCAGGAAGCAGGCTGATCTCTGGCCTAAGCTCTACTTTATCGGTGAACTCCCGATAAAATGGGTTAGAGGCCAAGTCCAGATTCGCTGCCAAACTTTGATTCCCGTTGACCGTACCCGTATGACCATCGGCAAAGGTGAAGCTACCAACGGCGCTAATGATATTGCCGTTTAGGTTTTGACTAGAACCTGTTGACGTCAAGCTGATCGACTGAATATGCAGTTCACTTAGACTTTTTAGCTCCCCTATTTGTGAAGTACCATCCTGATTTTTATCCTGCCAAACACGGATATTTGAGAACTCGGCATCCTGAACATCGAATATTCCATCGTCATTACTATCAAGATCCTTGAGCGCGTCGAAACCATTGTTGGCCCTAGTACCATCGGACTTGACCGTATCAACACCAAATAACTCACGCCCACTATCTATTTGACCATTACCATTTCGGTCAAGCACTAAAAACCCGTCATCCCCTTTGACCCATCCAGTACCAGATCTAACGCCATCACCGTCAAAATCGAATGTGATGCCGGAATTGGCTGAAACCGTTTCAATACCATCGCCATCGAGATCAAGCGTCAAGGGATCGGCACGAATAACAAAACTAAGCGCTGAGGCAAAGCTACCATTGACCGGATCACCAATATGAGCACCGTTACGCGCCTTCAACCAATCGAGGTAACTCAGATTGGTTTGCCCCTCGGTAACGGCATCAATCCAATCTCCTCGGCGAGCCATCATTTGCCCGGCCCATGAGCCCTCTACAAAATCATAGGCTTTATTAGCAATTTCACCGAGATCCTTGCCAAACACCTTAACTTTTTTGTCTACCCCCAGTTCAACCCCGGTGCCAGGTGTCCATTCCAGGTATCCATCGACACCCAACTCCAACGCTCCGAAAGGCCCCACTTTGATTCCGACGTCTGGAGTATCAATCTTGGCTTTATCAAGCCCTAGCCCGCCCCCCGGCAACAGGTGACCTGTAAATACAGCATGAGATGTCGAAGTAATTTCGATTTTCGCTTCAAAACCACCATCAGCTCCAATTTTAAATTTCGTATTCCCCGCCCCCCAGGTAAAACCGGCACTTTCACTAGAAAAATCAATAGCATTACCATTGCTATCAGATACAGATACCTTACCCTTATAGTCGACTTTGAATGTCAACCCCGCAACATCCTTGACTGTGATACTACCGTCACGACCGATTGAAACGCTCATCCCTGCCTCCCAAAGTTATAAACCTGACTTATCAATATTGTCTTAGTATCGCCCGCACTAGCAGTCGATCGTGCTAGGAGCTATCTACTATCAAAATCAAAACCCATAATTCCAATCTTTTTTGAAACAACCACACCCAACAGCGAACAGCTCTCGAAAGTCAATCATGAATCGTCACTCCCGAGCACTCCACACCCGACCATGGCACCTACTAATTACTATCACTTCAACATTTATCGCATCTTTAAGCCTTCACTCGCACATTGCTGTAATAGGCTAAAGAAATATTCAATTGCTCGCCGCCTATCAGTTTTCACCTCAGCCGTCACCGACATACCTGGCGAAAGTGAAACGTTTTGGCCATGAGCAGCGACTGCATCGTTGATGCAATCGAATCCTGGCGATATAAATCGGCCCGCGCTTTTCATCCTCAATCGCATCATCCGAGGTTGTGCCGCAGTAACTACTCCGCCAACGGTATGCATCGCCAGTTTCTGAACAGTTCCATCCACGGGCGCAGTCAAACTCATCAGCTGATCGCACTGCTCTGCCTTGTTCAGCTCTTGCACCAGCGAAGCAGCTTTCTGCTCGGACTGTTGCTGCAGGTCCAGCATCGTTCGGCGGGTTTGGGCGAGCAGGACTTGCCTTCTGCGCTCAGCCTCCTTTTTCGAAGCACTGACCTCGGCCAGGCGGCGAACGATGGGCAGTGTTTTCTGCGGGGATGCCAACGTAACCCTGGTGGACTGAATCTCGGCGTCGACTTGCTCAACTTCGGCGTCGACTTGCTCCAGGGAACTGAGCAGCTCCTGATACTGGCCTTGCAACCTGCGCTGCGTCACCTGCTCTTGCTCTGGGGCCGCTTGAGGAACGTGTCCGGTCAAGGAACCCGGCTCTCTGCCCGTCCGGATAGATTCGATCAGGGCCGTTGCTCGCGCGCTATCAACCTCAGCGGCCAACAGATTGCTCTTCAAACGCTTGATGTCCGCGCCGGTTGCAATGGTGTCCAGTTCCACCAGAACATCACTCGCCTTGACCTGCTGCCCATCTTGGGCCCGGATCGATTTGACTACCGCCACCTCACTGGGCTGCATGGTTTCACTCTCGCCACTGGCAACGATCTTGCCCGAGACCTTGGCCACCACATTGATCTGCGCCCCAACGGCCGAGATAAACCAAGTGAGTTCGAATCGGGAGACGTCTCCAGGCCAGAAAGTCTTCGAGCGGGTGAGGATCAACTCACCGCTCCAACGAGCTTGCAACTCGTCGGCGTTGAGAGCCTGCGGACGCTGTGCGCGAGGATCCTGAGTCAGGATCTTGTCCTGATCGATCTGGGAGATGATGAAATGGCGGCCATCTTCTGCGCAGGCAATGGCCGGCAGAGATGTTTGCGGGAAACGATCAAGTTTGCTGCGAACAAATTCGGCTCTCAGTTGAAGCTGAGGGGAAGCCAGCAGTGTCTCTGCCTTGCCGAACAGATACCCTTGGGCAACCTTCTGTTCTGTCGATGCAGTAACGCTACGCAAGCGTCCCAGCATGACCAGGCAGGCCAACCCCGTATCAAGCGTATTCGAAAGCTGAGCAGCCCTCTCGCCCTGTCCGTGCATGCAACCGCGTCCTTGCTGAATAGCCTTGAAACCCGGTGAAGCCCAGGGTAGCTGATCATAGGCGGATTGGATTCAACAGAAAAAGGGCAAAACGACACCATGTGTAACAATTTGATACACCGCTATTGGATGATAACGATTCGGGGAGAAATTCTTGTCGCCTAGGCCTTTGACCTTCACTGTTGATAGGCTAAAGCTCACGCAGCCGTAAACAGACCTATAGAGTGAGCTTCAAGAAACTGCCGCGCCTCCAGGCGCGGCAGCTTGAACCTTTATTGCCAGTTGCTGGCAATCACAGTGTTCAACGCATCCTTATAGTTCTGCGGTAACAAGACCTGCCCCGCTGCGGGCGGAGCAAACGCAGCCATGGCATTGACCAACTGATCGACTTGGTTTTCCAGCAAAACTTTTCCGTCCGCCGTACGGAACTGTTCGATATGCTGGGCTTTCTCCCAACTACCCGCTCCCCAGAACGACCACTTGGAGACCGTCACCTTATCGGCGGTGCCAATCACACTGACCTCCAAATCCGAACCGCTCTTGCGAAACCACAGTTGGTCTGCAGAGATACCAGCACCGAACTGCAACACGTCGGTGTTGGCGTCAGTATCGAAATCATCAATAACGTCCTGACCTCCACCCCGCTCGAATTGGTAAAGGTCACTACCGCGATCACCATAGAGCCGATCATTGCCGGATCCACCCTGCAGGGTATCGGCGCCTGCGCCGCCATAGAGCTCATCAGCCCCACCGCCGCCCAGCAAAATGTCATTACCACCGAGCCCGTAAAGCTTGTCGTCACCGTCAAGGCCACTTAACGAGTCAGCCAGTGCATCCTCACCAAAGAGGACATCGTTGCCCTGGGTCGCCGTGCCTTTGGTCATGTTCTTGATGGTGCTGGCATTCCAAGTCGTGCCCTCAGCAAACTGAATCTGTTCGACTTGGTACGCACTGTTGGAAAACCAACTGGAAACCGTCAGCTTGTCGGTGGTCCCGGCGATGCCAACATACAGATCGTTAAGGTTGCGACTCAATTGGATATCAGACGGGTTGAGGCCTGCCACTACCTTGATAACGTCCAGATTGCCGACCGAAGCGTCGTAGTCACTGATCCAATCTTGTCCGGCTCCGCGGTAGAACAGGTAAGTGTCGTTGCCTGCATCGCCATAGAGGGTGTCATTGTCGGCACCGCCGTCCAGGATATCCGCTCCCGAGCCGCCATAGAGCGTGTCCTTGCCGGCACCACCATTGAGTGTGTCGTTACCTGACAGCCCATAGAGCTTGTCAGCACCACCCAGACCGTTGAGCGTGTCATCACGGGACTCTTCCCCCTGGAGCACGTCGTCACCTTCAGTGGCCACCCCCTTGACCAGTGCCTGGAGGGTTGCCACATTCCAAAGCGTGCCGTCGGCGAATTGAACCTGTTCGATCTGAGAATCCGCCGAGAGGAACCAATCACGCACAGTCAGCTTGTCCGTCGTACCGATGATTGCCAATTCAAGGTTGTCGCCCTGGCGTGACGCCTTGATATCAGCAGCCCCGACACCCTGGCCAAACTTGATCACATCGACGTTGCCGGAGGTCCAGTCTCGATCAAAGATAAAGTCCTGCCCACCACCGCGCTGAAAGAGGTAGGTGTCATTGCCTGAGCCCCCATAGAGCGTGTCATTGCCAGCCCCGCCATCGAGCGTATCCAGTCCCAGACCGCCATCAAGCATGTCATCGCCAGCCCCGCCCTTGAGCACATCATTACCGGCAAGACCATACAACTGGTCATTGCCACCAAGCCCTTCGAGCAGCTCATCGGACTCGTCTCCGTACAGCGTATCGGCAGACTCACTCGCCACGGCAAGCGACAGGCGCTTGAGATCACTGACAGACCAGATGGTCCCGTCAGCGAACGCGACTCGCTCCACCTGATAATAGGAGTCGGTGTAACTGTATATGGTCATCCTATCCGTCGTGCCCTTGATGGCAAGATAGACATTGGTGCCCTCACGCTTGGCGATGACATCACCGGGTGTGATATCAGCAGCGACCTGAATGGTATCGACATTGCCGATAGTCCAATCAACATCCGTGACCGTGTCCTGGCCCATACCACGGTAGAACCGATACGTGTCATTGCCAAAATCACCCGATAGCCAATCGTTACCGGCACCACCATCCAATATGTCATTGCCGTCTCCGCCATAAAGCGAATCGACGCCGTCACCGCCATTGAGCACATCGTCACCGGCCTGACCGAAGAGCTTGTCGTCACCGCCCAATCCGTTGATGGTATTGGCCTGGGCGTCACCATTCAGGGTATCGCCGCTCTGCGTTCCGTTGATCACATTCGTAACCGGACTCACCACGATATCAAATACATCGCTGGTCGCTGCCGCCGAGAGATCCACCGCCGAAATCTTGACCGAAACGGTTCCGCTTTCGACAGGCGTACCACTGAACGTACGGGTGATCGCATCGAACACCAGCCAAGCCGGGAGTGCAGAACCGTTGGCCAAGGTCGCCCGATAACTCAGTCGATCTCCAACGTCTATATCCGCGAACGTGTTGGCAGGTACTTCATACTTGAGTGCCTGACCGCTCTTGAGGTTCAGGTCAGCGATGGCGTTAACCAGTTGCGGCGCATCGTTGATGTTGGCAACGGTCAGGTTGAACGCATCCGAAACCGTCGCCCCAGCCTTGTCCGTCGCCGTAACCTGGATCACCAGACTGCCGACATGGTCGTTGCTAGGTGTACCGCTGAAGGTTCGGGTTCGAACATCAAAACTGAGCCAGCCTGGCAAGGGTTGGCCATCTGCCAGTGTCGCGCTAAGCGTGAGGGCATCTCCAGCATCCGCATCAACAAAAGTACCTGCGGCCAGCGTCAGCGCGAAGCGGCTGCTCTGGTTCACACCCTGGTCCGCAATCGCAGCGGAGAGCGTCGGCGCCCTATTGGCCTGAATGGCCAGCGTAGCGGTGTTCCAGACCTTGCCGTTAGCGAACTCGATACGCTCGATACTATGACCGCCGGTGGCGGTCCAGCCCGACACAATCTGCTGGCCGTCGTTGAGGCGCAACACCATGCCCCGCTCAGAGTGCTCGACGGCGACGTCGCGCTCCTCGATACCGGTTTCAAACACGATAGTGTCCGTGCCACCACCGACGCCAAGTTCTTCGTTGATGGTGTCTTGCCCGTGTCCCAGGCCAAACACGTAACGATCATCGCCCTTGCCGCCTTGCAGGAAGTCATTTCCAGCACCGCCATACAAACGGTTGTTGAGCTCATTGCCAAACAGCTGGTTGGCCAAGGCATTGCCTGCGCCGTTCAGGGCTGGGCCAGAAAGCTCCAGGGTCTCGACATTCGCCCCCAGGGTAAAGTCCACGGTGGAGATTACCTTGTCATCCCCGCTGTCGAGTTCTTCGACTACAACATCCCCTGCGTTGTCCACGAAGTAGGTGTCATTCCCCTGCCCGCCATACATCCGGTCCGCGCCCTGGGCACCATCAAGTCGGTTATCCGCGCTGTTGCCGCGCAGAATGTTATCAGCCGAGTTGCCGGTGGCATTTATCCTGGCATCACCCGTTAGCTCAAGGTTTTCCAGATGGTTGGCCAGAGTGAAGGAAACCGAAGAACGAACGGTGTCTGTGCCCTCGCCCATCAGTTCGACGACCCGATCGGAACCGTCATCAACCACGTAAGTATCGTCGCCCAGGCCACCGATCATGACATCGGAGCCACCCGCACCATCGAGCACATTGTTGGCGCTATTGCCGACCAAACGATTGCTCAATCCATTACCGGTACCATTGATGGCCGCGTTGCCTTGCAACAACAACGACTCGACCTCATCGGCCAAAACATAGCTGACGCTGGACTTGACCACATCGTAGCCTCCGCCCACCACTTCCTTCACTACATCGCCGACGTTATCGACAATGTAGGTGTCATCACCTAACCGCCCTTCCATGACATCGGCTCCCGCCCCGCCATCCAGGGTATTGCCCCCAGCATCTCCCACCAACAGGTCGTTTGCGCCCGTCCCGCTCAACAGTACCTTGGGCTGTGCAGACGCCTGGCCGAAGATAAAATTGGCAGCAGACAACTGGTTGGCGTTCACGCCTTTGAGCGTGAGGTATTGAGTGCCGCTGGCCATGACCCCTAGCCAGATGCGCAGATACTGCTCGCCGTCGACCGTCACCGTACTGAAGTTCAGCTCGGAGAAACCGTGTACGGCACGAATCTGCGACAGGTCAATTTTCTCAAAGGGGTTGGTGACTTCGAAGTCATCGATCAGGTTGGCCATGATGCCTTGCGAAGCACTGGCGCGGAGGTCTTCGACCAGCACAAAACGGTCGTTACCGGCACCACCCGCCACCGAGGCGCCTGTATGCGTCGCTGCCCCGCTCAGGTTGACGTTCGGAGACAGCAAGGTCGTGGTGGCATAGTCGCTGATAGCCTGATCGCCCTCCAGATAGAGGGTGTCGTTGCCGGCATCCCCCCCCAGATAGTCCAGCCCCGCCCCCCCATAGAGCACATCATCTCCGGCGCCGCCACGGACGACATCGTTGCCTTCGCCACCGTTGATGACATCATTGCCGCCAACCGTTGAAGTCGTCGAGGACTCTCCGACCAGCACATCGTCGCCCAGGCCACCGAAAATCGTATCGGCACCCGTGCCGCCAAACACACGCTCGCCACTATCATTGGTCCAATACAGGAACCCACGGGTGGCATCCGGCAAATTGCGCTCGGTCACTACACCGTTGAGCCCGAAGCCGTAACCCGAAGCCCCCTCCAGGCGGCTCAAGCGCACGCCGTCGGGCACATGGACGAAGCTGCTCAACGTCAAACCCTGGGATTGGACGTTCTTGAGCAGCAGGACCTGCCCATCTGCCAAGCCCAAGCGGGTATCGGCGCCTTGCTGGGTAATGGTCATCGACGCATAGACGTCGTCACCAAACCCGGACAAAACGATCCGGTCGGTGCCGATCACGAAGTCCGTGAGTGTATCGATGTCACCGGCTGCTTTGTCGATCACGAAGTAGTCGGTGTCGGCACCGCCGGTCAAGGTGTCGTTACCTCTGCCGCCGATCAGCGTGTCAACGCCGGCTCCGCCCGACAACACATCATCACCGCGACCACCGGACAGGTGGTTATCCGCACTGTTGCCGATTAGCGTGTCGGCAAACTCACCTCCAATCAGATGCTCGATTTGCCCCGGATTGGTGATTGTCAAACGAGCACCGGCCAGCGTGGCCTCCCCCTTGGACAAATCGATTACGCTGGCGCTGGAAATCGCAGCCGCATTAATCGTGTCCGAGCCACCATCGGTGTCGTTGAGCACGTTGCGCCCACTCGTAGCGGCCAACTGCGCATATTCGTTGGTATACACATACTGGTCGTTGAGCGTGTCGCCCTTGCCGTAGACATTGAGGCTCCAACTGTTCAGCGTCCCAATATCACCGGTCACGCTGTCGATCACTTGCAACGTCCAGTTTCCCTGCACCGCTTCACCACGCAGCAAGGCCGTGTCGAAGACATAGTTCAGTGTTTTTTCACCCGCAAAATCAGCATCCCCGCGATCACTCGCAGCGCTTCCCGGAGCCTTGCCAGGGCGATTCATCAGAATGGATTCGGTGCCCGACGGCGAGATCAACTTGAGGACGAGATCCCCCGGGCGAGTATGGCTCAGGCTGACTTTGACCTCGACATGCTCGACCAGCAGATCGACCTTGCCCATCGTCAGCGAATGGCTGATTCCGGCGCCCTGCCCGTCGGCAATCGCCCGGTTGAGCACCCCCGACTCCAAGGGGCTGCTTAGGCTGTACTCGTTACCCAAGGTCTGCTGGGTATTCCAGGTTTCCGCCAGACGCACGGCAGCGCGCGCATCGACCTCGCCATAACCGTAGTCGTGGCTGACGTGCATGCCACCGCCGTTCCAGTTCTGGCTGCCGTTGTTCTGCCACGAGGTGGTGGCATCCGCTATCTTGCGCGCCGAGAGCGCGAGGATCTGCTGCACATCGCGATACCCCAGCTCAGGATTGGCCTCCAGCATGAGCGCGACGATACCTGACACAATCGGTGCGGCAAAGCTGGTGCCTTGGGAGACACTCGCGTCCCCACCGAAGGTAGAGCCGTTGTCGTTCTGCACCAGCCGTGAGGTCGAAGTCACATTCGAGCCCGGCGCGCTGACCAGGATACTGGCGCCAGGACTGGAGAATGGTTTGCCTCCCAGCTGCAAGGCCCCCAGGTCGGTGGTCGCGTTAATCGCGCCGACAATAATGCTGCTGCGGCTGTTGGTGACGTTCGAATAGTTGGTGTTCCCGCCTTTCTCCCGATCATTACCACCGGCCGTGACGATCACGGTGCCCAGACCATTGCGACCTTCGCTCAAGGCTTGATGATAGGCGGTCGGCATGTTCCCCAGCTCAGCCGGGGAAAACTTCAGGTCGAAGTGATTGTTGCTCCCCCAACTGTGGTTCACCACATCGTATTCGGCCATGTGGGACATGTTGCTGAAGTCGTCTTTATTGACCCAGTAACCTGCGATGCTAGCACCATAGGCAACACCGACACTGCCCTCACCATTGCGCGCAGCAACCATCACACCGGCTACCAAGGTCGCATGATCACTGAACTTGCCTTCGCTGCCTTCACCAGCCATTTGCCCGGGCGTTGCGTTGGCCAGCCAATTTTTGTCGATGTTGTCTTTCAGGTCCGCGTGACGATAATCGAGAATTTCCTTGGTGGTGCCGAAAGGACTGTTGGTCTCGATCTGGACAATCTTGACGCCTTTACCGGTGTAGTCTTTCCAGACCGGCAGGATATTGGCCTGTGACAGATACCACTGATCGGTGACCAGCGGATCACTGGGCAGATCCCCAGTCTTGAGGTACACGGCAGCGCGCATCGTCGCACTCTCGCCAGTCCCCATATTGATGATGGTACTGGCCTCGTTGCCCTTGGCATCGGCCACGGTGTACTTGAAGCCCATCAGACCGGTGAACGTCGCATCCGGCGTGAACAGCACATCACCGGCCTGAGTCAGGCTGGCCGTCCCCCCCACCACATCGAACAAACCGGTGATGTGCAACGCATCGTGCTGCCAATCGATATCGTTCTGGAGCAGTTGTTCCTTGCCGATCAGATGCACATTGGTGCGCTCGAATCCCACGCCTGCTTTGTCCTTGCTCAGAACGTCCTTGACCAGCAATGGGTTTTCCATACCCTCATTGGTGGCCGTCGGAATTTCCACCAGTTTGAGGTTCTTGAAGTTGGCTTTTTCGACATTTTGCAGAAAGTCAGTGCCATCGCGCCCCGCGACAGTGTCGCTGATCCACACGCCTTCGGCGGTCCGGGTAATGCGATAGTCAGCAAAATCGCCCGACAACTCGACGACGTCCAGCCCATCCCCGCCGTTGATCGTGTCGTCACCTGCGCCGCCGATCAGCACATCATCACCAGCCCCTCCACTCAAGCTATCATCATCAAGGCCGCCATCGATCAGATCATTGCCCTCCCCGCCGATAATCTGGTCTCGCCCCCGGTGTCCACGCAACACATCATTACCGGCACCGCCATTGATGAAGTCATCGCCATCCTCGCCGGATAAGGCATCGTTGGCAGATCCGCCAACCAGCACATCATCGCCGTCACCACCGCGCATATAGACTGTGCTTTGCCCACTCGCAATAAATACGTCATTACCTCGACCGCCCTGAGCGATCTCGATTTCAGCCTCGGTCAAATTGAGGGTGACCCCTCGATCACCGATAACCTGAACGATATCGGTCCCCGCGCCACCGTGGATATTGGCCGGTAGATCATCTGCGTCGATCAACAGCACATCATCCCCTGCGCCTGCATGGAAGCTGTCGCTGCCTTGTCCCCCGGCCAGCCAGTTATTCCCGCTATCGCCGAGCAAGACGTCGCTACCCATTCCACCACTAGCATTGCTGACGCCCTTTTGCGCCACATCAATAGTTTCCCCTGACACCGAGGAAGACGCATAAGCGCTGACCGGGGCTACCTCCCTCCCCCCCTGAGTCGACACGATAGTGCCATTACCACTGGAGCTAAATGTATGGCCGTTGGGATTTGCCAAGAAATTTGCAGCAATCGCTTCTTTGCTGACACCATTCTGTACAAATGTGCCACGAGCCAGCACTTCGTTACCATCGCGCACTTCGCCATTTTGCACGGTATTAGCAAGATCGATGCGGGTGATGCCGAGTTCGCTCAACGAGCGTATTTCACTCAATTCGCCGACATCGACATCACCATTGCCGTTGCTATCGACCCAACTTTTACCGTCATGGTTCGCGTCGACCCAAACCTTGACGCTAGACCAGGCGTCATCACGCTTATCGAAAAGGTTATCGCCGTTGCTGTCTAGGCTTTTCAGCGCGGCAAAACCATTGGAGAAACGTTTTTCTCCCGTATTTCCAGCATTGCCTGCCGCCCCACCGAAGTACTCGGATAGGGTCTCGCTGATATTGTCGATCTTACCGTTATTGTTACGATCAACCACGACGATTCCATCTTGCGCACTGGCCCAACCGGTCTCCTCCAGACTACCGCCATCATTATCGACATCGAAGAGTACTGGGTTGCTGGTATAGTCAGTCAGCCGAACGCCATCACCATTGAGATCGAGCACCAGAGGGTCGGTCGGAAGAGTCAGGCGCGCTTGGGCATTAGCTGAGTTTAGCCAAGCGCCTGCCTGCCCCGAGCTGCCGCCAAATGAAATACCGTTGCTTGCGCCGCGTAGACTGAAATCAAACACTTCCTTGACGGTGTTCACGTTACCCGGCCGATAACCATCAGCGAGAATCTGTGTTGCGGCGGCAGTAAAGGTATTATTGACCCAGCTACCCTGCATCTGGTTTACATTTAATTTGTTTGGATCGTAGGTGATCGTCCAGCCACCACCGCTGCGGACCAATCCATCCGCTACTTGTGCCGCATTCTGCTCATGGTCTGTCGCGCCTTTCTCGACCGCAGCACCGGCATTGTTAATATCGAGTTTGAAAAAATTATCGCTCACGGGAGGGATGGGGATGACGCCTACGTATTTTTTTATTTGCGCGGCATTTTCAAGATAGACTTCCCCACCACTGACGCCACCACCAGGCTTGGGCGCATATTGAGCTTCCGGGGACTCGACAGCAAATTTGTCAGCCCTTTCGGTTGCCCACTCCCGGCCATTATTGTAATACGTGATCAACACAGCATCCTGGGTATCTTGATCATAAGCACTCCATGCAGACGCCGCTCTAACTGAATAAAACGCTTGAGCCTCTTGCAACATCAAGGCTGCAAATTTCAGACTCAACACGTTTTTCTCGTCAGAAAGATCACTAACTAAAGACTTATAATCCTGACTATAACCTTTTATCCCCAGCGGATCTGAACCTGGATTGCTGTCATTATACTTATTCAGTAGATCAATTGCCGTCAACACTTTTATGTTGCCGGGCCCTATATCATTGAGAACCGGATTCACCCATTTGATCTGAGCCTTTTGAAGTGAACCTGCCTTGACGACATCTTTCAAAATCTGCTGATCAGAAACAATACTCTCATAGTTTTTTCTGAGTTCGTCATGGCTGAAACTGGTTACTCTTGCCGTTTGAACCCAGTCCACCGCGCCGAGAGACTCATACTCTTCGCCAATAGCGCCCAATATCCCCTGGGCGGTGACATCTGGCGCCCCCAGAGCACGGGCCACTTCATTAGCCTTTTCAGCTTGACTTTTTATATAATCAAATGTTGATTTGCTAAACGACATCACTCAATTCCTTCTGGTAAATCAATTTAGATAAATCACGATCAATAGCAGATTACGAAGACCCATATCCAAAAGTAAGAATCAGCGTCAAAAAAAGCCCATAAAAAGCGACTGAGCAGATGGACACCCACAGTCCTACCTTTTTTAGAAAATCAGCTTTGATTAATACCCCTGCAAGGGCCAAGGCGCCCCCTAACCAACCGACCTGTGAAAGCGCCAACGCGTTTACAACAAACATCAAAGGGCTCCAGTTGGCACCGCCACTGGCGTAAATCCAGACGACATAACAATAAACGGTGACTGGGAGGCTGCAACACCATATGAACAGCGAAGCGGCATTCGAGGGTTTTAACCTCATGGCCACTCCTCCCCCCAGCAGTAAAACAAGATAAACAATACCTATATTCAGGCTGACAAAAAATGCCTTTAGCTCCGCCATTAACACTCCCATGCACCTTCATTTCGCAACGAATCATTCACTGACGGGAGATCCAGGACGCACCTTAAAACGCGGCCTTTTCCCAAATCGCAAGCAACGCCCTACGAACAGACCACTCGGCGTAGGCCAACAACATCAGCCGTTATTCAACGACCAATTTATAAAACGAACCCAGCAATAAAAACAAACTATGAGAAACCACAAAAACAATCGACACCCATAGTCCAGCACGCCTTAAACTCTTTAAATCAGCAAGGAAACACGATCACATCATATAGACCGTAAAAAATTTTTAGCTCTGCCATTTGCAATCTCGTATTTCGATATCTTTGACCGTCCCCAAAAGAATTCTTAGTCTTCGCCTACGAGGGGCAAGGGGTTAACGCTCTCTCAAGCTTTCATCCGTATATTGTTGCAACGGGCTCAGGAAATAATCGATCACTTTACGGCGATCCGTCTTGACCTCTACGGTGACGGACATGCCCGGGGACAACGCGACCTTTTGATCGTGCACCATGACAAAATCTTTGAGCAAACGGACGCGGCTACTGTAGATCGGTCCGCGTTTCTCGTCCTCAATAGCATCATTGGACACACTGACGATTTCGCCCTCCACCGTTCCGTATTTGGTGAATGTAAAGGTTTCCACTTTGACCGTGGCCTCTTGGCCCGCGCGAACGAAGCCCACATCCTTGTTCTCCAGCATGGCCTCCACTTCCACCGGTTGGTCATTTGGCGCGATGACCATTAACGGTTGTGCCGCAGTGACCACCCCACCGATGGTATGCACCGCCAGTTGCTGAACCGTCCCATCCACGGGCGCAGTCAAACTCATCAGGTGATCGCGCTGTTCCGCCTTGTTCAGCTCTTGCACCAGCGAAGCGGCTTTCTGCTCGGACTGTTGCTGAAGATCCAGCATCGTTCGGCGGGTTTGGGCGAGCAGGACTTGCCTTCTGCGCTCGGCCTCCTTCTTCGACGCGCTGACTTCAGCCAACCGGGACTGTTGCACCGCCATATCCCGCTCCTGGTCCAGCAATGCTTGCTGTTTTTCAAGATAGGCATGGCGAGGGACGTACTGCTGCTCAAGCAACTGCTGATAGTCCTCAGCCAGTCGGCGAGCAATCGGAAGTGTTTTCTGCAAGGACGCCAACGTTGCCCTGGTGGACTGAATCTCGGCGGAGCGCTGTTCAACTTCGGCATCGATTTGCTCCAGGGAACTGCGCAGTTCCTGATACTGGCCTTGCAACCAGCGCTGCGCCGCCATCTCCTGCTCGGGAGCCGCTTGAGGGATGTGCCCAGCCAAAGAACCGGGTTCTTTACCCGTCCGAATGGATTCAATCAAGGCCGTTGCCCGCGCGCTGTCAACCTCAGCGGCCAGCAGATCGCTCTTCAAACGCTTGATGTCTGCACCGGTCATGCTGGTGTCCAGTTCCACCAGGACATCGCCCGCCTTGACCAGTTGTCCGTCGTGGACTCGAATCGATTTGACCACCGCCACCTCACTGGGCTGGATGGTTTTACTCTTGCCACTGGCAACGATCTTGCCGGTGGCCGTCGCCACCACATCGATTTCCCCGAGAATGGCCCAGAGCAACGCCAACACGGCGAACAACATAATGGTCCACTGGATATAACGCGGTGCTGGGTGAACAGGTTGATCCTGCAACGCCAATGCAGCCGGTAAAAACTGCACCTCGTGGGAAAGACGTACAGGTGCATCCAACAACTTGCGCTGCCCCCAAGCCTGTTTCCAGACATGGCGATAACGCCGAAACAACTCTCGACCTGCCGAAGGTTGGCTCATGACAACTTATCCTTGTTGTAAGCGGTACAGTCGCGAGTAATGGCCGGCCTGGTGGGCCAGCAGTTCGGCATGGGTACCCTGTTCGACGATCTGTCCGCGGTCCATCACGATGATCCGGTTGGCATCGCGCACGGCGGACAACCGGTGAGCAATGATGATCACTGTCCGGCCCTTGCAGATCGCCTGCATGTTTTGCTGAATGATCCGTTCCGACTCATAGTCCAGCGCACTGGTCGCCTCGTCGAAAATCAGAATTCGAGGATTGCCGATCAGGGCCCGCGCGATAGCGACACGCTGGCGCTGACCGCCGGACAACGAGGCGCCATGCTCCCCAACCACCGTGTCGTAGCCTTCGGGCAGTTCAAGGATGAACTCGTGGGCACCGGCCATCTTCGCCGCCTGCATGACCGCTTCCAGCGGAGCACCTGGATCGGTCAGCGCAATGTTTTCGCGGATGCTGCGATTGAACAGCATGTTGTCTTGCAGCACGACACCGATCTGGCGACGTAACGAGGAAACATCGGCCAGCGCCAGGTCCATACCATCGACCAGCACCCGCCCGCGCTCAGGAACATATAGACGCTGGAGCAAACGGGTCAAGGTGCTCTTCCCGGACCCTGAACGACCGACGACACCAATCACCTCGCCCGCCTCGATCACCAGGCTGACGCCTCGCAGCACCTCAGAACCATCAGGACGATAACGGAACTGAACCTGATCGAACTCCACGCGGCCCTTGAGCGTTGGCAATGCACTGCGTGTCGCCTGGGACAGTTCGGTTCGGCTATTGAGGATGTCGCCCAGGCGTTGCACCGAAACACCGGTTTGCTGGAAGTTGGTCCACAGCTGGGCCAACCGCATGATCGGTTGTGCGACACGCCCGGCAAGCATGTTGAAGGCGACGAGTTGGCCTACGGACAGTTGCCCATCGATCACCAGCCGCGCACCCAGCCAGAGGGTGGCCACCGTAACCAGTTTGCCAATCAGCGAAACGCTTTCATTGGCGATGGTCGACAGGGTCTGGGTCTTGAACCCAGCGGCCACATAGGCGGCCAACTGGTTGTCCCACTTGCGGGTGATCTGCGGCTCAACGGCCATCGATTTCAGGGTGTCGATGCCATTGATTGTCTCGACCAGAAACGCCTGGTTCTCGGCACCGCGCGCGAAACTCTCATTCAACCGAGCTCTGAGCAGCGGCGTGATAAACACCGATACAATCACGTAAAGCGGCAGCGAGACCAACACGATCAAGGTCAACCAGCCGCTGTAAAAGAACATCACCGCGATAAAGACCACGGAGAACAACACGTCGAGCAACAGGGTGATCGCATTGCCGGTCAGAAAGCTGCGAATGTTTTCCAGCTCACGAACCCGTGCTACCGAGTCTCCCACCCGGCGCGCCTGAAAATAGGCCAAAGGCAAGGTAACCAAATGACGGAACAGCCGTGAGCCTAACTCAACATCGATCCGGCTCGCGGTGTGGGCAAAAACGTAGCTGCGCAATCCACTCAACGTCGATTCAAACAGCATGATCCCCAAGAGACCGACAGCAACCACATCGAGTGTCGTGAGTCCGTGGTGAACCAGCACCTTGTCCATCACCACCTGGAAAAAAAGAGGGGTAAGCAAGGAGAAAATCTGCAAGATAAACGAAACGAGCATCACCTCGCCCAGCAGCTTTCGGTATTTCACAATGGCCGGGATAAACCAGGTGAAATCGAATCGAGAGACTTCTCCAGCCTGGGAGGTTTGCGAGCGAATGAGGATCAACTCACCACTCCAACGGGCCTTCAACTCGTCAGCGGTAAGAACCTGAGGGCGTTGCGCCCGCGGATCGTGAATCAGGATCTTGTCCTGATCGACCCGGGCAATGATGAAGTAGCTGCCATCGTCTGCACAGGCAATCGCCGGCAACGGCGTTTGCGGGAGACGATCAAATTTGCTGCGAACTGACTTGGACTTCAGTTGAAGCTGACGGGAGGCCAGCAGTATCTCTGCCTTACCGAACTGCTGCCCTTGGGCAACATACTCGTGGGCCAATTGCTCTGCCGATGCGGCAACGCTGTGAAAGCGTGCCAGCATCACCAGACAGGCCAACCCCGTATCAAGCGTATCCGAAGGCTGAGCTGCCCCCTCGCCCTTTCCTTGCATACAACCGCATCCTTGCTGATTAGCCTTGAAACTTGGCTCTTTTGCCCTGAACCCCAGGGGTGCGGATCATAGGCGGATTGGGCTAAACAGAAAATGGCAAAATGCCCTTATTTGTAACAAGTTTATACAAACTGATACAAATACAAAAAACGGGGGATAGCTTTTGTCTCAAAGGCCTTTGACACCGCGATCAGCCGGCACGGGACGCTGCTGGTCAACGCCCATGCTGGTCAGTTCTGGAGGCAGAAAATCGCGACGTGGGTCGTAATCCGGTTTTAGGAACTGGGCAAGACTTTGCAGATCCGACGGGCTGAGGGTGCCCGCCGACTGCTTCAACCGCAGGTTATTGAGGATGTAATCGTAACGAGCGTTGTTGTAGTCCCGCACCGAGGTGAAGAGCTGTCGTTGAGCGTTGAGCACATCCACGGTGTTACGGATCCCGATATCCGCCCCCACCTTGGTCGCCTTCAATGAGCCCTGGGCGGAAAGAATGGTCTTTTTACGGGCCCGGATCT
Organism: Pseudomonas sp. MWU13-2862; assembly: GCF_023242495.1. Lineage (NCBI taxonomy): Bacteria > Pseudomonadati > Pseudomonadota > Gammaproteobacteria > Pseudomonadales > Pseudomonadaceae > Pseudomonas > Pseudomonas sp. MWU13-2862. The sequence goes on along the minus strand of NZ_JALMEZ010000024.1, from coordinate 75,512 downwards.
GCTCAATGTCCGAGTTCACCGCACGGTAAAAGTTACGGGTATTGAGCACCACCTCCCGGCGTTGGCCTTCCCTCTGCTCCTCGCTCTGGCTCAGTCTCTTGTAAGCCTCCCGTGCCTGGGAGCTGACCCGGCCACCGCTGTATAGCGGAATGCTCACCTCAACCGCGATAGAACTCTGGGCGACATTACCCCCGTAATCGTTTCGACCAATATCGCTGGGATTGCTGTAGCCAAAACTATCGTTGTCACCTTTGCGGTACGACGCCACGGCATCCACGGTCGGTGCATGCCCGGCCTGTCTCTGGTGGAGCGTTTCTTCCGCAGCTTGAACCGCCAGGTTGCTTGCTTGAAGCTTGAGGTTTTGCTTCACCGCGGTGTCGACCCAAAGCTTGGCGTCCTCGGGAATAGGCGATAGCACCGGCAGTTGGTGCCGTACACCCTCAATGCTCACATATTCGTGGTTGGTCAGGCGCACCAGTTGCTCAAACGCATCATCGACCTTGCGTGCGGCGAGTTCGCGGTTGGCTTGAGCATTGTCGTAAGCGGCCTCGGCATCAAGGACATCGGTAATGCTCGACATCCCCCCTTTCAGGCGCCCACGTGCTTGGTCCATCTGCTGCTTGAGTGCAACCTCCTCCGCTTCAGAGGCGGCATGGGTGTCGGTCGCCCGCAGCGTTTCGAAATAGGTTTCCGCTGTTTTCAGGATCAGTTCCTGCTCCGTCGCCGAGAGTTCGGCAGCAGCCTGGGAGGTACTCGCCTGCGCGGCTTTCAAGCCGAACCAGGACTCCACATGAAACAGCGGCTGTTTCAGGTTGGCTTGGTAGGTGGTGCCGCTGCGCTCACGTGTCAGCTGTGGCGAATCACGATCCAGACGAGTCGACTCGATATTCGCGCTGGTGCTGATCGCCGGCAGCAGGTTGGCCCATGCCTGAGGAACCGCTTCCGATTGTGCTTCAAATCCAGCGCGTGCCGCTGCCAGTTCGCTGTTGTGCGTCACGGCCTCTCGATAAACCGACAGCAGGTCAGCTCGATTCGAAGTGGATGAGGGGGTTTCCGACGCCAGCAAGCTGGCAGGCAGCAACCACGCCAGCAACGCGACACAATACGTGCGGCTCATAAACAAGTCCTTTTGCGAAGCCCAGATGAGAATGGTAGGAAGGGGCAGATCCAGCGGGCGGGGAAGCTATGCCAGAGTCAGTCGCAGGTCAAGAATCATCGGATCAACCCACTAGCGGTGAAGCATCATTTCCGATACGGGCTGGCGGCGGTTTATGCAGCGCTGACCTTTCTGGCGCGAATCCTGATTTTGATACTGACGCTGCCTCTGTTCTTGATGGCAGTCTTTACGGGGCTGATCGATGGCCTGGTTCGTCGGAATTTACGCCGGTTTGGCGCGGGGAGAGAGTCCGGGTTCATCTACCATCGGGCGAAACGGATGATCGTGCCGTTGTGGATCGCGCCCTGGATCATTTATCCCGCGCTGCCGATGACCGTGAGCCCTCTGCTGGTGTTGCTGCCCAGTGCGGCGGCACTGGGTGTGGTGGTGAGCATTTCGGCTGGGAGCTTCAAGAAATATCTGTAAAAACCATCAGCACATCGTGACCCGAGCCGCTCAGGACGTGGAAAACATCAAGACTCATCAGCATTTCGCGAATGCGCTTTGACGGACTCTGCGAAGGAATAGGTATGAACGCGAGACGCAACGATATCAACCTCTTCACCATGCAGGACTTTCCTGGACAGTTCTGACATCTTGTGACTTAACGCCTCAACCCCCTCAAACGAAGTATCTTCATCCGCTTCAGAAAGGCCTTCCATAGAGTAGACAAACACTTCACTGATATTCATACCAAACCTCGCTTCTTATCTTCGGAAGCCTTCGATCTTGACGCCAAGAGTAACATTTTTGCTAATTGATAGCAAACAGGCTCAAGCAGCGTGACAAACTGCTCACTTCTACTTTCATTCAGCAGAATCTCAGTGTTATTTCTATAGATGTTCAAGATGGCGAATATCTTACCATTCAACTTGATCGGTATTGCAAGAATGGATTGCGCCTCATACCGCTCGCGATAATAGTCATATATTTTCTCCCGATACTGCCTATTGATTAAGCCATTAGAATCGCCAATGGAATCGAGCCAAGCCTTCATCGTTCGACTGGTGTCCCCCATGTACTGAGCCTCGCCCGTGGCCATCGCCTCGGGTGCGCCCGGCAAATTCGGATGATTATCAGGATTTACAGCTTCACCTGGGGCGCAAAACGAATAAGGAAAACAGATAGGTTTTATGTCTAAATCAGGTTCGTCATCTTCATTAACGGAGGATGTTGAATATTGATTATCTGCCAAAATCAACACCCCATCACAGCGATCGATAATGGAGTCTGAATTTTGATTATGCAGGAAGAAATTGGATTTCATCACAACGTCCATGCTCATATCTGTCTTTCCAAGCGCATGTTTACGAAGCGACGAGGCCGGGATAGACATCATGATGTTTGATTTATACACCATTGACTTATTTTCCTTAGACACCCCATCCCAAGACCTCGCCAGGCTCAACACCGTGTTCATCAGAATGCGAACGCGCTTGCTGACCTCCACAAAGGACACACTTTGAGCGGTCAACTGAGCCTTGGTCATATTTCTCAACTGCCCCGCATCTTTGATAGAGTTTGCATACAGTGCCAAAAATGACTTGGGCGGCAGATTGGTTAATCGCCGCTCCATTTCCAAACTTTGCTTTTCCAGCTGCCGTTCTTTGGCCCTCGCGTATTGAGCGAGTCCCAACTCTCTGAACATGACGAAGAAAACCGCTACCACCGACACGCCTAAAGACAACGTCAATTCGTGGAGTGTTGTCTCTTCACCGGAAAACAAAAGATAATCTATTTGCGCCACAATTTTTGAGCTATAAATAGAAATCAAGGCTGCCCCCATCACACTTAATAGTGCAATGATGAGCGCACCAGCACCGCCCCCTAGAAAGCGGCAAAACCGCTCAAAAAATGAGTGCGCAAGCCCCTTAAACTTCAGAAAGTACTTCACCCCACGCTCCCCACACACCGATTTTTTGTCATTTTTTTTCGGCCCACCGCCACCGAGAGCAAGTATCACCACCCCTCTTGTGATCGCCAAGCCCATGGAACAAATTGATACACATACTCCATCTATTCGACACGCTAAGTACCTGTCGAAGTTCAAGCACATGCACTATCCGATGGATCTGCGCGTTTCTATCTGACCGTAGCGCAGAGCTGTTTTCAGGCCTCGAAAAACCAATTCAGACCAAATCCTGTTTTCCGGCTGTCATGTGCCTCATTTTTTGGCAGGCTCGTTGAACCTTCTTCGAGCGGATCGAGCCCATGCCCTACCCCCAACCTCTTCGATGTATCGCGTTAGTGGCGAGCCTTGCCGTGCCCGTGGCGATGGCCGAACCAACGGCCCATGAACGCGCTCAACTGAGTCTGGTGCTGCGCCAACTGGAGGCCGTCACACGACAGGTAAACGCCCATGCGGCCGTGCCCGCCGATGAGCACGCGCGCTTCACCTTCGACTACGCCCGCCTCTCTGCCGACCTGGAGCAGGTTCGTGGCGGCATTGAGGGCTACCTCACACCGTCGCGCGCTCAACCCCGCACGCCGCCGGAACTGACCGGCCACTACACCCGGTCCGTCGGGAGATCCCCATGAGCATGAGTGCATCACAGCTCAACGCCTTTCAGGCCATGGGCGGTTTTACCCCGCAACAAAGCACCACCTTACTGATCGGCCTGGCTCTGGCCGGCGCCCTGATCTTCTCCGCCTGGGCCCTCGTCACCGGCTACCGGGGTTGGGCCACCGGCCAACTCTCCCAAGGAAAGTTCGTCGGACTGACCGTGAAGGTGATGTTGATTTACCTGCTGCTCACTTTTCTGTTGCTGCACTGACCTGTTTTCTCGCTTTTACCCCTGCCATGGAGGCACCTCATGAAAAACCGTATGGGTTTAAACCGCGTCACTCACCTCTTCTCGCGCTGCGGCGTGGCTTGTTTGGCCGCCTGGTCCTACTGGGCGCTCGCGGCACTCCCGGAAATGGAAGCCCCGAGCCGTGGCGATTCGGACAACACGATCCAGACGCTGCAGAACCATGCCTTCGACATCGTCACCCTGATCGCCTTGCTCATCTCTGCCGCCTCGTTCTGTGGGGTGGCCTATCACACCTACACCACCTACTCCGAGGTACAAAACGGCAAGAAAACCTGGGGCCAGTTCGGGCTCACCTGCGGTGTGGGCGCCATTTTGCTGGTGATCAGCATCTGGCTGCTGACCAAGGGCACGGGCATCTTGTGAGGAGATCTGGCGATGACACACGACACGGATCACCTACTGCCCGACGGCACCCTTCGGTTTCTGCCGTCACGCCTTAATCGCCAACCGGTCATTGTGCTGGGGCTCACGGCCGATGAGATGTGGATCTCCGTCGCCGTTAGCGCGGTAATCGGCGCTGGCCTGGGGGTTGGCATTGCAGTGTTGTTTCAAAACGTCGCGCTGGCGCCCACCACACTGATGCTGTGCACCGCCCTGGGCCTGCTGGTGGGCGGCAAGCTGTTGCGCCGTCACAAACGTGGCAAGCCGGAGACATGGCTGTACCGCTACCTGCAATACGCCCTCGCGATGCAATGGCCGGTGCTTACCGCCTGGGTCGGCGGCGCTGACCTGGTAAGGCGCTCGGGGCGCTGGAGCACCCGCCGGAGTCGACGCCCATGAGCCGCTTCAAGAACGAGGTGGCCCGGCTGGAGTCCCACCTCACCTCGCTGCGCATCGGCTGTGGGTTGCTCTTCGGATTGGCCCTGGTCATGGGATTGGGGTGGTGGGACGCACCCCGAAATATGACCATACACCTTCCACCGGACCTGCGCTCCGGCAGCACCCGCAAGTGGTGGGAGGTGGGACCAGAGTCGGTGTACACCTTTGGCTTCTACATCTTCCAGCAGCTCAACCGCTGGCCGGTCGACGGTGAGAAGAACTATCCGCGGGCCATTCAGAGGCTCTCGGCCTACCTGACCCCGCAGTGCAGATCCCAGCTCGAAAGCGACGCCCAGAAACGCCAGACCGCCGGTGAACTGCGTGGCCGGACCCGAGGCGTGTTCGAGATGCCCGACCGGGGCTACAGCGATGATCCAGAACAGCGAGTCAAGGTCCTGGGGCGGGACAACTGGGTGGTGAACCTGGACTTGGTGACCGAGGAGTTTTACGGCTCAGAACGGGTCAAGCAGGCCTTCGTGCGCTACCCGCTCCAGGTGGTGCGCTGGGACGTCGACCCGGAGAAAAACCCCTTCGGCCTGGCCCTGGACTGCTACGACGGCACACCGCAACGCATCCCACCACCACCCGCCTCCACAAACAATCCTGCCACTGCTATGCAAGGAAGCTAGCCATGCGTCGATTGAACCTCTTTCTCCCTCTCTGGCTGGGCTGCGTCACAGCCCAAGCCATCGAACTCATGCCGTGGGAGCGATTACCCCTCGAGGTGCCGCTGCACGTCGACCAGGAGCGCATCGTCTTCATCGACCAGAACGTCAGGGTCGGTGCTCCTCGCGCTCTGGGTGACACGTTGCGTATCCAGAGCACCGGCGGTGCGCTGTACCTGCGGGCCAGCGCGCCGATCGAGCCCACCCGTCTGCACCTGCAAGACGTGCGCACCGGTGAAATCATTCTGATCGACATCACTGCAACGGATGGCCAAGGACAGCCTGCGCTCGAACCCGTCAAAATCGTGAAAGGCCCGGGCACGTCCATGGGCTACGGCGATACGCCCGAGACCGACACATCAGACAGCGACGCTGACCCGTCCCTCACCACCTCGGAGAGCCCTCCTGTTTCACGGCAAACGCCAATCCCGGTGGTCCTGATCCGCTACGCAGCGCAAAACCTCTATGCCCCTCTGCGTACGGTCGAACTCCTGCCCGGCGTATTGCAGGTCAAATCGCAGCGTGACCTGGACCTGACGGGCCTGATGCCCACGCAACCGGTCACCGGCCAATGGCTGAGCGCCTGGCAGTTGGAGGACCACACCGTCAGCGCCATCAAACTGCAGAACAGAGCTGCCATGCCCATCGCCCTGGACCCACGTGAACTGCGGGGCGACTTTATCAGCGCGGCCTTTCAACACCCGCACCTGGGGCCGACCGGATTCGCGAGTGACACCACAGTGGTCTATCTCGTCACCCGGGGCCGAAGCTTGGCGCAGGCTCTGCCACCGATTCTCAGTCCGGTGGACGCCAGTACGGCCCTCACCGTCTCTACCGTGCCCGGAGGTGACCATGACCAGTAATGGCCTGCTCAAGTGGTTGCTCCTGCCCCTGATCCTGCTGGTGGTGTTCGGGGTGATCAAAGCCTGCTCCCCCAAGGATGTTCCCGCAGCCAAACAGGTCAGTACCGGGCAGCCTCTGACCCCGGAGGACATGAAACAGCTCGGCATTGACGGCGACACGCCCCATGACACCGTGGCCACCCTGGTGGCCCAGACCAAGGCCATGCGCGCGGAGCTCAAGGCCTTGCTCACGGAAAACAAAGACCAGCAGAAAGAGAACGCCCGCCTGCGTCAGCGCGATAGCGACATCGATCAGCGCATCCAGAAAGCCCTGAGCACTGAGCTTGAGAAAGCGCCCCCAGCAGGCTCGCAACGTCTGAGTCCGCAGGACACCCAGGACCTGCTGGAAGACCTCAAGCAACAGCTCTCAACCTCGTTTTTGAGCAAGGGCAGTGCCGATCTACCCATCGGCCTGGGTCTGGAGCCCGGTGACGAGGCGTCCTTCCCCGGAGCCCACACTGACCTCGTCTGGACCGAGCCTCAAGACGCTACCGCTGTCGATGCCAAGGGCCAGCCGCTGCCGGCCGGCTCTGGCAAACCAGCGAAGGGCTTCAGTTTCCCGACGGCCTTCAGTGATGAGATCAACAGGGGCCAGCGGGCCCTGAAAGCCAATACCGGTGCCGTCGGCCGCAACATCAAAACCACCGACGACAAAACCCCGGCCAAGCCCGTCTACACCCTGCCGGAAAACAGCACCCTCACCGGCTCCATTGCCATGACTGCGCTGATTGGTCGGGTGCCGGTGGACGGGGTGGTGAACGATCCCTACCCCTTCAAGGTGCTGATCGGCCCGGACAACCTCACGGCCAATGGCATTGATCTACCGGATGTGGCGGGCGCGGTGATCAGTGGCACCGCCGCCGGGGACTGGACGCTCTCCTGCGTGCGCGGGCAGATCGTCAGCCTGACCTTCGTGTTCAACGACGGGCGCATCCGCACGCTCCCCGCACCGCAAAAACTGACCAGCCGCCAAAGCAGCGGCCAGACCGGCCAGTCGCAACTGAACAAGATCCAGGGCGGCATCGGCTGGCTCAGCGATCCCTATGGCGTGCCGTGCATTGCCGGTGAGCGACGCTCCAACGCCCAGCAGTACCTGGGCACCAAAAGCCTGCTCACCGCGGCCGGCGCCGGGATGGCCAAGCTGCTTGAAGCCGACAAGGCCGACGCCAGCACCGTGCTTACGCCAGGCGGAGCCGCCGTCGGGGCCGGACCATCGGCACTGAACAGCATTCTGTCCGGTGGTGTGAAAGACATCGGCGACTGGGTGAATAAGCTCTACGGCCAGGCCTTCGCCGCCGTCTATGTGCAGCCCGGCGCATCCGTGGCCGTGCACCTGGACCGGCAACTGGAGATTGACTACGAAACCCTTGGCCGTCAGGTGCGGCATGTGACAGGAGGTCACCATGCATCAACCCTCGATTAATCCCCTGGCCTGCCTGTGGCTGGTCATGTTCCTGGTCGGTGGCTGCACCACTGACAAGGACGACCTGCTCCCCCACGGCTCGCAGACCATGACCGATATCTGGGATCGCCATGCGGGGCCTGCCCCTCAAGGCGCCCTGAGCCAGCCGCTTCAAGAGGCCCGCCTGGCTTTGCGCCGTCCCCTCGAAGATACCGGCTCCGATCAGCCCGCCTATACCCGCACAGCCCGCAACGAGATCCACAGTCAGTTCAAGCGCCTGCCCAATCCGGACATCGTGATGTACGTCTTCCCGCATCTGGCGGGGTCTGACCCGGTGCCAGTGCCGGGCTACAGCACGGTCTTCCCCCTCTACCAGCGGGTGCAGTACGCCCTGCCCGGCGAACGCACGGAGGCCTACTGATGGAAACGGACCCGACTGATCCCTGGGAATTGCACGTTGAACAGCTGAAGGCCCACGGCATTCCGGAACCCGGTACCTGGCGCAGAACACGAAAGCGCCCCGCAACAAAGGCTGATGAACAGGCTCTCTACGACGTAACGCCCAGTTTTGTCGACCTGTTGCCCTGGGTGGAATATTTACCCGACACCCAGTGCCTGCTGCTGGAGGACGGCGAATCGGTGGCGGCGTTTTTTGAGCTGACGCCGATCGGCACCGAAGGTCGGGAAGCGAGTTGGCTGTGCACCGTGCGCGACGCCCTGGAAAACGCCCTGCAAGACAGCTTCGACGAGCGAGAGGAACAGCCCTGGGTGGTGCAGCTCTACGCCCAGGATGAGACCGACTGGGACAGCTACCTGCAAACCCTCAGGAACTACGTGCAGCCACGTGCCCAGGGAACGGCCTTTACCGAGTGCTACCTGACGATGTTTGGCCAGCACCTGAAAGCGCTGTCCAAATCTGGCGGATTGTTTGAAGACACCGTGGTCACCCAGCTGCCCTGGCGCGGCCAGCGTCGCAAAGTGCGGCTGGTGGTTTACCGGCGCAGCAAGGGCGCTGATGGGCGTCGCGGCCAACCCCATGAGCAAGCCCTCAACAGCGTCTGCGACCGCCTACTGGGAGGCCTGGGCAATGCCGGTGTTAAAACCCAGCGCATGACCGGCGCGCAGATCCATGCCTGGCTGCTGCGTTGGTTCAACCCGCACCCGCGTCTGCTGGGTGATACCCTGGCTGACCGGGAGCGGTTCTATCAACTGACGTCCTACCCCGATGGCCCAGCAGGCGATGAGCTGGAACTGGCCAGCGGTACCGACTTCGCCCAGCGCCTGTTCTTCGAACAGCCGCGCTCGGACCTGGACCAGGGGCTTTGGTATTTCGACGAGCAGCCCCACCGCGTCGTGGTGCTTGATCGCCTGCGCACGCCGCCGGTCATCGGCCACCTGACTGGGGAAACGCCCAAAGGCGGCGATGCCATCAACGCCCTCTTCGATCAGATGCCGGAGGACACCGTGCTCTGCATCACCCTGGTGATCTGCCCGCAGGACCAGTTGGAAGCTCACCTCAACCACCTCGCGCAAAAGTCAGTTGGGGACACCCTGGCCTCCGAGCAAACCCGCGCGGACGTGCATCAAGCACGCAAGCACCTGGGCAGCGCCCACAAGCTATACCGGGGCGCGGTGGCGTTTTACCTGCGAGGCCAGGATGTCGAGGAGCTCGACCGCCGTACCTTGCAGCTTCACAACGTGATGCTCAACGCCGGACTGCAGCCCGTGCGCGATGAGCACGAAGTGGCGCCGCTCAACAGCTACCTGCGCTGGTTGCCCGGGGTGCTCGACCCGGGGATGCGTCAGAGTGAGTGGTACACCCAGCTCATGTTCGCGCAGCATGTGGCCAATCTGGCGCCGATCTGGGGTCGCAGTGAAGGTACAGGGCATCCTGGATTCACGTTCTTCAACCGGGGTGGCGGCCCACTCACTTTCGATCCCCTCAACCGCCTAGACCGGCAGATGAATGCGCATCTGTTTCTATTCGGACCGACAGGGGCCGGCAAGTCGGCCACCCTCAACAACCTCCTCAACCAGGTCATGGCCCTGTACCGGCCGCGCTTGTTCATTGCAGAGGCTGGCAACAGCTTCGGGTTGTTTGCGGACTTCGCCAAGCGCCTGGGGTTGACGGTCAATCGGGTCAAGCTGGCGCCGGGCTCCGGGGTAAGCCTGGCGCCCTTCGCCGATGCCTACCGACTGGTGGCGACACCCGACCGTGTCATGACCCTGGATACCGAAGATCTGGATGAAGCTGAATCCACGGAAGACGATGAGCGCGATGTCCTGGGCGAACTGGAGATCACCGCCCGCCTGATGATCACCGGTGGCGAAGACAAGGAAGAGCAGCGCCTGACCCGTGCCGATCGCAGCCAGATTCGTCAGTGCATCATCAATGCCGCTCATACCTGCGTAAGCCAAAAGAGAACGGTACTGACCCAGGACGTGCGCGACGCCCTGCGGGCAATGGGCAATGATCCCCATCTGCCGGAGCCGCGGCGTCTACGCCTACTGGAAATGGCCGATGCCCTGGACATGTTCTGTCAGGGCTCCGAGGGTGAGCTGTTCAACCGTGACGGCACGCCTTGGCCCGAGGCCGATATCACCCTGGTGGATCTGGCCACCTACGCCCGTGAGGGCTACAACGCTCAGCTCTCCATCGCCTACATCTCGCTGATCAACACCGTGAACAACATCGCGGAACGGGACCAGATGCTGGGCAGGCCCATCATCAACGTCACCGACGAAGGCCACATCATCACCAAGAACCCACTGCTGTCGCCCTACGTGGTCAAGATCACCAAGATGTGGCGCAAGCTCGGGGCCTGGTTCTGGCTCGCCACCCAGAACATCGATGACCTGCCCAAGGCTGCCGAGCCGATGCTCAACATGATCGAGTGGTGGATCTGCTTGAATATGCCGCCGGATGAAGTGAACAAGATCGCGCGGTTTCGGGCGCTCACTGAGGCGCAGAAAGCTCTGATGCTATCGGCGAGGAAGGAGTCCGGGAAATTCACCGAAGGGGTGATTTTGTCCAAGTCGATGGAGGTGCTGTTTCGGGCGGTGCCGCCGAGCCTCTATCTGGCCACGGCCATGACAGAGCCGGAGGAAAAAGCTGAGCGGTTCGCACTGATGAAGGCGTGGGGTATCACCGAGCTGGATGCAGCGATGGCAGTAGCGCAGAGGATTGATGAAAAGCGTGGAATTTCAAGCTCAACGGCGGGGAGTGAGCAGGTACTGGGGTAATACAGCCCCGACTGTAAGGCGCCCTTTTCAGCACTCACTATAGGGACCTCACTCTTTTGCCTGGCACAAACCGTGTATTTCATGGCTCTATGCAACCCTCAACACCTCGCACAAGGAGATTCACAAATGGACTTGAGAATGATCACCGTCGCACTGCTGTTGAGCGCATCACCGTACACCGCCCTGGCAGGAGAAGGGCACGATGCCGGATACGCGTGGGCCGAAGAGAACGACATTGACGACGCGGACTATTGCAACACCCCTTCCCCCTCATTCAACGAAGGATGCGAGGAATACGTTGAAGAAATTGCAGCCTCTCAGAACGACACGGGCGACGATGACGAGTAAACAACGACCGCCCGGGACCTGCGTACCTGAAAACTCAACGGGCCACGGTCAGTAGTGGTCAGTTTTTTAGGCAGTCGCGATTTGGAGGCCAACAACCGCTTGTCTCCCTTGACTGACACGCCGAGAAAATCCCAGGGCTTGTTTGTACCCACCTCGCATATGCGAGGCAGACCTCTTACGCGCCCTTACAAACCTCACTTCCTTGGGTCACTAGAATTAGCGTTACAGTCTAAATCTTAATTCGACTACTCCATCATGAGCAATTGCGACCATCCAAGACAATTCCTCATCGAAAATTTCTATGTCATCCGACTCCGGATACCAAATACTTGAAAAATCACTAACCAAGTCTACAGCGAGCAACCGATCCAACTCATCAAAACACCGCCAATTAACATACACCCTTTCTTTTGGACAAACTCCAAAATACCTAAAGCACTCATCGAGCATAAAATCTTTTTCAGCCGCATTTTTTTGGTACTTAGACACCACGACCCGCTGTGTCTTTATCATTTCATCAGGAAGTTTAATATTATAATTCTTAAAAAATAGACTATAAATCCTTTCTCTTAGCACATCTAAGGCATCTCCCTCAACACGATCAAAGTGGGGAAATGCGCGTCCACATTCGTTCTCATGATTGACTATCTTGTGCTCATCCATAACTTTATCCTTCAGCACGAGGGTGGCGGTTCTACAGGGCAACCCCACATAGATGGGTTATTTTGGCACGCCTCTTCAAACCCTGGGGGTAATATGAAAGGCACTATGCCATCCAGGATTTTCTCCACACCAGATTTACCGCCACTACCTCTCTTCCCATTGGTGTAATCCCACCAGTTTATGTGTGGACCCGCCTCGGGGTCACCTTCGGGTCGATTAGGATGCCCAGGATCGAGTCTGTATCCCTTTTTGCTGTCACCCGCTTGAGGACTGCCAAACTTCCCAGGCTCGCCCTTTGGAAGCTGGCCTCCTACGAGGTCATATACCGCACGAAGTGCAGCCTTGATACCACTAATGCTCGGCGCCAACCCATACGGGTCAGAAAACGAAAGTGGATTTGCATCAACATATGCATAAGAGTTACCACCGCCCGCCAATCCAATTGGATCGCTCTGCACATAGCGACCCAAGTTAGCATCGTAGTCCCGGTAGTAGTTGTAGCTCAGCTGTGTTTGCGCATCGTAGAACTGGCCAGGGAAGCGCAGCGGGATATGGGTGGCTGTGCCGCTGCCGGCCACATCCTCGTTGGGCAGTGCCGCGCCGTAGGCATCGCTGATCCAGCTCCAGACGATACCCTGGTGGGTACTGGCAAGCCGCGGGGTATTGAGATGGTCCGAGTGCAGATACACCAATTGGAAGCCGCTCGGTACGCCTTGGGTGTAGTTCAGTTCCACCTGGGCCAGCGGCATACCATCCAGCCAGATCCAGAAGCGCGTGACGAGGCGCTGACCGCTGGCACCATAGTCAGCTTGACCAATGACTTCTCCGCCTGGGCCGTACAGATAGGTACTGCCGCTGACGAGTGCACTGCTGACGGGGTCGTAAGTCAGCTTAAGAGTCCGTTGGCCCAGGTTGTTGTAGGTGAAGGAGGCAATGCGAAGGGTACCGGCCTGGTACACCGCGTTCATTCGGCCGCTGTCATCGTAGGTGTAACGCAAACCGGTAGTATTCTGCTGCAGGTTCCCCGCAGTGTCGTAGGGAAGTGTCAGCCCCTCCACTGTCGCCAGGCGATTGCTGTCCGTGGCTACAGTCGCGGTCTGGGTTTCGCTGATGGTGCCGGAGGCCAGATCCGTTGTGGTGCGCTGGGTCCGGTTACCGACGGCGTCGAGGGTGTAATCCTTTTGCGTGGTTGCGCTCTGCTCACGGGTCAGTCGGTTCAGCGCATCGTACTGGTACTGCACTGCGCCCCAGAGATTGCTCTGCTGGCTGGTGATATTTCCAACGGGGTCAAAGCCATACTGGTTTTGCCAGTTGCCGATGATTTGGGTCGTGAGCTGGTAGTCCTGGTCGTAGGTGCGGCTGAGGGTCAGGCCGTTGCCCCAGGTCAGTTGCGTGAGCGGGCCGAACGGGGCATAGGCGATATTGGCCGCAATAGGGAAGTTTTGACCGTTGAGGGTCAACGAAACCGCGTTGACCTGCCCTGCATTGTTGCGAGCATAGCTCACCGCCACATTGTCGGGGTAACCCTGTTGGGCCACTCGGCCAGCCGTATCGTAGCTGTACGTCGTTGAAGCATTGATGTTCAGACCGGCCAGGTTCAAGGCTCGGTTCAGGGCGATTCGTTGGCCGCGGTCATCGTAGACATAGGCCACGGTTCCGCTGGGATCCTGGATACCGGTCAGTCGACCAATGCCCCTATTTCCACCGTCGGTTTGGTCGTAGGTGTACACCACGTCCAAGGCCGGTGTGGCTGGATAGTGCTGGGCGGTCAGGCGATTCAGCGCATCGTACTGGTAGGTGGTCACGATCCCGCGTGCATCGGTTCTTTGACTAACGTTGCCGGCTTCGTCATAGGTGAAGCTAGAGGTGCCCCCATCGGGGCTTTTGATCTGCAGCACGCGGCCTTCAGCATCGTAGATGTACTGCGTTGTGACGCCTCGTGGATCAACCAGTTGGGTGATCTGGTTGTCGGTGTTGTAGGTCAGTGCGGTAATGCCGCCCAGCGGGTCAGTGACCTGTGCCACACGACCCAGGGCATCGAACGCTTGGTTGGTCGCATTACTGCGCGCGTCGGTTTGTTGAGTGAGTTGGTCGTTGAGGTCATAGGCATAGCGGGTGGTTTGTCCGCCTGCGCCGACCTGGGTGAGCAAACGGCCAAGTTCGTCATAGGCCCGTTGCTGCTGTAGCGTAAGCCCCCCACTAGCATCACTCAGTTGAGCAGACAGCCTATTCCCCATCGCATCGAGCGAATAACTAACTTTCTCGCCTGACGTATTGGTCACCGCAATCAGACGTCGCGCATCATCATAGGTGTAAGCCAGAAAGCTTCCATCGGGTGCGGTGATTTGGGTCAGATCCCCGACGGCGTTATAAGCGTACTGAGTGGTGGCACCAGCGATGCTGCTGGAGGCCAGCCAGCCCTGTGGGGTGTAGGTCAGCGTGGTGACCACGCCATTGGGATCGGTGACGGTTTGCGGGTTGCCGTAGCTATCAAAATTGGCGCGTGTCGAGACCTGGCCCAGAGCGTTGGTGATCGTAGTCAGGTTGCCCTGGGTGTCATAGGCAAAACTGGTGATATCCGCCACATCGGTGCGCGGACCATCGACCGTGGAGATTTGGCCCAGGGCGGTGTAGGTGTAATTGAGGGTTGTGGCCGAGACCGGTAAGGCTAGAAAACCACAGGCCAAGGCAAGCACGCCAAGACGAAAGGCAGCGTGGGGCATGTTCAGGTCCTTCTGAGAAAATGGGCGGCTCAATTGGGCGTCGTCTGTTGGCTTAATGGCCGGCCTTGGGCGTCGTAGGTGTATAGCGTGCTTCGTGTAGGCTCCACAACCTTAGTCTTCAGAAAACGTGAAGGGTCCCATTCGGTGGTGGTTGTGCGAGCCAGCGGCGTACCGCTGGCTTCAGTGCGGCTGGCCTCCAGACCTCGGGCGTTGTAGCTATAGGCAGTGACGTAGCCCTGGGCGTCGGTCTTAGTCAGCACCTGGCCGGCGGCGTTGTAGGTGTAGGTGGAGTTACTGGCGGGGCAGCTCGGCGTTGGCTCACCCTGAATAGCGGTGATGTGCTTTACGTCGTTGAGGGTGGTGAGCTGATAAGTCGTTTGCTTGCCAAGCTCATTGGTGACGGTCGTAGACCCATCCGTGTTATAGGCAATCAAGACCTTGCCTACCGCTCCAGGGCGTTCATTGGATATGGCTCTTCCCTGCGAGTCATAGCTCCAACTAGAAATTTGGATGCCGCGCTCATCGGTCAATCCCGTGAGTAAAGAAGGATTATTGGGATCGGTATATTGATATGAGCGCGTCTGAGTTTGGTTGCCGTTAGTTTGTGTAGCCTGAGTCAAGTGCGAGGAGTCATTGTAGGTGTAATTAATGGACAAGCCGCCAATGCTGAACTGATGAGGCTGGTGAAAACCATCCTCCTTGATCGTAAAAGTAACGCCAAAATTGGTTGTCACGCTAATCGTAGACAAGTCAACGTAGGTTAAGGTATAGATTTTTCCAGATGAATTGGTTAGCTGTGTAAGCTTGCCGCTACTGTTAAACGCATATTGATCATTTTGAGTGTCGACATAAAGCCAGTTGCTATTTTGAGTGGTGAGAACCCCCAGCTCATCCGGTGAGGCCGAGATGGTTTGGCCTTGAACATTAAAATAGGCCTCCCGCCCATCGCTCATCACGACCGTGGTCTGATTCGTGTCGAACCTAAGGTGCGCAGAAAAATTATGCCTCCAATATCCATCCGAGCTATTGTAGTACCTGGAAAATGAAAGTTGATCAGCCGCATTGCTTTGATAATCCACTTCCATTTCAAAAACATTTCCATTGGAGATATTTATAGGGTCTTTCACGAAATTGCACGCAAGCTCGTGCGAAGTTCCTTTTTGTTTTGGTGAATTATTATACCCACAAGTACCCGTTTCAACATCCAGTGATTGATTGGGAGGGCACTCAGCTCCTTCGAGCTCCGCATTCACTCCAGCCCCATATAAACCCCCTCCAGAAATATAATTAACGTAACAAATAAAATCAGTGTCGTCGTAACGAACAACATTCAAGTTTGAGTAATTGGTAAAACCAGTATTTCCGACAATTATCAAATCCCAAGCTTTTTTACAAGCACCATAAGGAGTAGAGTCAACTGATCCAGTATAAATGGCATTCCCAGTCCAGTAGTAATATGTCGCACTCGAAATGGACGAAAAAAATAATGAAGCCGCAAGGAGAAATATTAAATAAAATCGTTTAGATTGAAATACACGTGTCAAAAAATCGTGTACGCGCAAGGACCCGATTCTGATTGAAATGGTCGTATCACCTGATATAAATCCCATGTCGTTTTGTCCGTGATCGTAATTATTGGGAGTTTCGCGAGCTGCCATATGACAAATAATTTATTTAAAGTTATATCGAGCCTTGGTAAATAATTGATGCACTGTCGCAATCCGCGGTCGCATCTAACCCACAGGAGTCGCCTGTACGATGCACGCCATATTTAAACCAGTACTCATCCCATTGTTTCCTAAGCCACGTACAGAGCTTGTCGGTGTCGCTATATGGATAAAGCCTAGGATCCTTCGCCTGATACGTCCACGGCTTGTTCGCATATCGATTCATTGTAGCTTCACACGTTGTGTAGGCCGAGGGAGACGGATCCAGACCACCGGCGGTCCATATGCAAGGTGTCGCAATAGCTGAATTCCAAACGATTAGTGAGCAAAAAAATAAATAATAGTTTTCCTGAAATATAAAATCTAACGTTTGAGGTGTTTCGCATATTTTTTCCTTTCACGCCATTGGCATGAGCTTTTCCATGATCAACTCCAAGCGGTACACGGGCAATTAACTGACGCAATCTCCCCCGTGCCATGTGTGCATAGGCGATAGTTGAGGTCGATACTGGATGTGCGTAAAGAGCACAGGCCTGTGCACGAGCGCCAAAAAAAGGAAGTATGCTGCATGTTCAGGTCCATCTGAATGAAATGTTAGGCACCGTTTGTCTTCCTTGCACGACGTGGGTGTATAGCGTGATTCGTATGGGCTCCACAGTCTGAGTTCTCATAAAACGTGAAGGGTCCCATTCAGTGGTGATCGTACGAGCTAAGGGCGCGCCACTGGCTTCAGTGCGGCTGACTTCCAAGCCACAGTCATCGTAAGTACAAGGAGAGTTACTGGCTGAACAGTTGGTTGAAGGCTCGTCCTCAATCGCAATCGATGCGCTTCACACCTTCCATAAAATTAACTCACATCAGGAACGGGCAGTCGCCCTTTAACAGTCGCGACAAACTCATCTGGATCATCAGGAGTCACGAGCACTGACCTAATGGCCCCTCGATCTTTCTGAACACGTACGACCCCCCCAACTATTCTATTTCCGACTCGCAAAGTACGCATACCAGGCTTCAACGATTCCAAACCACTTATCCTGCGCACGTCCTGAATGCGCCCATAAGGAATCCTCATCACTGGCAAACCAAAAACTTCAATTTTAATTGACTCATGTGTCGTTTTGTACACGATGAGATAACGCCCACAAAGCTGAAATACCCCACACACGAATAGAACCATTACAACGCCAATAAAAAATACCGTTACTGTTTGCATGATGTCCCCAGCACGCCAGTATTCGTTGGGTATGTACTCGCATTAATACCTATTCCTGGCCCCACTGACAACGAGCCAATCCACGTTCCATCGCTTTCGCCAAACTGTACGGAGAATTGGACGGGGCCAGTACCAAGGTTGAATGAGTACGTATTGAATGGCCCTCCAAGCTCCCCGGCATTCGTCGCATTCGTAATATATCCACCACCGCCGATACCAGCAAAGGCACCCAGGGCCGCCGTTGTCCCACCGGGCTGCGCAGACGGAGCACTGCCCCCCCAACCGGGCCCACCAGCAAACGCCCCCCCGCTCGCAACTGCACCCACATTGACACCTTGAGTGCCCCCACCAAAAACTCCGCCACCTAGAGAGCCCGTAACGCCTACACCGGCAACTCCCCCTCCCGCTTCAGCCGCCCCACCGGCCAAGACACCAACGCCCCACAACCCAAGAGGATCAATGTAGCTAAGAGGGTTTCCGCTAACATATGCATACGTATTCATCCCCCCGCCCAACCCAATGGGATCGCTCTGTACATAACGCCCCAGATTGGCGTCGTAATCCCTGTAGTAGTTGTAGCTCAACTGCGTTTGCGCATCGTAGAGCTGGCCTGGGAAGCGCAACGGGATATGGGTGGCTGTACCGCTGCCGGCAACGTCTTCGTTGGGCAGTGCCGCGCCATAGGCGTCGCTGATCCAACTCCAAACGATGCCTTGGTGGGTACTGGCCAACCGCGGGGTGTTCAGGTGGTCCGAGTGCAGGTACACCAGTTGGAAACCACTCGGCACTCCTTGGGTGTAGTTCAGTTCCACCTGGGCCAGCGGCATACCGTCCAACCAGATCCAGTAGCGAGTGACGAGACGCTGACCGCTGGCATCATAGTCGGCCTGGCCAATCACTTCTCCGCCTGGACCGTACAGGTAGGTACTGCCACTCACCAGCGCACTGCTGACCGGATCGTAGGTCAGTTTGAGAGTCCGTTGGCCCAGGCTGTTGTAAGCAAAGGAAGCAATGCGCTGAGCACCGGCCTGGTACACGGCATTCATTCGACCGCTGTCATCGTAGGTGTAACGCAGCCCCGTGGTGTGCTGCTGCAAATTACCGGCAGCATCGTAGGGCAGCGTCAAGCCGTCCAGGGTCGCAAGGAGGTTGCTGTCTGTTGCGACGGTCGCCGTCTGGGTTTCGCTGACAGTGCCTGACGCCAGATCGGTCGTGGTGCGCTGGGTCCGGTTGCCGACGGCATCGAGAGCGTAGTCCTTCTGCGTGGTCGCGCTCTGCTCACGGGTCAGTCGGTTCAGGGCATCGTACTGGTACTGCACGGCGCCCCAGAGATTGCTCTGCTGACTGGTGATATTCCCCGCCGGGTCAAAGCCGTACTGGTTCTGCCAGTTGCCGATGGTTTGGGCGGTGAGTTGGTAGTCTTGGTCGTAGGTACGACTGAGGGTCAGGCCATTACCCCAGGTCAGTTGCGTGAGTGGGCCGAACGGTGCGTAGGCGATATTGCTGGCAATCGGAACGCTCTGACCATTGAGGGTGAGCGTCACCGCATTGATCTGCCCGGCGTTATTGCGAGCGTAATTCACCGACACGTTGTCGGGGTAACCCTGCTGAGCAACTCGGCCAGCGGTATCGTAGTTGTATGTCGTGGAGGCACTGATGTTCAGACCGGCCAGATTCAAGGTTCGATTCTGAGCGATCCGTTGGCCACGGTCATCGTAGACGTAGGACACGGTTCCGGTAGAGTCCTGGACGCCGGTCAATCGACCAATGCCCTTATTCCCTCCGTCCGTTTGGTCATAGGTATACACAACGTCCAGGGCCGGAGTCGCCGGGTAGCGCTGGGCGATCAGACGATTCAGGGCATCGTACTGGTAAGTGGTGAAGATCCCGCGTGCATCGGTTCTTTGCGTGACGTTCCCCGCATCGTCATAGTTGAAGTTCGAGCTACCGCCGTCAGGGCTGTTGATCTGCAACGCCCGACCTTCGGCATCGTAGAAGTATTGGGTCGTGACGCCTCGCGGATCAACCAGTTGAGTGAGCTTATCGGCAGTGTTGTAACTCAGCGCAGTGACGCCGCCCAGAGGGTCGGTCACCTGCACCACACGACCCAGGGCATCGAACGCCTGATTAGTGGCGTTACTGCGCGCATCGGTTTGCTGGGTCAGTTGGTTATTCAGGTCATAGGCATAACGGGTAACTTGCCCTCCCGCGCCGACCTGGGTGAGCAAACGACCGAGTTCGTCATAGGTGCGTTGCTGCTGACGCATCAAAGTGCCGCTCGCGTCCTTGACTTGAGAGGTCGTTCTGTTGCCCATCGAGTCAAGAGCATAGCTCTGCGTTTCTCCCAGGGTGTTGGTCACCGTGACCAAGCGGCGAGCATCGTCATAGGTGTAGGCTAAAAAACTCCCGTCAGGCGCGGTGATCTGGGTGAGATCTCCAACAGCATTGTAGGCGTACTGAGTGGTGACGCCGGCGATGCTACTGGACGCCAACCATCCCTGAGGCGTGAAGGTCAACGTGGTGACCATACCATTGGGGTCGGTGACGGTCTGCGGGTTGCCGTAGCTATCAAAGTTGGCGCGCGTCGAGACCTGACCCAGGGCATTAGTGATCGTGGTCAGATTGCCTTGGGTATCGTAGGCAAAACTGGTGATATCCGGCACATCGGTGCGCGGACCATCAATCGTGGCGACTTGGTTCAGTGGGGTGTAGGTGTAATTGATGGTCGATGCGCAAACCGGCAGAGCCAAAAAACCACTGGCCAACGCAAGAACACCGAGACGAAAGGCAGAGTGCGGCATGTTCAGGTCCTTCTGAATAAAAAGGTCATGCTCAGTTGGGCGTCGCCTGCTGACTCAGCGGCCTTCCTTGCGTGCCGTAGGTGTATAGCTTGGTTCGAGTAGGTTCCACAACCTTGCTCTTCAAAAATCGCCACAAATCGTATTGGGCGATGCTCAGCCGGGCAAACGGAGGCCGCTAGCCTCAGTACGGCAGACTTTCAGACCTTGGTCATTGAGATCAGTGACGGTCTACAGATCGCCATAACGGCCAAAATGGGTGCATGTAGGGACCTGCCCAGAGCATAACGACCATCTTCGGTGAATCCCCACCGAATGACTCATCAGCGATTCGACCTGCACCTAAAATGTCCGAGGACTGGAAGCCAGTCGGGCCGACGCGCCGGTACACCCTTAGCCCGTACAGACCACCTAGAAATGGGATCTTTTGCCCTTTTTGAAGGACAAGGTTGTGGGACCTACTCGAACTACGCTATACACCTACGACGCGCAAGGAAGGCCACCGAAGTCAGCAGGTGCCCCCAACTGAGCCCCGACCTTCAGAAGGACCTGAACATGCCGCACTCTGCCTTTCGTCTTGGTGCTCTTGCTCTGATCCTGTCGGTCCCAGCCTCCGCCTCTGCTCTCAATGACACCAACACCGTACTGGACCAAATCTCCACGACCGATGACCTTCGCACCGATATGCTGGATATCACCAGCGTTACATACGTAACGCTATTAATAACGGGCCGACGACAAATTACTTACCTAAACAGAGGGGGCAAATATGCACCCTTATGAATTCAGTGTTTCATTGAGGTTTTCCGGCGTTGATTTTGACCCAGAGCTGATTCCTGCCTCTCTAGGACTCGAGCCCACATCGAAGCACAGCAAAGGACAGACTAGAACAACACCCACTGAAAAATCCCTGAAAGGGGTGCATGAGACAAACTATTGTTCTTTTTTGTTATGCAAGAAGCGCAGCGGAGACTTGAATACATTTTTATCAGGCGAGCTCGATAAACTTGAAAAACACTCAAAGTATTTTGAAGCGCACATTGCATCCGAAAATAAAATCGAGTTTTTTATTGGGTGGTATGGAGCCGGGAACATTGGTGAGGTTTTCAGCTACCTTCTCTTGAGGCGCATGGGTGGACTGGGGATTGATATGGCGCTCGATATTTATGTTAGCTGACATAATTCCTCCAACAAAACCAAACATAGCTAGCCTGAGTATTCTCGCGAGGGCGCATAAATTAGACAGGGTGAGCAATGAGTACACCAAGGCACATTTTTTCAGGCTTACTTACCTTTTTCTTTACCATTAATTGTTTTGGACAAAGCTTTGGCTGGCAAGTCTATGAAAGCCATATAGATGCAATGGTAACATATGCATCAGCGGAAGAAGCATGCCAAGCCTCAATAGATTCCACCCTACAGGGAGTGTATGTAATACAACCCGGGAGCATGATTTTTCGGACACTTTCACCCCCGCTACCATTCGAAGCCACCCACAGGTTGACTTGTGAAGCTATGTACGTTCTGCAACCTGACTACTATGGAGGCGAGGATAACCAAGGACCTCTTCCCATGGTAAGAAAATACGGTGCGTTAATGTCGGCAATGGGAGATTGTGGGGTGGAGTTTGACCATTTAGATCTTTATTCTGGGATTTGCTATCAGGACGGAGAAGCACTCCCGAGGAAGGAAGCTGGAAACCCTGCGAGCACACCGGGCTGCGGAGGGATATCTACTGCCCAAGGGAACCCAATAAACGCCGCCACTGGAAATAAATTTCAAGACGAAACTGATTTTGAAGACAAAGTTTTCAGCATTCACAGGTACTACAACAGCACTCATAAAATATGGCAATTCAGTTACAGTGAAAGCTTAGAGATCGGCATTCAACAAGCAAGTTTAGTAAAGCCAGACGGAACCACTTCCATATTTTCCCTTGACAGCAATAAGATCGCAACAGCAGAATCGACAGAGACAGGTTCTTTAGTTTTTGATGGCACTCAATGGCTGTATACCGACAGCCAAAGAAATCAATTGGCATTTGACACGTCGGGAAATTTGATTTCCATCAAGCCGTTGACATCCGGCATTCAAACAATCACGACCATTGGTGTTAAAAAAATCATCACTTCGCCAATGACGGGAGAGGTAATGGAGATCACTCCGTATGGCACCGGTGTCCAAAGCTTCAAAATTGGGACCTTCGAAATCGTATATACCTACGATGATTCTCAGCGGCTTATAAACGCAACAAAAAACTATAATGGGACTCTCTCGACTCGACTGTATCACTATGAAGACGCCGCCAATCCTTTCGCATTAACCGGGATTACTGATGAGAGAGGGGTGAGAATGGCGACATGGTCATATGACAGTCAAGGACGGGCAATCAGCTCCGAGCACGCGGGTGGGGCGGGGAAAACGCTACTCGCCTACAATCCTGATGGCTCGACCTCCGTCACCAATGAGCTTGGCAAAGTTGCCACCTATAACTTTCAAAATTTCCAGGGTGCGCGCCGAGTCACCTCCATAATTGGAGAGCCCTCCCCAGGTTGCAGTGCCAGCAATAGCAGTTACGAGTATGACGACGCCGGCCGTGTAGTGAAAAAGACTGACAACACAGGAGTGGTGACTACTTACACCTATAACAGCAGAGGTTTGATGACCAGTCATACGGAAGGTGCGGGGTCTGCCGAACCGAGAGTGACAAATGTCGGATGGGCCCCAGACAGTGCGAATCCAACCTCTATTGACGGTAGCGGAAAAATCATCAGTTACGCCTATGATCATTCCGGCAACAAAATTTCTACAACCATTACAGGACCTGCTTCACCGCCACCTCCTCCAGGTGGATTCCCCCCCCTCCCGCCGCCCCCCGGAGGAGACGGCACTTCGCCTGTGCCCCTCCCTCATATACCAAGTGGGGTCAATTAGCCTTTCCCACCCAAATAGGGGGCTCGTTCTCTGAATAGCCCCCTCCATGCGCCCTAAAGCCCAAGAACTCACGAATGGGGCCCGCTGACCCCATTTGAAAGCGACTCACGGCGGCAGTAGAACTTCTGGTGGCTAGTTCTCGCAGCTCTAAGCAGCAGTTGGACAACATGCTGGGGGCCCCGCCAACCAGAGAGGCCAGCTCTTCGAGAGCGTGACCTTTCCCACATTTTTCCTGATGGGTATTGTTGTAGGCGGCGGCCTAAGATATACAACCTCGATGGCCGGATGCTGGCAATGCTTAGGTTCCCAAACAGAACCACCCCTCGATTTAGAAGGACCTGAAATCATGCGACTGCCCTGCTCTGCCGTGCAGCCCTTCAAGCACCTGACTCTTGCGCGCGCCCAACTGCATACCTTGCACTTCCCTGCCTTACGCAGCGACCCGCAATGAACGCCCTGACGTCTCCTGACCTCACGCAGAGCGCTGTTGAATGGCTTGTCGGGGCCGGCCGATTGAAACGCGCCGATGTCGAGCGCGCGCAGCAGTTGCAGGTCGGTCAGCACAAGCAAGATCCGACCGAGGTGCTGTTTCGCCTGGGTCTGGTGTCGGAACAAGACCTGGCGCTGGCCTGGTCAACGGTATTGGGCGCTCCCCTGCTACTGGCCGCTGATGCCCCCGAGATCAACGAGAGTCTCCCTGAGCTGTCCGTGCGTTTTCTCAAACACCACGGCGTGGTGCCCTTGTCCGCCGTGGATGGCGTGCTGCATGTGCTCATGGCCAACCCAACGCAGAACACCTCCATAGAAGCCCTGGTCTATGCCTGCCGATGCCCGGTCCGCATTTCGATTGGGTTGCGCAGTGATATCGAGCAATTGATCGAGCGTTACTACGGCCAGGGTCGAACCGCCATGGGCACGCTGATCGAAAATCTGGAAGACGATGCTGGTGATCAGACGGCTGATATTGAGCACCTGAAGGACCTCGCCTCCGAAGCCCCCGTAATCCGCCTGGTAAACCTGATTCTGCAGCGGGCCGTCGAGCAGCGCGCCTCCGATATTCATATCGAGCCGTTCGAAAGCCAGTTGAAGGTCCGTTATCGCGTTGACGGGGTTCTGCACTTGGCCGAAGCCCCGCCCGTAAGCTCCTCGGCAGCGGTCATTTCTCGCATCAAGATTATGGCCCGGTTGGACATCGCCGAACGGCGCCTGCCCCAGGACGGTCGCATCATGCTGCGGATCCAGGGCAAAGAACTCGATCTACGCGTGTCCACCGTCCCCACCAGCTTCGGCGAATCGGTGGTCATGCGCCTGTTGGACCGTGAGACAGTATCCTTCGACTTCCAGAGCCTGGGTTTCGACGGCGAGCGCCTGGACACTTTTCTTGATGTACTGGAACGGCCCCACGGCATCTTGCTGGTCACCGGCCCCACCGGTTCAGGGAAAACCACCACGCTCTACACCGCGCTCTCTCGACTCAATACCGCAGAGCGCAAGATCATCACGGTTGAGGACCCGGTTGAGTACCAACTGGAAGGCATCAATCAGATCCAGGTAAAACCCACCATTGGGTTGGACTTCGCTGGCGTCCTGCGCTCCATCGTTCGTCAGGACCCGGACGTGATTATGATCGGTGAGATGCGCGACCTGGAGACCTGCCGGATCGCAATCCAGTCATCGCTGACGGGGCACCTGGTGCTCTCAACCCTTCACACCAACAGCGCCGCCGCCAGTATCACCCGCCTGCTGGACATGGGGGTCGAGAGCTACCTGATCGCCTCCACCGTGAACGGCATCCTCGCCCAGCGGCTGGTACGTCGCTTAATACCTGAATGGCGCGAGGCATTCGAGGCGCCGGCAGAGCTGATCGCAGAACACCAACTGGATCAATACACCGACGCCAGGCCGATCCTGCTTTACCGCCCGAAAGAAGGTGCCCCCGGCACCGGGTACCAGGGACGCAGCGCCTTGACAGAATTGCTGGTCATGAACGAAACGTTGCGTTCGTTACTGATGCGCCATGCTGACGCCGCGACGCTCGAAGCCGCGGCACGGGCCTCTGGACTGCGCACGCTGTATGAGGATGGGTTGCGCCAGGCATTGGCCGGCATCACCAGCCTTGAGGAAGTCTTACGTGTTACACGCAGCGAGTGAGCATGCAGTCCTTTAAATACCGAGCGCTCGACTCAGGCGGCATCGCCCTCAATGGCCGGCTCGACGCCGAAAGCCAGGAGAAAGCCGCAAGCCAGCTTCAGGAGCGTGGCTTACTGGTGCTTCATCTTGAAACGTCCGCCAGCGGCGCCTCGTCCAGTTTCAAGAACTGGTTCCAGCGCCTTCCGCTCAATGCGGTCGAGCTCGCTCGCTTTACCCAACAGCTCGCCACCTTGATTGGCGCGGGCCAGCCTTTGGAGCGAGCGCTGAATACGCTGGTACGTCAGCCCAGCAAACCCGAAGCGCGTCTGCTGCTGGAGCGCATTCGTGACCGCGTCAAAGGTGGGCAAACGCTTTCATCCGCCATGTCACTGGAGGGCCCGCAGTTTTCCGCCCTCTACCTCAGCCTGATCAAGGCCGGCGAAGCCGGTGGTGAATTGGGCGAGACGCTTGGGCAATTGACCGCGTACCTGGAGCGAGCACAAAAAGTCAGAAGCGAGGTCATCAACGCGCTGATCTATCCCGCCTTCCTGATTGTCGGCGTGCTCGGCTCGCTCATGTTGCTGCTGGCCTATGTGGTGCCTCAGTTTGTGCCTATCTTCTCCGGACTCGGGGTACCGATCCCGTTGATCACCGAAGCCATTCTCGGACTGGGGCAGTTCCTGGGTGACTACGGCCTTTACCTGTTCGTGGCGCTCGTGGCGGCGTTCTTGTTGTTTAATCGCCATCTTCGCACCACCGCCGGACGCCTCTCCTGGGACCGACGAATACTGCTGTGGTGGGTGGCCGGTCCCTTGTTGCTACGCCTAGAGACGGCCCGACTGACGCACACCCTGGGCACTTTGCTCAGCCAGGGCGTGCCCTTGATTGCGTCGTTTGATATCGCCTTGCAAGTCTGTAAAAACCAGGCCATTCGCGGCGCGGTGGAACAGGCCATCGTCAAAGTCAAAGACGGCAGCCGACTCTCCAAAGCGCTGGAGACCGAAAGTGTTTTTCCGGACCTGGCGATCCAGATGATTCAAGTAGGCGAAGAGTCGGGCACACTCGATACCATGCTGCTCAAGGTGGCCTCGGTATATGACGATGATGCCAAGCGCAGTATCGATCGTTTGCTGGCCGCCCTGGTCCCCTCCCTCACCCTGATAATGGCCGCTCTGGTGGCATTGATCATGCTGGCGATCATGCTCCCGCTGATGAGTCTGACCAGTAATATTTGAT
The DNA here is from genome assembly GCF_023242495.1 of Pseudomonas sp. MWU13-2862. NCBI lineage: Bacteria > Pseudomonadati > Pseudomonadota > Gammaproteobacteria > Pseudomonadales > Pseudomonadaceae > Pseudomonas > Pseudomonas sp. MWU13-2862. Next base: position 48,800 of record NZ_JALMEZ010000024.1, on the reverse strand, counting down.
TTGAATGGAATCTGAAAGATGAAACGTGTTCGCTCATTTCCTTCTACCAGCCGTGGTTTTACGCTGCTTGAGATGCTGGCCGTGATTGTGTTGCTCGGCGTCGTGGCCACAATCGTGGTGCGCCAGGTCGGGGGCAATGTCGATAAAGGCAAGTACGGCGCCGGCAAGGCACAGCTGGCCAGCCTCTCCATGAAAGTCGAGAGCTACGGCCTGGATGTGGGGTCCCCGCCCAAGGATCTGGTCGACCTCACGACCAAGCCCGCCAACGTCCGCAACTGGAATGGCCCCTACGCCAAACCCAGCGACCTGAAAGACCCCTTCGGCAATGCGTTTGGCTACCGCGCCCCCGGCGAGCACGGCCCCTTTGATCTCACGTTCTACGGCAAAGACGGGCAACCCGGCGGCGATGGCTACAACGCTGACGTCGGCAACTGGGAATAGCGGTGAAGCCAGGCCGCCCGGCTGAGCAGGGCTTTACCCTGCTGGAGATGCTGGCTGTGATTGTGATCATCGCCATCGGCTTCAGCGTGCTCGCCTTTGGCGTGTCACAAGGCCTGGAAAAGGCGCGGGACCGCCAGGCCAAAACAGACCTGGCGCTGGCCTTACGCAACGTGCGCAGCCAAGCCATCATGAGTGGCCAGACCGCCCTGCTGCACATTGATCTTTTACGCAACGGCTATCAGGTACCCGGGCAAGCGGAACACTTGCTGCCTCAAGGCATGCAGATGCGCCTGACCACCGCAGCGAACCTGTCCCCGCAGCACGGAGCCATTGCCTTTTACCCGAACGGCAGCGCCAGCGGCGGCAATATCTACTTGGAAAAAGGCACGCGCGCGTGGCGCGTGGACATCGCCTGGCTCACCGGTAAGGTCTCATGGACGGAGGTAGAGCAGCGATGAGCCCCCTCAAACACCCTACTCAGGGTGGATTTACGCTGCTGGAGCTGCTGGCCGCCGTGGCGCTTTTGGGAGTTGGGTTTGCCATTTTTTTAAACGCCATGGGGTACACCACCAAGGCGCTGACCCAGGACAACCAAACCACCCACATGGCTCTACTGGCCAAGTCGGTCTTTGACGAACAGACCAAAGGGCTGCTCAAGCCCGGGCACTGGGAAGGCAAGATTGACGAAGTGAACTGGCAACTGACGTCGACCCTGGCCCCGGGTAAGTCTTCCGTGGAGCTCTATCGGTTGGAACTGGCCCTGGAGCAAGGCACCCGCCAAGAGCGCTTCACCACGCTACGGGTGCAAGGTCGAAGCTCGGTGCAAGCGCGATGAGGTCGAACAACCGCGGCTTCACCCTGCTGGAGGTACTGATTGCCCTCAGCTTGCTCGGCTTGCTGATGGTCCTGATCGCCTCAGCCTTGACCGTCAGCAATCGCACGCTCGACCTCAGTGAACGGTATTCCAATCGCCTGAATGAAGTCAGAACGGCTCAAGGCTTTTTGCGCAGTGCTCTGCAACAAAGCCTTCCTGTCGCATTTCTGCATGATGCCAAAAACGTTCAGTGGGTCTTCGAAGGCGAGCGCCAGACGATGCGTTTCGTAGCACCTCTGCCGTCGCAACTGTCGGGGGGTGTCCAGCTACATTCATTCGCCCTGGTGGACAATGGCAAGGGCGCCGCTGACCTGCAGGTGAGTTTTACGCAGATCAAGGCTGACGGTCTGCACACCTGGGGAACGCCCCAGACACTGCTGCAACACTTGAGTCAGCTGCGCTTCAGCTATCGAGGCCTGGACAACAGTCTTCACACCACCGGCTGGCTTGAACGTTGGCCGTGGCCAGAAAGGCTTCCACAATACGTGCGGATCGAACTCGCCGCCCAAGGGCAAATCGACTGGCCACCGCTAGTGGTCGCGATCCCCCTGAGCCCTGCCGAAAACTCAATCGGGGCAACGCCATGAAGCCTCAGCGCGGTGCGGCCTTGATCCTCGCCCTTTGGGCGCTGGCGCTGCTGAGCCTGATGATGGGCGCCGTGGTGCAAGCCATTCGCCTGGAGAATCGCCAAAGCGCCTATGAGCTGCAACACGCCAAGGCCCAGCTCGCGGCAGAGGCGGGGCTGGCGCTGGCGATTCAGGCGCTCACCGCGTCTCCCGCCACCCTCATTGCCGATGGGCGTCCCTACGCGTTGTCCTTTGACGACGCACAACTAACGGTCAAGGTTTACAGCGAGCGCGGCAAACTGGACGTGAACTTTGCGAACGTCGACAGCCTCGCCCGCCTCACCCAGTATTTGGGGGCCTCACCGGCTCAAGCAAACCAAATTGCCGCCGAAATAAGCACTAGACGCGCGAGCAGCAATCCCCTCAAAGCAATCGAGGAACTCCAGTCATTTCCGGGGATGGATCCGACACTGTATGAACAACTGGCGCCTGACTTGACGCTGTGGACGGGGCTGGGTCAACCTGATCCGTCGTTTGCCTCCGAGGTCGTTCGTTCGGCGCTCAAGCTTGGGCCTTCCCCCCTTGGGAGAAACCCCGGTACTGTTCTCAGCGTGCACGCACAGGCCGTTCTTGCCACAGGGGCTTCAGCAGATCTGAACGTGGCTTTTTTACTCAACCCTCAAGGAGACGGCACGCAACTCTACCGCGTGCTGCGTTGGCAAGAATGAAGACAGCAATAGGGAATGGGTCCTCAGCCCTGCGGACGCTAAAAAGTCAGCTGTCCTACCAATGGCGCAGTTCAGTGTTGCCGGCCTTTTTTCGGTGGTGGCGCGCAGAACTGATCGCCTGCTTGCCCAAACAATGGCGAGAGGTGCTGGAACCCTCGAACCGAGAGGTGCTTCTGTACGGGCGCGCGGATGGAACCTGGAGCCCCCAAGGCATTGAGGCCACCCTCCCCACTCTGCCCACCCATGAACGGCAACGTCGATACGTCTTGATCCTGCCACGCGACCAGGTCCTCCTGATACCGGTCCAACTCCCCATGGCCGCCTCGCCAGACGCCGAGGCAGCGCTCGCCTTTGAGATGGACAAGTACACGCCTTTCAAGTCCAGCGATGTCTACTTTGACAAGGTGCACGTCCCGAACGGGAGCAAACGCCAAGACCACCTGGACCTTCAGTTGATCGTTGTGCTGCGCGAACGACTCGACGCGGTGCTCGATAGCGCAAGCCAGGCTGGGCACCGAATCGATGCGGTCGACGCACTGAACGATCAAGGGCAGCGCCTGAACATCAACGTGCTTCCCGCCGCGCGACGCCCCGCCAACAGCCACCCCACCCAACGACTGCACCAGATCGTGGCGGGACTGAGCGTGGTCCTGCTCGTGTCGATCATGCTGCTGTGGGTGCACAACCGTCAGAGCGCCCTGGAGGAAATGACTCGCCAGGTCAAAGCGCTGCGCAGTGACACACAACAGACCCAAGCGCTGCAACAGCAGCTCAATGGATTGCTGGACGCTGGGCGCTTCGTTGAGGATCAAAAGGCCCGGGCACTCTCCAAGGCTGCGCTGCTGCACGAACTCAGCACCTGCATTCCCGCCAACACTTGGTTGGAACAGTTGGACATCAACCAGCAAGGTACCGTCAGCCTTGGTGGACAGAGCAGTCAGGCCGGGGAGTTGATCGGAAAAATGAAAGCCTGCACCCGCTTGGAGAGCCTGCAGTTTCAGGGCATCATTCAGCCTGACAGCAGCACCGGCCTGGACCGGTTTAGCCTGACAGCCCAATTACGTATCAAGGATGATCTCCATGCGTCTGCGCCTGACAGCCCGTGAGCAGCGAGGCGCAGCATTAGCACTGGCGGCAGGTACGCTGGTGGCCGCCTACTTCCTGTGCATCCATTGGTGGTTTACCGCGCCCTTGCAGTCCATCGCCGACGAGATGGACACACTGCGCGCCAATCAGCAACGCTACCAGGCCCTTCAGGCCCAACGCCCCGTTATTGAAGCGCAGTTGGCCGCAGCCAAAAATGCGCCCCAGGGCAACGATCGCCTGCTCTCAGATTCCGACACGGGTGCCGCCACCGCACAGTTGATGCAACTGGTCTCCTCGAAGCTTCAGGCCGTTGTCACGCCAGGCAGCACTTGCAACATGACCAATCGGATGCCTATCGCCGCTGGCGAGTCGGGTCCTTATAAGCAAGTCAAAGTCAGCATCAATCTGGACTGCAACATCCAACCCCTCGCCGCCCTCCTTTATCAACTGGAGAACGAACGAGTCTCACTGTTTGTAGATACGCTCAGCCTACGTCGCAGCCCACAGCAAACGCCCGAACAAAGCCATCGCCTGACTGCCCAGATTCTCGTCAGCGCCTATGCCCGCAACGGCGCGCCCAAAGAGACCGCCCAGTGAGCCTAAAAAGACTTGGCGGCCTCAACGTGCTGATGACCGTGTTGATCGTGCTGATGGCTGTCGCCGGCGTCGCCATGCTCAAGGGCTGGGGGACCGCGATTGAGTGGTACCCCAAAGCCGAGCAAAGGCCTGCGCCACCGAAGATGGCTGCCTCCATCGCCACCGCACCGGTACCGCTGCAAACCTATAGCGAGACCTGGACCCGTTCCTTGTTCAATCAGGACCGGGGCGTCGACCCCGTCGCTGCTGCGTTGAATGTCGAGACCAGCATCCCGGCCCTCACCGGGTTATCGCTGACAGGGGTCGTGATTTCTCCACCACTGCTCAAAGCCTTCTTCAAGACCTCCGAGGGTAAAAGCCTGGGCCTGCTCAAGGGAGAGTCCCTGCCCAATGGCTGGGTCGTGGAAAAAATTGAAAGCGGGAAAGTCTCGCTGAGCTTCAAGTCCACTCAGCAAGACCTGTTGCTCCCTGTATTGAAAGTCCCTAATTCGGCGCTGCGCTGAACCGGCCAAGCGCCCCACGAATATCGCTACCGTCGCCAAGACCCAAAGGATTGCTCAACGTGATCAAACGCTTCGCCTACCCGTGCATGACCAGCCTCGTGCTGTTGTCAGGTTGCATGTCTACGCCTACCGACGAAGCCCGGGATGACAGCATCCTTCAAGCCGGTTTGGCTGGAACAGGCTCTGACCGCCCCTCCGCGGTGAGTACATCCTCCGCGATGGCGAGCTCACAACCCGTTTATGTCTCGCAGCCCCCGCAATCTCCCCAGCATCAAATCATTCGGGGAACCCGCAATCTAGCCGCCCCCAAAAACGCTGCGGTGAAATCAGCCCCTGCGGCGGTACCGGGTGAAGCCGGCACCATGTTCAACTTCTCGAGCATTCCGATCCAGGCGGTGGTCAACACCATCCTGGGCGATGTCCTCAAAAAGAACTTCAGCATTGGCCAAGGGGTCACGGGGGATGTGACGTTCTCCACCTCCAAGCCGGTAGACAAGGAACAGGCTTTCGCCATCCTGGAAACCCTGCTGTCCTGGACCAACAACGCCATTATTCTTCAGGGTGATCGTTACCTGGTGCTGCCGGCCAACCAGGCCGTGGCCGGTAGGCTCACACCGCGGATGTCGATACCCGAGCCTGGCAGCGGACTGACAGCGCGCTTCTTTACGCTGGACTACATGTCCCCTGTCGAGATGCAGAAACTGCTCAAACCCTTTGCCCGGGAAGGCGCGTTCCTCACGGTCGATACGTCGCGCAACGTGCTGGTGATGGCCGGCACTCCCGATGAGCTGAACAACTATCAGCAAACCATCAGCACCTTTGACGTGAACTGGCTTAAAGGTATGTCGATCGGGGTCTTTGGGTTGAAGCGCGCCAACGTCACCCAGTTGATGCCCGAGCTGGACCGGTTGTTCGGCCCTCAAAGCGGAACCCCGCTGGCCGGCATGCTGCGCTTTCTGCCCATCGAGCGCACCAACGCCATTGTGGCGATCTCACCGCAGCCGGAGTACTTAAACGACGTGGCGCGCTGGATCGACACCATCGACCAAGGCGGCGGCAACGAGCCACAGATGTACGTCTACGACGTGCGCAATATGAAGGCCACTGACCTGGCCAAGTACCTTCGCCAGATTTACAGCGATGAAGCGGTGCCGGATGAGCCGCCGGCTCAGGTCGCGCCGGGATTGCGCACCGTAACCTTGTCAAGCAGCGGAATGGGTGGTGGCGCCAACAGCGGCCCTACGATGCTCGGCGGTGGTGCCAACTCAATGGGCAACAACGCCATGGGCGCGATGAGTGACAACCGCTCAACAGAAGCCAACGCCGCGGAGGAGACTCAGGGTAATACAGGGAACCGATTGAAAGGCGGCTCTACCGACTCGGTCCGCATCACCGCCCAGAAGACCAGCAACCAACTGCTGGTGCGCAGTCGCCCCACGCAGTGGGCAGAGATTCAGTCGGCCATTCAACGGCTCGACAACATGCCCATGCAGGTCCAGATCGAGACGCGCATTCTGGAGGTGAGCCTGAACGGCTCGCTAAACCTGGGTGTGCAGTGGTACTTGGGGAATCTGGCCGGGAACTCCACCACCAAAGGCATCGAGAACGTATCGGGTAGCCAGGGTGCGATCGGCAGTGGCGGCGCCGCACTCGGAGCCACCGACTCACTGTTCTACTCGTTCGTCAGCAAGAACCTGCAAGTGGCGCTGCACGCGCTGGAAACCAATGGCAACACTCGGGTGCTGTCGGCGCCCTCTCTGGTGGTCATGAACAACCAGCAAGCGCAGATCCAGGTCGGCAACAACATCCCGATCAATCAGACCACCATCAACACCGGCAGTACGAACCTGACCACGAGCACGGTGCAGTACGTGCAGACCGGCGTGATCCTGGACGTCGTACCGCGCATCAATCCGGGTGGCTTGGTGTACCTGGATATCCAGCAACAGGTCAGTGACGCCAGCACCACCGTTGACGCCAATGGCAACCCCACGATTTCAACCCGGGCAGTGTCGACTCAGGTCGCCGTGCAAAGTGGTCAGACGGTCCTGCTGGGTGGCCTGATTCAGCAGAACGACTCCCGAACGGATAACAGCGTGCCCTACCTGGGCAAGATTCCAGGGCTTCAGTGGTTGTTTGGCAACACCGAGCGCAAGCGTGGCCGGTCTGAGTTGATCGTCTTGATTACGCCGCGGGTTATCACCGGCAGCAGCGAAGCGAAGGATGTTACCGATGAGTACCGGCAGAAGATGCAGTTGATGACGCCGATGAAAACCACAAAAACCGATATCTGACCGGTCATTACAGAGGGACCTGTAAAATGCTTCGATCAACACCACGGCTAATCAAATTAATCTCTCAGCTGTTTGTCTTCAAAAAAGAAAACAGCAGAAAAAATCGCAGCTCTGCAATAATGGGATTCGCTGCTGGGTTGACTGCGCTGACCCATCTACCCAGCGCGTACTCCGAAGTTGTTATTGATGTTAATGGCTATGGATATTATAACCACATTGACAGTTTTCCCAGCATTGAATTAGCTCTCCAACGATGTTATGCGTTTGCAAGTAGCTTTGGCTATAGCAACGGCGCTTGTCAAGAAGGGGGGCTCCCACCAATCGTTGACGTTCAAGCAGGCTGGTTTATCGTTTGGAACGATGACCATACAGTTGCAACCGGTCACTCAGGGGATTTCTATGTCAATAAATGCCCGCCACCTTCAGTTTTCAATGTATCGACCGCCAACTGCGGAAACGACGAACAAAAGGGCACACCGCCTGCCTATAGCTGTGCAGGCAATCCAATCAACATCGCGATTGGTAATAAGTTCCAGGTAGAGAACGACTTCAAGTCAGCTTCGGACAGTAATCTGGTCTTTAGCCGCTACTACAACAGCCTGGATGGCATCTGGCGACATAACTACTCGACTTTTATTCGCTTTGCGGTCGGCAAGCTTTCTTTGATCAGAGCAGATGGGCGAGAAACCTTCTTCAGCGTAAATGGCGACATCGTCACCCCTGATCCGACCGAGACCGGCATCCTCAGCAAATCAGCCAACACCTGGACCTACACCTCAGACACCAATGAGCAGTTCATCTTCGATAGTAATGGCCGCCTGATCACCCAAATCGACGCCGTGGGCCGTACCCAGCAATTGACCTATGCGAATGGCACCGTCACGGTTACCGGCGACACCGGCCAAACGCTTTCCTACACGGAAGACGCATCGCATCAGCCCCTCAGCCTCACCGCTGGCCCTCTGCAGATCGCCTACACCTACAACACCAACCACAACCTGACTCAGCTCACACGCACACAAGCGGGTGTCACCCAGCAGCGCCTCTTTCATTATGAAGACCCTAACCGATACTACCTGCTCACCGGCATTACCGATGAGCGTGGTGTCCGCTTCGCGACCTGGGCCTATGATGCGCAAGGCCGTGCGATTTCTAGTGAACACGCCGGTGGTGCTCAGCGCACGCTGGTGGCCTACAACGCCGACGGTTCGAGCACCGTGACTAACGAGCTGGGTAAGAACGCAACCTATCGGTTTACCAATTTGGGTGGTGTGAAGCGCGTCACCGCCATCGAGGGCGAGCCCTCCTCCAACTGTTCTGCCAGCAATTCGGCCTACACCTACAACAACAGCGGCCAGGTGCTGACCAAGACCGATGCCAAGGGATTGATCACCACTTACAGCTACAACGATCGTGGCCTGGAAGTCAGCCGTATCGAGGCCACAGGGACGCCACTCGCTCGCACAACCACCACTGAGTGGGACCCTTCACGATTTTTGAAGACCAAGGTGGTGGAACCCACACGAACCACGCTATACACCTACGACGCCCAAGGCCGGCCATTAAGCCAACAGACGACGCCCAATTGAGCCGCTCTCTTTCTCAGAAGGACCTGAACATGCCGCTCCCTGCCTTCTGTCTTGGAGTGCTTGCCTTGGCCTGTGGTTTATTGCCGCTGCCGGTCTCGGCCACCACCCTCAATTACTCCTACACCGCACTGGGCCAGATCGCCACGGTGGGTAGCCCGCGGACCGACGTGTCGGATATCACCCGCTTTGCCTACGACGCCCAGGACAACCTGACCACGATCACCAACGCTCTGGGTCAGGTCTCGACGCGTGCCAACTTTGACAGTTACGGCAATCCGCAAACGGTCAACGATCCCAATGGTGTGGGATCCACACTGACCAGCTGGCTCGCCTCCAGCAGCATTGTCGGCGCCACGACTCAATACGCCTATAACGCTTTCGGGGATCTAACCCAGATAACTGCGCCCGATGGGAATTGTTTTGTCTTACACCTACGACAAAGCATGTCGTTAGATGGCTGAGCAAGCTAATAACCATTTAAGATTTTTAATATCATTTAATTGGAGGCAGGGTAATGAAGAGCGACCCCCTTAACTGGCTTTTAGTTTGCTCAAAAACAAAAATAAGCGCATATGTATTTGCTGGAGTGGTGTTTTTCTCGTCTAGCTACTCTGCACCCACGTTGTCGGCGGGTCGATTATGGATTACAGGTGGCTGGGGTTCTACAGTGGCTGCTACTGCTATTGAGTCGTGTATGAAATTTTACGACGTGCAAACGACTCCGGGCAGTCAGTATGGTATGTGGAGTTATACAAATGCAGAGGTTTCAAAATACGATACGCAACAGCTTAGCTGCAGTGCAACTGAAACCTGGGCACCTAATGGCGAAGTTACTAACCGTGCGCCTGGCACCTACACTACGTGGGTTTATCGACAGCCGTCCTGCGCAGCCGATTCTACGGATTTAGATACAGGCGTGTGTGTTGTGCCTGGCACATCGGGAAGAAACAAAGGCGCACCCTCCCCGGAACAAGTGTGCTCTTTGGTGGGAAACCCGATAAATGTGATGGGCGGAAATAAATTCCAACAAGAAATTGATTATAAAGCGAATGGCGTTGTTTTTTCTAGATATTACAATAGTACGGACGGGGTTTGGAGACACTCTTTTTCTGCGCATTTAATATCGCAAGGGGCTAACACATTTGTAATTCTGTCAGATGGTCGTCAAATAGACTATACAACAAGTTCGAGTGGATTTGTAGCAAAGTACGGAGAGGTGGGGAAGCTGGATCAGTCTGCCACAGGATGGCACTATGTATCTAGTGATAACACTGTTTACACATTTGACTCTCTAGGGCGTCTTGTGTCTAAAGATGAACCGTCAGGCCGGCTTTTTGAAATAACTTATCCGGAGTCAAACCCAGTCAATAATTCTGGCTCAGAATTAAATATCGTCGTCAACGGGGCCAAGCATTACACATTGATTGAGGATTTCTTTCATCAACCGATAAAATTTTATGATGGTCAAGTGACGCTGGATTATTTATATGATAGCAACTCGCAGCTAACGGAGTTCAAGACAACGGTCGGTGGCATTTCAAGCACAAGGCAATATCAGTATAGCGACCCGAATGATGTCAAACTCCTCACGGGCATCGTGGATGAGAGAGGTGTATTGATCGCTAAGTGGTCATACGATTCCTCCGGTCGTGCAATATCTAGCGAGCATGCTGGCGTGAGCGATAAGGTAATGTTGACGTATATTGGAAATACATTGGCCGTAGCGGAAAACAGTCTAAGTAAAAAAACCACTTATACTTTTCAGTATGCCATATCGAGCCCACGTATTTCGAGCATAGCGGGAGAGGCGTCAGCAAACTGCCTGGCAAGCAATTCGAGTTATACGTATGACGACTCTGGACGGATTATTTCAAAAACAGATGCTTTAAATAGCGTCACAACTTACACCTACAATGACCGTGGCTTGGAAGTCAGCCGAGTGGAAGCCAGCGGCACCCCTCTGGCTCGAACCACCACCACCGAGTGGGACCCATCACGCTTTCTGAAAACCAAGGTGGTAGAACCTACACGAACCACGCTATACACCTACGACGCGCAAGGCCGGCCATTAAGCCAGCAGACGACCTCCAATTGAGCCGCCCTCTTTTCCAGAAGGACCTGAAAATGCCCCACGCAGCCTTTCGTCTTGGCGTGCTTGCCCTGGCCTGTGGTTTTTTATCACTACCGGTCTCGGCCACCACCCTTAATTACACCTACACCGCACTGGGTCAGATCGCCACGGTCGATGGTCCGCGCACTGATGTGTCGGATATCACCAGCTTCGCCTACGACACCCAAGGCAATCTGACCACGGTCACCAATGCCCTGGGTCAGGTCTCGACGCGCGCTAATTTTGACAGCTACGGCAATCCGCAGACTGTCACCGATCCCAATGGCGTGGTTACCACCCTGACCTACACCCCGCAGGGCTGGCTGGCCTCCAGTAGCATCGCCGGCGCTACGACTCAGTACACCTACAACGCCGTCGGGGATCTGACCCAAATCACCGCACCCGATGGGAGTTTTTTGGCCTACACCTATGACGATGCTCGCCGCTTGATCGCGGTGACCAACACTCTGGGTGAAACGCAGAGCTATGTGCTCGATGCGATGGGCAACAGGACCTCAGCTCAACTCAAGGACGCGAGCGGCACCCTGACACGTCAGCAGCAAAGTACCTATGACGAACTCGGCCGCTTACTTACTCAGGTCGGTGCAGGCGGACAAACCACCCGTTATGCCTATGACCTCAATGACCAGTTGACCCAGAAAACCGATGCGCGCAGTAACGCGACCAACCAGGCGTTTGATGCCCTGGGGCGTGTGACGCAGGTGACCGACCCACTGGGCGGCATCACGGCGCTGACCTACAACACCGACAACCAGATCACCCAACTGGTCGATCCGCGAGGCGTCACCACTCAGTACGTCTATGACGCTGAAGGTCGAGTGCTGCAGATCCAAAGTCCGGATGGCGGCACCTCGAATTTCACCTATGACGAAGCCGGCAACGTCTCGCAAAGAACCGATGCCCGCGGGATCATCACCACCTACCAGTACGACGCGCTGAATCGCCTGATCGCCCAGCACTACCCAGCGACACCGGCTCTGGATGTGCTTTACACCTACGACCAAACCGATGGTGGAAATAGAGGCATTGGTCGACTGACTAGTATCCAGGACCCCAGCGGAACCGTGGCCTATGTCTACGATGACCGCGGCCAACGGATCGCCCAGAACCGAGCCTTGAACCTGGCCGGTCTGAACATCAATGCTTCAACGACGTACAGCTACGATACGGCTGGCCGAGTGGCCCAACAGGGTTACCCCGACAATGTGGCGGTGAGCTATGCTCGCAACAATGCAGGGCAGGTCAACGCGGTTTCGTTGACCCTCAACGGTCAAAACTTCCCTATTGCGGCCAATATCGCCTATGCCCCGTTCGGCCCGCTCACGCAACTGACCTGGGGCAACGGCCTGACCCTCAGCCGCACCTACGACCAGGACTACCAGCTCACGACCCAAATCATCGGCAACTGGCAAAACCAGTATGGCTTTGACCCCGTTGGGAATATCACCCGCCAGCAGAGCAACCTCTGGGGCGCGGTGCAGTACCAGTACGATGCACTGAACCGACTGACCCGTGAGCAGAGCGCGACCACGCAGAAGGACTATGCCCTCGACGCTGTCGGCAACCGGACCCAGCGCACCACAACCGATTTGGCCTCCGCCACCGTCACCGAAACCCAGACCGCAACCGTGGCAACCGACAGTAATCGCCTGGCAACGGTGGAGGGGCTGACACTTCCTTACGACACTGCGGGCAACCTGCAGCAGAACACCACCGGTTTGCGTTACACCTACGATGACAGCGGCCGGATGAATGCGGTGTACCAGGCAGGGGCTCAGCGTATTGCTTCCTTCACCTATAACAACCTGGGCCAGCGTACGCTCAAGCTGACGTTTGATCCGGTGAGTGGTGCGCTGGTCAGTGGCAGCACCTATCTGTATGGCCCTGGCGGAGAGGTCATCGGCCAGGCCGATTACGGCGCCAACGGTCAACGCCTCGTCACGCGCTACTGGATCTGGCTGGACGGCATGCCGTTGGCCCAGGTGGAGCTGAACTACACCCAAGGAGTACCCAGCGGTTTCCAGTTGGTGTACCTGCACTCTGACCATCTCAACACCCCGCGGTTGGCCAGCACCAATCAGGGTATTGTCTGGAGTTGGATCAGTGATGCCTACGGCGCAGCACTGCCCAACGAGGATGTGGCCGGCAGCGGCACAGCCACTCATATCCCGCTACGCTTCCCGGGTCAGCTCTACGATGCGCAAACGCAGCTGAGCTACAACTACTACCGAGACTATGACGCCAACTTGGGACGTTATGTGCAGAGTGATCCGATTGGGCTCGGTGGTGGACTGAATGCTTACGGGTATGTGGGGGGAAATCCACTCTCTTTTGCAGATCCATTTGGTTTGCAGACTAGTGTAACGATCTGGCAGCCCGTAGGAATGGGAGAGTCGTCTTTTGGTCATGTTTCTGTTGACATCAATGGTCAAACTTATTCTTTTGGTCCCGGAGGCATGACAATTTTGCCCACTACTGAATATGTTGATAAAAATGGGTTCAGAGAGGGTACTGCCGTGAGTTTGAGCCTTACCCCGAAGCAGGAGACCGCACTCGAATCTTGCCTGTCATCCCCGCAGGGAAACTATAGGGCGCTAACAAACAATTGCGGAAGTCCCGTCCAAAACTGCTTGAAGGCTCAAGGCATTGACACCAGCAATCAGTTACTTCCAGTTTCTCTCGGTAATAAACTGATAGATAAGGGGATTACTAATGGCGTAATTAGTTACCCGGCAACACGCCCTTCGAAGGGATGGAGCGCTCCATGGGCCAGATAATCAAAACAATAGCACAACTATTATTTATATCATCTCTGTTGGTGGTTATTTACTTCCTATTCCGGGGCGTGAGCAGTTGGCGCCAAGGGTACACTTGGGAGGAAATGGACTGGAGCCAAAGTGGCAGCACTTCTGTTGCAGATTTTTTCTCAGCCAGCGATATCGGAAAGCGTGAAGTTACAGTCAGCGGAAAGAACTGTATTGAGTATTACTCTTACAAGGATGGACTACGAGTTAAATTGAACTGCCCTAAATAGACATATTGCAATCTTCCAGAGTACACGGCTGATCTGAGAAAATTCTAGGCAGTGGGGGAGCGTAGCCCCCCACACAAACATTAGGCAATGCAGCGAGGGATTCGCAATGACAGATGCACTCAACACTCAGGATGAGGGCTCCATTCCTGATTCACTTACCTCAACCCCCCCTACTTTCTTTATTACACGGCTACGATATGAAAGTCGCCTAGCGCTTGATAGTGAGCGTTTGGACAGGAAGGTTTGATGCTAATGATGCGACCATGAACAACCCCCCTCTCATAACGAAAAAAAATCAATGCCAAAAGTACAAACAAAAACAGAATTGACTGACTTTCTAGGTGAGCGATGAAGAAGATAATATCGAGGTTTTTTATGCTTTTGGGGGGTAGCGCGATCTGTTTAGGTCCAGCGCATGCCGATGACTACTATTTTTGGCTACAGCAAGAGCCAACGCCAACATACCCCTCATACCCCTCGGGCCAAGCTGCTTGTCAGGCTAAACAGGATCGATATACTGGGCTTTATGCCAGTTTTGCTCCTCAGTATTTTGGTGCAGGTGACTATCGAGAGGGGCAGTTCGCAGGCGGCATATGTAATATGTACTGGATGGAGGATGGCCACAGCCTTGGGTGGATTGGTGTTAATTTTGTAGCAGGTTCCTGTTCAAATGGAGGGGCATTTAATAATTTCTCAGCCGAATGTGAGTCACCGGAAAAAGAAGCCCTGCGTAAAAGCATAGGCCCACCAGAGGACAAATTGACATGCAACTCTCCTGCATTATTTCAAGGAAACCCAATTAACATCGCGACTGGCAACAAATTTCAAGTGGAAACCGATTATGCTCCGTTCTCGAACGACCCAAGCTCATCCTCTCTGAGATTCGTACGTTACTACAATAGCCTGGATGGATTATGGACTCATAATTATGCAGCGCACTTGGCATTGACCAGCTTTAGCATCAACTTGATAAATTTTGATGGTCGACAGTCTCTGTTTAGTCGGGTGGGAAATACAGCCACCGCCGAACCGACGGAGCTTGGCTCTCTCGTTTTTATTGACAACACTTGGATCTATAACTCTCCAGACAATAACATTTTAATTTTTAATACCTCAGGCCAACTGATCAGTTGGCAACACCCGGCAGGCAATGTACAAAATTTATCTTATAGTGGATCTAACATCTCTGTAATGGATAACTATGGCCATGCGCTGAGCTTTACTGAGAGCGCTAATCACCAGCCGCTCACCCTGCAAATTAATGATCTATCTGTGATCTACAGTTACAATGGCTTTGGGCAAATGACCAGCGTAACTCGCAATCGTGCTGGAGTCAGCAATATTCGTCAGTATCACTATGAGGACAGTTCTCACCCTACATTACTCACGGGGATCACAGATGAGCGTGGCATTCGTTTTGCCACTTGGCACTATGATGCTCAAGGGCGTGCTATTTCAAGCGAGCACGGTGGTAGCTTAGAAAAGGTCAACCTGGTTTACAATGCTGATGGTTCTACCACGGTTACCAACGCCCTAGGTAAGAGTGCGGTTTATCATTATCAGGTTATTCAGGGGGTGAAGCGTATTGTTGCTATAGAGGGTGAGCCTTCGCCGAACTGCTCCGCCAGCAACTCGTCCTACACCTACAACGACCGTGGCCAGGTGCTGACCAAGACCGATGCCAAGGGATTGAGCACCACCTACAGCTACAACGACCGAGGCCTGGAAGTCAGTCGAGTCGAAGCCAGCGGCACCCCTCTGGCTCGAACCACCACCACCGAATGGGACCCATCACGTTTTTTGAAGACCAAGGTTGTGGAGTTCACTCGAACCACGCTATATACCTATGACGCGCAGGGACGGCAGCTGAGTCAGCAGACGACGCCCAACTAAGCCTGACCACTTTACTCAGAAGGACCTGAAAATGCCGCACCTTGCCTCACCCGCTTTTCTTGTGGGCGCACTCGCTCTGGGCTGCGTTATTTGTCCTTGCCTGTGTCGACCTCAACCATTAACGACACCTACACCGTCCCGAGTCAGATCTCGAGGCGGGTCGTTTTTGATACCGATGGTAATCCACAGAGCCATTACGCCCATTTCAAAATCAGTTCGTTGGCTGGCTAGGACGTTTGTGATCAACGCCCCTCAGAGTTGGGATTTAAATTGATCGATTTTAATTCCAGCGCCATAGCATATAAATATTCTTATCAACATATTATTTAATAACTCGCCCCATGCGGAGCCTGATAGATGTTTAAGAAAATACTAGTGGCTTTTATGGCCCTGCACATGGAGCTTGCTTATTCGCAAACCATTTCATTCTGGGCGAGCACCAACTTTTTTTACCCGGTTTTCAGTGATCCGGTCCAAGGTTGCGATTATATGTACTCTGACTTCTACTGGGGAAGCTCAGGATACCGACCGGATCGGAGCAAATATGAGACACCCACGACATTTTTATGTGGTATTGAGCACTCAGACCTGACTACGTTTGGAACCATAACGCATGTTACAGCCTCCTGCGAGAATGGCACATCATATAACTTCAGCACCAGAAGCTGTCAAATGGCTGGACAAAAGGGTGCAGGGCAAGATCCACTCGTCTGCCCGGCCACTACTCCGTCTGGTGTAGTGGGCAACCCTATCAATGCCTTGATAGGTAATAAATTTCAAGCTGAATATGATTTCAGCGTCGGCGGATACAACCCTCTAACACTGTACCATTACTACAACAGCAGTGATCAAAAGTGGACACACAGCTATTCAGACCACCTGAATATAGGGGACGACTCTATTGCCATTGTGCGTTCAGATGGCCGCGAAACCATCTATGCAAAAAACGCCGACAGCTATACTTCGGATTCAGATTTTGGGACATTAGAGGCGCGTACCGACGGCTGGACCTACAAAGCTTCGGATGGGGGCCGGATGGAGTTTGACCTCAGCGGGCGTCTTGTTGAAACATATACTGTGGAGGGGGGCTCGCAATTTTTAACGTATGAAAGTGCAGCCCCCTATTATGTGGTGACCGTGAAGAACGGGTTAGGGAGCGAGGTAAAAATTACTGAGACTCCCCGCCATGAGCCGATCGCGATATCTTCATCGGGTGTAAGCGTTGGGTTTACATACGGAGACTCGTTAGACAGCGTCGAAACAACCGAAAACGGTGTCACAACCACCCGTCGATATGAATATACGCGTGTAACTTCAGTGCGCAATCTTCTGGCCGCCGTTATTGATGAGCGTGGAGTAAAGTTCGCCTCTTGGAGTTACGACTATATGGGAAGACCTCTGTCCAGCGAGCACTCAGACGGGGCCCAGAAGACATCTGTCTCTTACTTAGATGGGGCGTCAATTGTTACGAATGCGCTCGGAAAAAATGTGACTTACCGATACCAAAACATGCATGGCGTTAACCGTATTGTCAGCATAGAGGGTGAGCCCTCCCCCAACTGCCCAGCGAGCAACTCATCCTACACCTATAACGATCGCGGCCAGGTACTGACCAAGACCGATGCCAAGGGTTTGATCACCACCTACAGCTACAACGACCGAGGTCTGGAAGTCAGTCGAGTGGAGGCTAGCGGTACGCCTCTGGCTAGAACTACCATAACCGAATGGGACCCTTCACGCTTTCTGAAGACCAAGGTTTTGGAGCCCACGCGAAGCACGCTATATACGTACGACGCGCAAGGAAGGCCGCTGAGTCAGCAGACAACACCCAACTGACCCTGACCATTTTTCAGAAGGACCTGAATATGCAGAACTCACCTCTCTTATCGACACCTTTGATCCAGTCAGCCGCTACCCGGCCCGACAAGATCCGTAAGAGAAAATTAACTCGCGCCACAACATACATCTGACCCAGCAACCTCTAAAAGCTTCGAGCTCATGCCTTTTTTAACGTCTAACAAGGAGATACATTTTGCTAAAAAAAACGAGGCGTCTGTATGGAGTTATAAGCACGGGATTGAACTACGGCACTATCGCTTTCATGCTATTTTTTTCTCAGACAAGCATGGCTTATGACGAAAATTTTTATTGGTATGCCGAATTTGGAGAGGGTGACTTCAGATATCCAACTCCCATCGAACCCTGCCAAGACTATATGCGCGCCATTGCTATTGATGCCAATTTTGTTTCAATGCTATATTATGGCATCAGTAAATCTCTCCGAGAAGGTAGCCCGCACATTACATGGGCGGCGCATAACGAATATTACTGTGGTGGTACACTTGACGCTTCTGATGGTACGTCTCAGACAATTGATGATTGGGGTTGGGTTGCACTTCATGGCCAATGCCCTAGCCCCCAGCGTCTCGATGAAGAGTCGGCGACCTGTAAGGCTTTGAACTTATCACCTGGCCAGAAAGGATTCGCGTCCAATCCAACTTGTAGCAAACCATCGTCACTGACAGGAGATCCAATCGACTTTGTGACAGGAAACAATCTGCAGGAAGAAATAGATTACGCAGGAAAATCGTTGTCTTTTAGCCGCTTCTATAATAGCGCTGATGGCCTTTGGCGTAGTAACTATTCTGCTCACCTAAGAATTTCGCCCTATCAGATTACATTAGTTATGGCAAATGGGGAAGAAAAGATTTTTAACAGAAACGGCCAGGCACTTGTCCAGGCTTCTGGAAACTACGGCCTGCTGCAAGCGGCTGACACTCGCTGGGTTTATAGCGATGGCGATGTCGGAAACTATACTTTTGATGAGGGTGGTCGACTTGTAGAAGTCGACCCTATGGGAGGAGTAAAAATCAATCTTGCCTATGAGGACAGTAAGGTGGTAGTGACGTCTGACACAGGACTTTCGCTATCCTTCTCGCAAGATAATTTTCATCAGCCTCAATCGCTATCTATTAGCGGACTCAATGTTAGCTACACTTACAGCTCGGGAGTACTGGCTCGCAAAACAATTGTTAAAGATGGCGTCGAGCAGATCACAAATTATTTGCATGAAGATGCTCGCGACGCTTCACTACTAACCGGCATCGTTGATGGTGATGGTGTTAAACGCGCAGCTTGGAAATATGATGATGCAGGACGTGCGATCAGTAGCGAATTGGCCGGTGCCATAGGAAAAGTCGGTGTATATTATGCACCAAATGGCGACCCGTCAGTAACGAATGAGCTTGGAAAGGTAACCAGCTATCATATTTTAAATATCAACAATTCAAAGCTGATATCCTCAGTTAATGGCGTGCCAAGTGCAAACTGTTCTGCCAGTAATTCTTCATACACGTATAACGACCTTGGACAAGTTTTGACAAAAACCGATGCCAACGGATTAGTCACCACTTACAGCTACAATGATCGAGGCTTGGAAGTCAGTCGAGTGGAAGCCAGCGGCACCCCTCTGGCTCGAACCACCACCACCGAGTGGGACCCATCACGCTTTCTGAAGACCAAGGTGGTAGAACCCACACGAACCACGCTATACACCTATGACGCCCAAGGCCGGCCATTAAGCCAGCAGACGACCTCCAATTGAAACGCCCTCTTTTCCAGAAGGACCTGAAAATGCCTCTCGCTGCCTTTCGTCTTGGCGTGCTTGCCTTGGCCTGTGGTTTTCTATCGCTGCCGGTCTCAGCCACAACCCTCAATTACACCTACACCGCACTGGGCCAGATCGCCACGGTTGATGGTCCGCGCACTGATGTGTCGGATATCACCAGCTTCGCCTACGACACCCAAGGCAACCTGACCACGGTCACCAATGCTTTGGGCCAGATATCGACGCGCGCCAACTTTGACAGCTACGGCAATCCGCAGACCGTCACCGATCCCAATGGGGTAGTCACCACCCTGACCTACACCCCCCAGGGTTGGCTGGCCTCCAGTAGCATCGCCGGCGCCACGACTCAATACGCCTATAACGCCGTGGGGGATCTGACCCAGATCACCGCGCCGGACGGGACCTTTCTGGCCTACACCTATGACGACGCACGACGTTTGGTGGCGATGACCAACACCTTGGGTGAAACGCAGAACTACGTGCTCGATGCGATGGGCAACAGAACCTCAGCTCAACTCAAGGATGCGAGCGGTACGCTGGCACGTCAGCAGCAAAGCACCTATGACGAGCTCGGTCGTCTCCTCACCCAGATCGGCGCAAGCGGACAGACCACCCGTTATGCCTACGATCTCAATGACCAACTGACCCAGCAGACCGATGCACGCAGTAACGCCACCAGTCAGGCCTTCGATGCTCTAGGTCGTGTGGCGCAGGTGACCGATCCGCTGGGCGGCATCACGGCGCTGACCTACAACACCGACAACCAGATCACCCAGTTGGCCGATCCTAGAGGTGTCACGACCCAGTACGTCTATGATGCTGAAGGTCGAATGCTGCAGATCAAAAGCCCGGACGGCGGCACCTCGAACTTCGCCTATGACGAAGCCGGCAACGTCAATCAAAGAACCGACCCGCGCGGCGTGATCACCACTTACCAGTACGACGCGCTGAATCGCCTGATCGCCCAGCACTACCCAGCGACACCGGCTCTGGATGTGCTTTACACCTACGACCAAACCGATGGTGGAAATAAGGGCATTGGTCGACTGACCCGCATCCAGGATGCCGCCGGCGCCCTGACCTTCCGCTATGACGAGCGTGGTCAGCGGATCGCGCAAAACAGGGTCTACAACCTGGCTGGTATCACCGTCTCGCAGACTTACACCTACGACAGTGCCGGCCGCATCATCGCTCAGGGTTACCCGGAAGGCGTCTCGGTCACCTATACCCGCAATACCGCGGGTCAGGTCAGCGCAATCGACATCAGCCGCAATGGACTGACATTACCCGTTGCCAGCCAAATTGCTTACGTCCCCTTTGGTCCGATCAAACAGTTGACCTGGGGCAGTGGCGTGACGCTGAACCGCACCTACGACCAGGATTATCAACTCACAGCGCAAGCCATCGGCAGCTGGAAGACCCAATATGGTTTTGATCCAGTGGGCAACCTCACCAGCCAACAAGATAACGTGTGGGCCTCGGTGCAGTATCAATACGATGCCCTCAATCGCCTGACCCGCGAACAGACGGCCAGTGAACAGAAAGACTATGTGCTGGATGCGACAGGCAACCGTACGCAGCGCACAACCACGAATCTGAGCTCGGGCCAAGTGACGGCGACCCAGCACACCACGATTGCCACCGACAGCAACCGTGTAACCACCCAGGACGGCATGACCCTGCCGTATGACGCAGCTGGCAACCAGCTGCAAAACACCACGGGCCTGACCTACACCTACGACACCAGCGGACGGATGAACGCGGTGTACCAGGCCGGTACGCAAAAGGTGGCGGACTACCTCTACAACGCGCTGGGCCAGCGCAGTGTAAAACGCAATTACGACCCGGTCAGCGGTGCCTTGGTGAGCGGAAGCTTGTACCTGTACGGCCCGAACGGCGAGATCATCAGCCAATCGGACTACAGCTCCACAGCGCAACTCCTGGCCAGCCGTTACTGGGTCTGGCTGGATGGTATCCCGCTCGCACAGGGAGAGTTGAACTACACCCAAGGGGTGGCCACCGGCGGGCGCTTGATCTACCTGCACCCGGACCACCTGAATACCCCACGCGTCGGAACGACAGCCGTTCAGGGCATGGTGTGGAGCTGGATGAGTGATGCCTACGGCACCACAGCGCCCAACGAAGACGTTGCGGGCACCGGCACCCTCACCCATATCCCGTTGCGCTTTCCCGGTCAGCTCTACGATGCGCAAACGCAGCTGAACTACAACTACTATCGGGACTATGATGCGAATCTGGGGCGGTATGTGCAGAGTGATCCAATTGGATTGGAGGGGGGAGTCAATACGTATGGGTATGTCAACGGAAACCCGCTGACCTATGTGGACCCCTACGGCTTGTTCGGTTGGGCGGACATGCCGAGTATTCCGCAACCAGCACTTGATTTCACAATGGGCATTGCAGATGCAGTTTCCTTTGGTATTGGACCTTTGGCACGTCAAACGCTTGGTGTTGATGGAGGGGTGAATAGGTGCTCTGGTGCCTATTCGGCTGGAGAATGGGCATCTCTTGGCCTTGGTGTGGGCCGCATGGCTTATGCTGGAATTGCAAAGGTCGGGGCTGCTGCTGCAATAGATGGTGCAGCCGCTATGGAATTCCGTAATGGGGTGAAGCGTGTCATGAGAGGTCCACTCGCGGGGTCCAATTACCGCATCAAGAGTTATGAGGATTTGCTCGCGAAGTATGGTTCTGACCAAGCCATTCAGGCCGCAGCAGGGCGGACCAATTCGGCGGTGAACGCGGTCGGTGCCGGTATGGCCATTGG
Organism: Pseudomonas sp. MWU13-2862; assembly: GCF_023242495.1. Classification (NCBI taxonomy): domain Bacteria; kingdom Pseudomonadati; phylum Pseudomonadota; class Gammaproteobacteria; order Pseudomonadales; family Pseudomonadaceae; genus Pseudomonas; species Pseudomonas sp. MWU13-2862. The sequence continues at coordinate 26,651 of NZ_JALMEZ010000024.1, read as the reverse complement.
TGGTGCGATCGGCGCTACAACTTGTGGATGCCACTGATGAAAAGATTATTTTATACCGCCATCTGGCTTGTTATTTCGTTGCTGGCCGGTGCAGCTGGCAATTATCTCTTTGAGGTTAATTTCTGGGTCGCCTCGCTCATCGCCGGGCTTGCGTTGATGGTGAATGGCTTGATTGCAGAGTGGGAAGATCGTCGACGTGATCGCAACTCTTGAATGAATACCGACCTGTACGCTTCGAGCGGCATGGTTTTGGCAACATGCCGCTGGCCTAGAAGGTGCTGGCCGGATCATCACCCAAGGTTACCCTTGACCTGGGGCAGTGGCGTGACGCTGAACCGCACCTACGATCAGGATTACCAGCTCACGGCGCAGACCATCGGCGGCTGGAAGACCCAATATGGTTTTGATCCAGTGGGCAACCTCACCAGCCAACAAGATAACGTGTGGGCCTCGGTGCAGTATCAATACGATGCCCTCAATCGCCTGACCCGTGAACAGACGGCCAGTGAACAGAAAGACTATGTGCTGGATGCGACAGGCAACCGTACGCAGCGCACAACCACGAATCTGAGCTCGGGCCAAGTGACGGCCACCCAACACACCACAATTGCCGCTGACAGCAACCGTGTAACCACCCAGGACGGTATGACCCTGCCGTATGATGCAGCCGGCAACCAGCTGCAAAACACCACGGGCCTGACCTACACCTATGACTCCAGCGGACGGATGAACGCGATGTACCAGGCCGGTACGCAAAAGGTGGCGGACTACCTCTACAACGCGCTGGGCCAGCGCAGTGTAAAACGCAACTACGACCCGGTCAGCGGTGCCTTGGTGAGCGGAAGCTTGTACCTGTACGGCCCGAACGGCGAGATCATCAGCCAATCGGACTACAGCTCCACAGCGCAACTCCTGGCCAGTCGTTACTGGGTCTGGCTGGACGGCATCCCGCTCGCACAGGGTGAACTGAACTACACCCAAGGGGTGGCCACCGGCGGGCGCTTGATCTACCTGCACCCGGATCACCTAAATACCCCACGCGTCGGAACGACAGCCGCTCAGGGCATGGTGTGAAGCTGGATGAGTGATGCCTACGGCACCACAGCGCCCAACGAAGACGTTGCGGGCACCGGCACCCTCACCCATATCCTGTTGCGCTTTCCCGGGCAGCTCTACGATGCTCAAACACAACTGAACTACAACTACTTCCGAGATTACAACCCAGAGACTGGGCGGTATGTGCAGAGCGACCCAATTGGGTTGGGCGGGGGGATGAATACTTATGCCTATGTAAATGGCAATCCGATTAGCAACACTGATGTCAGGGGGAATAAATGACGAAGCTCATCTCGGCCATAACGGCCTGCGGGCCAAGCTTGGGGACCTTACTTTTACGTGGTTAAATCAAGCATCCTGGTTAGGTACCATACTAATACCGATGAGCGGAGTATCCACATCGCTTCCTGGGCCTACAACGCGCAAGCCCGCGCCATTTCGAGCGTGCACAGCGGCGGCGCTCAGCGCCCCTAGGTGACCTAAAATGCTGACGGCTCAAGCACCGTGACCAATGAGCTGGGCAAGAACGCAATCTATCAGTTTGCCAACTTGGGCGGTGTGAGACGGGTCACGGTCATTGAGGGCAAGCCCTCCCCCAACTGTTCTGCCAGTAATTCGTCCTATACCGACAACGAGCGTGGCGAAGTGCTGACCAAGACCGATGCCAAGGACTTGAACACCACTTACATCTACAACGACTGAGGCCTGGAAGTCAACCGGACTGGCGCCAGCGGTATGCGGAGAAAATCATACTCGAATCCTTTTCACGAGCCATCAGTGCGCCATGACCTGCTGACTGAGGGGGCGACCTTGTACATCATAGGTGTATACCGTAGTGCGTATGGGATCGACAACCTTGGTGCGCAGAAAGCGAGTGGGGCCCCATTCGGTTGTGGTTGTACGAGCCAGCGAGGTGCCGCTGGCTTCGGTGCGGCTGATTTCCAGGCCCCTATCATTGTAGGTATAGGTGGTGATGTAACCCATAGCGTCGGTCTTGGTAAGCACTTGGCCATTATCGTTATACGTGTAGCTCGAATTGCTAGCTGGGCAGTTGGGAGAGGGCTGGCCCTGGATCGCCGTGATACGCTTGGCGCCATGAATGGTCTGGAACTGAAAAACCAGCTGCTTGCCCAGCTCGTTGGTCACCGTAGTGGAGTTGTCAGCGTAAGCGAAGGTGGTTTTCTCTGCACCGCCCGCATGTTCTGCCGTTAAAGTTTTACGATTACCATTATCTTCATAAGTCCAACTAGCGAATAAAACGCCTCTCTCATCGATGACGCCCACCAGTAAGTTCCTAAAATACTCATCGTCTTTATAAAGATATTGCCGAGTGCTTAACACCCCGCTCGCTGTTTTTTGCACCTGCTCGACGCGGCCTAAATTTAGTGTGTAAACGAACGTCGCATTGGGTGTGACGAGGGTCTTTAGCTGATGCCAATCGTCCTCAGTCATCGTAACCTGCAAACCATCTCCATTTGTGACTACAATAGTTTCATCCGAAGCAGTAACACTTATCTCAGTGCCATCAGGACTTCTGACCTTTTGCAGCTTACCGGTGGAAGAAAAGTAGTAAATCCTCCCATCGATCGCACTGTATATCCAACCAGACCCAAACGAAGAAAATAGCGCAGCATCAGTATTTGATGTATACCGCCCATCGGACAGGGTATATATAGACTCTCGACCATCCTCACGAACCACATTTACCGCATCATCTGCAAACGTTAGAAAATCTGAGTAGCTGTGTCGCCAGACACCGTCGACACTATTATAAAATCGCCGCACCGTTATAGCATTTCGAGCGCCGACGACGGCATCCACTTCAACTTGATAATTATTTCCGTTAGCCGCGTTAACCGGGTCACCCCGAACCGATGAAGGGTTTGAAGCCCCATTGCACAATCGCGACTCATCAGAGACACCTTTCTGAGAGTTTGCCCGACAGTAACCCGTAGAATACTCTAAGGATGTGTCATCTGGGCAGTCGCCCGTATAATATTCCAAACTTGTGAATGCAAGTGGCCCTTGATTCCACCAAGGGTAAGTCGCACTTGGAACAAGCATAACGCAATTATAACGCGTTCCACTTGGAAAACTTGGCGATTCCAAGTAGTGATCTAACGAGCCATCATAGAGAGAAATCCCCACCCCCCAAATGAGATCTCCTTCCGTTCGAAAGAAGTGCGGGCATAGTTCCTGAGGGGTGACTGCTTTCAAATACGGTTCCTTCCAAGCTCCGCCCTCCTTCCAAAAATGATAGGGTCTAGCCTGAGCGGGTTCTAAACCCAAAATAAGGGTACAAACAAACAACGCTATAAATAACCCAGCCCCACTTCGTATGCTTCGCTGCCCTCCCCAGAAAAAGACAAGTTCAAGCGCCCCTCTTGCATTGAAGCGGGAGCGGAGATCTTCCAGATACTTGGAGTCGTGCAATGGGCCTTCCTTAGCGATTGGCTTTTGACATAATGGGTTTGCCACGATGCACTCAGGCAAATCTCGATGGTGGAGTTTGCTTGCATTCGCCTGTGCACTCAACCCCTAGGGAACTCATCTGCCTCATGGATCGGGCCTTGCGCCGATGACATGATGACCACCACGCTCAGCGAGCACCTCATGGGAGCCGCTCACAACACAGCGAGCTACTGCGATCAATTCGAGCAGACAGCAGTGCTTGCTTACAAACAAGGCAACTCAAGCATCAGTGGCCCATCCGGATCCTCTGCTGCGCTCCAGCTCCACCAGCCCTCCGTTCCATAAACTCGGTCGTACCACTGGGTCTTCCGGGCCTTCTGCGCCAGATACTCGGGCGTGTTCATCCCGAAGACTTCCAGGGGAAAATCTTGCTTCATGTCCAAGAGCCAGAAGTCCGGGAAAAACTCGCATTCATCAGCGTCATAGCGAAGTGGTTTCTCAAAGCAGCGGCCGGCGGCGAAAAGCTTGGCTTCCAGGGTGGATTCGTAATCGGAGTCCAGTGGTATCCAGCGTTCACTGACGTGCATCAGGGCGAGGTCCAGGACCTGGGCGCGAGCACCGGTGTTGCCTTTACCCGCTTCCACATTGAGCTGAGCGATCACCATGACCCGAGCACCTCGCTTCCAGGCCGTGAGCTCTTGCTTGAATCGCTTCTCTATGTCCTGCCAAACCTCGGTGACCATGCTCAAGTACGGCATGCCAAAGGGGCCTGCCAGCGGCAGCTTGAGAACCGCCCCATCGTGCTTGCTCTTGTCGAAGCGCGCCAAAGGCGATACCGCAATTACTCTACGGTTACGCTGGATCGCATCCAGCACCACACCTTCGTTGGAGATTTCTGCTTTGGAGCGAGGGGTGGCACTGACCAGCAACACGTCGCTCAGGGTCATACGCCCCACTTTGATCCGGCTCGCTGTTTGACACAGGGCACTATGGACCAACCCGCTGTTACGCTTCCCCTCCATTGCCGGGTACCAGACGTTCAGCCGTGCCTCTTGCCACAGCAAGTGCAATAGCCCCAGCAGGGTCATCGCCGGTTTGCGGAGGCTCGCCGTGGGTTTGTGAATGCCCACTCCCTTTTCGGCACGCTCACCCTTCGCCACCTGCTCAAGCAGCCCGCGCGCCAGTCGCACACGCAAGGTGCCGTCATCGCCCTCCTCGACCACGCCCTGCTCATAGCCCTGCATCCCTGAGCGCTCAGGTGCTGGCGCATAAAAACGGCATTCGTTGGCATGCTCAGAACCTGTGCCGGCGAACCTGGCCAGGTGGAAGTCGTCGGTCGTTTCCCGGCGTTTGATGGCCAGCTTGCGCTCACCCTTACCCGGGCAGCGGCACGTGGCGTGAGTGCGACCGTAGGCCTTTTCCAGTACGGACTTCCAGCCCTTGGCGAACTGATCCTCCGTTTGAAAGGGCTTCGAGAACGGTTGGCCGTCGATCAAGACCGTGAAGCGCTCATTGAGCATGGAAACACTCTCCTTGTGCAGGCCCTTTGCGTTGGGCCCTTGTCCTACCGCTTGGCGTAAACGACTTCGGGATCACACCCGGTCGCAGATGTAAGTCGATACTCAGCCATGCGCGGTCGACATCCTCCTCTTGAATTCGTCCACGTTGAATGGCTGAGGCTCCCCACTGGACTCACCAACGATCAACGCAGCGCAAATAGCCTCGGAGTCGCCGTTTCGCTTTTGTTCGAGCTCACTCAGATCGCGAATGTACTCACTGTCATTGGTACGGTGACCAGCGTTGGCATGGGCTTTACCCCAGCTATCGTGCTTATCGGTCACCACAGCGACCTTGCCCAAGATGCTCATGATTTAACACTCCTGAAAGTGATCAATAGAGCTCATACCGCACGCTATGAGAACGATGAATCCCCAAATCACGGAGCTCCCATCATGTTCGAGCGCGCGCCGGCCTCCAAGGCCAAAGTTGTCACTGAATAAAAGGGGCTAACCGGATACCTCTCGGCCCGCCGCTAACGTCGGAAACCACGCCTCCCGGCACCCAGGATCACTGGCGCTCAAAACACTAGGCATAGACCCACGCAACGCAAGGAAACGTCTGACTATCTCATCCAGTGGGTTTGGCTCGACTATCTAGGCTGGTTCGCTGTCGTTGGCAGCACCTTCCCAGGTAGCCAGGACCTTCAAGGCTTCGGTGGGCTTTCAAGCTCATTGGTCATCTGTAGTTCGCTCAGCATTCGGAAGCGCGAACAATCGACGAAACCCTCGTCGACCGAATGCCTCCCCCACCGTGACGGAAATCCACCGTCAGGTGGGTCTCCTGATCAACTTTCCATACAGGAGACAGCATGACACTTGCGATAACGATCTACGACGCGTTGACGACCGCCAACGTTCCCCCTGACAAAGCCAAAGCGGTGGTAAACGCTTGGGAGGCCGAAGTGGAAAACCTTGCGTCCAAAGCTGACCTCAAACTGGTCGAGACTCATTTGACACAGTCAATCACAGCGTTGGGCGTTGAGCTCCGCTCTTCGATCAGAGAGATGCAAGCCGCTCTGCGCGAACAGGGGGCAGAGCTTAGAGCCGAACTCAAGGAACAGCGAGCCGACCACCGGTCATCCATTAGGATTCTGCAATGGGGTAACGGTGTGACGTTCCTCTGTGTGGCAGCGCCCTTTATCCGAAGTGTATTCGGGGTGTAGGCCAAGTCGTCTTGGTTTGAGCCACGGTACCAACCTTCAGCCACCCGACATACATCGGTGGCTCACTCGTAACAAGGCGTCGGCACACGCCGCGTCCTGATTCACCACCTATTCAGCCCATGCGGGGAACACTCCCCCGTACGGGTGCGTGCCTCTCCGTGTTGGGCTTTTTCTGGAGAGATCCCATGCAACTGAATGCCCTCACCCCGCTGCAACAGCAACTGATCAAACTGCCAATCGTGCTCAGTGCACGTACCTGGCAGGAAGCCGTTTACACCGATCATCCCTTTGAGTGGGATGACTTTGAGCAACGCCTAGTCGAAGTCACCAGGGCCAGCTATCGGGCCATTCTTCAACGGCCCGAGGTGTCGGTCCTTTGCAGTTATACCTACGACTTTGGCTTCTTTCGCTTGCCACCTCAGCATCTGCAGGATGAGTTTCACTGGCTGGACCTGCGCTTAGCAGTTGAGAGAAATCATGACGTTCCAACGCTGCTGCGGATCATGCTCAGGAGCGAAAACAGTCAATCGACTGGGCGAACTCTAGGCATGCTCTTTGAGCCAGGCCTGATGGTGATGACTCGTGGTGTCGGTCAGCTCAAAGAACAAGGGCTGCTGGACATAGCCCCATACCTGGGCCGCCACCTCGCCGGTGACTGGGGCGAGTTGGACGAGGACGACAAGCTGAGCAACCTTCAGGCGCTGCAGGACGGCACCCGACTGGTCTCGGCCTACGACATTGACGCTGGAGGCTACACAAGGCTTTACATCATCACCGAGGCAGACAGGAGCGCCACCACCCTGCTGCTGCCCCATGAGTCCTGACTCATTTCCCCTGCCCCAGCCTGACTGAGGCCCATCAACCGTCTGCTCACCTTCCCGGGTGAACAGGCGGTTTCCCCTTGCTGCACGTTGTGAGTCCCAGGTGCTGGTTCAATGGCGGTGCGGCCCTCGCATCCCACGCCATTTACCCGGATGCCTTGATCCGTGAAGACGGCGCAAGACCTCTGACAGCACCGCGGACTTCCTCTGAAACCAGGAGGTCCTCTATGCCCAGCTCCGTAGCAAGAGCGCGCGCCTATGCGTTCTACCGCCAGGAAGGTCGCTGCTATTACTGCGACTACCCCATGTATGTCACCTCGCCCCGAAAATACGCGCAGCTCTATGGCTGCTCGCGCCAGCAGGCCCTGCAGATGCAATGCACGGCCGAGCACCTGGTGGCCAAGTGTGAGGGTGGCTCAAACCGCCCCTCAAACATCGCCGCAGCCTGCAAGGTGTGTAACGTACGTCGGCATCAGGGCAAGGTCGCCCTGCCGCCGCAAGCCTATCGGGAGCTCGTACAAAGCAAGGTGATGGAAGGCCGCTGGCACCCGTTTCGTCTGGCGGGGTCAGTGGTTCAGCCATAGGCAGGACACAGCAACCACCCTATGGTCGTGACTACGACCATAGGGTGGATGTCATTCAGTCCCCCCGAGTTCGACACAATGCCCGCCACTGAGTTCGCAACAGCTTTATTTCCCAACCCAATAGCGGGCCGACTCAATCTTGGGCCGGCGCCAGAGAAAACTTAGTATTGCGTCCGGAGTGAGTGGACCACTACACACTGTGAGTGTTAGCTGGTAATGGCGAGTTATCGCTTTTTTGAGAGTCCCTGCCAGATAGGATTACTGGACGCTTACCTTGCCTTCTGCATAGCGCTCGGCTGTGGTATTTTTCGCCGCCCTGAAAGCTCGTTTCGGGTATGACTCAAGGATCGAAAGAAGAATGGAAGCGGGACAGATCACGCTGCCCAGTGGTAAAACTGCTACCCTGGCAGCCACCCACACATTGACGGCCGCCAACGACTCCACCATCAAGGTAGTGCCTGTTACAGCCCCCAAGCCCGTCATCTTGTTCATCGGGGGCGCTGGCGACCAGCAAAGCTATTATTTCCAGGGTGCCTTCCATAATATCAATTATGCGGCCGAGCAATTGCTTGCGCCGCTGGATCAGCGCTTTTCCAAGGGCGCTTATGTTGTTCGCGTCATGGGCTATAACGACTCCAAGGGCGAATCCGACATTCAGAAAAACATCAAAGCGTTCATCCCGACAAAATCATCCCCTATTTACATTGTCGGTCACAGCCTTGGGGGTTGGAATGGCGCCCACCTTTCGACGATTTTGGCCGATGAAGGGTATAACGTTCAGATGCTGGTCACGCTCGATCCGGTAGGGGAAGGATTTTGGGTCTGGGTGGGTTCTGATATCTACAAATCCAAACCCGCTCCGGTGGCAAAGATATGGATCAATATCAGGGCAAATCCTTCGCAGCCGGACACCTCCGACAGCGTGGCCAATTTTGGCGAGCGCTGGACGGTGACTAGCGGGCCATCCATCAACACCTCGGTCAACTTGAACCATGCGGTGGCGTGGGCGATGTTCGTTGCGCCTATTCAAGGTGGGCAGTCAGCGCGTGATCTGATGTTGGATGCGATCACCAGAAACCTTCAGCGATGAAAAGATCAATAGCGGCCATGTTTGCCTTTTCGGTATTGCCGGGGTGTGTGCAAACGCCCCGAATTCCTGCGACTGAAATCAAGTTGATTTCAATTCAGGCTGAAGAACACCTCTTGAAGGCCCACATCAGCGCGAATCGAGAGTTGACAAGTTTGTTCAGAACTTATGAAAACGCTAACCAGTTGCCGCCATCGCTGATCTGTTCACTGGATGGTGATCGCGACTTTTCCGTCAACCATCGCATCAAGTTAAGCGCATCGGGGACAGTTGAGCTGGACCAAGATCAGGCAAGGAATGGCCGCTTTAACTATACTGCCATCCTTTTTCTCGTAGAGAAGAGCGACGGCGGTTCAAATTACAGTGTTGATCCTGTACAGATGATGCAATTGAATGCGCTGGAACCGAGCATTTCTTGCAAGGTCGCTATCACCGCTTACGGGTACAAGGCCTTTTATAGCAATGAGATTGAGGTGTCGAGACATCTGTTTTTTGATGCGCTGGGCAGGACGTCGCACTGAATGCTCGAAGCAGCCGAACTGAATGGCAACGAAGTCAGCTTGCATATGGATCCAGTGGAGCGGTCTCTGTTCTGGGGCATGCTTCAATAATCGGTGGAAATGACACGGGCTGTGGTGGATTCCCTGCTTGAGGGATCGTCCTCATCCCATCTCACATCACCGGCATTAGACGGTGGGCTTCAAATACTACGCCTGCCGGTCAAGAAGCGAATTCGTGCGAAGCTGCTGGCCATTCGGGATGAGCTGAAACGTCTGGGTGGTTTTCGTTTGGCGGTCTGCCGTCTATGGCGACAAGCCCTCACACGTCGTAACCAGCGTAATCGGCTTCAATGGTCACGCTATGGACTTCTACATACCTAGACCCAGAAATGCACATCCTTGCCCTGAGGATCGCTTCGCGTCACATACCCGAGGCAGGAGCCGTATGCGGGATCTGTGCGGGGAGCGGCAGGTAACTGCCGTCCCTACCGCGCGCGCCACCAGATCCGGTCACATCAGTTCAACAATGGGCGCCACCAACGAAAGCTGAAGAAAAAACTGAACATCGTATCCGGGATTGGTTGGCTACTTTCACTATGATAGTGCTAGCGTGAAGAGCTTGGGACACTTATCGAAGAACATTTTGAGCACGACCTGGACCTGCCTTGCCTGGGAGACATCGCCCCCCTCCGGTGACCGCCAAGCACCTGTTTGCGTCCTGACTCGGCATAGAAATGACACCTGAGTTGATCGTACTTGGGAAGGTGATCTTACTGGGCGCTTATCGGAACAAGAGATTCATGATGAACCTTCGGGTCTCGCAACTCGTGCGCGACCCGAAGGATTTTATACGCGCTTAGATCCGGATGATCTGAGTGATATGCGGCTTGCCCTTGATAGGCGCGTAAATTTCCACGATGGCTTGCCAGCTCGTTGACGAGCCTGGCTGGGTCGCTTTAGTTTGATAGCGATAATTAGTGCCATTAACGATCTGGCTCGAAACCAGTTCAGGTGTGTAATGCACACCGACGAGTCCCTCCAGAGCTTCTTTGAATACTTCCTTATCTTTTGGAGTCAGTTCGTGGTAGCCAGTCCATCCGCCAACGAGGTTTTCTTGAGCCGACATATGATAAATCTCCATATTTAAGTTCCTACTCGTCTGGCTTTTCGGAGTTCGCCCCGTTTATTGAATGGTTTCCGGAATCCATTTCCCGAACAGCTTTCCGTATAGCCCTTTTGCCGTGAACAGGGCATTTGGAAAAACACCGCTATCAGCCGCACGAATCGGGCAATGCAGGCCATGAATGGGCAAGCGTGCACGAGCGTTTGATTGTGGAAGATTGGGTGGTGTTAGCCAGCTTCAGATCCTCGTCCTTGATAAAAATAGTCATCAATGATTGATAACTGCCAGCCCCTCTGCGTCTTGTCTGCGGCGGCTCTGCTTAGGCGCATGCCTCTTAATGGTTTCAAGCTATCAAATAAAAAAGAAAAGTATGTCCGCATTTAACGGCACGAGAGGTAAGACATTGGCTATCGATATACTTTTAACCGACATATAAACCTACCAAATCGCTATATAGGACCTCATTTTTACATAGTATTTTTAGCGCATCTTCCGCGAAAACAGAGTTACGTAGAGGGCTTGACTGGACATATAACCTTGGCCGCGCAAGCACCCACTCGCCTCACTTTTTTGACCTCACTCGACGAATTGGCCGCCACGTTGGAATCGGTGGGGGGCAACGTCACACGGCTTGCCGCCTTTTCTGGAGGACCGGTGCAATTCGGATTCACCGATCTGAGGGGGCGACCTGATGACGGGCTTGCCTTTTTCCAGAGAGGAACCGCTCAGGCCCAGGACCGAGTGAGGACTGATGACAGACCTGAAGGTATCGTTCGTCAAAAAAATCGCGCAGGTATTGACCCGCATCGCCTCGATGCTGGAGGTGCCTGAATGACTTGGGCTTTGAGGTCAAAAAACCCTTCATCCAAAAGCCATTGACGCTCCCCAACCACGAGCGCTGAATACTCCTTCAGCAGTCACAAGGGGAGTGCCGTATGTCACAGATAAAAATCTTGGCCGGGGACTTCCTTGACGGGCACGCAAAGCATGAGGGCGATTCCATCATTGTGGAAACAACTCTATGCCCGTGGCCCGGGTTAAAGCTGCCCCTCTCAGAAATCTCAAAAATTGAGGTCATTAGTGAGGCTTCATATCAGAATATAGGAGGCTCGATGGGCCTTGGTTTGGTAGGTGCGGTGGTACTGGGTCCGGTTGGCGCTATTGCAGGCCTGATGCTTGCTGACGAAGAAAGAGAAATTACATTTTCACTCGACTTCTGCAATGGTAAATCGCTTCTTTGCGCGACCGACGGACGCACCTTCCGAGGTATTGAGAGCGCTGTGGGCCAGCCAACGTTATTCCAGTCACTCAAATCGTAAAAGTGGTCATTTGCGATCACGATCTACGACGTGTTGACGACTGCCCCCTCCGACAAAGACAACGCGGTGGTAAGCGCGTGGAAGGTCGAAGTGAAAAACTTGCCTCAAAGACTGTGAACGAGCCCCTGTTGATCCAGGCACACGCCAACCCGCCAACAACCCCTGATACAGCCTCCAGCCGGTGGAAAAGTTTTCGCAGAAATAAGAAGCCGGTTCTGGACACCCTGCTGATTGAGCAGTACGGGTTGTGTTGCTACAGTGAAATTCGCCCGGACCGAATGGGCTTGGGTTTCCACATCGAACACGTCGAAAACAAAAGCCAGCACCCCCAGCGCACCTTCGACTACAGCAACCTGGCGGCCAGTGCCCTGGATAGCGAAAGCGATTTACAAATACTCACTACTCAAGGCACTGAAGCATTCGGTGGCCACGCACTCGGCAAGTCAAAAGGCGTCAATTTGACCCTGTTTGTATCGTCTCATCAGGCAGACTGCTCGCGTTTCATCGCCTACCTGTCCGATGGTCGTGTGGTACCGGCTGACAGGCTGTCCCCTCAGGATGAGGACCGTGCTCGCTACACCATCAAGCTGCTCAATCTCAACAGCCCTTATCTTCAAGATTTACGTCAGCGCTGGTGGGAAGAGCTGGAAACACTTATCGACGAACACCTTGAGGACGACATGGACCTGCATTGTCTGGCGGGTGTTGACCTGATCCCCATCGGTCACGGCCTGAGCCCGCTCTTCAGTATCACGCGCAATCTTTTCGGGCGCATCGCCGAGGAGGTTCTTGAGCAGGGAGCTCCTAACTTGCGATGACCAGGATGAATGTACTGTTTATCTGCGGTAAAAATCGGCTCCGTAGTCCGACCGCCGAGCATGTGTTTGCGTCCTGGCCGGGCGTAGAAACGGCCTCGGCCGGTGTTGGCAATGACGCTGATGTCCTTGTGGATGGCGAGCTTCTGGAATGGGCCGATCTTATATTTGTCATGGAGCCCGTCCATCGCAGAAAACTCGCAGCCCGATTCCGCTCTGAGCTGGCCAGCAAACGCGTGATCTGTCTCGACATCCCGGATGACTTTGACTACATGGCGCCTGAGCTGATCGAGCTGTTGCTGGCCAGGGTGCGTCGGTTTCTACCCGCTTAACGATCAGTTGGCTGGACCGACGGCTACGATCTGCGGCAGACAGCCCGCAGGTGAATTTGGATAGCCGTGTCTAAGAGGTGAATCGCAATGACCACGAGTGAGAGCAAGATGGAGCTTCGTCGGTTAATGCTTGAAGCGGCTGAAACCGGGCTGAATATCAACGATATCGAGCCCATGGGAACACGACTCGGGATCGACTCTCGTCAGCTTGTGAACGAGCTTGCACTCGCTGTGGCGAATGGTTTCAACGCGATGACCCTCGACTTCGATTTCTGTATTCAGGTCATGAATGGACTGGAAGGCGTTGTGGCTCAACTGGCCGTCGATGGCGAAACGCCGGAGCCTGCCCTTTCCATCTATCTGGCTTTCGATGCCGGCGAGTTCAAACGGCTCGACGAGCCGGCAGAGGTCTGCCCTGCTGAGAAATACACGAGGCCGATGATTGAGCGAATCTTGCTGGAGCGTATCGATGACCGGGGCTGACCCACGCCATCGTTACGACTCTTATCGCCCGGGTTTGACCAGTGACGCCCCATGAACTGACTCGAGCCCCCTGAGGCATCCACTCAACCAACAGTAAGCGCCTCGGATAAAATGACGTCTTCTGCCAACACATTGAAGGCTAAATTTTCTGACAAAAAAAGAATGCAGAAATGCCTCAGTAGCGGTGGCGCATGGCTCGATACCGAGCGCCATGCCTCAGTCGTACGCTCCAAGAATTCTGACTCCTCAAACTCCGCCAAATCGCCCAGGTTCAATGCATCCGGCTTACCGGACAGATCAAACATTGCCTCCCCTGGGAAAGGTATCTTCATAAAGCTTCGGGCGCCCTTAAATCTGAGCTCTACGCCTCGAGGTCATCAAACTCCTCTCAATCAACCGGCAGCCCGGCCTGTGCGCACATTTCCTGACGAACGCGTTTCAGCGATACGCGCCCCTGCAGTCGACTTAGGACATCGTTGATGATCATCTGCCAGTATGGGGAGTTCGAGTCGCTTAGCCTCTGAACTACCTCCGGGGCTATTTTTTTCAGGACCTCTGCCATCGCGCACTCGAGTTCCCTTGAAGGGACTTCAATGGCGTGAGGCAGACGTTCGTAGTGCTGCCCATCGATAATTTCATCTATAACTTTTGGGTGCCACACTGTACCAATTTGCGGATCGTTTCCTCCTTGAATACCAACTCTTCCTACATAGATACCAGCAAGGATCGCAATTTCCCGCATGAGGTTCAATGTGGTCCCCCCCATGGTTAAGACACCCCTTGGGCTGTAAAAAAATACCGGAGAGCCTGACATCCCACTCTTCGAAGCACTGTCGATCAGGTACTTGGGTTGCTCATCCCAGCCGTGTTGTACGGAAGAGGCTATCGTGGCCCGCTTCCAGACAGGCTGACCGTGGATATCTTTCAAATCATGGGGGTAGCCCGGTATGAATAACTCATCAGTGATGGCGACCGAGTCAAGCCACCTCTGACTCATCTGACGGTCTGGAAGGTAATTCTGGGCAGGGCATAGCTTTGCCACCTCGCCAGCCGGAACGGTATGCAAGAGATCTATCTTACAATGTTCCACATTCCCATCAGGATGCCAGAGCTCCATATCATGGTGTATGCAAGGATCAAAGGGGATCGCTACCACGTCGATCCGAGGCCAGTTCACGGGATGAATGTAGAAAGACGCAGAACTCTCGGTGTAGATGGGTAAAACAACACGCCAGCGGGATACATATGCACCGCGCTTCACCGCTAGCGATACGACTACGTTGTCAGGTACAGCGGCATTTTTGCTCAGGTAGCCGAGCGTTTCCGTGTGTAGCCCAGTGACGTTGTGCCAAGCCGTCACAATGAAATACTTTTCGTCTCTAAGGTATAACACTCCAGTGCCTACCGAAAGCGTTTCGAGGCCGAAACGCATAGTGAGATGTACAACCGAGTTGCTAACAGCAGCCATAGATGTTTCCTTGCTGAGGAAATTTCACTCAGATACTAGCGAATTTATTTTGATACTGTAAGTGGCGCCAGTAACGCAGACACATATTAGACAGCAATTCAGGGCCTTTTTCCTCTCAATCCAGGCATACTATTTGCCTCAGCACAAGTCAGCCCGCCCGCTCCCGCTCGGACAAGCGCGACATGAAACAACCGTCCCCTTCACAAATGCCTTAAAAAAGCACAAAAAAACCCTATTAGTCCCTATGTCACTACCAGACGAATCATCGCAATCTCGGGTTAGCAGATACCATTTTCCTTCCGACAACAGGACGGAGATTAATACTTTTAACGATGTTTTGGGCACCATATTTTTCCCTCTACAAATCATTCCCAAGCGAATTGAATGCCTTGTTGATCGGCCATCTAATGACAAACGATTTAATTCAGAATAGTTACTAGGGTGTACCTGGTGCGCTTTTCCTTGCTCACTCTGCGCCTCCTACGCGACTTTAAAGTCTCTAGCCGTGCATACATGACCGTATGACCGGGGGAATCAAAGAAAATCCGGGGAACCAGATTCAAGGGATCTAAGCCGCCTTTTCATTCAGTTCACGAATAATCTTCCAGACTACGGCAGCAAGCTGACCATCCTTCAGAGCGGCACCTGTAATCGCTGGACCTGCCCGATCAGTAAGTCAATACTTATCAATAACTGCCGCCGTAGCGTCAGTGTTGCTATAGACGTATTTGTGCAATAGACACCTGGCAACTGGCTCAAGGTGTAAAAAAATTCTGACGGCCATAGTGCTGCACATACCACTACAGTGTATCCAGACCTTGAGCAGAGCAAGGCTGTATTTCATCGAAGCCAAATATTCGACGCTACTCTTTGCCGCGACCACCCACGGCCGACTTTCATGCTGTCATCCGAACAGGAACAGTTACTAGTGGGCAACTTTTTTCATGAGCCGGTTATCCCAGCAGATGAATCCGGCCAATTATTGGGATAAGAGCTTCGTTAGCGCATTTAAAGGCTATCGCGTCCGCTTAAAAATAGGCGGACAACATCGCCCTTAAATCTGGAGCTCGGAAAGTGTGTTCACCGCACCCTTACCAAGCTCCTCGGCTACTTTACGCTTTGCTTCAGCGGACTGGGCCAAGCGCTCTGCACGGGTGCCACGTTGCTTTGCTTGTCCCATCTGTTCTGCTCCTATTCCGTGGTCAGTATCGCAGGCGCGAAAATTGGCGTCCTTCTACATCCTCGCCCCCGGTGGCCGGCGCTTAGGTGTACCTGGCGCCTTTCCTTGTTTTTGCCGAGCTTTTTCCATCCTCCATTCTTTGAACTGCTATTGGGGCTCCGTCACTGATCAAATAGATATAACCCAACCTTTGAGAGCTAATTTCAAAATGGCAGTTTGCCACCTTCCATTGCTGAAGCTATACCTACGAGAATCGACTGACTCATATCCGAGGTAACATATTGTGACTATTCAACCTTCAAACATCTGGCTGAAGGGCAGGCTAGACATCAACGTTCTCTTAGCATGTATTCTTGGCACCTTACTTCTGATTATCATGATAGTTATGGCTACAAAAATTCCAAATCCAAGCGGTTTCCAGATAAAAATTTTCACAGTGACTCTTGCACTTGCTGCCGGCGGCATTGGCGCTACAATACCGGGATTTCTTAATATCCAGCATAAGAATTTTTTCAGAGCTGGAGGAGCAATGGCTCTCACCGTTATGGTTATATATTTTAACCCCCAAATAACCAGCAGCACAGTTAACTTGGTAGAGCCAGCGGAGCCAGCAGAGCCAATAGCGCTAAATTACTTAGAGCTTACCGACGGTGGTAAAATTTCTCTCTCTTGGAACGCAATGGATCCCGACCTAAGAAGCCTCTCATTTGACAGTCTTGAGGTTATGGAAAAAATGTATGGCTCATTCAGAGCCCCCTTGGGAAATATCATAATTCGCAAAACTGTTGGAGTGCAATCCGTGCAATCCCCTGCTGGATTCCCAGTAGGGCTTTATAGAGGAGTATCATATATAACGCATTTTTCAAGTGATAATGAATGCAGGATGGAATATGTGGTTTTAAGAGCTACTCAAGACCTTGTATGGAAGGTCGCATCTTATTCAATCACTCCATACCTTGTGCATTGCTCTTAGGATGGCGCCATGAATCGTACTCGTCGGCATGCTCCAGTTTGTCGCGCTCGATGGTCATCTCGGCTTTTCCCTTAACAGGTCAGCTGGAGGCCAGCAGCTCTAGTCTTCGAGGTTCATGCGATTTTTGTTAACGGAGGCGATGGTTTCCTTCCTGCCAAGCAAAATTTCGATGAACCGCTGACCCTCGTCACCGTGTTTGTTTACATATGCGGCCTCAAGCTCTGGTCGGATATCCCAGACCAAGTACCATTCGCTGAGCTTCCATCTGTTGCCTCTCCTAACGTTTTGCCGAGCGTATCGTAGTGCCGCGTCGTTCCGTTTCATGGGGACAAGACGCTCGAGGCTGAGGGTCTTGTAGATCGGTGGGGGGGGGGTACCATTACCGCCGTGGATTCCCGGAAATTTCAGCGGCGAAGACCTGTGCCAGTGTAGTCCAGGGCTCGGGGGCAGACCTAGCCGCGTTTAGATGTTGGGGGCTGGTTAAATCTACGAACTGAAGAGAGATCGCCAGCATATATTGTGTGTAAATTGTCGAGAAGATTGTTTGCTAGGACGTCATTCTCTGCAATGGCTGCCATGCCTACATAACCCATAAACGATAGTATCGAAGACCAGTGCAGCATGCAGACAATATGTTCGTTCTTATAATTTCTGACGATTTCGGTGGAGGTAATTCGCGCTCGAACCTGGACAGCCCCACCATGAGTGAACTCATTGAGCACACCCCAAACGGCCTGCTTGGTTTCTAGCAGAGCTTGACTGTCGAAGTCCGAGAGATTTCCTATGTCAGTAAGTAGTTCTGAAATTCTTGGTGGTTCCCCACCTTTGATAAATGAGTTTAGCTTGGAGTCTAAGGCGCAGCGGTGATACCAAACGCCACGGACATATGCCTCGAACTGTGGACGCATTAAAGCGAATGCAGACCCAAATAGCTCTTGATTGGTTAGTGTGTGTACTGCCTGATGATGTTCAGTGCATAGGTGAAAAAGTGATGCTGCCACGCGGCTCCGGACAGATGGATCGATTTCGAGCCCATCGACAAGGGATGATGATTGGACCATCCATCGCTCAGATTTCTCGATAGCGCTTTGCAGGTCCATGGATTTTTTAGTCCTGTCGTTTGAATTCATCGGGTCTACGCGATTTTTCGTTGAAGTCTAACGCAACGATAGGTAATGCATGACTGGTCAGAACGAAATGTCGCGTAGGCAATTTCCGCGAAGGTTACGGCGTATAGGCCCTTACGAACAATGACTACAAGTCGCTAAGTGGTCGAGAATTCGCTTGGGCTTTCCTATTTTCATGCGCTCTACCCTCGTTTCAGTGCCTGTGGTACTGCGAAAAACAGCATACCGAATCTAGGTGAGCGAGACAGCGAAATGTCCCCCCTACTTGGGTTTATCCGCACAGTGGCATTTGGAAGCCGTGCAAGGTTCGCCATTCGGGTGATGATCGGCGCATGCCTGGCAGCAGTAGTGCTTACCGTGACGCACGACCGCATGCTCGCCAACCTTGCAGGTGCAGTGGGGGCAGGCGCAGGTTTGTTCATTCATGATCGGACTCCGGTGGTCGGGTGGTCGGGTGGTCGGGTGGTCGGGTGGTCGGGTGGTCGGGTGGTCGCCAAGCATCGTGGTGCAACGCGCATGAACAGCTGACTGACGAAGTCCATCATCAGCCTCCACGTGCGCCCTCACAATGCTCCTTTGTCATTGTCTCAGAGTCATCGCCAGGCTCTGCTGTAACAAGCCTAGTCCATCAGTAGGGAGGTGCTACAGCTCAACAACGAATGAGCGTACATCCAGAACAATCTGATCACCGGCGACTTGCTCCTATCGTTGGCATCATCCGGATGCTCCAAGCAATCACTGTTCGCAAGCAATGTTTTGAGCCTGATGCCCCTGGTAGCGCTGTGTCCGTTTCACGGTGAGGTAACCAACGAAATCGGTCGCCAAGAACTTCGCGCACAGTATCCTTAACCCGAACAGCGAAATCCCTAGGCTGCCCCTACGTGACCGCGAACCTACGCTGTCCTGTCGCCTCTATGCGCATGGCAAAGATCCCTTGGTCAAAGCTCACAGAGGGGGGCTTCCCTTTTTCTCGCGGCCTCGCTGGAGTTCTCTGTTCTGGCACCGGTTTCGGTTGGGGTGTCGGTTCGCTGGTTGGTGCCTGCGGACTTGCAGGAGCTGTTGCTGCAGCAGGGAGCGCAGTAGGGACTGGCAGAGTCGCCGCGGGTGGAGCGGTGTAAACGAAGGCGAAGACTCCAATCCCCAGCGCCGCAGCCCCGAGCATCGTCAGACCTTTGCAACTTACTCTGTAAAAGAAGCTCTCGGCCTGCTCAATAGGATCGCCTACCATTTTCTTGTATTCGGCTTCCGAGAGAAAGCGATACAGCTTCGACTGCCAATCCTGGCGCAACTGCCGCTGAATGTTTATGAATTTACGGCCCGACATCACGTTCAGCGTCGTGTAGCCAAATGCAACCGCCATCACGAGTGAAATGAGGTACGGGTTGATCTGCAGCGTGAGCCGCGCAACGATCAAGCCCAAGCCCACAGTTAGCGCTGTCGAGATCGCTGCGATCGCCTGGCGGGTCGCCTCTGTCGCTTTGGAGGTTTCTTCAGTGACTGCCTTGCGAAGGTCTCCCAGGGATTTGAGGGTGTCCTTGGTGATCTCTGAGACCGCCATCTGATAGGCGATCTTCCCGCAATCCAGTGCTGCCGCAAGATTCTCCCTGAAGTACTGAAGTGCCTCTCCATCCGCCCTGCCCGATCGAGCGATCTCAGCGGACAGAAGGATATGCTTCACTTCGGCTTCACGTGCGTTGTCGAACACCCAGACTGCGGCATCCTGTACGACCTTGAAGTCATTCAGCGTGATCTGCGCGGCACCATCGATCGCCTCCGCGAGCGTCAGATTGAGCTTGGGCGGCCCTTTAAAACTGAGCTTGCTCCCGCTAGCGTCGATATCGTTCGCAAAACAACGACTCAGGGCATCAAAGGCCTGGGTTGCCCAGACCATGTGCAACGGGTCAGCTTCATCGAGCTCATGGCCCTCTGCGAGCAGCCAGTGGCGAACGTCCTCGGGCACAGTACGGACGTCAGCTGACTCTTTCACCAAAAGCCGGGGCGACTTCGTCGCTTGAGATTCGACATAGGCCTCTTCTATGCCCCAGTCGCTATACGCGCGAGCACGAGTATTGAAGGGCTTCAGCAGGCCAAGGACGTACCATCGTGATGCGGAATGACCGTTGTCGAGGAAGGCTTTAAAGCCCGCCTCTGTGGCCACGTACAAGACCGCAGTCTGATCATGCTCCTCCGGAAGCGGTTTCACGAGCTCAGCGCGAAACGGCCCGAAAGCCTCATCCCCCTCTTCGACCTCGGTTTCGCCACCGGCACTGTCATACATGGTGATCGACCAGGCAGCAGCGGAGGCGGCCTGAGCGATCGACCGAGCAGCATCAGCAGGTAGGTCAGACACAATGAGAGTGGCATTCCCCTCAGTGATCAGCGCCTGACGCTTACGTGACAGATCGTTAAGAAGGCTGGCCAGGCTTTGGTGTGACAACGCTGTCCTCCATGACCCTATCTGTGTCCACGATGATTTGTTTCTTGCCCCCTTTCAGCTCTACCACCTTTACGTTCGGGTTTTCCGCCCTGTCGGGGAACAAGATGGTGACGCCTTCGGTGGTGACGATCTTGCGCATGTAGGGCTGCCGGAGGATCTTGCGATCAGGTTCGAAGCTGAGCTCATGCAATTTGCTCTTCTTAACGCGGGTGCGGGTTTCTTTCTCAAGGCGACCAGCTATTTTTTCGTCTTTGGGATGACCAGCAGCCAGCATCACAGCCTCCACAATCGCATCTTCATCAATCAGAGAGCGAGTGCCGAGGTTTGCTTGGGCTTTCTTCAGGGCCTTGGCCACATCGTGGCCTGGCAGATGCTCGATACAGGCCTGGAGCGCCCCCTTGAGCACCTTGCGGGTAAGCTCGCTCAGCTCCGTGTCCGAGACGTCCCTGGTCACCGACAGGAAGTCGGCAAAGTAATCGGCCAGATCTACGCCATGCTTCGTACGGTCAGTGGCCGAAATGTTCTTGTCGGTAATACCACTGATCACACGGACGAGCGCTGTCTTCTGGATGGCCTTCTTTTCGTCTACCAGGGCGTTCACGATCCGGCGCAGCTTGTTGCCTGGAGCTCCGTCGTTCTGCTCCAGAGCCAGCTTGTAGTCGTACTTGATAAGGCTGTAAATCTTCACATTGGGGTCTTTGACCGACAGCTCGAACATCAACAAAACCCCATCAGCACTGCCGCCGACGTGTGCCCGGTTAAAGCTGGCAGCCAGGCTCTGAGCACCATCGACGAACGGGGTGGCTCCGGTCGCAATGGCTTCAATTTCGTTCCGGGTCGTAGACACAGCCTTGAACATGAAGACCGGCGCAGCAGCCATGTCCACAATTTTACCGATAAAAAATGCTTCCTCCTCCAAGGCGCGCTCCGGCTGTGACTCGAAGTTCTTGGTACCCACCACGTGCAGGATCATCCGAGTGATCTTGAGTGAATCTATTTCTTCGTCCGAAAAAAAACTCATGCGATCTCCATGTAAACAGCGCCCTCCTGCCCGGCAAGAGGAAGCACTCGCCTCGGCAGGTACCATAGGTGGCAATGACGCATCGATTGCAGCCTTGCAGAGGCCGGTGCCATACCCGTAAACGTGGGATCGGGCGTGATGCAGTGGTCGGAGCATATACGTAAAGACTGGCAAGCAGCCAGTATATCGGGCCGCGTGTCACTTAGGGTGGGATAGACAGGAACTGCACGAACGCTGGAGGGGATCCGGGGCTGGAGGGTGTCCATTCGGAGCGGAAAAAATGGACTTTAAGCTACACCGCTGAAAGCCAGTATTTGCGAGGTTTTAAGTGTCCATTTGTCCATCTCACTCACTACTACAGAACTCCCCTAAAAAAGCCATTGCCTGGGATCCTGTTTTCTAGCTGTGATCGCGTGTCGTTTTAGAGAGTATCTAGGTTTCTGTTACCTGGATCTTTGCCATGACGCTATCGCACCCTCTCCGGTTGCTCGGCCTGACGACCCTGCTGACCGTTGCCCCGACCTGTTTCGCCAGCACCTGGGTCATCACTGACTCCGCCCACCCTGTTGAGGTGACACCTGACGTCCGTCTGTTCCACTTGGATCGACTTGATCAGTTAGAGGCCGAGCTTTCCAGTTTGCTGCCGGACGACCCGGCCCAGGCGCAGGCTCTCTTTCGGGAAAGCCTCACGGCCGAGGCTGCTGCCGAGATCAGTCAAGCTCACCAGGACGTGGTGGATGCCTGGAGCCTGGGCGTCACCAAGATACCGGCCGTTGTCGTGGACCAGCGCTACGTCGTCTATGGCGATCCAAACCTTGAGCAAGCGCTCGCGAAGATCGAGCAGTTCAGGAGGGATCAGCCATGAGCCTTTGTACGCCGCGTCGAAGCGTTAAATCGTGGGTACCGGTTCTCCTGGCCCTTCCCTATTCGACCCTGAGCCTTGCCCTGGACACGGCCACCATCGTCCCGTCGGTGTCGTCGCCGGACTGCATGAACTACCAGGTCGTGGGGGTGTGCTATTGGCTGCGGTGCACCACCTTTGGTTGCGACGTGAACACGTCCTCAAAGGTTCGGCATTACGTGCCCGATGCCGTGGTCTCCAGCTATTCCTCCACGGGTGAGAATCCCTGGACAGAGGTCAAACTGCTCAGCCCGACCAACCCGACGGCCCAGGGCGGTGGCAGCGGTACCACCAACAACTCAAACGAGAACAACCTCGCCGTCTTCAAGAACGTCGATGTGATCGGTCACCCGGGCATCGCGGCGTTCAATGCCTTTGCCAGCGGGTCGGGTTATACGTGCGCAGGAGCCGGTACACCCTATGTGCCCAACCTGCTCAGTACCCTGGACCCTCTCGGCTGGCGCCATGGCATTCCGGAAAGCATCTATCCGCCTTCGCTGATCCCGGGCCTGCGTGAAATCGGCAGCCGGTTGGCGTTGAACCTGTGGGGCAGCGTCTATCCGCGCAGTGGTTTTCTGCACCAGCCTGACGACTACAAGGCCTCTGCCGTGACGGCTCAACGCGCGGGGGACATCGTTACCCGCCCAGGCCAGTTGCATGTCTACCAGCCGCTGTTGGCGCTGCCCAGCCCAGGCTACTGGCCCGCGGGGGAACTGCGCGAGTCCGATCCCAGCACGGGCAAGTGGCAATCGCTGACGCCGGTGCTCAGTCAATCCTGCTCGGTCTTCCCTCACCCGGCCCCCCTCCCACAGGCCCGGGACGGCGGTTATGCCTGGTCACTGTGGCGCCCCTACACCTGCTGCAAACGAGAGGGCCAGACCTTCCTCGGTAGCACCGGTCCTCAATAACGTCTTTCCCCGATTTTCGATCGTCTCTCACGAAATGGAGCTTCACCCATGACTCGGATGTCATTGTTTCACCCCTCTTCAGCCACCCCCTGGCTGGTCCTCCTCGCAGCCCTGTCGAGCCCCCTCACCTTCGCAGCGCCCCCCAGTTTCACCAGCACCGGCAGCGTGATCGGTGACGATGTGCTGTACCGCATTGGCGGTGGTAATGCGGTCTCCATGGGACGTGCCGGCAACATGCGCAGCATCGGCGTAGGTGTCGGCTGGAACAGCAACCTCATGTGCGGAAACATGGACCTGTCCACTACTCTGCACAACCAGCTCAATGGGCTCACCGATGGTTTTCAGAGCATCATGGGGAGCCTGATTCAGAATGCCACAGGTGCCGTGGCATCCTTGCCAGCGCTAATCATCCAGCGGGCAGACCCGGCCCTGTACAACCTGCTCACCAACGGCATCCTGCAAGCACGTCTGGACTTCGATCGTTCCAAGAGCACTTGCCGCGCCCTGGCCGAGCGCATGATCAATGTGGCCGGCAGCCAGAGCGGCTGGGGCTCACTTGCCGAAGGCCAGGCCCTCAAGGAAGCCATGAGCCAGAAAAGCGATGCCGTCGCGGTGACGGCCCAGGCCGAGTCGGACAAGGGCAACACCGGCATTCCCTGGGTCGGTGGTGACAAAGCCGGTGGCCAGGGCCAGCCACCGATCCGGGTGGTCAACACCGTCACCAAGGCCGGCTACAACCTTCTCAACGGTCGTGGTGCTACAGAGACGGGAACCATTGCGCCGGTCGACTGCAACAACGGGATGCTCTGCGGTGTCTGGCGCTCACCCGATGAGGCTGCGACGTTCGCCAACCGTGTCCTGGGCGAAGTGGAGCAGCAGACCTGCGAAAACTGCACCAAGAGCACCACCACGGCGGGTGTGGGCCTGACGCCGATGATTCAGGAAGAGTACGAGAGCAAACTCCAGTCACTGCAAGCGCTGATTTCCGGTACCCAACCGCCCAGCCTGGAGAACCTCGCCGCTGCCGGCAGCAGTTCGATGCCCATCACCCGGGGCGTCATCACCGCGCTGCGCGATGAACCTGACCAGGAGCTGTTGGCCCAGCGCCTGGCGTCGGAGATTGCAGTCACCAGCGTGCTGGAGAAAGCCCTGCTGCTGCAACGTGCACTGCTGGCCGGCAACAAGGAACCCAACGTCGCCGCCAACGAGATCGCCACAGCAGCGGTGAACCAGGAACGTGAGTCTCTACAACAAGAAATCACCAACCTGCGGACTGAGCTGGAGCTGCGCCGCGCCCTGACCAGCAACTCCCCCGCCGCCATCATCGCCCGCCACACCGAGCGCAAGGACAACTCCCGCACCATCTACGAAGGCGACCCGGACACCAACCGCCTTGAGAGCGTGGAGAAGGACGTCAACAGCCGTCGGAGGACGCAGCCATGAGCACGCCCTCTTCTTCCCGCTTCAAAAGCCTGGGCATCTGGGGTCCCATCGCCGTCACCTTGTTGGTCATCGTCATCGCCGCCGCCTTCAACCTGGGCGGCGTGTATGTGATGCAGGGGTTACCGGCCTGGCAGACCTGGAGGTCCAACACCTACTGGTATTTCTTTGCCTGGCGCATGGCGCTCTACAGCGTCGCCCTGCTGGGGTGGCTCAAGTACCGCGCACGTCTGCTCGAGCGTGGGCCGGGCCCAAGCCCACAATGGCGCAAAGCTGAAATCGCGGTCGTGCTGGCCTTTGTCCTGATGGAGCTGTCCCGCGCCTACACGCAGCTAGGAGGCTGATATGACCCTCTACACCAACGACTATCTGGAGTACTACCTCACCCTGGTGGGCTGGCTCGTCGGCAACGGCATCTGGGACGTGCTGATGGACTCTGGGCTCTTCGCCCTGCCGTTCTTTGCGATCCTGCTTCAGGAATGGCTCAAGGCCCGTGATGAAGGCGCCGATGAGGGCAACAAGGGCCTGCTCGCCGCCACCCGCATCGAGAACCGTCTCTGGCTGGCCACTGCCGTGATCATGTTTGCGGGCGTGCCCTTCATTGAGCTCAACCTCACGACCCTGCAGTTTGATGACAGCCGTTCACAGCAATGCCAATACCAGGTGCCGATGCCCGAGGACACCGGCTGGGGACGTTCCTTCACCTCCCTGAACAACCAAAGCGCCCGCGTGCCGGTGTGGTGGTGGTTCGTGCACTCGATGTCCAAGGCTGTGACCGGCGCCGCGGTGGCGGCCATTCCGTGTGGGACGGATCTGCGACAGATGCGCATGCAGGTCAACACCACCCGACTGCATGACCCAGTGCTCACCCAGGAAGTCGCCGACTTCACCAACGACTGCTACGGCTACTCCCGGGCCAAGCTGTTCATGAGCCGCCCCACCCTGAGTGACGAACAAACCAATGACATCAACTGGATCGGCTCCCGGTACTTCAACCAGCAGTCCGGGTACTACGACACCTACCACTCCAAGACGCCGAGAGCCGAGTGGCCCTACGATCCGGTGCGAGACATGGGGTTGGCCGAGGTCACCCATGGCGGCGGTTACCCGACCTGCAACCAGTGGTGGGCCGACAGTGACCAGGGGCTGCGCGCACGGCTACTGTCTCAGGTAGACGTCACTCTGCTGGATCGCTTTGTGCGGTGGGCCAGCTCCATGCCCCAGGATGAAGTGAACGATGCGATCATTCGGCAAGTGGTATCTCCGAGCAGCCAGCACATGACACAGGGCAAGGTCTACACCGACTACGGTGGCCAAGTCGGCGGCTCATTGTTCAACGTCATGAGCCGCGTGACAGGTGACGTGGGACTAACTGTCGGCACCATCGCTTACTTCCCGGCAATGGACGTCGTTCGGCAAGCCCTGCCCATGGTGATGGCGGCGCTGAAGATGGCATTGGTTATCTGCATGCCGTTGCTGCTGATTTTCAGCACCTACGACCTGAAGGCCGCCGTCACCGTGTCGGTGGTCCAGTTTTCCATGATATTCGTGGACTTCTGGTTTCAGCTGGCACGCTGGATAGACACCACCATCCTCGACGCCCTATACGGCTGGGACTCACCCCACTCCAGCCTGAACCCACTGATGGGTCTGAACAACACGG
This sequence comes from Pseudomonas sp. MWU13-2862, assembly GCF_023242495.1. Taxonomy (NCBI): domain Bacteria; kingdom Pseudomonadati; phylum Pseudomonadota; class Gammaproteobacteria; order Pseudomonadales; family Pseudomonadaceae; genus Pseudomonas; species Pseudomonas sp. MWU13-2862. The sequence goes on along the minus strand of NZ_JALMEZ010000024.1, from coordinate 279 downwards.
CGGCGGATATGCTGCTGAATTATGTGATGGCCGCGCTGTTCATCATATTGCCATCCTTCTGGATGACCTCATTAACTTGGGCCGGGATCCAGGCGGGCTCTGCTCTGCGAGGGCTAGCTGAGGGAACCAACGATGCCCAGCAACAAGGAAGCAAAGGCGCTGGGACAGTAAAGAGTAAATTTAAAAAACCATCATCCAAAAAAAAGAAGAACTGACGACTATAGGTCACGATAAAATGCCGGATCGTTAATATTTTCAAGAGAGTATGGATCAGGAAAA
>NZ_JALMEZ010000023.1:0-101932 GCF_023242495.1 Pseudomonas sp. MWU13-2862 | reverse complement strand
GGCTTGGGAGGCCGAAGTGCGAAACGTAGCAACGAAATCCGATTTGGTACGAGTGGAGAAGCAGTTGATCCAAAAAACCGTCGACCTGGGTCGAGACCTGCGTGGCTCGAGCAAAGAGCTAGGCGACACGGTCAAAACCCATGGCGAGCAGATAAACGCGCTCAGCCAAGCGATTGTTACCCAGGGGATCGAGCTTCGCGCTGAAATCAAGGAGCAAGGCAGCGAGTTTCGACGTGCAATAGAAACACAAGGCTATGAATTCCGATTGTCGATGGAAAAGCAAGGCCGTCAAACTGACACCGCAATCAAAGCACAGGAAACAGCACTAAACCAAATGGCTGTAAAGCTTGAAAATGCTCTTGAACAGCAAGGTATCAAACTAGAGGCGGCCATCAAAAGCGTCGAGTCAAAATTCAAATACGTGCACTGGCAGCTCAGCGTCATCGTCACTGCTGTCGTGGGTATAGGGATAAAAGTGGTTAATGATTTCCTCATTGGAAAATAGTTTCATGAGCCAAAGCTTTACTGCTCTACCGGCAGGTTTCGGCCTGTAGCTTAAACGCTTTAGACAGTGGGCACTGTCCCCGCCGTACTGATACACCACACTTTCTGCCCATGCGGGGAACACTCCCCGTCCGGGCGCAGTGTCTCTCCGTTTTGGGCTTTTCTGGAGAGACCCATGAAACTGGATTCACTCACACCGCAACAAGAAGCACTGCTCGACCTACCTGTCGTTTTCACGATTAAGGCTTGGAATGAAAGTGTTTACATAGCAAAGCCACTGAACATCGCCGAACAGGGCTGTCGCCTGACTGCAGTACTTCAGGCCGTTCACGAAACCATCATCCAGGAGGCGTGGGACGACGAGCCTATGTTCTTTGACTTCAGCCACGAATGCTTTCCCTCCACGGGTGAGCGATCAGATCGAGTCCTGTTGGATCTGCGCCTGGTCGTAGATCGGAAGGAAGATGAACTGCATGTGCTGACGCTCATGCTCAGGTATGAGGCCGAGGCACTTGAAAAACGGATTCCTGGAGAGCTCTTTGCTTTCGGTGAAGTCGTCATGACCCAGGGTGTAGAGGCGCTTGCTCAACAAGGTCTGTTGGACATGGCGCATTTTCTGGACCGTCATCTCTGTGGTGATTGGGGAGAATTGCCTGGGGCGGACAGACTGAAAAACGAACGGGCGGTGCTGACCGGCGCCAGCTTGTTCTCGCAATACGACGTTGACGTTGGAGCGGCGAAGGTGCTCTGGATCATCACCTCGGCAAACAGGCAATTCACCTACCTGCTCCTGCCCGTTGAACCCACCCGGCCCCAGTTTGACTGAGGCTAACTGACCGCCTACCCGCCTTTTCAGGCGAGTAGGCGGTTTTTTGCATTCCGAGGCGTGAGGATATTAGCTGGACGTTAGGTGAGGAGAACGAAAATTGCAGTTTGCATGACGTAAGCCTCCATAAGACGTGACTTGAAAAGCCGCTGACTGGCGGCGCGACGGGCCAGTGAAATCGACCAGTTGCTGCCGCATAACGGGCAGCCAGCTATGCTGGGTAACCCACTCACCCAAGGACATAGAATGCTCATTGTCTTCAGCGGCCTTCCAGGTACCGGAAAAACGACTATCGCAAGTGACCTTGCCACCAGAACAAGTGCTGTGTATCTGCGGATCGATACGATTGAGCAGGCTATTCGCGACTCTGGTGCTCTTGCACAAGATGTAGGACGGAGCGGTTACATGGTCGCCAATGAGCTTGCTCTGAGCAATCTTCGTTTTGGCAGCACGGTCATAGTTGACTGTGTTAACCCAGTGATCGAAAGCCGAAGGGCGTGGAGCGATATCGCCACACGCGCTGGTGCTCCATTAGTGAACATCCAAGTGATCTGCTCCGATAAACATGAACATCAGCGCCGGGTAGAAACCAGAAAAATTGATATTCCTGGACTGACCCCACCAACCTGGCAGTCTGTACTGGATCATGAATATGAGGCTTGGGATACCGCTCCGTTTAATATAGACACCGCCCTGACCTCTCCGGCGCAGGCGGTGGCAATGATCACCGAACGTTTTTTATCTAAGGAGTAGCGCCAGCTAAACACCCAAGGTCGCAGATTCACGAGGCCGTGGCGCCGAATGAGTTCGGCGTGCAGGAGATCGTCATGCCTGCCGGTCGCTGTGTCGTAATACGACACGTGGAGTCACCGGATCAGATCGGGGAAGCAATGGCAAAGAGCACTACAACGTATAGGAAATGCCGACTTGCACGGTTCGTGGCGCACCCGGATAGGCATAAACGTTGCCGAACGCGCCTTCTTCGTAGTCGCGATCAAACAGGTTTTTCACGTCGAGATTGAGCCGCACCTGGTCATTGATCTTGTAGAAGCTGAGCAAGTCGACGACGGTGTAACTGCCCATCGAAAACGCGGTGTTGGCGGTTTGGCCTGCGCGCTCGTCGACGTACTTGAGGCCGGTGCCCAGGCCTAGCCCCTTGAGAGTACCGTCCTGGAACTCATACATATTGAGCAGGCTGAAGCTGTTTTTCGGGATGTTCAGCAGGCGCGTGCCAGAGCGCAGCACGTTATCTTTGGTCACCACGGCATCGACATAGGCGTAGCCGCCGATCAAGCGCCATTCGGGGGTGATGTTGCCGGCGACGTTGACGTCGAAACCGCGGCTGCGCACTTCACCGGCAGCAACGCTGAAGGTCGAATCAACAGGATCGGTGGTCAATACGTTACGTTTCTCGATCTGATAGATCGCCGCATCGACACTCAACTGCCGATCCAGTGCTTCCCACTTGATCCCCATTTCGTGAGACGTGCCCTTCTCCGGTGCAAACCCACCGCCGAGACGGCTTGCGCCAGTGTTGGGCTTGAATGAGCGCGCGGTGTCGGCGTATACCGCTAAAGTCTCGGTCAAATCGTAGGTCACGCCGATGCGCGGGGTCACCGCGTTGTCACTGGCCTGCCAATTCTTGCCGCCCGGCACGTAGGTTTCGTAGTCATGTTCGAAGCGTTCGAAACGAGCGCCTGCCAGTACTTTCAGTTTGTCGGTCAATGCCACCTGATCCTGCACGAACGCGGCATAAGTCTTGAGGTTTTCCTTGTCGTGGGTCGGCGTACGAGTCAGTGCGGGACGCGGCTGGCCGTACACCGGATCGAAGATGTCGATCGGGTACGCATCGACCGCACCACTGGAGCGTTGAATGACCGACTTGTAGTCGTACTCTTCGTACTCGATACCGGTGAGCAAGGTGTGCTGCAAACCACCGATGTCGAAATGGCCAGTCAGATTGAGCTGGGTGTCCTTGTCGGTCCATTCCAGCTTGCGATAGTTGAAGTTGCGTCCCAGGGTGCGGCCGTCAGCGGCAATACCGTTGGCCTCGATCGCGTTGCCCTTGAGCGAACCATCGAGCCACTGGAAGCCGCCGCCCAGCGTCCAGTCGTCGTTGAGCATGTGCTCGAAACGCAGTTGCGCCATGTTGTTGTCGTTATGCAATTTGCCAACGTCTTTTTCGCCGAAAAAGCTGTCGCGAGAGGCGATGCCAATCTGCCTGGCGTAACGTGTAACGCCGCGATCCAGCGGCGCGTTGTTGCGCATGAAATCGCCTTCGAAAATCAGCTTGGTCGCGTCAGTCGCCTGCCACGTCAGTACCGGCGCGATGCCGTAGCGCTCTGTCTCGACGTGATCGCGGAAGGTGTCGCCGCCCTCGCCCACCAAGTTCAGTCGATAAGCGAGGCGGCCCTCTTCGTCGAGCGGACCGGAAGCGTCCAGCGTGCCGCGCTTCATGCCCTGATCGTTCAATTGACTGCCCAGGGTGACGGTGCGCTCGGCCAGCGGCTGCTTGGAAACCACGTTGAACGTCCCGCCAGGATCACCACGACCGTAGAGCATGGTTGCCGGGCCGCGCAGCACTTCGAGTCGCTCGATAGTGTTGGCATCCGGCATATTCGGGTAGCCGCGATTGATCGGAAAACCGTTGCGATAAAACTCGCCAGTGGTGAAGCCGCGAACTGTAAACGTGGTCAGGCCCTGCCCGCCGAAATTGTTCGCCCGCCCAACGCCCCCGGCGTAATCCAGCGCATCTTGCAAACGGGTAGCCCCGAGATCCTCGACTGCCTCTTTCGACACCACACTGATCGATTGTGGCGTTTCATGGATAGACGTATCAGTACGCGTGGCGCTGGCCGAGCGTGTTGCCCGATAACCCTGCACCGGGCCGTCCGCCCTTTCGTAATTCGCGGTACCGATGACATCGGTTGCGTCCAGCTCAAGGGTTGAGGGGGTTACATCCGTTTGTTCAGCCCATGAGGAAGACGACAACGCTTGCAGCACACAAATGGAAAGCAGGGTTTGACGCATGGAGAGGAAAACCTTTACGAATAGGTCAATGCAGAGGGTAAAAACGCCAACAACACCCAAGCATGCTATAGCAAACTATTCGCAGTTAAAACTAATTCTCATTATCAGCCAGGTATAGTCGTCGAATAACTCACCATTTCATTCGGAGAATGGGCGTTATAGGCTGACAAAGGAGGGTTCAAAGTGAGCCTTGATCTGTGTCTCGAAGCTGATGATGCACTGACGGCTCCGACACTGGGCCTGGCCCTGGAAAAAAGCTGGCACCAGTGAAATCATCATCGCCGATGGTGCTCTAGAGGCTGCTTTTTTGACTCGGTGGCAGTGATGCCATTATCTCAGCACGGCAAGTTTCCAGTATTTCATCCGCGAGAGAGGAGTCATCCGGACACGCCCGTGACAGCATGACAGCACCGATTGCATGGGCTAGCAGGTCGATCATTTTCGCTCGAACCTCTTGCTTCTTCGCATCCAGACCCGCTGTGTACTTTTCCTCGAGTGCTGCAAGCGTGTTTTCAACGCCATTGGCAAAGGTCGCCTTCAAATCATCTGACTGACGGGCGGCGTCACCACACAGGGCGGCCATAGTACAACCCGCTCCCCTGCCATCTCTGTGATCCCTCGACACGTACAGATTTACAAATCCCGCCACGTCGAGATCGCTGGTGCTCGAGAGGGATTTTGAAAGGCTGTTTTCAGCCGCTTCGGCCATCAAGTCGGCCTTGGAGCCGAAATGTTTGTAGAAGCCTCCCTGGGTAAAACCGGCAGTCGCCATGAGCTCCGCCACCCCCACACCATCGTAGCCACGCTCACGAAACAGCTCTGACGCTGTGTCCACGATATGAGCCCGGTTGGCAAGTGATTGCGTCTTGGTGATCTTCATTTCGAGCCCCTGCCTCTCCTGAACAATTAACCGAATATACTCTGATGTCGGTCATAATCAAAACTGTTGACATCTTTGAGTATGATCGACATCATAAAATCACAGCCGCACGTCCCTGCAGCTGCGCGGCGCAGATCGCCGTCTCTGATCAACGTGTATGGAATCGATATGAACGACAAAAGCTTGTTTGAACCCTACACACTGGGCTCACTGACGCTTTCCAATAGAATTGTAATGGCGCCACTGACGCGAAACCGCGCGGGGACAGGCTTTGTTCCCAGTGAGCACGCTGCAACCTATTACAGTCAGAGAGCGTCGGCAGGCTTGCTGATTTCCGAGGCATCCCAGATCTCGCAGCAAGGTCAGGGCTATCAAGATACGCCCGGTATCTATACAGAGGCGCAGATAGAGGGCTGGCGAAAAGTCACCGACGCAGTTCATGCCAAAGGCGGACGCATTTTCTTGCAGCTGTGGCATGTCGGGCGCGTATCCCACGTCGACCTTCAGAAAAACGGTGTTGCCCCGGTAGCGCCTTCTGCCCTGCAAGCCGCGACGAAGGTATTCGTCAACAACAGCTTCGCAGATGTCTCAGCCCCCCGAGCCCTGGATATCGAAGAGTTGCCTGGGATCGTCAATGACTTTCGCCAAGCAGCGAAAAACGCCATCGCTGCAGGATTTGACGGCGTAGAGATCCACGGCGCAAACGGCTATTTACTGGATCAATTCCTCAAGGACGGCTCCAACGTTCGCACTGATGCCTACGGTGGCTCGGTTGAAAACCGTGCGCGCTTGCTGCTCGAAGTCACTGCTGCAGTGGTGGACGAGATCGGTGCTGATCGAACAGGCATCCGAATTTCTCCCGTGTCACCTGCCAACGGCGTTTCAAGCAGTGATCCGCAGCAGCAGTTTGATTACGTCGTCGATCAGCTCGATGCCTTGGACCTGGTTTACCTGCATGTGGTTGAAGGTGCAACTGGCGGGCCGCGCAACGTCGCCCCTTTTGATTTTGGCTCCCTACGCCGGCGCTTCAAAAATACCTACATTGCCAACAACGGCTATGACCTGAATCTAGCGGCATCCCAACTCAAAGATGACAAGGCTGATCTGATCGCCTTCGGACGTCCGTTTATTGGCAACCCCGATTTGGTAGAGCGGCTCAAGAGCCGCGCCACCTTATCCACATTCGACCCGACGACTCTGTATGGCGGAGGTGCAGTCGGCTATATCGACTACCCGACGCTTGCCGAATCCAGCTCCGCGCAGGGCTGAACAGTCAGAGGGACTGAATCGCTTTTCGACATCCATTCAAGAGCATCTATTACGGCATTTTCGGATGCCTGAACACCTTCGGCTCGTCTTATAGCGGCACGCTGGGGGGCGCATGTTGCCATCCCATTGAAACCATGAGAACTGAATCATGAAAGCCTTTCTGATCGACCGTTACGGCAAGAGCCATGGACGTATTGCCGAGGTACCGCAACCAGAACCGGGAATCAACGACGTCCTGGTCGAGGTGCATGCCAGCAGCGTCAACCTGCTGGATTTGAAGATCAGCAAAGGTGAATTCAAACTGATCCTGCCGTACAAATTCCCGCTGATCATGGGTAACGACTTAGCCGGCGTCGTCGTTCGCGTGGGGCCAGGCGTGCGCCACTTCAAGCCCGGTGATGAGGTCTATGCCCGCCCGCCCCAGGCGCGTATAGGAGGCTTTGCCGAGCTGATCGCGGTTGAGGAAAGTGCCCTCGCACTGAAACCCAAAAATACCACCATGGAGGAAGCAGCTTCCCTGCCCTTGGTTGCGCTGACTGCCTGGCAGGTGCTGGTTGAAACAGCACAATTGAAGAAGGGGCAAAAGGTCTTTATCCACGCGGGTTCCGGCGGAGTCGGCACAGTTGCCATCCAGCTTGCAAAACACCTGGGCGCCTTCGTTGCGACGACGACCAGCACCCGTAACGTGGATTGGGTCAAGGCGTTGGGAGCAGACGTCGTCATCGACTACAAGCAGCAAAACTTCGAAGACGTTTTGCGCGACTACGACGTTGTACTGAACAGCCTCGGCCCTGTCGAGCTGGAAAAATCACTGAGCATTCTCAAGCCTGGTGGCCAGCTTATCTCCATCTCCGGGCCACCGACGGCAGCGTTCGCAAAAGAACAAAAGCTGTTCTGGGGACTGGGTTGGGTAATGCGTCTGTTGAGCAGCGGCATACGCAGAAAAGCCCGCCAAAAGAACGTCAGATATGCGTTCGTGTTTATGCGCGCGAGCGGCGCTCAATTAGAGAAAATCACGGCGCTTGTCGAGTCCGGAGTTATCAAACCGGTGATCGACCGAACCGTCCCTTTCGAGTCAACGGCTGAGGCCTTGAGTTATGTGGAACGAGGCAGAGCCAAAGGCAAGGTGGTCATCAAACTCATATGACGACAACTGGCACTCGATCACTGAAGCTCAGGACGAGGGTCAGACGTATGCGAGCGGGCTATCGCCGATAGCGACTCACGGACACACTGGAGTATCAAATGAAAACACCTTCCGAAAGAACCGCGATAGTGACCGGTGCATCATCCGGTATTGGTCAAGCTACTGCTGAGGCTCTGGTGCGTGCAGGGTATAGGGTATTTGGCACGAGTCGGAAGGCGAGTGCCAGTCCAACGCAGGTGTCCATGCTCACTTGCGATGTGACAGACGATGACTCTGTCAATGCTCTCGTTTCTACTGTGCTCGCTCAGACCGGGCGGATCGACCTTTTGGTCAATAATGCGGGTGTAGGTCTGCTTGGTGGTGCAGAGGAATTCTCGATCTCGCAGGTGCAAGCATTGTTCGATGTCAATTTGTTTGGCGTCATCCGGATGACCAATGCGGTATTACCGTCGATGCGGGAACATAGCCAAGGCCGCATCATCAATATCGGATCGATTCTAGGGTTGGTACCCGCGCCCTACTCTGCCCATTATTCGGCGGTCAAGCATGCTCTGGAAGGTTATTCGGAATCTCTCGATCACGAGGTACGTGCCTTCGATATTCGCGTCTCGGTCATCGAGCCCGCATTCGTGCGTACCGTCTTCGATCAAAACGGCATTGAGCCGGACTCGCAGTTGAAGGAGTACGATCAGGCTCGAGCCGGGTTCAGGGCATTGCTAGGCGAGGTGATGCCGAAAGCCGATCGTCCAGAAGTCGTGGCGGCGGTAGTCGTGAAAGCGGCGACCGATGTCCGCCCTCACCATCGCTACACTGCCGGGAAGACAGCACAACAAATCAGTTTGTTGCGCCGCTTTGCCCCCGCAGGATTCTTCGACAGGACCTTACGTAAGCAATTCCGCCTTCCGGTCTGAACCACAAGGCGTGCGTTCGCCCAGGCAAGGCACAGGGTCATGATGAGTTTCTTTCCAAACCGGACACTCACTTCCGGTGCAGCCTAAACTGCCGCACCGTTGCCGGTTTAAGCACTGACTCATTAAGCCTGACGAAGCGCCCATCTTCACGTCGACTTGATAAACCTGGCAACGTCAATTCCGGCGCAAAAGCGTATTCGGCGCCACACCAAACGCTTTGCGAAACGCATGACTGAAATGGGAGAAATCAGAAAACCCGAAGTCCAGCGCCGCCTGGGACACGCTGCGTACCTGGCCGCGTTCAATCGCTTCACGGCTGGCGTTCAGGCGCTCTTTCCAAATTTCCGCAACGGGGGTTTTCTGGTAGCGCGCGAACGCCCGCGTAACGGTTCGGGTGGATACATTGTGGGCCTGGGCGATGACCTCAATCGACAGGTCCGGCTCGGTCAAATGCCGTTGGATGTACTTCATGATGCGGCCGTAGAGGTCCAGCTCTTGGTGGGTGGTGTTGAGGTCCTGGAGTTCCAGGCTGATCACAAGCAGGTCGATCAATGCCGCTGAATAACGCTTGGCGATGTGCTCATCCTGCAACGATACCGGCGTGCTTGCGGCCTGACGCAGCATCTCACGCAAGGGAATTACGCCGGGGCGCCGGTCGTCGAGGACCATCGCGGTGTATTCCGCGATACGCGGTAGCCGCTCGGTGAGCAAGGCTCGCGGAATACGGACCAGGTGGTTTTCGGTACCACCGAAGCTGAAGCGAAACGCCTGAGTTGCGTCATAAAGAAACAGATTCCCAGCCGCCAGACTGGCTTTTCTCGCGCCTTGCTCAATCTGGCCATGGCCATTTAGAGCGAAACCCAACCATAAATCTTCGGCCGGACCGCTGCGCAGGTGCCGCTCGGAACGTTCCCAGTAATGCAGTGGCGATGACAGCGAACAGAGGTCCAGATCGCCTACGGTATTGACGGCAAGCGCGCCGTCGAAATTGCTCTGGGACAAGGGTTTGCTATCGGCCGCCAGGCAATGACGGCAGACCACTTCTTTCCAATAATCAAAGCGACGTGGTGCAGGAACGGCAAGGGTCGAATACTGAGTGCTTGGGTTCATAGCACGGACCTCGGTACAGCGATGCGGTAAGAACTCGAGAAGGTGTAACGGGTTTGTCACCGAGAGCAATTAATAGGCCAAGCGCACTCACGGGCATCCTTGAGGAGGCAACGGCGGGTTTTCATCGAGGTTGTCTCCACGTCGGCAAGGCTTTTGACGCCCTCGCCATCCCCATTTAGAGGCAAAAAACGCGACCTTCGGCACCGGCGCACCAACGCCGGTCATGGGTGGACCGTCAGCCCAGCGCTGTCTTTTCCAACCAAACGGTTGTCCCGACGAACCAAGCGCCCCCTCACCGTCCAGCCTAATTTCCACCTCACAGCAGCTCATATCCCCCTGATGAGGCACGCCATGCATCGACCGTCTTCACAACGATTGGCTGATTGCTCCTGGTTTCTGCAAAGGCGCGACCTTGTGCCTGAAGAGTCGGCTTATTGGTTGATTGAATGGGGAGCCATGAGGCTGCTGTACCGACGACAGATCGCCAAGCGCGACCAGCCGCTGACGCGCTGACACCCACCCGTAGGCCTGAACGAAAATAACGAGGAGTTCAAGATGGAATCTGCAATCGACACACATCTCAAATGCCCACGCACCCTGTCTCGCCGCGTGCCTGAAGAGTACCAGCCGCCCTTTCCGATGTGGGTTGCACGCGCCGACGAGCAGTTGCAACAAGTGGTGATGGCTTACCTTGGTGTGCAGTATCGAGGCGAGGCACAGCGCGACGCCGCGCTGCAGGCCATGCGTCACATCGTCGGCAGTTTCAGCCTGGCCGATGGCCCGCAGATCCATGATTTGACCCACCACACCGACAACAGCGGCTTTGATAATTTGATTGTGGTCGCGTACTGGAAAGACCCTGCCGCCCACTGTCGCTGGTTACGCTCGCCTGAGGTAAACGACTGGTGGGCTTCACCGGATCGCCTCAATGATGGTCTTGGCTATTTCCGCGAAATCACCGCACCGCGCGCCGAGCAGTTCGAGACGTTGTACGCCTTCCGGGACAATCTGCCCGGTGTCGGCGCGGTCATGGATGCGACCAGTGACGAGATCGAAGAGCACGGTTACTGGGGATCGATGCGCGACCGCTTCCCGATCTCCCAGACCGACTGGATGAAGCCTACGAGCGAGCTGCAAGTGATCGTGGGTGACCCTGCCCGGGGCGGACGGGTCGTGGTCCTGGGGCATGACAACCTCACGCTGATTCGTTCAGGCCAGGACTGGGCGGATGCCGAGGCGGACGAACGCTCGCTGTACCTCGACGAAATTTTGCCGACCTTGCAGGACGGCATGGACTTCCTTCGTGACAATGGCCAACCGTTGGGCTGCTACAGCAACCGGTTCGTGCGCAATATCGACCTGGACGGCAACTTTCTCGACGTCAGCTACAACATCGGCCACTGGCGCTCGGTGGAGAAACTCGAACGCTGGGCCGAATCCCATCCTACCCACCTGCGTATTTTCGTGACGTTCTTCCGCGTGGCCGCGGGTTTGAAAAAGTTACGGCTGTACCACGAAGTGTCGGTGTCGGACGCCAAGAGCCAGATCTTCGAGTACATCAACTGCCATCCGCACACCGGAATGCTGCGGGATGCCGTTGCCGCGCCGGCCTGACACTCAACACCGACAAATGCGGCTTGGATGAGGATGCTCCTTGTCCCTGTCTGCCCCTGGATTCACGCCATCACTTTTTGGTCCCTCATCTCTAGCGCATGGGGTAGGGGCCACTTTTTGCCAGGAATTTGATCATGAAATTGAGTCGAATAGTGCTTGTGCTGGGAATGTTGCCATTTGTCAAAAGCCAGGCCCTTGAAGTAGCGCCGGGGGATTTCGAGCCGCTGCCCGCCGGGGCCAATGCCATGTTGTTCTACTACCAACACGCGCAACGGTCTGACCTTTATCAAGACGGCCATAGAACCTCCGATAACGCCAAGCTCAGCTCAGATGTGGGCATCCTGCGTTACATCCACGCCATAGGCCTTTGCGAGAACCTTTCATGGGAACCGCAGATATTGCTGCCGTTCGGCTACATGAACGCCTCGGGCGATGCCGGGGCGCTGGGCGACACCCATGGCGTGGGCGACCCGATTCTCACCGCGCCCCTCAAGTGGACATTACCCACCGCGAACAAAGATGTGTTCGCCCTCGCCCCCTATCTGTACATCCCCATCGGCAGCTACAACAAAAATGATGCCTTGAACCTGGGCGAGAACCGCTGGCGGGCGACGTTACAAGCGGCCTACATCCATCACTTTTCCGCGCAATGGGCGTTGGACAACGTCGCGGACGTGTCCTGGGTATCGACCAATAATGACTACGGCGCCACAAGCGCGAAACTCGAAGAAAACACCCGGTACGAATACCAGGCCGCCGTGCGCTACAACTGGACGCCCAGCACCACGTTCGCACTCGGCGGGGGCTACGTCACCGGGGCCGCGACCACCGTGGACGGCGTTGACCAGCACGACGGTGTCTCGACGTCCTACGCACGTTTTACCGTCACTCACTTTGTCGATCCAACGCTGCAACTCCAGGCTCAACTCGGCAAGGACATCGAGGTAGAGCAAGGCTTCAAGGAAGGTGCACGTCTGAATCTGCGCGTCTTGAAAGTCTTCTGAATCCCGATGTCCTTTTCAACCAAGTGAGTGTCCTGCTCAACCATGCGCAGACGGCGATAGATGCCTAATTTGGGCCCCATTGCCACCGGATTGAATTGATAAGAAGACAGGAAAACCATGGCCATTATTCGTCCCACGCTTGATCAGCTTTTAGCCATCGCGAGTCAGTTGAACATGCAACTGACGCACGAGCAGGCCGCGTCCTACCTGGATCTGATGCAACCGAGTTTCGATGCATACGACCTGGTCGACGAACTGTGCGATTTCGTTCCCCCCATTCGCTACGACCGCAGTTCAGGCTATCGCCCCTCGGACAAGGAAAACCCGCTGAACGCCTGGTACTACCGGACTGAAGTGAATGGCGCCCGTGAGGGCCTGCTGGCCGGCAAAACCGTGGCGCTCAAAGACAACATCGCCTTGGCCTGCGTCCCGATGATGAACGGCGCTGCGCCTTTGGAAGGCTTTGTACCGGGGTTTGATGCCACCGTGGTCACGCGTTTGCTCGATGCCGGCGCAATCATCCTCGGTAAAGCTACCTGCGAGCACTACTGCCTTTCGGGGGGCAGCCACACCTCTGATCCTGCCCCAGTGCACAACCCACATCGCCAGGGTTATGCCGCGGGCGGCTCTTCGTCGGGCAGTGCGGCATTGGTCGCCGCCGGCGAGGTGGACATCGCCGTGGGCGGCGATCAAGGCGGATCCATACGAATCCCATCGTCGTTCTGCGGTACCTACGGCATGAAGCCGACCCATGGCTTGGTGCCCTACACCGGCATCATGGCGATTGAAGCCACGATCGATCATGTCGGCCCCATTACCGCCAACGTGCGCGACAACGCGCTGATGCTGCAGGCCCTGGCCGGTTCGGATGGACTCGACCCACGCCAGGCGGCGCCGCAGGTCGATGACTATTGCAGCTACCTGGCACGGGGGCTGGGCGGGCTCAGAATCGGCGTGCTGCAGGAGGGGTTCGCGCTGGCCAACCAGGATCCCCGCGTGGCAGACAAGGTGCGCGAAGCCATCGCCCGTCTCGAGGCGTTGGGCGCGCATGTCGAGCCGGTGTCCATTCCCGAACACAACCTGGCGGGGTCGTTGTGGCACCCCATTGGCTGCGAAGGTTTGACCATGCAGATGATGCATGGCAACGGCGCGGGCTTTAACTGGAAAGGACTTTACGACGTCGGCCTGCTGGACAAACAAGCCGGCTGGCGCGAGCAGGCTGACCAATTATCCGCGTCGCTCAAACTGTGCATGTTCGTCGGCCAATACGGCCTGACGCACTACAACGGCCGTTATTACGCCAAGGCCCAAAACCTCGCACGCTTTGCCCGGCAAGGCTATGACAAGGCACTGCAGACCTATGACCTGCTGGTGATGCCGACCACGCCCATCACGGCCCAACCCCACCCGGCAGCGGATTGCTCGATCACTGAGTATGTGATGCGCGCGCTGGAAATGATCGGCAATACCGCCGCGCAGGACATCACCGGGCATCCCGCCATGTCGATTCCGTGCGGTCTGGTGGACGGCCTGCCCGTCGGGCTGATGCTGGTCGCCAGGCACTATGCCGAAGGCACGATCTACCAGGCCGCGGCGGCGTTTGAAGCCGCGGTGGACTGGCGCACGCTCTGAGTCTCTTACCTGAAGAAAATAAGAAAGGCCGGCACGTTTCAATCACTCCACAACCGCGTTGACTGATAGGAGATACCCAATGAGTCCATCTACTTCCACAACTGCGACCACTTCAACGCCCGGTGAGCGGGCATGGGCATTGTTTCAAGTCCTCAAGAGCAAGGCACTCATCCCAGAGGGCTACGTCGAGCAACTCACGCAATTGATGGAGCACGACTGGAGCCCGGAGAACGGCGCTCGTGTGGTCGCCAAGGCCTGGGTCGATCCGCAGTTCCGGGCGCTGTTGCTCAAGGACGGCACGGCCGCCTGTGCCCAGTTCGGCTATACCGGCCCCCAGGGCGAGTACATCGTCGCCCTGGAAGATACGTCGGGGGTCAAGAACGTCATTGTCTGCAGCCTGTGCTCCTGCACCAACTGGCCTGTCCTCGGCCTGCCACCTGAGTGGTACAAGGGCTTTGAATTTCGTGCGCGGCTGGTCCGGGAGGGTCGCACGGTCCTGCGCGAGCTGGGGACGGAGTTGCCGAGCGACGTGGTGGTCAAGGTCTGGGACACCAGCGCCGAAAGCCGCTACCTGGTGTTGCCGGTAAGGCCTGAAGGCTCCGAGCACATGAGTGAAGAGCAGCTGCAGAAGCTGGTGACGAAAGACGTGCTGATTGGTGTCGCCCTGCCCCGCGTTGACTGAGAAAAACAACGCATCATCGTTCAACTCCCGGAGTTTTTATTATGGATGGCTTTCACGATCTCGGCGGTTTCCAAGGCTTTGGAAAAGTCCCTCACTCCATCAATAGCCTTAGCTACAAACAGGTGTTCAAACAGGACTGGGAACACCTGGCCTACAGCTTGATGTTTATCGGTGCCGATCACTTGAAGAAGTTCAGCGTGGACGAAGTACGTCACGCCGTCGAACGCCTGGATGTTCGCCAGCATGTCGGCACCCAGTACTACGAACGCTACGTCATCGCCACCGCCACCCTGCTGGTTGAAACGGGCGTCATCACTCAGGCGGAGCTCGATCAGGCCTTGGGGTCGCACTTCAAGCTGGCGAACCCCGCGCATGCTGAAGGTCGTCCGGCGATCACCGGCCGAGCGCCCTTCGAGGTGGGCGACCGGGTTGTCGTGCGAGACGAGTATGTGGCCGGGCATATCCGCATGCCGGCCTACGTGCGCGGCAAGGAAGGCGTGGTCCTGCACCGCACCTCCGAAAAGTGGCCGTTCCCGGACGCGATTGGCCATGGCGATACGAGTGCGGCGCATCAGCCGACCTACCACGTCGAGTTCCGCGTGAAAGATCTGTGGGGCGATGCGGCCGATGAGGGGTTTGTGGTGGTCGACCTGTTCGAAAGCTACCTGGATAAGGCCGCCAGCAAACAAGCGGTGAACGCATGATAGACGGCGCCCAGGCGGGCCGACTGCCGGTGACCGTGCTTTCTGGCTTCCTCGGCGCCGGCAAAACCACCCTGCTCAACCATATCCTGCGCAATCGCGAAGGCCTGAGAGTGGCAGTCATCGTCAATGACATGAGCGACGTCAACATCGATGCCGAAGCGGTGCGGCGCGACGTGTCACTGCACCGCGGTCGCGATGAGTTGATCGAGATGAGCAATGGCTGTATCTGCTGCACGCTGCGCGCCGATTTGCTCGAGCAGATCAGTACCCTGGCACGTCAGCAGCGTTTCGATTACCTGCTTATTGAATCCACGGGGATCTCTGAGCCGATGCCGGTTGCGGAGACGTTCGCGTTCCTTGACGCAGAGGGCTTCAGCCTCAGCGAGCTGGCACGGCTCGATACCTTGGTGACGGTGGTCGATGGCAGCCGTTTTCGGGCGTTGCTCGAGTCGCCGGACATCGTGGCCCGCGACGACGCACATGAGGACACGCCCAAGCGCCATCTGGCAGATCTGCTGATCGAGCAAGTGGAGTACGCCAACGTCATTCTCGTCAACAAACTGGACCTGATCGATGAGCCTGGTTACCAGGCCGTGCATGCGATTCTTACCGGCCTTAACCCGACCGCGCGGATCATGCCGATGGCCCACGGTAACGTTGGGTTATCAGGCATCCTCGGTACCCACCTGTTTGATTTACCCAGCCTCGCGGCGTCACCGGGCTGGATGAAGAAAATGGAGGCCGACGACACACCGGCCTCCGAGTCGGACACCTATGGCGTGACGTCCTGGGTGTACCGCGAGCGCGCCCCGTTTCACCCACAGCGCTTGCTCGATTTTCTCGAGCGGCCCTGGCGCAACGGGCACCTGCTGCGCAGCAAAGGTTACTTCTGGCTCGCCAGTCGGCACCTGGAAACCGGCCTTCTGGTGCAAAGCGGCAGGCAGTTCCAGTGGGACTATGTCGGGCGCTGGTGGAATTTCATCGAGCAGTCGCAATGGCCGCGGGATGAATATCGGTTGCAGAGCATCATGGCCAAGTGGGACAGCATTGTCGGCGATTGCCGACAGGAGTTGGTCTTTATCGGCCAGGATCTGGATACCGAGGTGTTGCAGCGTGAGCTCGACAACTGCCTGTTGAGTGCTCAGGAAATCGCCGCCGGCCCGTCGGCCTGGCAAACCCTGCCGGGGGCGACAGCCTTTGACTCATGTGCCTTGTCGGCTCCGACGCAACCCTTACAGGCTGATCCCATTTGACCGAGATAGAAGTGTTCCATGCTTTTTTCAGCCGAATCACCCGCTGGGTATTGGCGCTGCTCGCCAACAGACTGGAACAGCCTGACCAGGCGAGCATGCATATGCCGATGTCATGTCATTCTCGACGACCGCCTGCTGGACGTAGTCAGCGAGGGCGGTGCTGGCCGGCATCGGTATCGGCGATCTGCCCTCGTTCATCGCCAAGCCCTTGCTCGACAGCGGCCAGTTGTTGCAACTGCTCCCCCGAGCAATCGATGTCTCGGCGCGCAATCTATGTGCTGTATGCCAGCCATCGGCATGTGTCGCAGAAAGTTCGGGTGTTTGTCGATTTCCTCGCCAGTGCACTGGAAGCGCTACCACTGGCGAGCGCGTCGTAAAGCGCTTCTCAAAACCCAGCGCGGCATGAAGTTGACACCATCCCTACGCACGCCCCAAGTGCTACTGACAAAAACTGACGATCGTGTTTGTTACCCTTTGGCCTACGAGGAAAAGGCCCCCTCAGATATTTATCAATGCCGTCAGAGAAGGACACTCTAATGACACGTGCCATTACTATTCTCACCGAGAATTTTTCGGATTGGGAAACAGCCCTGATCAACTCCACCGGTCGTGGCTACTACGGCTTCGATACACGCTTCGCGACCTCAGGGGGCACCCAAGTCACCTCCTCTGGTGGGATGATCGTCACCCCACACCTGGCGATCGAAGCCATACAGCTCGATGAGCTCGACCTGCTGATCATCTGTGGGGGTACCGTTTGGCAGACCGATCAGGCCCCGAATATCACGGACCTGGTTATCGCGGCCCATGAAAGAAACATCATCCTCGCCGGCATTTGCGACGGTACCCGCGTGTTAGCACAATCGGGCGTGCTCGATAACCTGCGCCACACCTCCAACTCGGCAGAGAACCTGTCGAAACTGAATTACGGTGGAGCGGCTTACTATCAGGATGTCCCCTATGCGATCGCCGATAAGCGCGTAATTACGGCGCCGGGTACCGCTCCGGTCAGTTTCATGGCTGAAATCTTATACACCTTGGGGATCGGTGACGAAAACCTCAAAGCCTACCTGGCAATGCACGCTGCCGAGCACCGCCGGCCCGCCTGGATATTGGGTACTTCAGTAGTAGGTGTCAGCTGATAACAGCGGCTCAAACGATAGAGGAACGCCTTGGAAGAGATCGTATTGGCCCATCCAAAATGGGTCTTGAGCAAGCGCGGCTAGGCACGTCCGCGCCGCTATAGTCGATTCTATTGCCGACCGTACTTCCAGGAGCTTTTCCCAGTGCCCGACATGCCGACCCATTTCGCTTACACAAAGCGCTTCAACGCCGTACTCGCCTACATTGATGCCAATCTCGAAGGTGACCTGTCGGTGAAGACGTTGAGCCATGTGGCGAACTTTTCGGCGTTTCACTTCCATCGACAATTCACCGCGTTCGTTGGCGTGCCTGTCTCACGTTATGTGCAACTGATGCGACTACGACGTGCGGCACATCGCCTGGCCGCCCTCGCTGATCACTCGGTACTGGACGCCGCACTCGGTGCCGGCTTTGAAAGTCCCGAGGCATTTTGCCGGGCGTTCAGACGGGCATTCGGTACGACGCCGAGTGCGTTCAGGAAGGAACCGAACTGGCAGGTCTGGAATGCGGTGTTCGCCATCCCTCACTTTTCCAGGACTATTGTCATGCAAATACGAATCGTAGATTTCCCTGAGGTCAAGGTAGCCGCGCTCGAGCACTGCGGACCACCCGGGCTCGTCAATGAGAGCGTGCGCAGGTTCATCGAGTGGCGTATGCAGAGCGGACAGTCGCCGGTGGCATCGAGTCGCAACTTTGGCATTCCCTATAACAACCCCGATACGACACCGCCAGAAGCATTCCGCTTCGCAATCTGCGGCGAGATTCACGAGGCCGTGGCACCGAATGAGTTCGGCGTGCACGAGATCGTCATTCCTGGCGGTCGCTGCGTCGTGGTGCGACACGTGGGGTCACCGGATCACATCGGCGAAACGATCTATCCGATTTACCGCGATTGGCTTCCTGCCAGTGGAGAGGAACTGCGTGACCAGCCGCTGTTCTTCAATTACCTGAGCATCTATCCCGAGACACCGCAGGATCAATGGCAAACAGATGTGTATGTTCCGCTGCAATAGCGGAGCAGGCAGAGCCTTCGACCCTGAACGGACATTGACGATGTGACCGTTCAGGGTCGACTTTTTCAACAGAATCGACCCGTTGCTGCCGGTCGCGAGGTTTCTGACCTCGTTTTTTCTTGCCCTCTGGTTCACTCCTTAATCTCGAGAAATCGAGGTTTTTTTCATGACCGGACCTTAACATCGCTTGCATGGAGCAAGTGAATTTCTGCAATTCACTTGCTTTTTGCAAGCGAGACGACCAGCATGGCTTCTAAGTTGAACGCAGTCGCACCAGCGCGTTTCGTATCACACTGCTCAGAAGGGCCAATAACATGCTCGTTTTCGTCACTGGCGGCACCGGCCACGTCGGTTCGTACGTCATCCCCGACCTCATCGCAGCCGGCCACGAGGTCGTCGCTCTGGCGAGGTCAGACGCGTCCGCGGCAGCGGCGGCAGCGCTCGGCGCCAAGGTGCGTCGTGGAGATCTTGCCGACCTCAAAGGGCTCAAGGCGGCGGCGGTTGAGTCCGACGGCGTCATTCACCTCGGATACAGGGCCGAACTGCTTTCGTCCGGCGGGATCGCCGCCTTGGCCGAATCGGAACTCGCGACCGTCCTCGCGTTCGGCGAGGCGCTGGCGGGCACGAATAAGCCACTGGTCGTTGCAGGCAGTATCGGCACGCCCATGAATGTGGGCAGGGCGGCGCCTATCGGCGCACCGGTCAGTCTGGGCCGCCCGGCGACCGAAGAGGATCCCGCTCTACCCAGCGGCCCGAACGACTCAGGCACTCTGTTGACACGCAATATCGTGGAAACCGCCGTCGTGGGCCTCGCCGAGCGAGGTGTCAGATCGTCGGTCGTGCGGATTCCCACGCTCTTACACAGTGCGACCGGTCGCCTGCAGTTGATCACGCTCGCGAAAACAAAGGGTTTCGCCGGCTATCCGGGAGACGGCAAGAACCGCTGGCCCGCCGTGCACGTCCGCGATCTAGCCTCTCTGTTCCGCCTGGCGCTCGAGAAAGGGGCCGCAGGCAAAACCTGGCACGCGATCGGCGACGAGGGAATCCCGTTCCGCGAGATCGCCGAGGCTATAGCCGCTCGCCTGGGAATACCCGCCGTGAGCATCCCCGCGGACGAGCTGATGCTGCCGGGCTACTTTGGGTTCCTGGCGGCAGTGGCCACGCTGGACCTTCCCGCGTCGAACGCCATCACCCGCCAGGCTCTTGGCTGGGACCCCGTTCAGCCCGGTCTGATCGAGGATCTGGACAACGGCCATTACTTTCCACCGACTGACTTGAGCTGACGGCGGGGCGCTGGATCGCCAATGCGCCCGGCACAGTCCCCTGACACCTTTTCTCGCACCCCATCACCCACGAGGAGCACGCATATGCGCGTTTTTGTCACTGGCGGCACCGGCCATTCCGGTCCGTACATCATCTCCGATCTTATCGCCGCCGGCCATGAGGTCACGGCCCTGGCTCGGTCCGACAAGGCCGCCGCGCAGGCGGCTGCGCTCGGCGCCAAGGTACATCGCGGCCATCTCGAGGATCTCGACGGGCTCAAGGAGGCGGCCGCAGCCTCGGACGGCGTCATCCACCTCGCGCACCGGCAGGACCTGATTCCAACCGGCGGGATCAACGCCGTTGCGGCCGCGGAGCTTGAGATCATGCTCGCCTATGGCCAAGCACTGGCCGGAAGCGGAAAACCGTTGGTCGTGTCTGGAAGCGTCGGCTCGCCCGGCTGGGAGGGCCTGGGCCGGGCGGCCACCGAGGAGGATCCGCCCCTTCCCGGCGGCGATCCGTACAAGAATACCCTGCGGGTTCGGAACATCGTGGAAACCACGGTGATCGGTCTCGCCGAAAAGGGCATACGGTCTTCGATCGTGCGGATCCCTGAGATCATGCACAGCGCCACTGATAACGCCGGCTTCCTTCCACTGTTGATCGGGCTGGCCAAGGAAAAGGGTGTCGTCGGCTACCCCGGAGACGGTGCCAACCGTTGGGGGGCCGTGCACGCCCGTGACCTCGCCAGCGTGTTTCGACTGGCGCTGGAGAAAGGCGCCGCGGGCAGAAGCTGGCATGCAATCGCCGAAGTGGCTATCCCGTACCGCCAGATCGCCGAAGCCATTGCCAGCCGATTGAATCTGCCGGCCGTGCCGATTCCCGCGGACGTGCTGATGCTGCCTGGCTACTTCGGGTTCCTGGCGAATCTGGTCACGCTGGACACTCCGACATCGAACGCCATCACGCGCCAGGTTCTTGGTTGGGAACCGACCCAGCCCGGACTCTTCGCCGATCTTGATAACGGTCATTACTTCCCGGCCGTCTGATGAGGTGACGGCATACCGCCGGGCAGCACTGCGCCCGGCGGGTGGCCAAGCCGCGACGGCGTAACCCGTCCAGAAAAGACGAAAAATACCTGATTTCAGAACGGAGACTGCACATGAGCACTATCAGCATTATCGGTTCGGGAGGCATGGCCACGGCGGTCGCCGGCCGTATTGCCAAGGCCGGACACACCGTCGAGGTATTCAGCCGCGATCCCGCCAAGGCACAGGCGCTTGCCGACAAGCTCGCCTCCGGAGCGATCACCGGGACTTACGGCGCCACTCCGGCGGGCGACATCGTCATTCTCGCCGTGCCGTACCCCAGTGCGGTGGCGGTACTGGCCGACTTTGGGAAATCGCTCGACGGTAAGGTGATCATCGATATCACCAACCCGGTCGCTCCCGATCTCTCGGGCCTCGTTACCCCCCACGGCAGTTCCGGTGCGCAGGAGATCGCCAAGGGCGCCCCCGCCAGCGCGCATGTCGTCAAGGCGTTCAATACCCTCTTCGGCCACGTACTTGCCAAGGGTGAACGCCTCGACGCGTTCATCGCGGCGGACGATGCGCACGCCAAGGCGCGGGTCTCGACGTTTCTCGAGAGTCTCGGGCTGCGTCCGTTGGATGTTGGCGGCCTGCAGATGGCCCAGACGCTCGAGGCGCTCGGCCTGATGATGATCGGCCTGGCCAAAAACGGCGCCGGCAGCTGGGACATCGCCATGAAAGTCGATATCGGCTGAATCACCGACACCCCGTCCTCACCAGCAGGTCCACAACGTGTCCGATGAGATCGGACACGTTCCCAGGTAAAAGGACATGGAGAGATTTCGATGAGCACACAAGGGAATGTCCAGACTGTAAAGAGTTTTTTTGCAGCCATGGGCCGCGGCGATAGGCCCGGTCTGCTGGCATTGTCTGCCGAAGATATCGAGTGGATCATTCCGGGCAAGGACTGGCCGCTGGCCGGCACGCACCGCGGGCACCAGGGATTGGCGGATTTGCTTCAGAAGGCTTGCGAAATGGAAACTTCATTCCCGGAGCCCCCCGAATTTGTAGCGCAGGGGGACCGGGTTCTGATGGTCGGGTTCGCCACGGGGAAAGTTAAGGCCACGAACAGGACGTTCGAGGACCATTTTGTCTTCGCCATGACTGTTCGCAATGGCAAAGTGACAAACATCCGCGAATATATCGACACGCAAGCGCTGGCACGCTCCTCCGAGATGGCGTGAGCTGTTGGCGCTGATTGAAAACTGACCCAGTCCATTCAAGAGAGGCCGGGGCCTACGGCTGAGCGGTCCAAACCGCCAGCTCATAGCCATCTGGATCAATGAAGTGGAACCTGCTTCCACCAGGGAACGAAAAGGTTTCGCGGGAAATAACAGCCCCCAAGGCTTTGAGCCGCTGCTGCGCCCCATCGAGATCATCCGAGTACAAAATGATCAAAGGGCCGCCGGGGCGAACGGGCTCTCCCGTAGTGAAGCCCCCCGTAAGGCGACCATCACTGAATTCTGTATAGGCAGGGCCGTAATCGACGAACGTCCAGCCGAACGCCTCGCCGTAGAAGGCTTTGCTACGGGCGATGTCGCCGACATTGAACTCAATGTTGTCGATCTGTCGGTCTTTACCACGAATGCTCATGGGTGCCTCCTTGGCTGATGTCGAAAGACGATAATAACGCATCGACCGTTGATGTGGCGTTGGAGGACAAGTCCGTTCGAGTCGCTCTCTACCGACCATGGCCACGAAGCCATGCTGGTCCGATCGAATGCAAACAGGTGGTCATGACCGCTATTGCGCTCAGGGCTGAACCTTGACTCCGCCCCAAGATTGACAAATCCGATCATCCAGAAGACCATCTGACTATGATCCATACACCCGGCATGAACATGATGTACACCTCGATGACCGCCTCTGGCGGGTCGTGAGGTTATGCGCGCTTAAAAAATGACGTAATTACCCCAAGGCCCCGCCAGAAAATGGACGGGGCTTTTTAGTTTTCCGTCCGCCTCTGGCTAACGGAGAATAAACATGTTCACGATTAGACGAGCAACGCAAAGCGACTCCCAAACAGCATTCGACATTCGCCTTCTAGCGATACGACACCAATGCGTCGGCGCCTATACCACAGAGCAGATACTGGCCTGGACAGCAGGATCGCCTGAGAATGGGTATAGCGAACTGATGGAAAAGCACTTCTATCTGGGATGTATTCGGGGTACCCCCGTGGCGACAGGCATGCTTGATCTGGAGAAAAGTGAAATCGGCGCGATCTTTGTACTCCCAAGCTTTATGCAGCAGGGCATCGGCATGAAGGTCCTGGACCACCTTGAACACCTGGCTCGCGACTTGGGGCTGGAGAAAGTCAACCTGGACGCGACTTTGAACGCTGCAGAGTTTTACCGGCGATGCGGTTTCGTTGGTGATGCCCCTGCGATTTACCATTCACCCTCCGGGCTTCAACTGGCTTGTGTTCCTATGGTGAAAGAGCTGGTGTAAGTTTCGGAGTCGATCCGCCGCGCTTGGCATATCGTCCCGCCAACAACGATCCTGCACACAACGCCCCGCAGTCGAATCTGGTTTCTATTGGGCAGTAAGTCGATTGAGTGATGTGCAAAACGTTACCTTGAGGTACAGGCTGATGGTGCGCCTGTGTGAGATGATCCCTTTACCAAAGTTCGACTTCGCGGGCTGCGCCTTTATTGTTTCCGTGTTTGCATCCATGAACATTCGCCTGATTGACAGTAAAGCAGCCACTCTCAAGCCTCGGCCGCGCGCAATCCATTCACTTTTTTCATAGGCAGGTTTCAGCTTTTCTGTAGTCGAAGCTAGGCAGAGGGAAAAAGAACTGCATCTCTCACACGAGCCGAGATAAAAAACGCAATATAGTGTTAGGTCGCGCAGAATCAAAACACCATACGCCCGGCATGACTTTTGAATCCCGAATGGCATCGGAATTCCCCCAAGACACAAAAGGAGAATGATTGTGTTCCCACTGGATATTTGGCTGACCTATACCGCGGCCTGTCTGTTACTGGTTATCTCACCAGGGCCGGACAACCTGCTGGCAATCGCCAGGGGGCTCAGCCAGGGTCGTATGGCTGCATCAGTTTCTGGCATGGCCTCAGGCACCGGCATCCTGTTTCACACAACAACTGCCTCCCTGGGATTGACTCTCTTGATGCAGACTTCAGCACTGGCGTTCTGGGTCGTCAAGGTCATCGGGGCCAGCTACCTGCTATGGCTGGGCATCAAAGTCTTGCGCTCTCGAAGCCTTATCAATTTCCAGCCCACCGCGCGCCAGCCCCTGAAAAAAATATTCCTCACCGGTTTTCTGTCCGCAGCACTGAACCCGAAACCGGGCCTCTTTGTGCTCGCGTTCATTCCACAGTTCGTCAACCCGAAGTTAGGCTCAGTCACCGTGCAAATGATGGTGTACGGCGCCTGGTTCGCTGCGTTGACCGCACTGGGCTTTGCACTCATGGGAATTTTTGCAACCCGTCTCTCGTCGTGGCTTCAGCACCGGCCAAAGGTGGTCAACGGGCTTAACCTGGGTGCGGGCTTCACCTTCGTTGTCTCCGGGCTTTCGATCGCAGCCCTTAGCCAGAAATAGGGGAAATCGCTCCGGCCGGGTTGTCGAAATGCAAGCGTACGCCTGAATCGCCCCGGCCTGGCTACCTATGCATTGGAGACGTTGGTCAGTGATCCTGAATTTCATACCAAAGTGCATCGAACACCACTCGAGCCACAACTGCCGGTCGCGGTGGTTCTGAATCAGGTTTTCACGTCATCCGCCCTGATGAATTCGATGAGTGCTTTCAAGGCCGGTGGCACATGGCGCCGGCTGGAGTAGTAAAGAAAGAATCGGCTTGGCGGTGCTTTCCATTCCTGGAGTATCTCTCTGAGATGTCCGTTCCGGATATCGTCGCGTGCCAGCTCCTCGTAGACGTAGGCAATACCGGCACCATCTTTCGCCGCCTGGATCATCAGCGCATCGTCTTCCAGAATGAGCGGGCCTGTGACGGACAAACGTATCGGTTGACTGTCTGCTTGATACTCCCAAGCGTATAGCTTGCCACTGGGAAAACGTCTGGCAATGCAGGCATGTTCGAGTAAGTCGCGGGGGGCGTGCGCGATCCCCTTCGCGGCCAGATAGGCATCCGCAGCAACGGTCACGAACGATTGAGGTGCGCCGACAGGGACCGCAATCATATCGCCAGCCAGGCTTTCACCAAAGCGGACGCCCGCATCAAACCCACCGCTCACAATATCGGTCAATCCATCATCGGTGATCAGGTCCAACTGAATACGTGGGTACCTGTCCACGAAGGGCGCGAGCACTTGCGCAAACACGATGCGAGCCGCTGGACGCGCCACATTGAGGCGAAGTTTACCCGCGGGCACTTCCTGCATCGAGGTCAATTGCGCCAATGCACCGGCAACCTGGTGCAGGGTTGGGACCAATGTCGCCAATAGCTGCTGGCCGGCCTCGGTCGGAGTCACGCTACGAGTGGTTCGGTTCAACAGTCTGATGCCCAGCCGTGCCTCCAACGCACGCATCGCATGACTCAGCGCAGAAGCCGAAACACCACGCTCGTCGGCGGCCTTGCGAAAGCTGCGATGGCGAGCGACGGCGGCAAAGGCATCGAGCTCTGAGAGATCAGGGCGATTACTCATGAATATTTTTCAGCAGTTCAAATACGATTATCTATCTTATCGTCATGAGATCTCTCTCGGATACTTCTCACATCACTTATGGAGAGGTTGCTATGCAAAAGAGACGTCTTGGATCATCGGACTTTCTGATTTCGCCTATTGGCCTGGGGACATGGGCAATCGCCGGCACCGGCTGGGAGTACAGTTGGGGAGCGCAGGACGACAAGGACAGCCTGGGCGCACTTGAATATGCCGTAGAACGTGGGGTGAACTGGATTGATACCGCTGCGGTTTATGGCTTGGGCCATGCGGAGCAATTAGTGGGGAAATTGCTCAGCCGGCTGCCAGCCTCGCGGCACCCTTTGGTGTTCACCAAAGGCAGCTTGGTCTGGGACCCGATCACGAAGGAGATTTCACACTCACTGCCCCCCCAGAGCTTGCTCGCCGAGATCGACGCAAGCTTGCGTCGACTTCAAGTCGAGACCATCGATCTTTATCAGATCCACTGGCCTGCTTTTCCTGCAGACGCAAGCAGTGAAGGTATTGAAATGGCGCTTTCGGTTTTGGCAGCCGCACGCGATCAAGGAAAAATTCGCGCTATTGGTGCATCGAACTTCGATGTCGCTCAACTCAAGCGGGCGCAGGCGGTGACAGAGATTGTTTCACTCCAGCCGCCATATTCTGCCTTGATGCGGGACATCGAGAAAGACGTCTTGCCATTCTGCGAGCAGACCGGGATGGGTGTCCTTGCTTATTCCACGCTTCAATCGGGGCTGCTGTCCGGCAGTATGACGCGCGAACGCATCTCGCAACTGCCCGAGGACGACTGGCGCAAGGCCCGCAGTGCTGACTTCCAGGAGCCCCGCTTGAGTGCAAACCTGGCATTGGTTGACGTCATGGCGCGCATTGGAAAAAGGCGCGGGGTGAGTGCTGCTGCGGTCGCTATCGCTTGGGCACTTCGCAAACCGGTGGTAACAGGTGCCATTGTCGGCGCCCGCCGTCCCGCACAAGTAGACGGGCTGATTGCAGCCTCGGAGTTGCACCTAAGCACCGCGGAAATTGACGAAATACGACCGTTCCTGCCATCGGGCATGGGAACAAATGTCCCTGGTGCTATTGCCTGAGACTTTTGAACATAGGGTAAGCGTTCAAGTTATGTTATTGAACGCAGGCGCTTGATGGGTAGCAGAGCGGTCGATCAGATCGTATTGCGATCTATCACAAGTCACTAGAGGGCATGTCGACCGACTTCCGCGTCTAGCCGAATTCTGCCAGTCAGCATAGGAGCTCCCGTTGATCAGCCCCCCAAGTAACTGCGCGGGGGCGCCTATACTGCGTTGAACCTTGAACCGGTTCGAACCGCAAGGTGGCGATGGGTGTCGTGCATCTGATTGAGCTGGCACAGCTGAAGATGGACTCGGTGCTGGATGAGCAAGCGCTCAGCGTCAGCAGCTGACAACACCCTGCGCAGAAGCGGGGAGCCCGGCTTCCCGTTTTGTCGCTTCTGGCTCAGGTCCTCTGTTGCAGGACACCCTTGAGCATCAGTGCCAAGCCTTAAAGCAGTGCATGCATTGTCGAGCTTGCCAGGTTCTCAGCTGCCCGCCGTAGAACGAGCAATGGGCGATTTTCAGTTTGCAGATCGGAGTCAGCCGGCGCTGGAAGCCCCCAAAAAGCGATACCTGGGTCGGTAGCCTCAAGCCTGACGATCTCGTCGAACACAGCCTGTTCGCCCTCCCCGTGAAATGTACCGATAACCGGCACCGTTTCGATGGCGCAGTAGTATCAGGGCTGAGGTTGCAGGATGGTTTTGATGGCAGTGACGACACAGTTACGACCTTGGTGTTTCGCGTCGTATAGGCGTTGATCGGCTACATGCAGAATGTCTTCGATGGAGTCCCCGTCTCGTCCGTATTGCGATACGCCGATGCTCACTGTGACCGTGGTCAGCCGTTGCTGGCTGATGTTGAAAGAAGTCGTTGCAATGGTGTTCCGCAGACGCTCAGCGATTACGTGTGCGCCTTCGAGTGGAGTCTGGGGCAGCAATATCATGAACTCTTCCCCACCCACTCGGGCTACGCCGTCGTACGGCCGGATCGATTCGAGACACTCCTGCACGAACCTCTTGAGGATGTCATCGCCAACCTGATGCCCAAAGCGGTCATTGATGGACTTGAAGTTGTCCAGGTCGAGCGCCAACACCGAGAACGGAACGTCACCGCGCTTAGCCCGGTCAATTTCGGCATCGACCCGCTCCATGAAACGACGCCGATTGTCAGCACCCGTCAGTGGATCGGTCGCGGCAAGGTGGCCGAGTTCCCGATTGGTGCGCTGGAGCTCCTGCAGGGCATTTTCAGCGTAGGCCATTGACTCGGCAAGACGCACCATCAACTCCCCTTGACTGTAAATCTTCGAGAACGACCGAGTGGAGAGGAACGCTTGCGCGACCCCATAGCTCAACAGGAAGAATCCAGCAGCGAAGATCGCATGGGCGAGCCACCACATATGGTTCCAGGGACGCCCTAGGATGAACGCAAGAGATGACAACGCGAACGCGGTAACCGAGATGGCAAAAATCACCATCAGCGGCGAACGGAAACGACGCAACAGCAGCACTGCCACATTCACGGCGGAAAAAAACAGGGCCCCACCTTCCAGCGCGAGGCGTACTGCGGGATGTCCCGCAACCTGCGAATTCGCAACGAGTGCCACCGCCAGGTCAACCAGCAGGAACAGCCCTATCCAGGTCAACCACGGGCGGAGCTTTGTGCGTTGGGCAGCGGCGTCAGGTGGTTGATGGTACGACAGCATGCCGATCAACAGCAGAATTGCCATGACCAGTCGAGAGGCCGGTCCGTAAAGCAGGAAGAGCCAGAGATGGGAGTGAGCGAGCCCGGTGAACGCCCCATGCAAGGCATAGATCATCACAAACCCGAGAAAGCCCAATGTCATCCAGCGCAGCAGCGGATCTCCCGATGACTGATAGCAGCACCAGGTTACGTAAGTAACAAACAGCCCTTCCAGGGTGGCGGCCGTGATCGCAATGATATGGAACGTGTGGTCCTCGAATATAAGGGTCGGATCCTGGAAGACGTACAAGTAGCCAATCAGATAGGCCGGAACAAACGCAAACCCTGCGAGCAGCAAGCAGACATAAAGCTTAACTACAATATGGATAGCGTCAGGCGGCTCGCCGGTAGCGACCGAACTATTCACACCCCCTTCATGCAAATCCATTTTATCCGCACCGCCACAGTGCCAACTCCAAAATCACCGACATATCAACACCCCCTACATCATGATGAAAGCGTCTTGCGAGTTGATATTTTGAATCTCAATTGTAGACCACCCATCACATTCCGCTGCTAACGTCGATGACTATCCTCAAGCCGCCACTGCACATCAGTGACGGGGCTTGGTAGCCCTTGGTGTAACCAGGTGCAAGGTGCCACCTTGGGCAAGGCATTTTTTCGCCTCAGCTTCATGATGGACGTGCAGGGTTGTCGTGTGGGACAGCCTATACTGCGTTGATCCTCAATCGGGATGGAGTAGTTCGATGAGCAACGATAACCATTTCAGCGCTGGCCAGAGCCTGATCGACAAAATCAAAGAGGGTGAACCCTTGATGACACAGGCGCTGGATGTGCTGCGGCAGTACCACGAAGCGCAGGGAACGCAATCAGCAGATGAAGTGCGGAGGCTGCGTCTCGAAGCAGAAGCACTGTTCACAGCTGTCAGCGAGTACCAACGCCAAGCTCTCAGCGGACTCCTACCCTCACTGCATAGAGCGAAGCCTGAATTCGAACCACGAAAAAAATCAGCCCAAAATCAACATCGGGATAACATCCTGTAGGAGCCGGCCTTGGCCGTAATGGCGCCCTAACTGACACATTGCGGCACCCGCATTGCGATGCAAGGTCGATGCTTTCCAGGTTCTCGGTTGCCCACCGCAAAACGAGTGGGCGTAGGGCCAAGACTCCACTGATTGGCTCAGGCTTCGCTCAGTGATGCCCTTCGTGCCTGACTTCGATCCCCGACCAGACACAAGAATAGCGACAGAACAATCGCACTGATGCTCACATTCATCCACGGCGTGATCTGCTCATCGAGCAACAACACCGACCAGGCGACGTACAGGTTGTAAAGCGCATAGCTCACTGGAACCCCAATGGCTGCGCCCAACCAAAACCGTGACGAGCCCTCCGGAAGCGCCGCACTGGGTAGCAGCAGCATCATCGCCTCACCAATGCCCAGGGCTGCGCACAACAGATGCCAGACAGTCACGGTTGCCGAACGCAGCATAAACCCCAGCATGATGCAAAAAACCGGGGTACTGGTGACGATCAGGGTAATCAGCATGATTGCACCGGGGTACTGCTGGGGGGCCCTGAACCCGATTTTTCTACCCGGCTGGGTTGTGTGACCTTGTACCGAGCCGCCAAGGCCTGGACGCTGCAGATGCAGATGCAGATGCAGATGCAGATGCAGAGAATCACCTCAAATCTGTTGCTTGTCGCGGTTCAAATCTACAACGCTGGCGTTGTAGATTTGAACCGCGCCCTCGCTCAGGCGATGGGCCTCGACGAAGCGATAAGTCGGATCGGTGATATAGCGCTCGCAGATAAGCAAACCCCACGCAGGCCTTACCCAACAAGACTTCCACCCCATTTCGGTGCTTTTCAGGTCAGGCACATGAAAAAACCCGCTAGACATGTAGCATAAATTACATAAGTATTTATTTAGCCAATCATGAAATAAAAACGACACCCTCCCCCTCTAGCAGGAGCTCGGATGCCCTCACTTAGAGACCGGATCACCGATCCCGGCCTGGACCTCACGCCGTCGGAACGCAAAGTCATACGTGCATTGCTGGACCACTACCCGCGTAGCGGGCTGGGCCCGATGTCGCGTCTGTCCGAGCACGCCGGCGTCAGCGATCCGACTATTGTGCGCCTGGTGAAAAAACTCGGCTTCGGTGGCTATGCCGACTTTCAGGACGCGCTTCTCAGCGACATGGATCACCGCCTGCGCTCGCCCAGCACGTTGTTGCGACCGCGCTCACACCTCAAGCAAGACGACGTCTGGAGTCATTACCTGGCGGACAGTCACAGTACCCTGCTCGAAACCCAGGCCCTGACTCAACCCGAAGATGTGCGCATTCTGGTGGAGTGGCTGCTCGATACACGGCATCAAGTGCATTGCTTCGGCGGACGCTTCAGCAGCTTCCTCGCCCACTACCTGCTCAATCATTTGCGCTTGTTGCGTGCGGGCTGCTTTGCCTTGGAAGACAACGCGCAACTGCCTGATCGCCTGTTCGATGTGCAACGTCAGGACGTGGTGCTGCTGTTCGATTATCGACGTTATCAATCCCAGGCTCTGCGTGTCGCCAGCGCGGCCAAGAACCGGCATGCACGCGTCGTGCTGTTTACCGACATCTACGCCTCGCCGCTGCGCGAGATGGCCAACCTGGTGATCACCGCGCCCGTGGAGTCGGTATCGGCCTTCGACACCTTGGTGCCGGCACTGGCCCAGGTCGAAGCCTTGATTGCCTGCCTGACGCTGCGTTGCCCCGATCTTGCCGAGCGACTGGAAGGCATCGACGCACTACGAAACGATTTCACCACTCACCTGCTGGAGGAAAAATAAGGATGTTTATGCTCCCCCATCACTCGCCCCGTGACCTGCCGTTTACTACCAACCGAACCGCGCTACTGCTGGTGGACATGCAACGCGCCTGGCTTGAGCCGCAGTTCGACCCGCATCTGCAAGGGCCGGACGCCAGGTACTTCCTCGACCGCACCCGTCAACAGGTGATTCCCAACCAACTCAGGTTGCTGGCCGCCGTGCGCACGGCTCGGCAGAACGTTCTGCACACGATCATCGAAAGCCTCACCGCCGACGGGCGCGACCGCTCGCTGGACCACAAACTGTCGCAGATGCACCTGCCAAAAGGCAGCCCGCAAGCCGCCATCATTGAAGCGCTGACACCGGTCGAAAATGAAATCGTCTTGCCCAAGACCTCCTCCGGGGTGTTCAACTCGACCAACATCGACTACGTGCTGCGTAACCTGCAAACCCGCCATCTGATCATTGCCGGCATCGTCACCGACCAGTGTGTCGACATGGCCGTGCGCGATGCGGCTGACCGCGGCTATCTGGTGACGTTGGTCGAAGACGCCTGCGCAACCTATACCGAGCAACGCCATCTGGCATGCCTGAGCGCGATCAAGGGCTATTGCTGGATCACCGATACGCAAACCGTACTCGATCGTTTGCAGGCGTTGCAGGCATGAGCCGCGCCAACAGCGGTGAGCCTCTGACGCCCGTGGCAATGACCACCATCGTCACCACGGACCTGATCGGCGTGACCCGTGGCCGGTCGTTTCCGACCGATGAACTGGAGCACTACAAGACCGCTGGTTGCGGTTGGGTCCCGGCCAACAGCGCGCTGACCCCGCA
The DNA here is from genome assembly GCF_023242495.1 of Pseudomonas sp. MWU13-2862. NCBI lineage: Bacteria > Pseudomonadati > Pseudomonadota > Gammaproteobacteria > Pseudomonadales > Pseudomonadaceae > Pseudomonas > Pseudomonas sp. MWU13-2862. The sequence continues at coordinate 69,798 of NZ_JALMEZ010000023.1, read as the reverse complement.
AGACATCATCGCCGCCAGCAATCCGTGGGGGGCCTACGGTGACTTGCGGCTGATCCCCGACCTGAGCAGTCGCGTGACGGTCAGCAACGGTCCCGATGCCAGTGCGCCGGCCCTGGATTTCATCCATGGCGACATCTGCGAAACCGATGGCCGTCCATGGGCTACCTGCCCGCGCACGCTGCTGCGCAACGAAGTACAGCGCTACCACGATGAACTTGGGCTGCAGATCACTTCGGCCTTCGAGCACGAATTCAACCTCACCACCGACAGCGTCCAGGCTGAACATCTGGCGTTTTCGCTAGAGGCTCAGCGTCAAGGCGCAACGTTCGGTGGCTGGCTACTCAGCGCCTTGCGCGCAGGTGGGGTCGAGCCGGAAATGTTCCTGCCCGAATATGGCAAACACCAATACGAAATCACCTGCCGACCGACCCTGGGCGTCGCAGCGGCCGACCGTGCGGTCAACGTGCGCGAGATTACCCGCGAGATCGCCCGGCAGATGGGACTGAACCTGAGCTTTGCGCCCAAGACCTCGGAGCACGCGGTATGCAATGGCGTGCACCTGCACCTGAGCCTGCACGACCTGTCCGGCCATCCGGTGCTGTATGACGCCGGGACCGCCAACGGCCTGTCGCCCCTTGGCCAGCACTGGTCCGCGGGCGTGTTGCACTACTTGCCGGCCCTCTGCGCCTTGACCGCGCCGACACCGATTTCCTATGAGCGCCTGCAACCGCATCACTGGAGTGCGTCATATGCATGCCTGGGTCAACGCAACCGTGAAGCCTCTCTGCGGATCTGCCCGACCGTGAGCCTGGGCGGCAAATCCGAGGCCGCGCAATACAACCTCGAATTCCGCGCCATGGACGCCACGTCCTCCCCCCATCTGGCGATGGCCGCCGTGCTGATTGCCGGCCGACTGGGCATCGAGCAACGCCTGGCGCTGCACGCGATCACCGATGAAGTCCCGGACTCGCTGAATGAAGAACAACGCCAGCACCGTGGCATCGTTGCCCTGCCGGCGTCACTCGCGCAGGCCCTGAGCCACTTGCGGGGCAGCGAGGCCTTGCTTGAAGCCTTGCCGGGCGCGCTGCTCGACACCTACTTCGCCGTTAAAACCGAGGAACTTGCCTTGACCCAGCACCTGTCGCCCGCTCAACTGTGTGAGCACTATGCACGCCTCTACTGAGTCCGCCGAGTTTGGACTCTACACCGAGCCGGCTTACAGCCTGAGCCGGGAAGCGTCCGAGCACCCGCTGATTCTGGTGTGTGAACATGCCAGCCGCTACATCCCGAGCGCCTTGAACGATCTGGGATTGAGCGGCGATGCCACACACGAGCACATTGCCTGGGACATCGGTGCGCTGGCGCTCGCCGAGAGCCTGTCCAAAGCTCTCGGCGCGACCCTGCTGGCGGCCAACTACTCGCGCCTGCTGATCGACCTCAACCGTCCGTTGCAGGCGCCGGACAGCATCCCGACCAAGAGCGAAATTTATCCGGTGCCGGGCAATCAGAATCTCGACGATGCGACCCGCGACTACCGACGCCGGTGCCTGTTCACACCATTTCACACACGCCTTGGCGAACTGATCGATACCCGCGTGGCCGAGGGCCGCACGGTACGGGTGGTGGGCATTCACAGCTTCACGCCAATCTACTTCGGCCAGCCCCGAGCGCTGGAAGCCGGCGTGCTGTATGGGCGGGCCGAGGATTATGCAAGCCGGTTGGTCGACGGGTTGGCCAGGCATCCACTGCGGGTCGCCGGTAATCAGCCCTACAAAATCAACCCTGCGACCGACATGACGGTGCCGGTTCACGGCGACGCCCGTGGCATCGACTCGGTGCTGATCGAGGTGCGCAACGACCTGTTGCGCAATCGGCTGGCGGTCCAGACCTGGAGCGATTACCTGGCGCCGTTGCTGTAAAGCCGAGGCCTCAAGCGAACAGTTTCAAGCTGAAAAAAAACGGAGGGTTGTACCGGTAAAACAACGATAACCAACGCTGTAGCGTGTTTTTACCTGCCTGGTTCAAACACATTGCCATAGTGGCTTACAAGGAGAACTGCTTCATGGAAATAGAAGAATTCGGCTACAAGCAAGAGTTGAAACGCAGCCTGTCGCTGACCGACCTGGTGATTTACGGGATGATTTTCATGATCCCCATCGCCCCGTTCGGCGTCTATGGCTACGTCAACCAGGAGGCCCCCGGCATGGTGCCGCTGGCCTACATCATCGGCATGGTGGCGATGCTGTTCACCGCCTTGAGTTACGGCAGCATGGCGCGGGCCTTCCCGATCGCCGGCTCGGTCTACTCCTATGCTCAACGCGGGCTGAACCCGCATGTCGGCTTTATCGCCGGCTGGCTGATGCTGCTCGACTACCTGCTGATCCCGCCGCTGCTCTACGTGTATGCGGCGATGGCGTTGAATCACCTGTACCCGGACATTCCCAAGGTCGGTTTCATCCTCGCCTTCCTGGTCAGCGCGACCTTCGTCAACCTGCGGGGCATCACTTTTACCGCACGGATGAACATGCTCTTTCTGCTGGCGCAATTGGTGGTGCTGGGAATTTTCCTGTTCTACGCCTGGACCGCCTTGCACGGTGGCGCCGGTAACGGCCAGTTGACCCTGGCACCGTTGTACAACCCTGAGCACTTCAACTTCGCGTTGCTCATGCAGGCAGTGTCGATTGCGGTGTTGTCGTTCCTCGGCTTCGATGCGATTTCGACCCTGGCCGAAGAGATCAAAGGCGATCCGGGCCGCAGCGTCGGCAAAGCCGCGTTGATCACGTTGGTGGTCATGGGGGGGATTTTCGTCGTACAGACCTGGATCGCCACAGACCTGGCCGCCGGCATGGGCTTCAAGTCCGCCGATACCGCGTTCTATGAAATCGCCGAAATCGCCGCCGGCAGCTGGCTGGCGACTGTCACCGCCGTGGCCACGGCACTGGCCTGGGGCGTGGCGGTGGCGATCACCTCGCAAGCCGCGGTATCGCGCTTGCTGTTCGGTATGGCACGAGACGGCAAACTGCCCAAGGTGCTGGCCAAGGTACATCCCCAGCACAATACCCCGCACATCAGCATTTACCTGGTGGCGGTGCTGTCGCTGCTGATCTGCTACCTGTTCATCAACTCGGTGGACACTCTCACTTCACTGGTCAACTTCGGGGCCCTGAGCGGCTTCATGCTGCTGCACCTGACAGTGATCAACTACTACTGGCGCCGGCAGAAATCCGGCCAGGTGATCCGCCATCTGATCTGCCCGGTGATCGGCTTCATCATCGTCAGCGCCATCCTCTACAACATGGGTGTCGATGCGCAAAAGCTCGGCGGCATCTGGATTGCGGCGGGCCTGGTCTACCTGTTTTTCCTCAACAGAATCGGCGCCAGCAGCGTATTGCCAGACCCGTCCAACAGTTGAAAAAAACAGTGTTTAAAACGTCGAGCGGTCGCTGACGGTGATTAGCCGACCGCCGTTGTATGCGTGGAAGCCGACAGTGATAGTCAAGCCTGATGCCCCGGTATCAGGCTCTTTGATACAGGAGTACCTCCATGCTGGCCTTACGTCCAGTTCAGTTATCCGACCTGCCTCAGTTGCAGCAACTTGCACGCGACAGCCTGGAGAGTGCCACCTCGTTTCCAGACGACAGCGAGCGCCTGCGCCAGAAGATTCTCGCTTCCTGCGCATCGTTTGCCAGTGACGTGAAGAGCCATGGCCCGGAGAACTATTTCTTCGTGCTGGAGGACCTGGCCAGTCAACGGCTGCTGGGCTGTTCGGAAGTCCTCGCGACCGCCGGTTTCAGCGAGCCCTTCTACAGCCTGCGCAACCGCCCTTTCACCAGCGAGTCGCGCGAGCTGAACATTCATCACGGGGTGCCGGCGCTGTCGTTATGCCAGGACCTCCGCGCACATACCTTGCTGCGAGGTTTTCATCTCAACACCGAGCTTGAGCGCACACCCTCTTCGCAAATGCTTTCCCGGGCCCGCCTGATGTTCATCGCCGCCCACCCTCAGCGCTTTTCCGACGCAGTGATTGCCGAAATCGTCGGCTACAGCAACGACGCAGGTGAATCGCCATTCTGGGATGCACTGGGCAAGCACTTTTTTGACCTGCCTTATGTCGAGGCTGAACGCCTCTGCGGCTTGAAAAACCGAAGTTTTCTCGCCGAGTTGATGCCGCACTACCCGATCTACGTACCGATGCTGCCGCAAAGCGCTCAGGCGTGTATTGGCCGGATTCATCCGGACGGCCAGGAAGCCTTCGATATCCTTGAACGCGAAGGCTTCGAGAGCAACAGCTACATCGACCTCGTCGACGGTGGACCAACGCTGTTTGCGCGCACCGCGAGTATTCGTTCGATCACCCAGACCCTCACGGCCGTTGCGCACTTGAGCCCACACAGCAGTGGCAAGACGCCATACCTGCTGAGCAATGACGCACTGGAAAACTACCGGGCAATTATCGCCGAGCTGGACTGGAGCCTTGAGGAGCCTGTCTTGCTCAACTCCACCCAGCTCGACGCCTTGCAACTGGACAACGGCAGCCCCGTTAGGCTGATTGCGCTATGAAGCAGATCTTCCGCCCCCAAGGAGCTCCATCATGATCGTGCGCCCGGTTCAAATGACCGACCTGCCCGCGTTACTGGCGCTGGCACGCCTCGCCGGCCCGGAGTTCACTACGCTGCCGGCCAACGAGGAGCGTCTGACCCTGCGCATACGCTGGGCGCAGCGGACCTTTGTCGGGCAGGTAGAACGGGCGGACGCCGACTACCTGTTCGTGCTCGAAGACGACGATCAGCAAGTGATCGGCGTCAGCGCCCTGGCAGGTGCCGTCGGGCTGCGTGAGCCCTGGTACAACTACCGTGTCGGGTTGACGGTCAACACCTCGGCAGACCTGGGAATCCGTCGACAAATCCCGACCTTGTTCCTCAACAACGAAATGACCGGCCAATCGGAAATCTGCTCGTTGTTCCTGCGCCCGGATCAGCGTCAAGGCCATAACGGCCGACTGTTATCAGTTGCGCGATTGCTGTTTGTCGCCGAGTTCCCACACTTGTTCGGCGAAAAACTGATCGCCGAACTGCGCGGCAGCGCCGACGAGCACGGATGCTCGCCGTTTTGGGACAGCCTCGGTCGACATTTTTTCAAAATGGACTTCAGCCACGCCGATCACCTTTCCGGGCTTGGCAACAAGTCGTCCATCGCCGAGCTGATGCCACGTCAGCCGCTGTACACCTGCCTGCTCACCGAGCAAGCTCAGGCGGTGATCGGCAAGGCCCATCAATACGCCGAACCGGCGCGCAGAATCCTCTGCAACGAAGGCTTTTCCCATCAGGGTTACATCGACATCTTCGACGGCGGTCCGGTCATGGAAGCCCGGATCTCGAAAATCCGTGCCGTGCGTGACAGCCAGTCGCTGGACCTGATCGTCGGCACACCAGACGACAATGCGCCACTCTGGCTGATCCATAACCAGCGCCTGGAAAACTGCCGCATCACCGCCGCCCGCGCCCGAATGGTCGGCAACTGCCTGCTGGTCGATCGCCTGACCGCCAAACGCCTGCGATTGCAACCGGGCAGCTCAGTACGCGCCGTGCCGTTGCTCAAGCAACAACGGCAGGCGGTTGCCGCCTGATGTGCCAAACACCTGTTATTGATGCGTCTGCATGGAGCGTGTCGCAAACCCTCTCATTACAAACCCCATCAAAAGCCAAAAACAAAAAAACCGCACATGGCGGTTTTTTTGTTTGATGGGGCCAAATCCTTTTGTCAGGTCAATCTGCGCTCCAGGATGTGAGGAATTCGTGAAAAGCCTGTCGCAGGATGCGAAATCCCTGCTGAGCGTGCCGCTTCTTCGCACCCTAGATGTTCAGTCTCGGAGAGTCATGGTGCATCCTTAAGCACCGAGCAAGAGGATGCATTATGGAAGGACGTCGTCATGGTTCAACCCGGACAACGCCGCGAATTCGAGCCGAGCTAGCGTGCCCACAACCAACGTCGATGGGGGAATAGCTGTACCTAGACCAGCCGCCCCCACACTTGAACGAGCCCGACAAAATGGGCCATACCAAAACCTGTGCAGACTGCCGAGCTGATCAGAATGAATCGAGTGGTTCTGCCGGTATTTTTCAAGATGAAAAATCCTGCGAATCCCCGAAGCAGGTAAATGAGCGTTATAGCGCTTAGCACGGGTCGCAACAGTGGTAACGGTCTAATCACCGACGCGCCGGACAGGGCATAGAGAGCCCAGACCGTGAGGATCAGCGCGATTCCAATTGTGACGATTGCCGGAAATGCTCTTCCCGCCTCCGCTGCGCGAACAAAGCGTTTTCCTGCGCCGGTAAACTGGTATCCGGCAGGACCTGCAATGACAACGCCTATGTGTAAAGCGGCAGCCATGGCGCTGCAGGCCGCACCTATGACGAGTGCTTGATTGTATTCCTCGACCACGTTTTATCCTTCCTTACTCTGATCAGCTTTCGATGACGTCGCACCCATGTGGACGGCCCGTCTTCTTGAGCCATAGCGTCCAGAGGGTCCAGGAACTCCAGAAGAGCGATGAAAAAATCGATCATGATGTGTTCTAGCACAATGGCTTCGACAGGAGGTGCATGGCTTCAATTGAAACGCGCCTTTGTAACGGCTGCATTTGAGTTTTCTGCATCTTCATCATGACTGCCAACGCCCACCTTGGCTCGAAAGCAACCCTCCATCAATGCTCCCTTTCAACCAGCAGGATCGAACAGAGGGTCAGTTGAAACCATCGCCCCTCGTGGCGCCGACCGGGCTTTGTCTCACTACAACCTCGGTCCGGACACTGGCTCGACATCGGCCACTGTCACCGTGCTGCATGATCATCGGCCCGAACCCAGGCATCACGAGGACGCCCTGGCCTACGTCTACTCGATCCCCCCAACCAGCGGAGCGAGATCGAACACGCAGCGTTGTTGATCAGGATGACCTCTTCATTTTCAACGTCGATAGACACCTGGTCGGCAACGGCCATCTCGAAATTGATATGACCTACCGAGCCCAGATGATCGTCTCGCTGGGGTACACGACATCGACCGACGATGCTGATCTGCGGCATGAAAGGACGCGTTTGGCGCCTGAAATTTCGGGAAAAATGAAATAAGACCTGCCTGCTGAAAGGCCTTATTTGTGCCATTTTTTACCTGATGAAACGTATCAGCCAGCAACAAAAATCCATTTATTTTGAAAAAAACAGAATTTTCCCTTGATCCTGAAAATTCGTTGATTTACAGTAATTTCACTGTATGCATATACAGTGTATTAACGAATATTTATTTGACTATGTTCATGGATGAGGTACTACCGATGAAAAGCAACACTGAAAAACTTGGCCAGCTTCCCAACCAACCCAGCCTGTGGACCCGTGCCGACGCGCTGAAAGTCCACGCGGATGATCCGACCACTACCCAGCCTCTGGTCAGTGGGGATTTTCCGGTACTGAGCAACGAGGTGTTCATCTGGGACACCATGCCACTGCGCGACATGGACGGTAACATCGCCTCCGTCGATGGCTGGTCTGTCATCTTCACCTTGACCGCGGATCGTCATCCGAATGACCCGGAATACAAAGATCAAAACGGTAACTACGACATCATCCGCGACTGGAACGATCGCCACGGTCGGGCAAAGATGTATTTCTGGTTTTCCCGTACCGGTAAAGACTGGGAGTTTGGTGGTCGCGTGATGGCCGAAGGCGTTTCGCCAACCACTCGCGAGTGGGCCGGCTCTCCGATTCTGTTGAACGATAACGGCGATGTGGATTTGTACTACACCGCCGTTACACCGGGCGCGACCATCGTCAAGGTACGTGGTCACGTGGTCACCACTGAACATGGTGTCAGCATGGTGGGCTTCGAAAAGGTGAAACCGCTGTTTGAAGCTGATGGCAAAATGTACCAAACCGAAGCGCAAAACCCGTTCTGGGGCTTCCGTGATCCATGGCCGTTCCGCGACCCAAAAGACGGCAAACTGTACATGCTGTTCGAGGGTAATGTGGCCGGTGAGCGTGGTTCGCACACGGTCGGTGAGGCAGAAATCGGCGATGTGCCGCCAGGCTATGAAGACGTCGGTAATTCGCGCTTCCAGACCGCCTGCGTCGGCATCGCCGTGGCTCTCGACGAAGATGGAGACGACTGGGAAATGTTACCGCCGCTGCTGACCGCAGTGGGCGTCAATGACCAGACCGAACGTCCGCACTTCCTGTTCCAGGATGGCAAATACTACCTGTTCACCATCAGCCACACGTTCACTTATGCCGACGGTGTAACCGGCCCGGACGGTGTGTACGGTTTCGTAGCCGATGAGTTGTTCGGCCCTTACGTGCCGCTGAACGGTTCCGGCCTGGTACTGGGCAACCCGTCCTCCCAGCCATTCCAGACCTACTCGCACTATGTGATGCCGAACGGTCTGGTGACCTCGTTCATCGACAGCGTACCAACCAATGAAAGCGAAACCGGGATGCAATTGCGTATCGGCGGTACCGAAGCGCCGACGGTGGGCATCAAGGTCAAGGGACAGCAGACTTTTGTGGTGGCCAAGTATGACTACGGTTACATCCCCCCGATGATTGATGTAACGCTGAAGTAAAACTGGAAACACATAGGGCCTTCAGGCACCGGGTTTGACTCGATAACAAACTCGTTGTGGATATGATCGAGATATCCGCACGCCTGACTCACTGCGACTTGATCGGGAGCCGCATTGAACAATGCGTAACACGACCCTTCGTCACTGGCTGCAAGGATGCAGCCAGTGACGGGTCTCCCCCCTGAGCGACACGCTTTATCTAATTCCCTGCCGCGTCCATCAGCCTCTTATGACGCTTCGAGTGCCTGCCGTTTGTTCAGGTTCCAGGCAGTGAGTGACCATCCCAAAGCCAAGCTGTCAGTCATTTTTTGATTGAGGAGTCAGACTCAACAGCCAAGAGCACAGAAGCCTACTCATCCCCGATTTTTGATTGGCTTGCGACTATAGATCGTCAACGGTCTATGCCTTGATGTCGAATGACCGGAAGCGGACCTTGGCGCCATTGGATCGCGTCAGGGCGTCACAGCCAACAACGCCAACAAGCACCAACTCCGTAATAGATCGCGTTACCGACCTGGCGTGTCCGGCGCTTAACCGCCCTGCCTGGGATCAGCTCATTTCCAGCTCGAGCAATTGACTGGCCATATACAGGAAGTTAGCGAGGGTCGGTGTCGTATCGTCGCGGCGGTAGACCAGGCCTGTTTCCAGATACGGCGCATTATTCTCCAACGTGAGATAGCGCACCCCCGAGCGCGCCAGGTGGCGCAGCGATGCAGGCACCAGCGCGATGCCCATGCCTGCCGATACCAAGCTGATGATTGTCTGCATCTGGATAGCATGCTGGGCAATATGCAAGCTACCGCCGCACGCGGTGTAGTAGCCGGTGACCAGATCATAGAACGCCGGTGCCGCACGCCTGGGAAATACCACCAAAGGGCAAGAGATCATCGCATCTGAAGCTAACCGTCCATCCACCTCGACCAAGCGCCCATCTAGCATCCACGCCTCCGGCACAGCGGCAATCAGTGGTTCGACGACCAAAGATCGGTAGGCCAATCGATCGGGAATAGAGGCCCAGGGGTTAGCGATCACAATGCCTGCGTGCCCCTGCCCCTCGACCAGCGCCGCTATCTGAAGGTCACTAGTGGCCTCCATCAGCGATAGTTCCACCGCTGGATACAGGCTGCGGAATCGTTGGACCAGCACGGGAAGAATGCTGTAGTCGGCGGTGCTGACAAAAGACAGTTCCAGCGTGCCGGAATCACCCCGAAGAATGGCTTGCGCCGTATTACCAAGCGCATCGATAGCGCCGAGCGCGGCCCGTACCTGAGGTAGCCATTGCTCGGCGAACGGGGTCAGCGCCACGCTGCGCTTGGTGCGTACGAACAGCGAAGCACCGACTTCGCGCTCCAGCGCCATGATCGACTGACTCAGCGGTGGTTGGGTCATGCACAGGCGTTGCGCCGCCAGGCTGAAATGCAAGGTCTGGGCGACAGCCACAAAGTGTCTGAGCTGGCGAACATCCATTTCTTATATCTCCAAAGACTTAATAAGCCTTAAATAATATATTTTAATATCATCTACCCAATCGTTAGCCTGAGTCCATACCGTCAGCCCAGGAGGACTCAATGCCCGCTTATCGTTCGAGAACCACTACCCACGGCCGCAATATGGCCGGCGCCCGCAGCCTTTGGCGAGCCACAGGCATGACCGATGATGACTTCGGCAAACCCATCATTGCCATCGCCAACAGCTTCACGCAGTTTGTCCCAGGTCACGTACACCTCAAGGATCTCGGCCAACTGGTCGCCGGCGAAGTGGCGCAGGCCGGTGGCGTGGCCAAGGAGTTCAATACCATCGCCGTCGACGATGGCATCGCCATGGGCCACGACGGCATGCTCTATTCATTGCCCTCACGGGAACTGATCGCCGATGCCGTTGAATACATGGTCAATGCCCATTGCGCCGATGCACTGGTGTGCATCTCCAACTGCGATAAAATCACCCCCGGCATGCTGATGGCTGCCATGCGCCTGAACATCCCTACCGTGTTCGTTTCTGGTGGTGCAATGGAGGCCGGGAAGGCCATGATCAAAGGCAAGCTCCAGTCTCTGGACCTGATCGACGCAATGGTGATCGCCGCCGATGACGCCTATAGCGACGAGGAGGTCTCGGCGATCGAGCGTGCTGCCTGCCCTACCTGCGGTTCGTGCGCCGGCATGTTCACCGCCAACTCGATGAATTGCCTGACGGAAGCACTTGGCCTGGCATTGCCGGGCAATGGTACGGTGCTGGCGACCCATGTCGAGCGTGAGGGATTGTTTCGCCAGAGCGGGCGGCTAATCGTCGAGCTAGCCAAGCGCTGGTACGAACAGAACGATGCGCGGGCGTTGCCACGCAACATTGCCAACCGAGCTGCTTTTTCAAACGCCATGAGCCTGGACATCGCCATGGGCGGCTCGACCAATACCGTCCTTCACCTATTGGCCGCTGCGCGCGAAGGTGGCGTGGATTTCACCATGGCCGACATTGACCGGCTGTCTCGCCAAGTACCGTGGCTGTGTAAAGTGGCGCCCGCCAGTAGCAATGTGCACATCGAGAACGTGCATCGAGCTGGGGGTATCATGGCGATCCTTGGCGAGTTGGACCGTGCCGGTTTGATCGACACGGGTTTGCCTGTCGTCCACGCCCCCACCTTGAAAGACGCGCTGGACCGCTGGGACATCGCTCGCCGCCCGGACGAACAGGTGCAAACATTTTTCCGGGCAGCGCCGGGCAATACCCGCACCCAGAGGGCTTTCAGTCAGTCAGCGCGCTGGGATGAGCTGGATACGGACAGGTCAACGGGCGCTATCCGATGCGCTGAACAGGCCTTCAGCAAGGACGGGGGCCTTGCGGTGCTGTTTGGCAACCTGGCGCCGGAGGGCTGTATCGTCAAAACAGCCAGCGTCGATCCCTCCATGTTGGTGTTTAAAGGCAAGGCCGTGGTCTTCGAAAGCCAGGAAGCGGCCGTGGCCGGTATCCTCGGAGACCAGGTAGTGCCGGGCGATGTCGTGGTCATCCGCTACGAAGGCCCCAGGGGCGGCCCGGGTATGCAGGAAATGCTCTACCCCACCAGTTATCTCAAATCCAAAGCGCTGGCGAAGTCCTGTGCTCTTTTGACCGACGGGCGATTTTCAGGCGGCAGCTCCGGCCTGTCCATCGGACATGTATCACCGGAAGCGGCGGAAGGTGGATTGATCGGCCTGGTGGAAACAGGGGACGTGATCAAGATTGATATTCCCAACCGTACTGTCGAGCTGATGGTCGAGGAAACGACGTTGAGCCAGCGTTACCGCTCAATGGATGCCAAGGAGGTGCAAGCCTGGCAGCCAGCTGCACGGACGCGACTAGTGTCGCCTGCGCTTCAGGCATATGCGGCGCTGACATCGAACGCGGCTCGCGGCGCGGTCAGGGATGTGGCGCAGGTTCAGCGTCGATTTGCCGGCAGGCAAGCGGCGCAGGATTAGCAAACGCTACGTGAACAGCGTTTCAGTCGGAGGAAACAACCGTTCCCGATGCTCTGGCAATACCGATTCGACCCGCTGCAAGAGTTCTGGAGTCGTGAGCACATTGAAAAAGGCATAGGCATTACAACTCATCGTCTGTCGGTGAATACGTTGCCGTTGCTGTCGGAGGATTTGACGTCTACGATTCATGGCGGGCTGCGTGCTTGGCTTGTCGGTGTGTGTGTTCGCAACTATCACCGTAGGCCAAGACCAGCCCTTCTTCATTTTTTGCTTTCAGTTCAGGCGCTTAGCCACTAAGGAAGTGCCATTCAAATCCGTCCCCCTTTTCTGCTTTTCTGTCCGTTTCTTCGTGAGCTAACTCGAGGCTATTTATCGCACTCACAATAATTGACGCACCTGATCCTTGCTGAACGGCAGTCGCCCGGACCGCATCACTCATGGTATGCGATTGATACCTTAAATCGACTCCAACATCAGCAAAAACTTTCTGAGAAACAGTTGCGCTGGCCCTCTGAGAAAGGGGTTTATTCCTGATTTTAGTCATGGCCTCACGACCAACCTCTTACACTTACATTAACATCTGAGCAAACCACTAACGATTATTTGTCGGATTGGGCGCTACCAATAGAGCCTTGAGCGCTGCATAATCGTATTTTTTAAAAGACACTTCCCCTTTTTTATCTGCCCGTTCTAAAAAAGCTGGCGTATTTTTTTCAGGCAAATTATAAACCGTATAGAAAAAACCATCTTCAAACAAGTACGATCCTTCTTTCGACTTAATCTCTACGCGTGGCAACGCATCAACCAAACTGGAAGCATTGTCGTAGACCCGAACAATACTGAGATCCGACCATGCAGCATCGACGACTGAGACAGAAGTAGGCGGACTACTTAAAAGGCCACTTGTATCGACCCCAGCCACGTCCAACAACCAAGTATCGCTATACTTCGGAATAAGATCAGTATAATGTTCATCTAGGGCCCTATCTAACCCACAAACAGCCTTACCAATCAAAATCCCGTTCATTCCACTACGAATATTCACGTACAAGCAATCAATTTTTATCTTACCTGCCGAGTAAAGCAGAGTAAAATACCCCTCATACAACGTTCTACCCGCAACATTTTCATAGTACAACGCGGGCCCTCCATTAAACTTAACAAGTAACTTTGAGTTTTCCCCCTCAGGGCCTACCACATTGCGAACCGAAATTTTTTCTTTACGCGAACTAAACTGAAGATCTGAGCCACCATTATCGCTTTTAAAAGCTCCACCTTCTACTTTTATTACTGCCGCCGCTGATGTGAGCGAAAAACAAACTCCAACCGCTAAAAATACCAGTTTCGCTTTCAATTTATCTGACCTCAGGAGCAATTGATGATTTTTTTAAGACCTCTTCAAACCGTACTGCATGGCTCGCTATCAACTCTTTCCTATCAGAACCATTAATGACATTTCGAGCGCCTTCATAATCTTTGGAATCATTATTAACATACGTACCGAGCTTTCTCCCAGAAAACACTCCCTCAAGCATACCCCATATCATAATTGGCACAGCCTTATCGTAATCAGCCGCCAATTCGGGAGAGCTTACAAAATCGAACCCAAATTTATCCTTTGCTTTTTGGTAGTTACTTTTCCAAGTCAAATGCACTAAACCTCGACCACGATATTTATAACCATCGCCTTGCGTTATATTTCCGTGACTAATCGCACGATTACGCAGCGTTTGCGTTGATGCTAAGACAGGGTCATATTTATTAAAATAGTCAACCCCACCAATTTCTGGAGCGGCACTAAAATACTCATGTGCCAGAAAGTTGTACGCCTCAACCCTAGCGGTCGCAAACATATAAGACAATTCATACACCGTCACAATTTCTTTTGTAGAATCTACATATTTATTTATATTTTCAATTATTCTTTTAATGTTGACCTTTGATACATCAGACAAGGCCACATTAGCGCCATCAAAACTCATGTGAACAGCTACGTATTCCGAGATAAATTTATCGACATTGATAAACCCACCTTGACACTTTGAATTACTCAGCATCCCCACAGGATGAAAATGCCAAATTTTCCCACCCTCACCAATCCCCTCTTTCCCCGCCAAATCCCCCCACCAAGCCAATTTCTCAATCCGCTTCTTCTCCGCCACCCAACTCACATTAGGCTGCGCCGCCGTATGCCCCATCAGTTCATCCAGCGCGTCCCACTTCTCAGCCTTGTAGTACCACTCACTCTCGTACTTGGTCACCAGTTGTGAAATGGATTGCGCAAACCAGGGTTTGGCCAGGGCTGCACGAATCTCGTTGGCGGTAAGTTTGTCGTCTTTGTCGGTGTCGATAAGGTTATACAGACGCTCTTTCGCCGGGCCGCGGGTGGAGGTGCTGACCTTGGGCAGGAAGGTGGCTTTTTCGCTGTCGTCCAACAGATTGCGGTCGTGGAAGTTGGCCGCCAAATGATCAGCGTTGCTGACAGTTTCTTCGATGAACTCGAAACCTTCCCATTCCCACGGGTTGTGCCGGGTAGTCATCAGGTCCTGTTCCGCCAGCCAGCCGCTGATGGGGTTGCCCTGGGCGTCGCCCAGCAGGCCTTCCAGGTGCCACCACAGGGTGTCGCCGCCTTGTGTGGCGGCGGGCACCTTGATTTTCTTATCGGCCGGCATGGCCTCAAGCACGCTGACGGGGATGATCAGATCATATCCGGTCATCGTGCCGTCATCGCTGACCTTAGGCGGGTTCGTACTGCTGATGTCGGCGCGGTGGGTGATGAGTTTGGTGTTCTTGTACACCTTCATCAGGTTTTTCTGGTTGGCCGGCAACGCATTCGCCTTGCTGCGGCTTTGCGTGACAAAAGCCTCCACGTCGTCGCAGCTGAAGACCTCCAGGTGGACCAGGTTACGTGGGCTGCCTTCATCGTGATTCTGGTACTGGCCCGCGTGGCCGACCAGGGCTCCGGCCTTGATGGTGACGGGTGTGTCGAGCACCACCACGCTGCCCATGGCCTTGGGCTCGCGCCGGGTCTCCAGCGAAGGCAGCCAAACAAAACCCGGCAGGCTGCCAGAGGCGTCGGCGGTGAGCGCCGGAACCGGCTCACCGCTGATGATCTCGACCAGTTTGCGGTATTGGCCGCTGGCGCCCTCTTCGCTGATCTTCACCTGTGTGCCGGTCGGCAGCACGGACAGGATGGCCCCGCTGGTGGCGGCGGTCTGGTGCACGTTCAGGCCCTTGGCCTGGTTGGCGGGAACGTCGTCGGCTTTCTTGCCGATCAGGTACTGGTTGTTGCCCAGGCTGCTCATATTACCTTTGTAGATCCAACCGGTGTCTGCCGCCAGGCCACTCATCTCGGGAGAAACGCTGACGATCTTCAGCCATTGACCATTCGCGCTGGCCTCTCCGGTGGTCACCGTGGTGCCTTGCGGCAAGGTGGCAAGGATTTGCTCGTAGCCCTGCGTATTCTTCTGAGCAGCGTGTACGTTAAGCCCCAGCACCTTGTCGTTGGCGCTGGCACTGACCTGGTAGGTGTCGCCGCCCCAATAGGCGGGACGTTCCAGTGCAGGCGTTGCATTGTAGCCAGCCATGTCCAGCAGGTGCATGTAGAGGCTATAGAACACCAGTGTCGGCCCGCCTGCGGCAGCCGGGGCCGGTGTGGCACCTGCCGCCGTTGCCGGAGTAGGCGGCGCGGGTACTTCCAACTGGTGCTTGACCAGTACGAAGCCTGTGGAGGCGATGGTGCTACGGTCGCTGTAGGCAGAGACTGGATAAGCTTCATCAATGCGATACGCAATCACTTGCCCATCGGCAATGCAACGCACCTCGCTCTGCTGCGCCACCAGCCCCGTGGACTCATCGAAATGCACGCCACCATGCCACAGCCCATTACTGCCCAATGGGTAATAACCGTCGTTGGCCTTGGCCAACGCCTTGTAATACTGCTGCGGATCCGTCGCTTCTGCTCCCTCTATTTTGAAGGGGTACGACCACTTCTCTACTTTACTTGTTGTTGTCTCAGTCATTACCAATTACCTGAATTCTGATCCCTGGTGGCTTGGAGTGCCGTCAGTGCCTGTCAGCCGGAGAAGTTGAGCATTCGCTTCGGTTTGACCTTTTCCAACGGCGCATTCACCAACGCCCCCGCCATCACACTCCCCGCCTTGTCGTTATCCGCCGCCCCCGGCAGCACCGGCGGCTTGATCCCAATCCCGGTGCCACTGCCCGCCGACCCGCCGGCGTTCGCCAGAATCTGCGCGCCGACCAGGGTGATGCCGCCGGCATCGAGCTTGATAAAGCTGCCCGCGGCCTGGAGGGTCAGTTCCAGTCCAGCCTCGATAACGATCTTTTGCCCGGCCTTGAGGTGAATTTCAGTGCCGGCGTCGACCAGTTGCGCAACGCCCAGTTTCACGTGCTGGTTGTTGCCCACGGTGAGGTGGTCGTCGACCTTCACTTCGCCTTTGCGGTCGGCAAAAATGGTGCGGTGCTCTTCGGCCTTGAACTCGCTGTAGGCGTTGGCCTCAACGGTGTCATGGCGCTCGTGGCCCACGTGGATCTTCTGGTCGTGCTCGATGTTCTCGTCCCAGTTGCGCTGGGCATGGATGAAGATCTGCTCCTGACCTTTCTTGTCTTCGATGCGCAGCTCGTTGAAGCCGCCGCCACCGGGGCTGCTCAGGGTCTTGAAGACGCTGCGGGTCTTGTTCGCCGGCAGGTCGTAGGGCACCTGGTTTTCCTTGTGATACAGGCAGCCGGTCACCAACGGCTGGTCGGGGTCGCCTTCCAGGAAACTGACCAACACTTCCATGCCCACCCGCGGGATGGCGATACCGCCATAGCGCTGCCCCGCCCAACTGGAGGACACCCGCAGCCAGCAACTGGTCTGCTCATCCGCCTGGCCTTCGCGGTCCCAGAAGAACTGCACCTTGACGCGGCCGTATTGGTCGCAGTGGATTTCTTCGCCCTTGGGGCCCGTCACTACCGCGCTCTGGCTGCCCAGCACCCGAGGCTTCGGGTGCCTGAGCGGCGGACGATAGAACACGTCCCAGGGGGTGGCCAGGAAGCGGTTGCGGTAGCCCTGATGGAAGTCGTCCTTGTTGTTGGTCGTGTCGCTGGTGACCGACTCCTCCAGCACCTGCGGCTGCTTGCCCTCGTGAAACACCTCGGTCAGCAGCCACAGGTCATTCCACTCAGCGCGCGGGTGGTCGCTCAGGGCCATGAAGTGGCCGCTGACCAGGCGGGTCTCGTCGCCCTTGCCTTCGGCCAGTTGGTAATCGGCACGGTGCCGCTCCAGGGCGCGCTGGCTCAGTTGTTTGCCGCGCGTACGATCAGTGAAGCGCCCCGGGTAGTCGTAATCTTCCAGGTCAGGCTGCTCGGCGCTTTGCTGGTCTGGTTGGTAGGCCGCCTCCATCAACAGGCGCGGCTGTTCAAAGTCGTAGTCACGGCGACTGACACGGCTGGTGCGCGTTTCCAGACGGACATTGAAGCGCTTGATCACGGGCACATCAGCGACCATGCCGGTGTCTTGTACATAGGCGGTCGGTTGGCCGAGCTTGGGGAAGAACGTCTGGTCGTCGCCAAATACCAGCAGGTGCCCCTCGGGGCTGTGCTCGAAGTGGTAGTGCACCCCCTCTTCCTCGCACAGGCGCTGGATGAAGTGCAGGTCGCTCTCGTCGTACTGCACGCAGTAATCACGATCGGGGCACGGCTTGCCGAGATGAAATTGATAGGCATCGCCCTGAATGCCATGTTCCTCGAGGATCTGCGCAATGATCTTCGGCGCACTCATTTTTTGAAAAATGCGCTGGTTGATGCGGTGCTCCAGATAGGCCAGCTGCGGCACCAGGACGATCTTGTAACGGTGCAGGCGCTTGCCGGCGTCGCCCTGGGCCACCTGATAGATCTGCCCATGGATACCGCTCCCCGCAGCGTCATAGGCCAGAAACGCCTGCTTGTGCAGAACGCTTTCCAGATCGATGTCCGAACGCTCACTGACCAACTCCAGGTCAAAGCGATAAGGACGGCTGATGCCTTCGCTGCCCTTGAATTCGAGTACCTTGAAATCCAGGTCCAGGCCGTTGATGGTCAGGCTGAAGTGGGTTTCATTACTGCTGTTGAACATGCTGTTCTCCCTGTAAGGATATTATCCATTGCGCTGGCTGACCCAGCGTTGCAGCAGGTTGAAGGGTTCGCTCCGGATGACGTGATGCAAGTCCTGGACGCTGATACGCCGTGCGTCAGCCTCCAACGAAAGGGCCATACGTAGGGCGGGCCAACACTTTTTGGGTAAGTTGCGCGGTCGTTCCAGGCGATAATCGAGCGGCGGCTCAAGGGCCTGTTGCGCCGTGAGCCGGCGATACGGATGTTTGCCTCCGGCCAGTTCATAGATCACGCAGGCTGCGGCATAAACGTCGCTCGCCGGCGACAGCGGCGCCCCCTCGAACAACTCAGGCGCGGCATAACCAGGGGTCCAGGCGTTGAAGCGGCTACGCTTCAGCTGCGGCAAGCCAGGCAGTACGCCCGCCATGGCCTGCCCGAGGCCAAAGTCGAAAAGCCGCACGCCTTTTTCGCCGAGGATCACGTTGCTCGGTTTGATGTCACCGTGCAGCACCCCCTGGTCATGGGCATGGGCCAACGCGTCGAGCATGGCCAGGACGATGCCCCGCAGTTCATGCCAGGGCATCCCCAGGGGCCGTTCGCAGAGCAACTGGTCCATGGGCATGCCACGAATCAGTTCCATGCTGAAATACGCTTGCTGGCAACCGGTGTCGACCTCAAAGGTGTGCACCCGGACCACATGCGGGTGCACGAGATGACGGGTCAGGGCGAACTCGCTGTACAACAGTGCGCCACCATCCGGGCAATCGGCGACATCCTCACGCAGCAGTTTTATCGCGACAAAAGGGTCCGGCTCGCCGAACTGCTCCTGCAACAGGTCCCGGGCACGGTAAACCATCCCCATGCCCCCGGCGCCCAGCAACCCTTCCAGGCGATAACGGCCACTCAAGACTTCGGGCAACGGCGTCGTCGGGCTCGCCGATGCCCGCACCGACCGCGCCTTGGCGGCACCCTGGGCAAAGGCGAAGTAGGTCAGGTTGTCACCCGCCTCGCCCCACGCCTGGGGGTTGTCGAGGGCTGAAGTCATGTTGTTCACTGGCGTATCACCACCCCTGTGAGGTTGTCGGCGGCCCTGCCACTCAACACGTGCTCGAACATCTGCTCCAGCGCGATGCCGGGCAATGGCAAGCTCATCGCCTTGCCCAATGACTCGCCACTGAGGCACTGATAGAGGCCGTCGCTGCACAGCAGAAAGGCATCACCGGGCTGAACTTCAAGCTCAAGAATATCCAGTTTCAGCTGCTCGCTCGCCCCCAACGCCCGCGTCAATGCGTGGGCGCCTGGCTGCTGCGCCGCCAGTTCACGGCTCATCTGTTGCTCATCGATCAATTGCTGCTGAAGCGAGTGATCCCTGGACAGCTGAAACAGCTGGCCGCCACGCCACAGGTAGCAGCGACTGTCTCCTGCCCAAATGCAGGCGGCGCGACGGTCCTGCACCAACAGGGCAACCACGGTACTGCCCATGATGCTGTGCTGACGATCGGCGGCGACCGTGATCTCCAGCCCCATGCGCCGGTTGAGCCAATGCAGGCATTGGCGCACCTGACGCAATTGCTCGTCGAAATCCCCCTCCAGCAGCATCTCATCGAGCCCGCTGATGATCATCTGGCTGGCCAGATGCCCGGCCTGATGCCCCCCCATGCCGTCGGCGACCACCCAAAGACCGCGCTCAGGGCGGTCCAGGAAGGCATCTTCGTTGCGGCCCCGGACCTTGCCCGAATGGGTTCGGCCCGCGCTACGCCATTGAATGGCGACCGGGATCAAAGCGCCACCGGCATGCGGAAGCTGCGCAGCGCACTCAGGTCGAAGGGGTTCGGCGAGCGCTGGCTGAGCACCAGGTAGTTGACACGCATGCCACCGACATTGGCCTTGATCATCAGCACATCGCGACCGCTCTGGTACTCGGTCTGCATCAAGTCGAAGAGGCGAAACAGCGACCACGGCCCGGTGTTTTTCTCGATACCGATGGCCTTGCCGCTCAGGTCCTCGAGCAACAGGCTGGTACGACCGTCATTGGCGTCAGTCGGCCATTTGAACGCTACCGGCACGATCGGGCCGTGGCGATAGACCATCTGCTGGTCACCGAAACGGAACTCTGCACTCCCAACCGTAGGGTCAAGGGTGTAGGGCTCGAGCTTGAACTGCACCTGGGGCTCGTTGGGGTTCTCGGCAAAGAAGCTGCGGCGAATGATCTGCGCGTTGCCCATCTGGTCGAGAAACACTTTTGACATCGGCAAGCTGCGGCCATCAACGCTGCGCAACCGATAGTTGCCGGCCTCACCACTGACGAACGGCTTGAGGTAGGTATCAAAGAAGTGATCGGCGATACCCTGGGCCTTGAAGAACTCGCGGAAGTCGTTCAGGGCCACATCGCTGCTGCTGTGTGCGTAGAACGGATAACGCTCGTTGATCGCCTTGCTGTAAAAACCGTACAGCTCCGCCTGGTAGCGCTGGTTGACGTATTGGTAGCTGTTGTCGAGCACCAGCATCCAGGTGTCATCCGCCATGTTGTTGAACCAGACGTTGATCGGTCGCGGCAAGCGCGCAGCGGCATTGCGCAGGCTGTTCATCGCGTCACGCTGGCCACCCAGGCGGTTCTTTGCCAGGTCATAGGCCGCCTGCTCCGGCTGGCTGGCGCGCGCCAGGCCGGACAACTGCTGCTGCAGGTCGTTGAGCGCCTGCAACACGGGCGTCAGATCGGCCGCGGGGCCATTGTTGTCATCGAGCAAACGATGCAGTGGCTCGAAACGGCGCTCCAGCGACTTCTTCGCGGTATCCGGCAGGCTCTTGGCCATTGCCTCGCCGGCCTGCCCTGCCGCCGCTGCCGCGGCCTTGCCCAACTTGCCAAGCTTTCCACCCACCTTGTCGGCGACATCCCCTGCGGTATCAGCTGTATCGAGCATGGCCGGGAAGCGAGTGTTCTCGCGGACCTCGACCAGCATTTGCACAATCGGCGAATTGGCTGAGGTCAGCCCCGCCAGTTGGTCGGCACCGTCCTGGGCACTGCTGATCGGATCCAGGCCGATCTGCGCGACCGCCTCGCTCCAATAGTTGGCGTAATCGCCAAAATACAGTTGCTCGAGCTCAACCATCAGGCGGCGCATGTCCATGCCGCTGAGGCTGCCGCCCTCGCCCAGGACCCAGTTGTCACGCAGGATATCGCGCACCAGACTGGCGCCCTGGGTGATGAAATACTGCTGGTAGCCTTTCTGGGTATAAAAGCCCGGTATCACAGAGTCGGTACCGGTGAACAACGCACCTTGCGGGCCCAGATGCTGGCTGAAACGGTACTCGGGCAGTTCGCGGGCCTGCTCACGCAACACTCGGTAAACGACGTTGGCCAATGACTCCGCACGCAGGACCTGGCGGGCCTGGGCAACCAGGGCATCGTTCAGAGGGTAAACGAAAGGCTGCTGCAACAGGCGTCCAAAATGCTCATTGAGCTTGGCCTGTACCGCGGCGTCGCCGGTGTAGCGAAGCGACCAGTCGGCCGCCATCCAGTCCTTGAGCGTAGCGGCTTCACGGCGCTCCACCAGATTGAGCATCAAGTAGGCGCGCAAGCTTCCAAGCAGACGGTCACGATTGCCCATGTTGGCGCGGATCTGGCCTTCGAGGGTCCGTGCGACCCGTGGCAGCAGTTCTTTCTGCAGCGCTCGATGATAGGCATCCTCCAATGCCGGGTTGCTCGGTTCGCCCTGGTATAGGCCGCCACGTTCGCTATAGGCCGCATCGCCTTTCTCCGGGAAAACCCGCGTAGCCGCATAACGGCTGTCGAGCACCGGCAAGGCGGCCATAACATCATCTTGCGGGTTCAGCGTTGCCTGTTGCCGGGATTGTTGCTCGGCCAGGATCTTGACCTTCTCCAGGCCATTGTCGTTGGCCGAAAAGCTTCCGGCCCAGACCCACCCGAACAGCCCCATGCAAGCCAGTGCCCCCAGGTACAAAGCACGCTGCCCCCAACTGATACGTCGAGTTTCACGCTTGTCGAGCCCCGCCAACTCAGCTTCCGGGAAAATCACCCGTGCCAGCAGATGGTGAATGAAACGAGCCCGGCCGGTGTACATCAGTGGCAACGTTTGGCGGTCGTCTGCGGGCGCGCCCGAACGATCGAAATGCGGGGCGCTGGTGAGGTAGAAGCCGCGCAATTTGCTGGCCCGCTGATAACGATTACCGGTAAAGGCCGCATCGACCAGGAAACCCAGGTTCGAACCAATAAGACCCAGCTGCAACGGAAAATCGAGGATCAAACCACGGCGCTGCGTGTCGCGCTCCTGATGCACGCGCGAAATCACTTGTGCGTTCAGACGCGCCAGCAACTCTTGAAACTCTTGGTTCATGACCTCAACGTCGGTACCCTGCTGGTCTTTGCCGAAGCTCGCCCCCAGGACTTGATTACTTTCCTCGAGGGACAGTTGGTCGAAGAACGCATCAAAGCCTGCGACCTTATCGGCCTTGCTCAAGATCAGATAAACCGGCACATCGACATGCAGTTGCTGGTGAACTTCCTGCAGTCGGTTACGAATGGTCCGCCCTAGGGCGAGCATGTTTTCGCGATCACCGCTTTGCAAAATGCTGACCGGGAGGGTCACCAGAACACCATTGAGTGGTCGGGTGCGACGACGCGATCGCAGCAAGCCCAAAAGGGTCTTCCAGCCGGCGCCATCGACTTGCGTATCGTCCTGGCTCAGATAGCGGCCGCTGGTATCGACCAACACGCCGTTGTCGGCAAAATACCAGTCGCAGTGCTCGGTCCCCGTTTCATCACGGCTGAGCTTGCGCTCAACCTTGTTCAGCGGAAACTCAAGCCCGGAGAAATCCAGCAGACTGGTTTTACCGCTGCCCTGCGGCCCGATCAACAGGTACCACGGCAAGTCGTTGCGCCAGCGCTCGCTGCGCCCGCGGTACAGGCTGGAGGTCTTGAGGATCCGCATGGCGTCCTTGAAGCGCGCACGCAAGGTTTTCTCGGCTTCGCTGATCGACTCTTCACGCTTGAGTTGAACCTGGCCGTCCTCGCTGTCCTCGACCTTTTTCTTGCGCACGCTGCTGCGCCAACTGACGAAGACCATGAACAGTCCCCATAGCAGGCAGAGCACGCAAATGGTCAGCAAACGGGAATTGGAGCTTTCCCAGAACTTGTAGTCATCCACGGCAAGCAGCGGGCCGACAAACCATACCAACAGCGCACACCCGAGCAACAGCAGCAGTGTCCACACCCAAGTCCTGCACAGGAAGGCCCAGGTCTTTTTGAAGAAATTTTTCATTACACGTCCCTGATATTACGGCTTGTGCTCGACCATGACCGGGTCAATGGGCTCATAGAGTTTAAGAACGGCCTCGCGCTTTTCGCCCAGTACATAGGCAAAGCCGGTGTACATCACCACCAGGCAAATGACCGTGGAAGCGACCACCAACCACCACGGCACGATACGGACCAGGCTACGCCGCGGCTCGCTCAACCCCTCCCAGTGGGGCGACAACTCACGCGGCACATCACCGCGTAGCTGACGAATCTGCCGATAGAGGCTGTCGCGGATACCATCGAGCTCGATCATTCCTCGGGGAATGACCCGATATTTGCCCTCAAAGCCAAGAGACAGGCAGATGTACATCAGTTCCAGCATCGGCAGATGCTTGACCGGGTTACGCCCCAGACGGTCCAACAGCTGGAAGAATTTTTCACCGCCGAAGGTTTCGTTATGGAAGCTGCTGAGCATGCTGATGCTTGACCAGTCAATGTCATTGCCCCACTGCGTGGTCACCACTGCCTCGTCCACTGCCGTGCTGAGCACATAGCGCGCGGCCATGACCTGACTGTTCTCGACACCCTCGTTAAGGGCCTGGGCCTCGAAGTGCTTGATGTAACGAACCAGCTCGGCCTTCAATGTGCCGGGGTCCTGGGCGCTGACGCTGTGTTTAATCCGCACGATGGCCGAGAACAGCGGCGCGGCCGCTGAAACCAGGGGGTTGATGCTGATGTTGAAGCCTTCATCCGGGCGGCGGCTGGCCGCATAGATCATCCGCTCTTCCAACTCCTCATAGCGCGGAGGCTGAGCAAAGTCAGTCAGCGGCTCTTTTGCCGGGCGCTGGCCCTGCGGGTTGGCCAGGATCGTTTTTTCGTCCTGGGTGTATTCCATATCCATATTCATTTTCATGAGTTCCTGATAGCCCAGAATTTCAACTCAAGCTCGGAGAATTCGCCTGACACATGGAAGGCGAAACCGCCTGAGCCCTCCAACTGGGCCAGGTCTTCGGAACTGAGTTCAAGGACGAAATAGGTCTTGTTCGAGTGGAACGGAATCTGCCGGGGGGCCACGGGCAATGGCCTTACCTTGAAACCTGGCAGGTGCAGGTTGACCAACTGGCGGATACGTTCCACCGGTCCGACCTTCAGGTGAGCCGGCAGGCGGTGCCGCAGTTCTTCGGAATCGCAATTGGCACTGGCGGCCAGGACGAAAGAGGACGACCCCAGCAGTTTATGATCGTGCAACGGCGACACGCGAATGCCATATTGACGTTGCTGCAACAGCATCTCGATCGCGTGCTGTTCCAGCACCATCGATAGCACCAGCCGGATGGCGTCCATCAATTTTCGGAAGCTGGAACCCTGGTCGCTGTGCTGATAGGCACTGTCGATTTTCGGACGTTTGCCTTCATTGGCGAACGTGGATAAATCCCCCAGCATGACCAGCAGTGCGCGATACAGCTCTTCAGGGTGAACCTGTTCCAATCCCAAATAGTGGCGCAACAGCAGCTCCGTGCGGTTGATCAATTGCAGCATCAGGAAATCGCCGACTTCGGCGCTGCCGACCTTGCCGTTTGAGCTGATACGTTCGGCGAGCTTGTCGGCCCGGTTGCCGAGCATGCTGATGACTTCCTTGAGGCACGACAGCAGGTAAGCCGACCCGTGCGCATGCAGGTAGGTTGGCACAAAGTCCACACTGAGGCTGATCACGCCATCTGGCGAGGTATCAGTGACCTCGCAGACCTTCAGTTTCACGTAGGCCTGATCGTTTTTCTGCTCGCCCAACAGCAAACGAAAATCCGGGCGCGCGCAACTGACCTGGCTGCTGGAGTCATCACCGGCATTGGAGTCGACCACCTCCATCTCATAGGCCGTATAACGCGTCAGCACGTCACGATGGTCAAGACGACGCGATTCAACGTGATTCCCGGTCACCAGCGCCAGCGCCAGGTAAATCGGCATGTTGGCGGTATTGGGCGGAATGTCCAGGGCCAGGGGCTCGCTGTTACCGTCCAGGTTGAACAGGCTGCCATCTGGCAGCACCCCCGATGCCTGGCTGACCACCAGCTTGCCCATGCTGAGAAACTGCGAGTCGATCTCCAGGCTCAAAAAGCCCCAGCTGTAACGCCCCAGCAACTGGGTACGCGACTTCATCTGGTTGTCGTAATAGCGGTCGTTGTGCTGGAAATGCTGCGGACGCAGCAACATGCCTTCCTGCCAGATGACTTTATGTGAGTTCACGATCAGTCACCCGCCTTGGCAAGCTTGTCGGCAGCATTCTGGATGCCGTCTTTGTCCAGGTTCAGATCGATCTTGGTCAGCTGTTGTGCATCGACCGGTATCACATAGCGCCATTGGGTCCCGGGCAGGTCCCGATAGGCAGCCAGCACCGCAACGAAGCGGCTCTCGCCATTGACCGTCAGCTTCAAGTCGAGGGTTTCACCGGGGCGCAACTCAATTTCTTCGCTGGCGACCAGATCCTGCGAAAGGATGTCCTTGGCACGGTCATAGAGGCTGAAGAAGTCAGCGTTCTGGAACGCCACCGGGTGTTTAAGCTCAAGCAGGCGCAACACGACAGGCGATGGCCGACCGTTAAGATCAGGGTTGAGTTGGTCGCTGGCACTGAGTTTGAGGTTCAACTTGGTTTCGCTTGAATACGGCGATAACGCCGAGCAACCAGCCAACAGGATGAACACCAGTACACTGGCGAGGGTCTTGAAGCGGGTCATCGAGTTCATCCTTGATGTTCAGTATTGAGGGTGGCGATTAACCGGACCTGTTCGTCATAGGCCCGAGCGAAGTCCCTGGCCATCAGCCGCTCGCTCCACTCATCGTCCTGACGCAATGCCTGGTGATACCGGACAAAGGCGCGCCAGCGGCCTCCTGGCATGGCAAATAACGCTTTGCTGCCATCACGCTCCAGGCGCAACGTCAGTTGCTCGGGCGAGAAGTGCTCCAGCGTTGCGCGGACGGCCGCGCGGCTGGCCATCAGCAGCGCCACCGGATGTGCCTGCAGGTCGCGCACGGCTCGGGCAATCGCTTGTTCAGCGCTCAGTTGGCCGGGCTTGTTCGGTTGCAGCAAACGCCTCAACGCCTCCCCACTATCGCCGGCATGCTTGAGTGGGTTCTTGCTCGTCAACTGCACAGTGGTCTGGGCCAGGCGCAGCTCGTTCTTCAACTCACTGCGGCTGCGCAGGCTCTGCTGCAAACCGCTGACACTCTGTGCCAGCAGCCTGGCCGCCTTGATCGCCATGGCCTCACGGCTTTCGTTGTCCAGTCCTTGCAGGTCAACCCCCAACGCCTGGCCGAAGCGCTCCCAAAACAACGGGCTTTGCTGTTCAGGCACCGGCTTTTCCGGGGCAGGAGCCGGCTGCGCTGGCGTTTGGTCAACAACCAGCTCCGGCAAGGGCAGGCTTTCCATGTCGATGCGGGCAAAGTCTGCGCGTTGGCGTGGGTCACGACGTGGCGCGGTCAGCGCGGTCAAATCATCCTGCTCGGCATAGATCTGTTCTTGCCGGTCCAGCGCAACCAAGGGGTCCAGGTCCAGAAACGCATCGTCAGGGATGATGCTGCCGGCAGCCTGAGCGCGACCGACTTGCGTCTCGAACAGCCCAGGATCACGCACCAGCCGCGCGCACATCTCAAAGTCGCCCATGCGATAGACGCTTCCATGCTCGACGCGCATAGCTTCGCCTTTGCGCAGTTGAGCTCCGCCGCCAGTGAAAACACCGTTGCTGCTAAGGTCAGTCAGGTAAAACATGCCGCGGTTGAAAGTCACCTGGGCATGGTGACCCGACAAATGCCTTTTGGCATCGGGAATAACCCAATCACAATCACTGGCCCGGCCGATTTTCCCACCCGCCTGTCTGAAGGTGCATCGACTGGCATGATGGGGGATCAGTTGCTTGGTGTTCTGAATCTCGAAGACCAACTCCATGGTGAAACACTCCTTGCGGTCATTTACCGCGATTGACCGCCTGAGGGTCACCCAGCGGACGATATTCGTTGTCGTTGAACTTGTAGTTGCTGGTACAGGCGCTTAGACCCAGCACCAAAGCCAATACCAGCGCGGCTGCGTGCCAAGGACGGACAGGCATCAGGGGTTCTCCATTGGGGCAGTTTGAAATAGGTTCATGGCGCCGAGGTGCCTTCCTGAAACTCGCTGAGGTCAACGCTCAGGCGGCCCAACCGGTAAAGCAATGTGCGACGCGGCAACCCGAGTTGCCGGGCGGCAAGGGTCTGGTTACCACCATTACGGCGCAGACAGCTCAACACATAGGCGCGCTCGACCCGCTCCATGTAGTCGCGCAGGTAAAGCGTGCTGTCTTCGGGATGTGCCTCGACATTCAACGAGAAATGTTCGGGCAGTAATTCATGCGCCTCACACAGCAATACGGCGCGCTCGACCAGGCCCTTGAGTTCGCGGACGTTGCCGGGAAAGGCATATCCGCTCAAATGAGCCAATGCAGCCTCGGACCAGCCCAGCGGTTCCCGGCCAATGAAGACGCACGCCTTGGCCGCAAAGTACCGGGCCAACTCAAGGATGTCGGCATCGCGCTGGCGCAGCGGCGGCAGCTCGATGGGGAACTGGGCCAGCCGGTAATACAAGTCTTCGCGGAACTTGCCCTCTGCCACCAGGCTCAGCAAGTCACGGTGCGTGGCTGCAATGATGCGCACGTCGATTTTGTGCGTGTCGTTGGAACCCAGTGGGCGGATTTCACCCTCCTGCAACACCCGCAACAATTTGGCCTGCAACGACAAGGGCATGTCGCCGATCTCATCGAGCAACAAGGTACCGCCTTCGGCAGCGTCAAACAGGCCCTTGCGGTCACGATCGGCACCGGTAAAGGCACCTTTGCAGTAACCAAAAAGCTCGCTTTCCAAGAGGCTTTCCGGAAACGCGGCGCAATTTTGCACGATGAATTTCTTCGATCGCCGTGGGCCACATTCGTGCAGCGCGCGGGCGACCACCTCCTTGCCCGTGCCTGTCTCTCCGGTCAACAAGATCGTGTAGGGACTGTGCAGGACCTTGCCGATCAGTTGGTATGTGCTGCGCATGGCGGCACTTTTGCCGATCAACCCGTAGCCGCTGGCACAACCGACGGCCAGCGCCTTCACGGCAAGGGGTTGAGTGGGACTTCGCAGCCGCTGCAAGAGTGCAAGCTGCGCCAACACAAACCGACCGAGTTGCCCCAAGGACTCAGCGAAGACCTTCAGTTCAAGCAAGCGCAAGCTGGCGCAGATCAAAACGCCCTCTACCACACCGAGGGCATTGACCAATGGCACACTTAACAACGTGCGCCACTGACCAGCGCTTGGCGGCAGAAAGCTGGTTTGGTAGAGACCACTGCCCAGTTCCTCCAGGCACAGTACCCGGTTCTGGCACAGGCTAAACTGCAGCAATTCATCGGTGTGGTAATCGGCTGAAACACCAATACCCTGCCGGGATTGCATCCCCCCCTCAAAGCACTCGGCACTCAGGCCCAGTTGACTGTGGCCGGCATCAAGCAAATAAACCTGGGCCAGCTCACTGCCGGTGAGCTGGCCGACGGCGAACGTGAACTCTTCCAGCAGGCGTGCATCGTCAGCCACTCTGGAAAGACTGGCGAATGTGCCCAACAACGTTTCGGCGTACGCCAACGGCTGGGGAATCTCAGTGAACATCACACCCACCTCACGCAAACTCACAGATCACGCCGCCATCACTGTCGAGCGTGGCATGGACATGCTTGAGGTTTTCGTCAGTGACCATGGCATCCAGTAGACGGTCAGCAATCAACGGCAACAGGTGCGAATCGATCAGATGGTCGATCAGACGTGCACCGCTGTCGCTTTGCGTACAACGCTCTGCCAAGTGATCAACCAGGGCTTGGCAATGGCTGAATGCCAACTGTCGACGCGACAGGCGTTCGCCCAGCCGTCCGAGCTTGATCTCGATCAGTTCGCGCAGCACGGCACCACCGACCGGGTAATACGGGACTACGCGCATGCGCGCCAGCAATGCCGGCTTGAAGTGCTTGCTCAGGGCCGGACGAATGGCTTGTTCCAGCGCTTGGGCGGTGGGCCGTTGGCCCTCCTCGCACATCGCGCTGATGCGATCGCTGGCAAGGTTTGAGGTCATCAGGATCAGCGTATTGCGAAAGTCTATCTCGCGCCCTTCGCCGTCGTTGGCCACCCCCTTGTCAAAGATCTGATAGAACAGATTGAGGACGTCCGGGTCGGCCTTTTCGACTTCATCGAGCAGCACCACCGAGTACGGCTTCTGCCGCACCGCCTCAGTCAGCATGCCGCCTTCACCATAACCGACATAGCCTGGTGGGGCGCCGATCAGCCGCGATACCGTATGTTTTTCCTGAAACTCCGACATGTTGATGGTCGTCACGAAGCGATCGCCACCATAAAGCAGGTCGGCCAGGGCCAGCGCCGTTTCGGTTTTACCCACACCGCTGGGACCGACCAGCAAGAACACCCCCACGGGCGCATCCGGCTTGTTAAGCCCGGCAGCCGTGGCACGCATAGAGCGATCCAACGCGTGTATCGCCTGTTCCTGGCCACGAATGCGCAAGCGCAAGTCGGCGGCAAAGCTGGCAATTTTGGCGTTGTGCTCACGCGCCAACTGGGTCAGCGGCACGCCGGTCCAGGCGCTGATGACTTCCGCGACCAGGCGCGGGCAGACTTCAAAGCTCACCAGACGCCCCTGCTGCTGGGCCTGGGTCAAGGACGCATGAGTCTGGTGCAGTTGCGCCTCCAGCACGGCGATGTCGCCCCCTTCGACAGGCTCGACTCCTCGTGCAGTTGCCAGTTGCTGACGCAGGTCCAGCAGTGCTTCGGCCAGGGCCTTCTGCTCAGCCCAGCGTTGTTCCAGAACGTCTTGCTCTTGCGCCGCCTGTTCCAGGCGCGCTTCAAGCAATCGCAGCGCCGGCAGGTCGACCGCAAGTCCGGCTTCGGCGTCGCGGCGCAGCGCCTGGCGCTGGCGTTCACCCTCGGCGAGTTCGGCACGCAAACGCTCAAGGCTTTCCGGCGCCGCGGCAAGGCTGATGCGTACCCGCGCACAAGCGGTATCGAGCACATCGACCGCCTTGTCCGGCAACTGCCGGCCTGCCAGATAACGCGCGGACAGCTCGGCCGCGGCGACCACAGCGTCATCACGCAGGTAAATCCCGTGACTCTGTTCATAGACCTGGGCCAGACCACGCAGAATGGTCACCGCCTCGCTGACCGTCGGTTCATGCAACTGCACCGGCTGGAAGCGCCGAGCCAGCGCCGGGTCTTTTTCAAAGTATTTTTTGTACTCCGTCCATGTGGTCGCCGCGATAGTGCGCAACTCGCCACGGGCCAACGCAGGCTTGAGCAAGTTGGCGGCATCAGAACCACCCGCCTGGCCGCCAGCGCCAATCAGCGTGTGGGCTTCGTCGATAAACAGAATGATCGGTTTGGGCGAGGCCTTGACTTCATCAATCACACCCTTGAGGCGGCGCTCGAACTCACCTTTGACGCTGGCGCCAGCCTGCAAAAGTCCCATGTCCAGGGACAACAACTCGACCCCCTTGAGCACCTGCGGCACTTCACCGGCGGCGATGCGCGAGGCCAGGCCTTCGACGATGGCGGTCTTGCCGACACCGGCCTCGCCCACCACGATAGGGTTGTTCTTGCGGCGACGGGCAAGGATATCGATCATCTGACGAATGGCCGAATCGCGGCAGAGCACAGGGTCGAGTTTGCCGTCTCGGGCTTGTTGGGTCAGGTTGTGGGTGAATTTTCCCAGCAGCGACTCACCGCCAGGGGCGGCCTTGCCGTTTTCAGGCTCGGGTTTGTGTGCCAAGGCGAATTCACGCAACCGATCACCATTGAGCCTGGCCAGCAGGGACTGGTAGTGGCTGCCGGCATAGCGCATGGGGTTGCGCAGCAGCGCCAGAATCAGCGCAGCCTGCTCGACCTGGCTCTGGCCAAGTTCCAGGTTGGCCACCAGCAGGGCATCCTGCAGCCATTGCACCAGCTCGGGAGCAAACACCGGATTGCGCGAAGCGCTGTGTTCGGGACGTGGCTGCAGTGCCGCAGCCAGTTCGCTGGCCTCGATATCGGCGTCCAGCAGCGCCTTGGCAAGCAACCCTTCAGGGCGCTCCAACAAAGCCAGCAACAGGTCTTCGACCAGGATCTTGCTGCCACCGCGGGCAACGCAGCGTTGCGCCGAACCTTCCAGATCACGACGGGTTTCGGTATCCAGGGCCTTGATAAGCTGTTGCAGGTCTACGTTAATCATTGTCATCTGTCCTTAATGAATTCTGCTGCCCAGGGTCACGACCCCGTCGGCACGCTCATGTCCAAGCCAACTGGTCCAGCCAAGCCGACACACGTTGGTTTCGCCGATACGCAGCTCGCGAATCTCTTCCTGCTTGAGCACCAACCGCAGGTCGTAATCGAGCGGGTCGCGCAGGGTAAAACGCACCAGCGCGCACAACGGCTGATAACCCGGGCCGATGGGCAGGAACTCATGAAACCGCTCCCAGGTCAGTTGCCGGACATGAATACGAAACTTGCCGCCACGGTCGCGCACCCGCTCCCCCAGGACCAAGTCCTCGCCCAGCAGGCTGTTCGCCTGGCCGAGACGATTGAGCTGTTCCTCAAGGATCTCCACCCGACGCTCAACGCATTGCTCGATCACCAACTCTTCGTGCTTGAAGTAGTAACGCAACACCGACTCGATCAGCGCCGCTGAGTGCGCACGCAAGCTCAGCAGCCCCAGATACGGCAACAGTCGCTTCCAGTTCAGCTCTTCGGCGCGACGGATCTCTTCACCCCCCAAGCCAACCAGCGCAAACAACTGCTCGGAAAACGGGTCCTGGGCACCACTCTCGAACCGCGCGCTATAACGGTATTTGCGCCAGATCGGCAGCATCAACCGCTGTAGCCGGTGGTGGAACAGGTCGAGAAACTGGCGCGTCGGATTGCCGTCTTGGCTATCCCCCAGTGCCTGCTCACCGTAAAACGCCGGCAGCGGTGAACTGGAGCCGAACAGGCCAAGCAGGTTGAAGCGCAGGCGTGCTCGCAGCTCTCCGTGCTCCTCAAAAAACTGCACCCGATCTACATCACTGCCAGGGAAACCAAGACTTGGATTCGCCTCGAATTCGACCTGGTCATACAGCTGCTCTTCCGTCAGGTCCGGATACACATCGCGCAACCGATCGACCACCAGCAACACCGCCTGAAACAGCGAGTATTCGCGTATTACCCGGGTCAGCCTGCTTAAAGCAGGGGCTGCAGCCCCATGCGTGGTGTCCATTGGTACACCTCTCCCTGTGTGCTTTTGACCCTCAATTCGTGGAACGAGTTGAGGCTGGCGTAGAGCGCGAAAAATTCATTCAGCACCGAGGCAAAAACGAACAGATCGCCTTCCCCGACATAGCCTTCCGGATCGATGGTCAGTTCAGTGCGCAGGCCGCGTAACGGCAGGCCTTTGTGCAAGCGGTCGATAGGCTGGTGGCGTATCCCCTTCAGCCCACCGAGCAGGCGCTTGCTGACCTTTTCCGCATGCTGGTCGTAATAACGCGGCAGGTCGTAGGTTTCGAGAATGACCTTGAGCGCCTCGACGTTAGCCAGCGACAGGTAGTTCAGCGACATGTTGCTGATCAGCTTCCACAGAAAATCGCGGTTGATCGGTGGTGCATAACTGGGCGTCGCCGCCGTGATATTGCGGAACTTGAGAAACTCGGGCGTGCCTTCGGACACCAGGCAGATATCACCCTCGCGCAGGCGCAGCGGCAGGTTCTGATTGGTGCAGGTCAGCTCGATAGAGAGCGTTTCGTGTTCTTCGACGTGGCGCATGCCGAAGCTCAGGTAAGTGTCCATGCCCTCGTGCAGCAGCGAGCTGCGTTGGCGAACGCTGAAGTGCGGGCGGGCCGCGGGCACGTCGAAACTGGCATCGTGCTCGAACGATTCGAACGGCACATAGGGGCGGTTGCCCACACCACCAGGGAGCCAGCCGGTCACCGACTCAACAGCAAACACCCCACAATTTTGCAGGTCGTATTCGGCAGGCAGCAGCAGGTACTCATCCTGTTTGCCGTCCAGGCGAATGGGCAAGGCATCGTGCTTGAACAGATTGACAATAGGCGTGCAGTACAGCTTCACATTCTCAAGGCTGGGGCGCAGGCGTTGAATGCCGCTTTTACGGATGTTGAAACGCAACTCAACACCGCGGACCCGTTTCAGGGTGTCTTCAGGCAGTTGCCCGAGCACCTCCAGCCCCACCAGATCGACAAACAGGAACTTGTCCTGGAAGGCGAAGTATTCCTGCAAATAACGGTAGCCACGAAAGGTGTTGAGTGGGTACGGAATCAGCGCCTCCTCTTCAGCGAACCCCACCGGGCTGACCTTGTCGGCGCCGAGCTTGAAGATGATGTCGCATTCGTTGGCGCCCTGGAGTGCCTTGCCGTTGGCATCCACCGGAACGACTTCGATGCCTTCCAGGTTGCGCAGCAGACACAGATAGAGCATCTGGCTGATGTAGCGTTCACCGGCCAGGTGCAAGCGCAAGCGCTTGAGCTCCAGCTCAGCCAGGAAGCCGTCGCAACTCATCTCGGTACGCAGACTCAGCACCGCACCGTCGCCCTTGACCGCGTAGTTCAGCGCCTTCAGGTCCAGCGGCAGAACATCGGTGTCGTAGCAGGTGCGGAAACGGCAACGCACACCGTCGAATGGTTTACTTTCCACTGCGGTCTCGCGAGGGACGAGCAGCGCCGGCCCCGCCTCGGCCAGCGGCTCGAATTGCAGAATGCTGAACGAAGGCAATGGCCGCATGTAGTTGGGCCAGAGCAGATGCATCAACGAGTGAGTCAGTTCAGGCAACTCGTCATCGAGCTTCTGGCGCAGGCGCCCGGTCAGGAAGGCAAAGCCTTCGAGCAAGCGCTCCACGTCCGGGTCCCGCCCACTCTGGCTGAGGAATGGCGCCAGCGCCGGACTACGCTCAGCGAAACGCCGGCCGAGTTGGCGCAGTGCGGTGAGTTCGCTTTGGTAGTAGTGGTTGAAGGACACGCAACTTACCTCTAAATGGAGAGCTCTCGGAGCTGAAAAACTTTCCTGATATCCCGACTAGGCAGGATCCGGATTGAGGAAAACAGTCCCCAAGAAATGCAATATTGGAATACACATCGGCCCAACAAAGCGTGAGACGCGATAAAGAACCGAATCACCAAACCGCCCGAACAAGCCCGTCACGGCCAAATAGCCGCTGCTGAGAGGGCGGCCCCATTGAAACGCCTTAGTGAACCTTCACGTTGCCACTGCCATCCAGGTTGGCGGTGAACTTGACCTGCCGCTTGATGCCCTCCACTTCCAGCACCCCTTCGATCGCGAAGGTCAGCCTGAGGTGGTCCTTGTCACGCGGCATGGAAACGACTTGCACCTTGGAAAGGCGAGGCTCATAGGCCTCAATGAACTTGCGTATTGCATCGCGGGCCTGGGTCAAGGAATCGTGCAAGCTCAGGCGCATGTCGTTGAGATCCGGTAGCCCGTAATCGGGCAGCGTCTGCACGCTGCCCGCACGGGTGCTGAGCATTTTGGCCAGATGGGCAGCCACCGAAGCCATGGCACTGGCCTCCCGGGGAAGACCCTTGCGACTCGCGGCATCGCCATTGAGACGTTCGAAAAGGCTGCCGTATCCCATCATGATTCAGCTCCTGCTTACTCTTTATCCAGCTTGCCAACCAACGACAGGGTGAAATCAGCCCCCATGTACTTGAAGTGCGGGCGCACGTTCAGGCTCACGCGGTACCAGCCTGGTTCGCCCTCCACATCGCTGACGGCAATCTGTGCCGCGCGCAGTGGGCGACGACCACGGACTTCGGCGCTTGGGTTTTCCTGGTCGGCGACGTACTGGCGAATCCACTTGTTGAGCTCGGCTTCAAGATCGGTACGCTCTTTCCACGAACCCAGTTGCTCGCGCTGCAGTACCTTGAGGTAGTGAGCCAGGCGGTTGACGATCATCATGTAGGGCAGTTGGGTGCCCAGCTTGTAGTTCAGCTCGGCCGCCTTGCCCTCTTCGCTGATACCAAAGGTCTTGGGCTTCTGCACCGAGTTGGCGGAGAAAAACGCCGCGTTGTCGCTGCCTTTGCGCATGGTCAGCGAGATGAAACCTTCCTCGGCCAATTCGTACTCACGACGGTCCGATACCAGTACCTCGGTAGGAATCTTGGTTTCGATTTCGCCCATGCTCTGGAAGTGATGCAGCGGCAAATCCTCAACGGCGCCACCGCTTTGCGGGCCGATGATGTTCGGGCACCAGCGGAATTTGGCGAAGCTGTCAGTCAGCTTGGTACCGAACGCGTACGCGGTGTTGCCCCACAGATAGTGCTCATGGCTGTTGGCGACGTTTTCCTTGTAGACGAAGGTCTTGACCGGGTTGTCTTCCGGATCATAGGGGTTGCGCAGCAGAAAGCGCGGTACGGTCAGGCCGACGTAACGCGAGTCTTCCGCCTGGCGGAAGCTCTGCCACTTGGCGAACTGCGGGCCTTCGAAATGATCCTTCAGGTCCTTGAGATCCGGCAAACCCGTGAAACTTTCCAGCCCGAAGAATTTCGGGCCGGCCGCGGCGATAAATGGCGCATGGGACATGCACGCAACGCTGGAGACGTACTGCATCAGCTTGACGTCTGGCGCGCTGGGCGACATGAAGTAGTTGGCAATGATCGCGCCGACTGGCTGACCACCAAACTGGCCGTACTCGGCGGTGTAGATGTGCTTGTACAGACCTGCCTGCATGACTTCCGGTGAGTCTTCAAAATCATCCAGCAGATCCTGCTTGGAAGCATTGAGCACTTCAATCTTGATGTTTTCACGGAAGTTGGTCCTGTCGACCAGCAACTGCAGGCCGCGCCACGAAGACTCCAGGGCCTGGAATTCGCTGTGGTGAAGGATCTCGTCCATTTGGCGGCTAAGCTTGGCATCGATCTCAGCAATCATGCGATCGACCAATGCCTTCTTGACGGGCTCGCCCTGGTTCTGCGGTTTCAGCAGCTCTTCGATGAACGCAGAAACACCGCGCTTGGCGATGTTGTACGCCTCATCATCAGGGGTCAGTTTGGTCTCGGCAATGATCTGATCGAGAATTCCGAATTCTGTAATGTCACTGCTGTTTTGCTGTGCGGCACTGGTGCTCATGTGTTGGCATCCTTATCAATTGGAAACTCAGGCGTCCTGCTGGCTGGCTTGCATACCCAGCTCACCCAGTACACGGCCACGCGCTTGATCGTCAGCCAATACGCCTTCGATTGCCTTGCGGAAGGCAGGGGCGTTGCCCAATGGCCCTTTCAACGCCACCAAAGCGTCACGTAGTTCCATCAATTTCTTCAATTCAGGGATCTGCTCGACCAGGTTGGCGGGGCTGAAGTCCTTCATGGAGTCAACATTAATGCTGACTGCCAATTCGTCGGCTTCGCCCTCCTCCTGAAGGCGGTTCGGGACGCTGATGGTCAAGTTCAGATTCTGCTTGGCCAGCACATCATCGAAATTGTTCTTGTCGATGCTGATGGGCTTGCGATCTTCGACCTTGCGCTCATCGGCCTGCTGGGTGAAGTCGCCGAGTACCAACAGCTTCAGCGGCAGCTCGATCTCTTCCTGAGCGTTGCCCAATGCAGGTTTGAAGGTAACGTTGATCCGTTCCTTGGGGGCTACCGAGCCTTCTTTGGCCATGGTCTTTCTCCTTTGCGGTTATGGCCCGAAGGCCTATTCGAGTACAACTTCGAGATCGAGGTGGCACAACCTGCGATAAATTTCGTCCTTGCGTTCGCGCACGGCGTGGTTCTGTGGCAACAGCTCACAACAGCTGTGCAGCAGGTGCAGAACCGCGAGCGCGAGATCAGGCTCCCACGCCTGAATGCCGGAATGCTGGAGTTGCTGATCGAGTGTTTCGAGTTGGGTGCGGGCCAGGTCGTACTTCTTGGCCTGGTGGCACAGGCGGGCCAGACTGAACTGCCAAAAAAAGCGTTCACGGCCACCTTGGGCGCTTTGCAATCCTTGTTTGAGTACCTGAACCGCCGACTTCAGGCCGTCCTTGCGCAAAATCGGCTGTACATCCTCCAGCGCTTGCTCCCACACCAGTCGACTGTCGCCGGCCTCGACTTTGCGTGGCGCCGCAGGTGCCTGCAGGTGGGGCATCACATGGGTGCTGATCCAGCCGCGGGTTGCCGGATCGGCAAACGGCATACCGTCATGAAAGCGCAGCTCGACGATACCCGGCAGTCGTTGCAGAAACAGGGCGAAATGGATTTCCACTTCACGCATCGCAGTGTCCGCATTCAACGCCTGCAGGCATTCCCAGACAACCCGTTGGCCATCGAACCAGAATGGCGAGCGCGCAAGGCTGGCCTCCAGGTCAACCAACAGATCAGCATATTTCCCCGCGTCAAAACGCTCGCGATAACTGTTGAGCTTGTCCACCGGCACCCCCCGCAGGGCCGTGATCTGCTCGGCGTTGCGCTCGGGCATGGCGTCGATCGGGAGCCATAGCAAGGTTCGATTCAGGCGCAGCGCTCGCGCATCGGTAGCTTTCTGACGCAGCCACCAGGCACACAGCGGCCGGGCGCTTTCCTGCTGCGCACGCAGGGCCTTATGGGCATCCTTTTCGTTGTCGACGGGCGAGCCCGGGGTCAACAGCTGGGTCGCCGCCTGCTTGACCTGCGCGACCACCGCGCCGACGCTGCCGGGCTCTGGCTGACCGTCGGCGGCCCGCTGAACCATGGTCGCCAAACGTCGGCGCATGGGCAGGATCAGCGGCGCCTCGTCGCCCAAGCTGGCCGTGAAGTGTTCATCGAGCGCCTCCAAGTGGGCGACCATGGCGCGGAACAATGGCAATTGATCCTTGACCGGAACGTCTTCCGAAAGCACCGGTTCCAGGCGCGGGATCAGCCAAACGATTGCACCGGCGCGGGTTCTGGATTTGGCCGGGTGCAGTTCGCTCCAATGGTGTTCGCACAGATAGCGCATCAGCCCCAGACCGGCGACCAAACCAACAAAGGACTCCTGCTGATACAAGGCCCATATCAGCCAGGTGGCGATGCGCAAATCCTTGGATTCGCTGCGCAGCAACGCTTCGCAGCCGTCCTTGACCTTCAGCCAATCGGTCCGCCCCGCGTCATGCATCGAGGCGCCTTTATTGAGCTCTGTTTCAAGCGCTTCAAACTCTGCAGAGAAGCGCACATCCGCGCCCGCAAAAGCAGTTGCCGAAACAGGCACTTTTGCGAGATCGAGATAATGAGCGCAGAGCTTGCTTGAATATGTCATCCGTGACCTTAAATGAATCATTGCCTGACTTGCCTGATGATATTCCCAGGCATTAAAACAATGACGAAACAACTATTGCGTACTCATCCTTGATGTAGTACGTGCCGCTCCAGATTGCAGCAGGCGCGGATCCTAAATGAGACTAGTGGCGCGATGCAAGCACTTTGACATTAAACTTTTTTTCAAATTAGCAGTGCACCTTCACACGTCCAACCGGAATGAAGCTCAGTTTTCAGGCCGAAACAATAGAACATGGAACTATCGTCCTAGAGGTCTAGCGCAGAAGCGAGATGGCACTACAACATCACTCGTGATGTTCGAGTGATATCTTTTTGATATCACTCGACAGTGGCTTTATCGGCTATGCCTTTCTCACGCTATCGATTTTTCCTACACGCACTACCTGGCATTTGAATATAAACTCGTAGTTACCCAGAACCATCCATTCATTCATTCGGTGACACTGAAACTCGCAAGGAAAGACAGAGCCAGAACTGCCCCCCCCCTCGTCAATCCAGCACATTGGATGAGTTGACCGATACGACAACTAAGGCATATCGCCACTATGCGCAAATTCTTGCGCACCTCCTTTCCGAAAAACACTCTTTGAACCACTGAAGACCAAGCCACACAGGGCTTGCAGCCAAGTGCGCAACTTCTTGCGCAGTGCTGCGCAAGAAGTTGCGCAATCACGGGGGAAAAACCACTGCCACCCCCCGCCTCCGGATCGAAAACAGCGCTGAAAGCCCCGCTTTTACTGGGCGCTATCTTTTCTGGCGCGCTTTTTGAAATAGCTCTTGCGCTCCGGACACTCAAACCCGTCCAGGATTCGACATTCAACCCCCGCAAGGAGAGCTTTCATGCCAACACCCGCCTACCTGACCCTCCAAGGCACCAAGCAAGGTCTGATCACTGCCGGCACCTTCACCGAAGACTCGGTCGGCAACATCTACCAGGAAGGTCACGAAGACGAGATCCTGGTTCAGGCCTTCGATCACCAGGTCATCATCCCGCGCGATCCGCAGTCCGGCCAGCCTACCGGCCAGCGCGTGCACAAGCCGCTGAAAATCACCAAGGTCTTCGACAAGTCCTCGCCGCTGATCTTCACCGCGCTGACCACCGGTGAGCGCCTGACCGAATGCACCCTGAAGTGGTTCCGTACCTCGGCATCCGGTACCCAGGAGCACTACTACACCATCAAGCTGGAAGACGCGATCATCGTTGACGTTCAGTCCAACATGGCTAACTGCCAGGACCCGAACATGTCGCACTTCACCCACCTGGAAGACGTCTACTTCACCTACCGCAAAATCACCTGGACTCACGAAGTCTCGGGGACTTCCGGTTCCGATGACTGGCGTACCCCTGTCGCCGCCTAAGCGCGCGTGACAGTTTGACCCCCTCGGCCAGAACCCTCTGGCCGAGGGTGTTTCTGCCCCCCTGACCAAGAGGAACAATGGATGTTCGCGCTGGCCAATCAGCCCACCTTTACACTGACTATCGAAGGCTTCGATAGCGACCTTCGGGTGCTGGAGTTCACCGGCCAGGAAGCGCTCAACCAACCCTTCGAGTTCCACCTTGAGCTGATCAGCGAAAATGCCTCGCTGGCGCTCGATAGCCTGCTGCACAAGCCCGCCTTCCTGGTGTTCTCACCAACCGGCAGCGGCATCCACGGCATGATCCAGCGTGTCGCCCAAGGCGATTCCGGCAAGCGCTTTACCCGCTACCACGTCACCTTGCGTCCGCAACTGGCCAACCTGGCCCAACGCTTCAACCAACGTATTTTCCAGAACCTGACGGTCGACAAGATCATCGCCCAGGTGCTGCAAGAGCACGGCATGCTTGCCGATGCCTACCAATTTCAGCTGAGCGCGGTGTACCCCGAGCGGGTCTATTGCGTTCAGTACGACGAGTCCGATCTGCACTTCATCCAGCGCCTGTGCGAAGAGGAAGGCCTGAGCTACCACTTCCAGCACAGCGCCGACGGCCACCTGCTGGTCTTCGGCGACGACCAGACGGTGTTCCCCAAGCTCGACCCGGCCAGCTACCAGCAGGACTCCGGGCAGGTCGCCGACAACCCGGTGATCAAGCGCTTCAATGTGCGCCTGGAAACCCGTAGTACGCGCACCACGCGGCGCGACTACGACTTCGAGCAACCGCGGCTTGACCTGGAGGCTGCGGTCAAGAGCGAGTTCGCCCCCGACCTGGAGGACTATGACTACCCAGGTCGATTCAGCGACCGCCCCCGCGGCCAGCTGCTGGCCAGCCGCGCGCTGGAGCGTCTGCGCGCTGACTACCGCCAGGCTGAAGGCCGCAGCGATGTCGCGTGCCTGGTCAGTGGATACTTCCTGCCCTTGACCGACCACCCGCAAGCCAAATGGAATGACCTGTGGTTGCTGACCGAAGTGCGCCACCACGGCAAACAACCGCAAGTGCTGGAAGAGTCGGTGCCCAGCGACACCACCCAGAACAAGGATGACTTCCACCAGGGCTATCGCAACCAATTCAAGGCCAGGCCTTGGGACGTGTTCTACCGCCCGGCCCTGCGTCATCCCAAACCACGGATCCTGGGCAGTCAAAGCGCCGTGGTCACCGGCCCCGCAGGCGAGGACATCCACTGCGATCAATACGGCCGGGTGAAGGTGCAGTTCTTCTGGGACCGCGATGGCCAGAACAACGACCAGACCAGTTGCTGGCTGCGTCTGTCCTCGGCCTGGGCCGGTGCTCGTTACGGAGGCATCGCCATCCCGCGCATGGGTATGGAGGTGCTGGTCAGCTTTCTTGAGGGCGATCCCGATCAACCACTGGTGACCGGTTGCCTGTACCACAAGGAAAACGCCGCCCCCTACAAGCTGCCGGCGAACAAGACCCGCAGCGTCTTCAAGACCTTGAGCAGTCCCGGTGGCGGTGGCTTCAACGAACTGCGCATCGAGGACAAGAAAGGCCAGGAGCAGATCTTCATCCACGCCCAGCGTGACTGGGACGAGCGCATCGAGCACGACCAGAAAATCCGCGTTGGTCATGAACGTCACGACACGGTCGAGGCCAACAGCTACAGCGAGTTCAAGGCCGAAGAACACTTCACCGTCGACCTGGACCGCAAGGTCGAAGCCCGCGTCGACGATCACCTGAGCGTCGGCCAGACCCTGCACCTGAAAATCGGCGTCGGCCAGTTCACCGAGGCCGGTCAGGAAATCCACCTGAGCAGCGGCCAGAAAATCGTCCTGGAAGCCGGCGCCGAACTGACCCTCAAGGCCGGCGGCAGCTTCATCAAGGTCGACGGCAGCGGTGTGGTACTGAGCGGCGCGACGATCAAGATGAACCAGGGCGGCAGCGCCGGGGTGGGTACGCCGATCGCGGCGTTGTTGCCGGGATTGCTCAAGCAGGCCGCTGCCGCCTTGGCCGGCGCGTTACTGAGCCCGGCACAGATCAACACAATGAAGCGCAATGCGCCGTTCTGCGAGGAGTGTGAGAAGTGCAAGGACGGTGCCTGTGCCATCTGATTCATTGAGCGCCAGGCAATGGCTGGAACAGCACCCGCTGGCCCCTGACGAATACCTCTATGTGGTCCTGAGCAATGCCAGTGACGCACATCCACTGGCCCGCTATTACCAGATCGCCACGCCCACCGCGCCTATTCCGATCTGGAGCGATACGCCCTACGCGGGCTGGAAAGAAGTGATGCCCTATGTCGACCAACTCGCCAGTGACAGCCCACTGCTGGGCTGGATCGACGGTTGCGAGGAGCAGGACTGGGGTTGGCTGGCCGTGTCGCGCTGCCCGCCTGAGGTGGTCGCCGAACACCTGCGAGGCCTGACCCAGGTGATCATGCCTGATCGAACGGAGGTGTTTTTTCGCTTCTGGGATGGGCGCCATCTGTTGCCGATCCTGAGTTATCTGGGCAACGCCAGCGCAGAGGTGCTGCCGGTGTTCGAGCGCTACTGGATCAATGGCTACGGCGTGACCAGCAACGGCGGTGTCGTGCGGGACGCGCAGCCGTATCCCTGGTGGGAGGTGCCGCAGGCGTTGCTGGATCAGTTGAGCCAGGAGGATCCCTCGACCCTGGTGGACAACTTGCTGCAGTGGCTGCGCGAAGACTATTCAGCGCTGTACTTCGCCCTGCCGCAAACCAACCTTCGGCTCAAGATCGAGCATTTTGTAAAGCGTGCCGCTGCCCCGCAAGAAACGCTTAGTACGCGTGTCAGAGCCTATCTGGAACAGGAAGTCCTGCAATGAACCTCAACCCCATCATGGCCGTCTTTGATGCTTACGTACTAAGCGCCACCCCCCCTGATGCCGACAAGATGCTGGCCGATTTCCAGGCCAATAGCCTTACCCATTACAAAGAGCTGGCTGACGGCTTCCTGACCGGTTGGGCAATGGATATCGACCAGGAAATCCGCGTCAGTGACGAGGTCAGCACGCTCAGCAAAAAAGACGCCAACAAGAGCGACAGAAAAATCGAGACCTATGCCACCTGCCCGGTCAACGGCAAGCTGACATTGCTGCATCGATTTGACTCCTCGACCTTCGTGCCCATTGGCAATACCCCCTACTTGATGGAACCGGTGAACACCGGTTCAGGTACTGGAGAATCGTTCAAAGGCCGCCTGGACAAACTGGGCATGGCAGAAATCCAGGGCTGTATTCCCAACCAGCAGTATCGCCTCACCTTCCATCCGCAGGTCGGCCAATCAGAACTCGACGCCCTCTATGGTTCTTACGATGGCATCGTTTCCAGCCTGCATGATTGGCTCAGCCAGCAATGGCAAGGCAGTATCGAGCCCAAGTGGAAGACGTTTGCCCCGGTCAGCGACCCCAAACGCCTGGAACAAGCCAACCAGGCATTGCGCGACGGCATCAAAAAAGCCCTGAAGTCGCTGTGGGAGGACATCAAGAAGGCTTTCTCGATTCTGGCCAACCTGGACGAAAACATGGCCAGGTTGCTGACCATGATCAACGAAGCCGACTTCAAAAAGCTCAAGGCCCAGGCCGACGAGTTGTTGTCCACCGCCCTGACGCTCCTCAGCGACCCGTTGTTGATGTACCTCTACACCATGGCCCTGCTGACCTGGGTGCGGATGTTGCCACCGACCATGGTGGCCGAAGCGATCGGCGAATTCACCACGGACTTTCTGATCAACTTTATTCTGGGGGTTGTGCTGTCTGGCGGTATTGGCCTGGTGGTACGCATCACGGTCTCGGGCGGTGCCGCCGGCATCGCAACCGGCACCCGGATGTTCCTGCAGGACGCCGTTCAAGCATTGGTCGATATCAGTACCAGCCACCAACTCAAACCCCACGCAAAAACCTTGGTGCCCCTGGTTACGGCCTCCGAGTCGGTGGTCAACAGTTCTGCAAAAACCACCAAGCAGATCACCAGTGCCGCGCAAGGCATTGATAAAGTGGCGGCGGATACGCTCGACATCCCCAAGGCGCCGAACAAGAAGATCACCGT
Source organism: Pseudomonas sp. MWU13-2862 (assembly GCF_023242495.1). Taxonomy (NCBI): domain Bacteria; kingdom Pseudomonadati; phylum Pseudomonadota; class Gammaproteobacteria; order Pseudomonadales; family Pseudomonadaceae; genus Pseudomonas; species Pseudomonas sp. MWU13-2862. The sequence continues at coordinate 25,652 of NZ_JALMEZ010000023.1, read as the reverse complement.
CGAAGAGTCCACCCCGGTGGATGATGCGTCCAAACAATCCAAGAGCCCCGACGACAAACCCGCCGACGCTTGCAGCGCCACCTGCACCAACGGCTGCCCCGTTTCGATGGTCACCGGCGAAGAGCTGCTGACCCTCACCGACGGCCAACTCGACGGCGTGCTGCCCTTCGAATGGACCCGCCTCTACCGCACCTCCGCCGTGGAAACCGAATGCGGCCTGGGCCCCGGCTGGAGCCATGCCCTGGCCCAGCGCGTGACCATCGAAGGCGATAAGGTCATCTGGCTGGACCACGAAAACCGCAGTACCGAATTCCCGCTGCCCAGCGTCAAGCGCCCGGCCATCACCAACAGCCTGTCCAAGGCCGCGATCTACCTGGGTGACGACCCCAGCGAACTGATCCTGACCCAGGCCGGCGACCAGGCACGCTTCTACCATTTCCGTTTCGACCGCCACAGTGCCAGCCTGATCGCCATCAGCGATGCCTACGGCAACCGTCTGCACCTGCAGCGCGACATCCTCGGCCGCATCATGCGTGTCGACAACGGCGCCGGTCGTGCCCTGCTGCTGCGCTATGATCGCAGCGTCATCGTTGGCGTCGATTACCAAAGCCATCGCCCGGCCGACACCGCCGAAGCGTCCTGGCAGACCCTGCAAAACCTGGTGACCTACCGCTACGACCAACAGCGTCGCCTGGTTGAAGCCACCAACGCCGTCGGCGAAAGCGAGCTGTACGCCTACGACGCCCAGCACGTCATTCAAGTGCGGCAACTGGCCGGTGGCGCCAAGTTTTTCTGGGAATGGCAAGGCCAGGGCAAGTCTGCCCGCTGCGTCCACCACTGGGCCAACTTCTCACAGATGGACGCGCGCTACACCTGGGGCGACGACGGCAGCGTCACCGTGCTCAATGCCGACGGCAGCCAGGAAGTCTACGTCCACGACGACAACGCCCGGCTGGTCAAGCAGGTCGACCCGGACGGCGCCACTCACGAAAAGGCCTACGACGAAAAAGGTCGGCTGATCGCGGAAAAAGACCCGCTCGGCGCCGTCACCGAGTACCAGTACAACGACGCGGGTCGCCTGGTAGCGGTGATTCCGGCGCAAGACGCCCCCACGGTCTACGAGTACGACAACGGCTTCGTCAGCGCCGTGCAGCGCGGCAAGGCCGAGTGGAAATACACCCGCAACGCCCAGGGCGACATCACCCGCCAGACCGACCCCAACGGCAATACCACCGCCTACACCTACGATGCCCGCGGTCGCCTGCTGGACATCCGCCATGCCGACGGCAGCGTGCACCAACTGACCTGGAACCCTCAAGGCCAGCTCATCGAAGAGCAATTGCCCAACGGCGGCCAGCGTCGCTACCGTTACGACGCGCAGGGCCGGCAGATCACCCGCCAGGACGAAAGCGGTGCCGTCACCCAGTACCAATGGAACCCGGTGGGCCGCCTGACCCAGGTGCAACTGCCCGGCGGCGCCACCCGCGCCTTTACCTACAACGCTTACGGCAAACTCACCAGCGAGCGCGACGAACTGGGTCGGCTTACCCGCTACGAGTACGCCGACAACCTGCACCTGGTCAGCCGCCGCCTCAACCCGGATGGCAGTGAGCTCAAGTACCGCTACAACAACACGCGCCTGTTGCTCACCGATATCGAGAATGAGCGTGGCGAGCAGTACCACCTGGACTACTACAGCAACGGCCTGATCCAGCAGGAAACCGGTTTTGATGGTCGGCGCACGGCGTACGTCTATGACCTTAACGGCCAACTGATCGAAAAGACCGAGTTTGGCGATGATGGCAGCGAGCTGAAGACCGCCTACCAGCGCGACACCGCCGGCCGCCTGCTGGTCAAGACGCTGGCCGATGGCAACGCCATCCACTACCAGTACGACGCGTTGGGCCGCCTGGTCAATGTCGATGACGGTCACTGGCCGCTGGCGTATGAGTACGACCTGCAGGACCGCCTGACTACCGAACACCAGGGCTGGGCCACCCTGCACTACCGCTACGATGCGCTGGGCCAGCTCAGCCATGCGCGCCTGCCCGACGGCAGCACCCTGGACTATCGCCACCTGGCCGGCGGCGACCTCAGCGCCATCGACCTCAACGGCCAGCGCTTGACCGGCCACCAGTACAGCGCCGGCCGCGAGCAGCAACGTCAGCAAGGGCAACTGCTCAGCCAATACCAGTACGACGAACAGGGCCGCCTCACCGAACACCGCGTCAGCCAGCACCAGCAACGCCTGTTGGCCCGGACCTATGACTACGACGCCAACGGCAACCTGGCGCGGATCAGCGACAGTCGCAAGGGACTGCGCGAGTACCACTACGACCCGCTCGACCGGCTGATCACTGTACGCGGTGATTTGACCGAAGCCTTCAGTCATGACCCGGCGGGCAACCTGCTCAGCCAGGCGCCAGCGCTGGACGGCAACCGCGTCAACGTCAAAGGCAACCGTCTGCTGATGCAGGGTGACGCGCACTTCGACTACGACGCCTACGGCAACCTGATCCGCGAGCGGCGCGGGGCTGGGCAACGGCTGGTGACCGAGTACAAGTACGATGCTCAGCATCGGCTCGTTGAAGCGCAGCTGCCCAACGGGCAGGTCGCGAAATATCGCTATGACGCCTTTGGGCGGCGGATCGAAAAGACCGTTGAAGGCAAGACCACTGAGTTCATCTGGCAAGGTGAGCGGCTGATCGCCGAATCGGCGGCTGGGCACTATCGCAGCTACGTGTATGAGCCGGGCACCTTCCGGCCACTGGCGATGCTCGACGGTGAAGGTCCGGGCCATGCCCTGCCCTACTACTACCAGCTTGACCATCTGGGCACGCCGCAGGAGCTGACCTCTGGTAGCGGCGCCATCCTGTGGTCGGCCCGATACAAGGCCTACGGCAACGTGGCGAAGCTGGAAGTGGCCGAGATCGACAACCCGCTGCGCTTTCAGGGGCAGTATTTTGATGCCGAGACGGGGCTACACTACAACCGCCATCGCTACTACAATCCGGGGACTGGACGGTTTTTGACGCCAGACCCGATCAAGCTGGCGGGAGGGTTGAACAACTACCGGTATGTGCCTAACCCGACAGGGTGGGTAGATCCGTTGGGGTTAGCAGCAATCGAAGGTAGCTGCCCATGCTCCCCAAGTAATAAGGTCAGTCCTCCCACAGATACAACCCAAAACACCGTTGGTAATGGGGATCCTTCGCTTCCTGTCGTAAGCGGCGGTTATAGCGAGCTTGTACGTGCAGGCGCAAAAGACTCACACCACATTATCCAAGATGCATCTGTGAGGGATATTCCAGGCTATGATCGGAAAACAGCTCCAGCTGTTCAGCTTCCTGGCCCATCTACGCAAGTGGGCACACCTCATTACATAGCGACTCAGGTTCAGCGACAAAAAGGGGGAGGAACCTACCGAATCGAGCGGCGCATAGCCTATAAGGCACTCCGAAAATCTGGCATTGCAAAAGACGATGCTAAAATGCTTATGAAGGACACTGATGCTCACTTTGAGTCTCTTGGGGTAACACCCGACACAGTCACACGCATTCCCGGGAACAGGAAGAAATGACCCTTTCAACCAAACAAAAAGCCGACCTCGCAGAATTGGTACTCGCATTATCTACCGGAGATTATGCAAAAATCAGTGCCAAAGCTTGGCTCGGCAGAACGACAGTCGACGACCTCAAAAGAGTCATTTCGGAATACGGCAACACATTAACTTCGCCCCCTAATAACTTTCTTGATTTTTCAGACGCTTTCGCACTAGATAACGATTTCGCCATGCTAATCGATATTCCATTATGGACAAAAGAGGAAGGAAGAAGCGACTTAATGGTTTCCGTCGAAATAAATTTAGCAAAAAAAACTATATCAATTAACGATTTGCGCGTCCCCTAGCGCAAATAGGGGGTGGCGGCAAATTTATTAGCAAATAATACAGCCGCTGCCAAAAATATAAATCTGACAATAAGGTGACGGATTTATTTTCTCGCATCAGAAAATAAATCCATCACCTTTTAGATGTCACCTTTTAACTATTTTGTCATCGGAGGACGAAATGCAACACTCACTTAATGATATGTCTTTCTCGGAACGCCGCCGCGTCCCAATCGGAGCCTTGATAGGAGGCCTGCTTGTCTTGCCTCTTGCCATTCAAGCATTTCGCATGGAGACGGTAGGAAAGTTTGCCTATGTGCTACTCCTCTGCTCACTGTATATGTTTGTTGCGGCCTTCCTCAATCGCAAGGCAGGCTCCACGCCGCTGATGATCCTCAAGGATGAGGGTGTCTGGTTCTTCAACGCCGATGGATTGGTGCCCTATACCTCAATTCAGGCGGTTGAGGTTGAGACCTACAACACCCTGAAAGATATCCAGCGAAACCTGGTCCTTCACATTCATGCCGAGAAGGCAGACACCCTTCCACACTTCAACAACAATCGCTGGAAGCTCCTGTTCATGATGCCTGATGCTCGCAAGGGGCGTGGGTTCCGTAAACACCTGGTCGCCTTCAACTACGGTGGGCTGCGCATCACCGGAGGCCAGAGTGCCGATCCCGACCTTTTGGCGGAGGAAATCGTGTACCGCATCGACAAGGCACACCGTGAAGAGGAAGCACGACAAGGTGCCATCTGGGTATCGTCTTCGTCGGCCAACGACGCGCTATCGCCGGTTCAATCCTAACAACCGCTGCTTGCCCCCTCGGAAAAAAATTGAGGGGGTAAGCATGCTCACGCGTACTACTCCTACGGCGCACCACTAAACTCTAGGGGTGCTGATGATTTTAACGAAGAGCCATTTGGATCGAGGGTATTCCCCTAAGCGCGTTGGCAGCAAGCAATTACTGGCGACGCTCAGTCGCGTCATTCATTTCCTTTAAATTTATAACCAAGTCTGCGGTAGGTATATACACGGTATTGGTGTAATAAGCCTTGAACCCATAAGCCGTGATGTACACCTGGCATGGGATACTCTCTTGTCCCGCTAACAGAGTCTCTAAGACTGCGCCCGAAGTTATTGAAGCCGGGATAGATATCTCTCTTTCTTCGGTGGTGTTGAATGATAGCCAAGAGCGGAAGTAAAAGTGTCCATTTTTACTGGGTGTGGCGTCAGCCTCCAAAAGGCCTATGCCTCGCGCTTTAATTGTATGGTTTACATCGAAATTTTTATCATGATTCAGGGAACATACGAGCTTAGGGGTATTTTGATTCTGTCTTTCGTAGAGATTGAAGACTTCGCTCAAATTCTGATCTGACTCAAGCGTCACGTAAAGCAGCGCGTCGCCATAGTGAGCAAACCCCATAAACGTCAATGACGCAGGCGGGATGCTGGGCGTTCGAGCGCACGCGCTGCACATCAGTGCAGCGGCCAAGGCTAGTAGCGTTTTAGCTGTGGTCATTTTATGTTTTTTACGTACGCATCATAAAAGAAGTCCAGAGCACATTTTGCACCTTGGATGGGCGCAACCATCATGTGGCTCGCAAACGCATGGTGTATGTCGACGGTTGCATTTATAGCGGGGCCTTGACTCACCACCCATCGTTCTCCGAAATTGGCAACATGGTCTGACGCATCCGACTTTACCGGGTTGGCGCGGATATTGATCCACATGTCGGCAACGGGAGTGGGTTCAGAGTAGTAGATATCAGAGCCCAACCAAACCAGAAAACCTTTGCCGACAGGATCCAAGGTTATCAGGAGCGCGATTTTGTACCCCTCATCAGACAGTATCTTCGAGAGGTGAGCACCGTTCCATCCGCCTAAACTGTGCCCGACGATATAGATAGGGCATGATTTGTTAGGAATGAGATTGGTGATGTGCTCTTTGATCTCACGCCCCCCACGCGCCTCGTTATATCCCCAGATGTGTTTTGTGTATTTTTCGGAAAGCTGTGCGCTTGCCATCCTTTTTGACATCAGCAAATCAACATCGTCAATATTGTGAAAGGCACCTTGAAAATAATAGCTATCTTGGTCTCCAGCACCGCCAATGTAAAAAACAATGGGCTTGGCGGCGGGTACCGGCACGGCCTTTATCTGTGAGTTATTCACCGCTGTCAGTGTGTGTGTTGCCGCTAGACTTGCCGTCTTGCCACTGGGTAAAACGATTTTCTCTGCTTCCATGCTCTCAATCTTCCAAAAACAACTTGAGACTTTCAGCCAGGTGCGAACTTACCACATGGGTGTAACCCAGCGCATCGCTGACCCCATGCTCAATGCTGCCGTCGGCGCGCTGAATACCGTAAGCCTGGTTCGACATGGGGGCACCCGTCGCTTCGTCGACCAGTTTTATCTTGTCGCTGAAGTACACCGGCATCGGCAATAACCCGCTGAAGGGCGCAGGCACGAAGGTATCACCGATAATGATCGTGCTCGCGCCTGCCGTCACCGTATTGCCATGCGCGCCAACGCTGCCGACGGTGGCAGCATTGAAGCCGTTGATAAATACGGTTGACGAAACACCGCCGGTAATCGCGCTTCCGCACGCCGAGGTGTCATTCAGGCGCGCAGCGCCCAGGCCTTCGAAGATCACATCGGATGAGCCGCTTACCAGTGAATTGGTGCCGTGACCCGAAATCGGGCACACGGTGGGGTCTGTGATGCGCGCAGCAGGTTTGCCACTCATGGGAGCGTCCTTTCAAGTATTCAAAGTGGGTTGTAGAAGTCAATCGCGTCGTCTGAAAGTCACCCGCCTTCATCCATGGGGTTGTACAGGGCTCGGTGGTTTTCCTGGGGTGTGCTGCAGACTTCGAATGCCTACCAGATGAGCTCGGTAGAGGGTTGCGCCAAAGGGATGATGCAACAGCCGCTGGTTGGCCTTGAGCAGTCGACCTGCTCGGCGTCCAATTGCGATACGAATGCTTGTATGGCATTACGATTGCCGCAGCGCATGCAAAGAATTTCGACAGGGGCGCAGTCTAGGATGTCGCTGCTTCCCAAGAGCCAAACCCACCCGTAAAAGCCGCTTGAGTAAACAGCAGAGGCCAGCGTGTAGCTGCGGTGGCACGGCGCTTGATGAGGAGTGCATTAACTATATAACGTCCATGTATATTTTCGGGGCGAAGGATGCATCATGCGGTGCGTGGGTTCAATCGCTTTTTTGGGTTGGATTTCGACGTCAATGGCTGACGCATATAGGCGCCACGCGGACTGTCAGTATTGCGCTCATAAGTTCGCCCTGAATACCGTCAAAAAACGCACCTGGTCGCCGAAGCCCACAACGCTGGACAAACATGGGATCAGTTTAAAGACCATGGCTTATTTTGAACGGCGAGGCACGTTGCCCACATCAGTTGCATCACTTGGAGCAGGCATCCTCACACACTTCAAAAAACCTGGTGGCCGGTCTTCTGCGCCCTCGTCCAAAAAATTTCCCATCTCTTGAATGAGCTCACTCAGCTCAAGTAGCCGCTGTTTGATATTTTCTTTGCTCATCATCTTCATCTATTGGCGCCGACGTTTTTTCTGCGGGTCATTCACCTGGGCTTCAAGCCGTGCCAGCCAGAAAGCTCCTCGCGACAAAGCCCCCAGGACTAGCGCAACCGCAAGGTGAGAGACCACTGACGCCCAATACTTGAATGGCTCGTTGGCCAAGGTGTAAGTCGTCCGTGGCCCCCACTTGTTGGTGGACTGGGTTACGCCGCTTACCAGTTCCTGGCCCACGGTAATGATGAGTAAAACAGTGGTGATAACCAGAATATATCCCACCGCTTTGGTAGCCCAAACTCCAATACCAGCATTCGCCATACTTGTCCTACCTTTGCAGAGTTGAAACGCTTTTGTTGGCAGGGATGGCCCACACCAGCCCTGGCAGTCGGTGGCGGCGTAAGCAGTAGGTGACCCGCGGACTGGCGCCCACCATCCCCGCGTGTACAAACCAGCCGAGTGTACAGGCGACCGATCTGATTGGCGCTGTAGTACGTCTTCCCGTTGAGGCGTTGAGCGCCGTTTTTCAAACCCTAGCCGGTTCTGCCGGAGACTTTCTCAAGCCGCTGGTCGTGCAGGCGGACGATCCCGAACAGAGCGTACGTGGCTGGACCGACGACAAGTCCTGGCCGAAAAATCAGCGTCAGCAGGCCTTGGCCGCGGTCGAGCCCGCCCGGCAGTTGACCAGCACCTGGTTGCAGCACCGAACGCGGTTTATAGGCGGGAGAGAGTACAAATCGACGGAGACCTGAAATCAACGTCAGAAACGTCGACTGCAAATTTTGCGGCTCTTCGTTTTTACACACCCTCGGCCGATTGCAGCCCTTGGCGAGTAGCGGCTCACCTCAATGACTGCAGGAATCCAGAAACGGTTGACCTTCTAGCAGTCATATCAGCCGAGCAAGCGATCCGACTGGCAATGCGTTTGCCGCTTCAAGCTCAGTCAGGTGCTGAATGGTCTGCTGGCGCTCGCTCTTCGAGGTGATCTGGTCAAAGACCATGTAGTGCTCCTCAACCCAGAGGCGTATTTGCTCCAGCCAATAACTCGCATTGGTCTGCTTCTGGAACTGATCCAGCAGAAACTGCACCTGAGCCCACTTGGGCATGAGTCGGTGAAGCGCCCTCCTGCGAAAAGGTTGCAGAGTCTCCCACTCGCGCTCAAGCCTTGATGTCAGCTCGTCCTGGATATCGCGCCACACCACCACATGAGCGCCTTTGATGGCGACCTCGAATACACCTTGGGACGGGTCATTGAGCGCCGCCACGACCATCTCCGGACGGTGGTCACCCTCAATTGCCAGTACCAGCGCACGAACTGCGCCACTCCGTTGGTTGATACCTGGGCGTACCCACTCCTCAGGTACTCGCACACTCAGGTTCTGCGCAAGCCCCAGCACACCCAACCATTGAGCTTTGGAGATCGGCATGTTGCCGGCCAAACGTTCGAGGAGGATCCCGGAAGGATCGACGCCGTGCTGACTGGCAGCCCACAGTGCGGCAGACCTAGCCGCTGACGAAGGGTCCACCAGAAACTGCTCGATCAGGCGAATACGCCCCTCCTGAAATCGCATGGCCGCGCGGAACGATTGAGTCCTGAGGATACCGCTTCTTCCACATCAACACTGTCCCTGAATATGAATCCACCAAGCACGCCCCTTCCTTCCGGGGCATCAGTTGGCGGAGAAGTCGTAAGAAAGATCCACGTATTCGCCCCCGCGGAGATAGGCTCGACAACATCACCTCAGTCTTGCTGTACTTGAGCCGTAGAGACAAATGTACAACCCCTGCGCCCGATCATTCGTTTTCTTCGAATTGACCCAGCAAAATAACTCGATATTCGTGCTGCCAACGCCTTCGTAAGCTTCCCTCACCGAGCACGACGCTCGGTTCTTGGGTTTGAAAGCTGAAGGAATATTGAAGTGTTTGACCGTTATCTGGATAAAAGTGTAACGCTGACTCCCACCGCCATCCCCGAACAGGGCGGCACCCTGGGTGCACTCGAATGGGCCTTGTCCAGCCCGCAGGAAAATCGCCCTATTCCGCTGTATGTGAATGCACTGCGTCAACTGCGCAAGGCGTCACAAGGCATCAGCGGACATCGAGATGAAATCCAGTTCTCCAGAACGGTCCAGTCCCGACTTTCTGAACTGTCGCAAGAGCTTGGCCTACACGGGACCCATTTCCAAATCGTTAACGACGGCGACCCATTGATCGCGATGAAGAACCGTTGGACTGCGAAACGCCTACCGAACGAACTCAAGGCAGCGCTCAAAGAGCTCACTGGCCAAGCCTGCGCCCTGTTAATCGCGCCTGATGCTCAAGGGATGGCCCCATGGTTCGCAGATCGAGCCACCGATATCTGCCTGGAAAAAGTGTAAAGGAGCCAACCCATGCCCTACCTTTATCTCTCTCTGGCCGCCGTCTTTTGGGGTGGCAACTATGTCGTTGGCAAGTTGATGGTCATTGACATCGATCCGGTGCTGCTATCGCAAGCCCGATGGCTGCTGACCAGCGCATTGTTACTGATCATTAACTATCGACCGCTGACCCGATCAATGGGGGCGATTCGTCAGTCCTGGAAAACACTGACGATGCTTGCGATCTGCGGCCAAGTGTTGTTCCCGCTGACCCTGTATATAGGGCTGCAGTACACCACGTCGTTGAATGCTGCCATCTATCTCTCGGCAACACCGTGCCTGGTACTGTCAATCAATCGCTTTGTATTCGGCGACCACATCTCGTGTGGCAACTGGCTTGGCGTCGTAGCCAGTACGTTAGGCGTCATATGGCTGGTTACCATGGGCCACCTCTCGGACCTACGCTTCCTCAAGCAATTCAACAAGGGTGACCTATGGACCATGCTGTCGGCTGCCAGTTGGGCAATGTACTGCGCCTTTCTGCGGACAAAGCCCAAGACAATTCCTGGCGACGCCTTTGTCACCTACTCCGCACTGGTTGGCACTTTACTGCTGATCCCCTTCACGCTCGTGACGATATACCTAACACCAGACAGCCTTCACACGATGCTGAATGGCACCGTCAGCTTATGGGGGCTGGCGTACCTGGTCATCTTTCCATCATGGCTGTCTTACCTGTTCTGGAACCGCGGCATCGCTGAAATCGGAGCAACACGTGGGGAGATTTTTACGCATATCGTCCCATTGTCCGGGGGCATCCTGAGCATCATTTTCCTGGGTACGCCACTCCATGCCTACCACTGGGTGAGCCTGGTGCTTATCGCCACCGGCGTTGTGATGTGCTCGGCCAAACCCAAGCCGAAACTGATGAGCAACGTAGAGACTGCCTGATGAACAAATTGATAGAACGGGTGGACGATAACGAAGTTCACTGGATCGGCATCGCGCAAGGAAGTGGGGATTTGATTACTGCCTGTTCAGATCTGGATTCACTTGAGATCAGCGTGAGCTATGAGGACGAAGCCGTACGTTGCTCCTGTAACTAATAGGTCCACCCGCAGATAGCGGCGCACGAAGAGCCATGGTTAGCCGTGGCTCATCTCTACTTGCTGCCCAACCGTCGATCTAACCTCACATGGCTCACTTTCAAGAATCCATTCGGTAAGCCGCCTTGCAGCAGAACCCAGTGACGCATCCAGAAAGACCATTTCAGTATTGAACGTCGCATAGGGGCCCGTCAGTTCCAGGCTAAGCACTTTGTGGGTGGGGGCAAAGACTTCAACCAGTGCTTGGGGCACCAGTGAGACACCAGCACCATTCGCTACCTGAGAGAACAACAACGAGTAGGAACCGCACTCAACGATCCGGTCAGGTGTCGCACGATGAAGCGTCAGCAACTCTTTAAGGTTGCGCTGCGAGGCACTCTGCCGGCTGTTGACCAAAAAGCTGCACCCATCCAGGGTATCCAGCGATACCGGAGCATGGGACTCGCCATAAATCAGCGTGAGCCGATCTTCGAACAATCCAAGGCGCGTCAAATGCCCAGGTGCGATTCCGGCGCCGACGATGGCGGCGTCGCAAATGCCCGACTCCAATGCATCGATCAGATAGGTGGAGTTACCTAAGGTAATATCGATATCCAACGCTATCGGATTGCTCATTATTCGCTGCAATAAGGGCTGACGAGAAAGCGTGAAGTTTTCGATCACCCCAAGGCGCAGCTTCTGAGGACTGCTGCCCTGCCCAAAACTAGCCTCGGCCTTCGCTACCCACTCAAGGATTTGCGAGGCATAGCCATACAGTTCGTTGCCAGCAGCCGTCACTACAATGCGGCGCCCTGAGCGTTCGAACAAGCGGGTGCCCAGCTTGGATTCCAGCGTCTTGATACGGAATGAGATGCTTGATTGCACGCGGTTGAGCTTCAGCGCGGCCTGAGTGACACTGCCGTAATCGACAATAGCCTTGAAAGCTTCCAACTCGGCGTTTTCCATCATGGAAAAATAGCTCCCGTTCCAATTTATCCTTGCAGCGTTTACTGCCGGGCGATGATAGCTTTTTGCCCTTTTGCTAAAGATGAAGAATGCTCTATTCAGGTAACGAACTTTCGTTAAACGCAAGAGAGGGGCAACACCACCCAGTATCCATCAGACGAGTGATCCAGGATCAGTTGATGACGGACCTGAAGCTTGCGCCAGACAGGGCAGAGAGCCCAGACCGTGAGGATCAGCGCGACTCCAATTGTGACGATTGCCGGAAATGCTCTTCCCGCCTCCGCTGCGCGAACAAAGCGTTTTCCTGCGCCGGCAAACTGGTATCCGGCAGGACCTGCAATGACAACGCCTATGTGTAAAGCGGCAGCCATGGCGCTGCAGGCTGCACCTATGATGAGTGCTTGATTGTATTCGTCGACCACGTTTTATCCTTCCTTGAGTGCCCGAGACAGAGACATCTCGGAACGGGCCCGCGTCGCCGCTTACGGAGATGGCGGAACCAAACGATGACGTTTATTTATTGCTCTTGCGGTGCAGCAGGACAAACAAACCGATCAGTTGCATCCCCACCACGACCATGACCCCCCTCTTCCCTCCGATGCCTAGGCCAGCCACCCAGTCGATAACCAGCAGCAAAAGCGCTACGCACACGGGAAGCATACAAAGGATGTACAAGACTCTGATCAGCTTCCGATTACGTCGTGCCCATGTGGACGGCCCGTCTGCTTGGGCTACAGAGTCCAGAGGGCCCAGGAACTCCAGAAGAGCAATGAATAGATCGATCATGATGTGTTCTAGCGCAATGGTTTCGACAGGAGGTGTGTGGCTTCAATTGGAACGCGCCTTTGTAACGGCTGCGTTTGAATTTTCTGCATCCTCCTCATGGCTACCAACGCCCACCTTGGCTCGAAAGCAGCTGGCCATCAACGGCACCTTTCAACCAGTGGGATCGAACACAGGGCCAGTGGTGCTCACGGTCTCTCACTGGAGCCGGCAATTTCAGCGTCCGGCAAGAGTTCTCTCTTTCCCTTGAGTGAAATTTCCTAGAAAATCCTGACCGCTTGTTTGCGCCTGATCTCACGGCTAGGCTTCGACTCGTCACTGCTCATCAGTGATCGGGTTTGGTAGCCCGAGTAACTTCCAGGCGCATAGAGCGCTCATCTCCATACATGCTGGCGCTTTTTTTGTGCCCGCCCGTATGTGTTATGGCGGCTGTGCGTAGGGCGCTCTCGAGCGCGCTGGGTTCCTGGAGTCCCGGTCTACCAACCTGCGTACAGCCACCACCCCATCGTTTGGTAGCGATGAGTGATGGCTCCACTACCCAGGAGCGTATCAATGTTCAAAGTAACCCCCAATCCGCCTGCAACCTCCAACATCGAAAGCATCGATCCTCGTATCGCCGACCGGGCTTTGTCTCACTACAACCTCGGTCCGAAGGCAGGTGCCAAACCAGCACCTGTTACCGTGTTGCATGATCATCTGGATGAACCCAGCTGTCAGGAGGACACCCTGGCCAACGTCTACTCGATTCTGCAATCCGCGGCGGCCACGGCCTATGAGCACGCCGACAACCAGACCGGTTCGAACCGCAAGGTGGCGATGGGAGTGGTGCATCTCATTGAGTTGGCACAGCTAAAGATGGACTCGGTGCTGGATGAGCAGGCGGTCAGCGTCAGCGGCTGACCACGTTCTGCGGAGAGCGGAAAGCCTGGCTTTCCGCTCATTCGGGTCTGAAGTTCAACAGCCGGATCAGCCCTCCTCAAGCGATTGCCTGCCCCAGCTCGGACCGAAACCAAAAACCAACCAATGCAGTGTCCGACTCTGTTGCACCTCAACAACCATGCTCTCGATGATGTTGCGCTTTCGGTACTTTGGCCGATCGAAAAGCCTCGGCAGGTCAGGTTTAGACTTGCGCTTCATTGGGTGCATGGGGAAGGAGGAAACGAAGCCCAGTAGGATGAATCCCCTCAGCAAGCCGGGCTTGGTGGTGCTTCGCTTGCTGGTCTGGCTCTGAAGCTACGCCCGAATCAGTTTTGGCCTGTCATACGCACCGAACGATTGTACTGCCACACATATATGATGCCATTTGGCCAGGCGTTGATGGCGCGCTTGAAGTATGATTCGCGCTCCAACCTCTCAAGGAACGACGATGAGTACCGCCCTGCTGGTAATCAATGCGCAAGAAGCCCTGCGTAGTGGCGAGGATATCGCCCATGACATCGAGGCGGCCATAGCCAGATCAATATCGTCACCACCAGAACTCGCGACGTGCTGAGCACGCGGCAGATCATCAAACACCACAACTGGGTGTTCAGGCACATGACCAGTTTCGGCACGCGGATTCGCGTCACGTCAACTACGCAGGCCCTGGCGTTGATCGCCTGATGTTCCCCACAGCCCCACCTTCACGGAAGATTGCACGTTTTGATCAAGCTCAAGAAATTGGCGAATCCCAAGCCAGCCGAAATATCCAACAAGAACTCTCTATTCACCCGGGAGACGGCACGACTCAAGGCCTATTTCAAACTTGGCGCGGTTGAGCGGGCACGCACCCGGCCGCCATTCAACAAGGACTTGCTGGAGGAGGCGCTATCCGCCATCCAAGAGCTTGATCGGGTTCAAAACAGCAAGTGTGCCTACTGTGAAACCCTACTTGAAGATAATCGCGGTCGGTTTGTCTCGCATTACCGGCCGTTGAGCAATGCCGTCGACCCCTACCACGATATCGACCATGTCGAGTGTTACGCCTGGTTCGCATATGAATGGCAGAATCTGATGTTGATCTGCACCGACTGTAACAACCACAAGCTCAACTTCTTCCCTATAGCCGGTCGGACCGCGAGTGCCTTTTCTTCTTGGAGAGCAGCCCAATTACTTGAGCAGCCGTTGCTGCTCAACCCTTTCGAGGACGCTCCGGCGGACCACCTGATGTTCGATACGGACGGTATGGTTCTTGGTACTTCAGACGCAGGCAAAGCTACCATCACACTAGTCGACCTCAACCGACCAACGATTAGTTTCAAACGCAAAGAGGCCATCGAGGCAGTACTCAATCTGATTCTGAAGAGCAACAACGAGTATGAGCTGACCGAAGCCCTGCGCAATAACATCAGCGATAGTCATCCGTATGCTGGCGCCATCAGGAATAGCCTTGGCCATGTCTGCCGAATACTTCAAACGCAAATCGGCCGTAGCAGATACTTTCCCCACACTGACCTCGTACAAAAAATCATTCGCCTCAGAAGCGAACATTCGTCAAGCGCATGGCAAGAGGCGATTTCACTCTGCAAAGTTAACCAACTGGCATTCATGATTCGGAACACCCATCTGGATGTCGCGTTCATGCCCAAACGGTATGCGTACATAAGTAAAATTGAGATCGGCCGGTTCAAGGGCATTGAGCATTTTGCTCTAGACCTTGGCGGCGTTGCTACGAGCCAACACACACCTGGCACCATGCTACTGGGGGAAAACGCGACGGGAAAAAGCTCGATCCTGCAGGCAATCACCCTGGCGTTGATGACTGTCGAGGACCGCCGACGCCTCCGTCTCGATCGACAGGCAATCATCCCTCATGGTATCGACGCCAGCGCAATCGATCGGGTTCAACAGGCCGTGACCGTACACTTCAGCAATGGGGAGCAAACCTCTCTCAGCTTGGACCTGCAGACGGGCCAACTGAAGTCACACGGAACGCCACAGAATCTGGTGTTCGGCTATGGCTCAAGGCGCTACTTTCTTTCCGGCAGGTTGACAAGGAATCAGCCCTGCCCCAGCAAGACACTGTTCAACCAGGCCGCGAGCCTGCCTGACCCAGCGATATGGCTGCTGAACATCGACGAAGAAAAATTCGACGCCGCAGCGCGCGCACTGGCGTCGCTACTTGCCTTGCGCCCCGGCGAATTCGTGGCCCGGGACAACCGCTCGATTTTCATCCATCGCCGTACCTCGCCACTCCCCATCGAACACCTAAGCGATGGCTACAAATCTTTGTTCGCCATGGCCGTCGACATCATGCGGGAAATGCTCAAACACTGGGACAATCTAGAGTTCGCCCAAGGCATCGTGCTGATCGATGAAATTGAAAACCACCTACACCCACGCTGGAAGATGCGGGTGATGAGTGCGCTGCGCGAATCGTTCCCACGTGTACAGTTCATCACCTCCACCCACGACCCGCTGTGTTTGCGGGGGATGTTCGAGGGCGAGGTGCAAGTGCTGTATCGGGACCGCGATGGGCACCTGCAGCGCGTCGAGCAATTGCCTAATGTGGCAAATCTGCGCATCGAGCAGATCCTGACGTCCGACTACTTCGGGCTAGCCACCACCGAAGACCCGCTACGTCAACGCGCACTAGAGAAGCTCGCCCAATATGCGGCGCACGAAGACAAGGACCTCTCGCAGAAGGACCGCAAGTATCGCGACGACCTGTTGGAGAACTACGGTAGCCTCCCCATGATCGGCGATACCCTCGACAGGCAGATCATCGCCCAGGCCTTGACCCGGCACATCCGCGACACGGACCTCGCCACGCCCATCGAACACGCCAACGCCAGGGAAGCCTCGGTGCGGGCGATCATCGAGGTGCTCGAACGCAACAGGAGGAAATATGGTACCCATTAATCGCAACCGGGTCGCCAAACCGGCATCGCTGACCGCGCCAAATGGCTCCGGCCACCGCGAGCATCTGCGCGCGGCGGTGCACTACCAAAACCCGTACACCAAGTCATACGTGTTCGCCTATTACAAGGAACCCGACGTGATCTCGGCGCTGAACACACTGTTTCACAACAAATGCGCCTACTGCGAAGGCAAGATCACTAATACTGGCCCCATCGATGTCGAACACTTCCGCCCTAAAGGCCGCGTAGAAGGTGAGCTCAACCATCCGGGCTATTGGTGGCTGGCCACCGAATGGACCAACCTCCTGGCCTCTTGTATTGACTGCAACCGCGGCCGAAACCAGGTGCTGCTGGGCGCCAACGACGGCCAGCAACTGACCCAGGGCGAACGCCTGAGCGGCAAGCACGATCACTTCCCGGTGGCCGGGCTGCGGGCCACCTGCGCCACCGACGACCATACGCAGGAAGACCCGTTGCTGATAGACCCCACCTGCTTGGACCCCGGCGAGCATATAGACTGGAGGGTCGTGGCCGACCACCCGCTGGCCGTCGCTGTCTCGCGGCACGGCAAGACCAGCATCGATATACTCGGCCTTAATCGCTCAAAACTCGCGGAATCGAGGCGGGAGCTGCAACTTAAGCTGGACGAAGAATTTCTATGTCTGAAAACAACGATCAGCAAAATTGCCAAAGAGCCCACTGACGAGGGAGTCAGGGACTGGATGCCCGTGCTGCAGATACACATCGATAAATTCTTCAGGCACGCCGAAGCGAACAACGAGTACTCGGCCTTCGCCCGGCACATCGTCGAGTCCAGGTACGACACGGTATCGGAAATGATGTGCGCGTTGCTGGCTAGGGCTGCTCCGAGAAGCCCTGAGGGAGCGGTGGCTCGCTGAGTTACACCGTTCCCAAGTACTGCTCTAAGACAAAGCATCTTGGCTCCTAAACGCTCGTCGACGCGAGTCGCTGATCGCGCGAGAAACGCGAGTTGCTTGCACGGAACAGCTCATCTAGGCTTGAAATCACGATGACCGACGGGCTGCCTGCCGCCACCTGCATCACTCACCCACAACGCCATCTCCTTCACATAGGGTCATGTCATGCAGCACAGCCTTGAGTCCTACCCGTGCTGGGGATCGAACTCAACACGTTCGAACCAAAGAAATGCTGATAGGTGCTGCTAGCCCCAAGAAGCGTTTTAACCGGAAAGAAAAATCAGGCCATTGACGCTCAGCAAGGCTCTACAAAGAAAAGGTTTGCCTTCCGATGTGCGCGCTGATGGAGGCTACTGGGATCGTATACGCATCTGATCGTGGAGGCTCAGTAGTCTGGTCATCGTAGATCTTCTGGATCAAACGGCCATCATCCCATTACAATCATGATACGCCGAGAGCCCAATTTTCTCGTCTGCAGTAATTCGTATCTTGGCTTGAGAAAGGATTAAACGTGCGATCTTCAGAGTTGACGGGAGGTTCAGGATTTGTTTATGAAGGACACGTTGCAGCTTATTATCTTGCAGCCTTGTTAAGCGGTGATATTCAGGCACCACTCAACATGCCAATCAAAACGGTTAAACTTCAACAGTCAGGCTATGACGCACCGCTGGACGATATTATTGTTGAGTTCGAACACCCACTTGCCCCAAAGCTTCACCTTCAAGTCAAGCGAGCGTTAAAAATATCTTCAGCTGAGAGCAATACTGCTTTTCGAGAAATAATAATAAACTCTTGGGCCACCTACAAACATACCGATAACGCCAGCGAACAAAATTATTACGGGGGTGCGACAGATACTATTTCGAGCGCAGGACTACGGAGGTTTCGGCTCGTTAGTGAAGCAGCACGTAACAGCCATACTTCAGATAGTTTTTTTGAAAAGACGACTGGTGACACAACATCCACCCCTGGCACGAAAAAAGTGGTGGAGGACATAAAAACTATATTATCGGACGCCGGGGTAAATTTCGACGACTCTGAGCTACATCACTTTTTCAAGCATCTCGTTATTTATAATTTTGACGTAATGGCGCCAGAATCGCTCACCCCTGATGTTGCTATCAACTCTCTCCGGCACATACTTTTGGCTCCCCTAAGAGCTTCCGATTTATGGGAAAAATTGAAAAACTTCACCAGGGCTGGCTCCGGAGTGTCAGGCACCTACAATAGAGAATCCTTAATATTTCAGTTAAGCCCATTATTTGCATTCAAAGACGTACCCCGGGTAGCCGTAGCAAACATCCCTATCAGCTCCAGTACCGTGAGCCCTTCTCCCAACAGTTCAACCCCCATCAAGTGCCACATTGCACTTTCTCAAATAGAAAATCATGTTGCGCCCGGAATACTTACGGCAATTGTTTTGACTGATACCCCTGAAGGTATTGCTAACGAGGTCAAGCAGTGGCGAGAGGCTTTGAAACGCAGCTCCATATTATCCGATGACGATAAGGAGACAGCAGGTAAACTAGCCCTAAAGGAGCTTTTTCAGCCTGGCCCATTCACACAAATATTAGCACCAAAATTAGCAACACTAAGTTTCCTGACTTATATTTACTATGCAAAAGATGCGTCTATCACCACCTGGCCAACCTCGGAAAAGGTGTTTTTTACCTTAACGACCCCATTACTTCACAGACTGAGTAAAAAACACGATGATATAGTCGCCATATACTCGAACACGGAAGAAATTAAAGCTGCTATCGAGACTGCCATCACCGATGTTCACACTAAGTATCGGCGCATCACAAACCCCACGCTAGCAGCCCGACACACACGAAATGGAAAAGAACTGATCGAGCTAGCGGACTTAGTGGCAGCCATATCAATGGATTATATTTCTGGCGGCGACCAATACCCTAAAGGCTCGATGGCACTAATAAGAACGAGAATAAAATATGCCGAAAATATAATCACAGGAGAAAAACATAAGCGGGATAAAAACCCTTTGGCTTAGGGGGCAAGTTTGGCCCATAGTTTTTTCGCAAATACGGGCTCTACTGAATAGGCATAAGCAATCATCCCTAGAAGCTGTGTCATGGTCGGGGTGATCGTATGAGCCCCTGCAGAAGCCTCAAAATGCTCCTCACCATATTTACTCACATAATAAACAATTAATCTGAGCTTTTTTTTCATTTTCTTCGGCAGCCGAGGCATTTTATCATCAACCACGGAGAGCCCTGTCACAAACTGTCGCGCCCCTCTATATTGCGTGTAGCAGCCACTACCTCGTAATTCAAAGCCATTATTTTCGACAACAGCTTTTATTAAATTGTATGAAGGAGGGGAACATCCTGAAAAGGTAATATTATCAGCGTAACGACTATAAACGGACGACTTAGAGTTTGCGAGACCCAACATATCTAGATCAAGCCTACGACATACCAAGTTCGATATTCCTGGACTGCACCTCGTACCTTGTCGTAAAAACCCATCTATGGTGCACATTCGAGCCAGAATATCTGCAATAATTAGCGACGCCCCCATGACCGAAAAAGCATCTTTGACCTGGAGTTCGGTTATTGCGTTGAAAAAATCCTTGATATCCGCATGAACAATTACTTCCTGCCCCATGTGCAGTAGAGCATTTGACAGGGTAGACCGACCATCCAAAAAACCTTGGACACACTCCTGAAAGCTAGCACTATTTTTAATAATCATCGCGACAGAACGATGGACTTGAGCTATCCACTGATATTTAGCTTTGTAGACCTCTCGGTATTCGCCTCGACGACGCTTTCCGCGTTTTGGAATACAGATCAGCTCATAATAGTCTACCTGCCGAGGGGATTGCAGGTACTGCAACACTTCTTCCCGGTTGGCACCGATGGCCAAACAAAGCTCGTCAATAGTTTGAATATCAGCGATTTTTACGGAGGTCATGCGACATGCTCGGTAAGTGGACGTGATGGCTGGATGGAATATGTGAGACTTTAGTAGTCGAGTACGGACTCGTACCCACGGACATAACCGTAGCCAGTCATCCAGCCACCACGGCCGGAGAAATCATAGAATAGTCGCAAAATGATAGCAACTCATGTCCAATAATCGCTGTACTTGCTTGAGCATCGGCGCGCCATAAACACCCAGAAATTTCGGAGACATGGGTCTGAAAGCCGTCCTTACACACATTTTTTGCCACCTAGCCGACGCTCGAGCTGAGCAAGCTGCGCTCGTACAGGAAGACCTGACGCGACCAGACAGCCCAGCGTTTGTTTACCATGCAGGAAAACTCTATTGTCATGCTTCGTAAACCAGGCCTCCAACGCTGATCAATCCATCACAATTCGACGCGCTGATTTGACACCTATTTCCCAGCATGACGCCTTGATGCAGGATGATGTTTCTTGCCAGGAGTACGCTGAGCGCGCCTGCGGCCACCCCCGTTGCAGCATCCTCCAGGCTCTCCTCCAGATGATTGAAATTACGTCCCTCGTACTGATGCATTTCGCGGCGCGCGTAGGCGTAAATGCCGCTCACGGCGGCCCCCTTCCCCCATGCTACGATCCCACTCAGTGGCGGGCGCAACGCGTACAACGCCTCGAGACTGACCATTTCAACCAATAGCTTGGGGCTGCCGATTGATGCGATGGCCGCCGGGGTCTTGATCGCTGATTCCGTGCAGCCAAGCAGTTCTGCGACGGCGCCGATGGTGGGCACAGGCCTTTTCACATGATCAGGCTCGACGCTGATATGCAGTTCATTTCCTGCATGCGCGAAGGTCAATACCTGTTTGCTCATGGACGTCAGTGCTGACCCTGAATACTCAGCGACATGATGGGTCTGCATGTAATACGCAGCCGCCAGAGATGCGTGCAGACAGAGGGGACTTCGAGCATGCGGGTAATAAAAATCGAGAACGCACGGTCCGATACCGTCTTCCATTGTGTTGATGAAGACGCAGGCATTGGCCTTCTGTTCGGCTGCGAATTTTTGCCGCTCAGCGACCGACCATTCGGAGGAACCCCTTTGAAAAATGACCAAAGCTTCATTTCCACTGTTCGGGCCTGTTCCGAAACATCTAAATCGCTTTAAGTGCATTTTTTACATTCACACGTGGTAGGTAATGGGTATCCAGGGTGAGGACGCCACGATGATCTTCTCATCCGTTTGGGTCAGCTTACTTTTTGTCTAACGGGTGGTTACGTCCGTTACTCACCGGCACCATGCCCAAGTCTGCTGGGTCAACACCGTCCAGGCAGCCAACGTTGTAGGCGCACTGTGACGGATCGATTCGCCTGATGTGATGGGTGTACACCCCACAGACGGAACAGAAATAGTGGCAGGCCTGCTGGGTATTGAAGCGATAACTCTTCAGCACGTCGGCCCCTTTCAGGATCTTCAGGCCCGTGAGGGGAACGGTGCCCATAACGGCGCCTCGCCTCTTGCAAAGTGAACAGTTGCATCGTTTCGGATCAACCACGCCGTTCGGTAGTTCCAGCTCAAGCACCACCTCCCCACAGTGGCAGGAAGCGTTGTGAACCGGTTTGATTTCTGTCTCACCAATACGCTTGATCATCGGTTTCGTCCTTGTACGGCACGGTTGACTCCACAGTACCCGCAGATTACCGAAGCGCCAGGCTGGGCGCACTCTGATTGACCAGGGTCGGGAGGCTACGACGCAGCGCTCCCCAGATTCTTTCAAGGGAGCTACAGGCGGGACTATACGGCCAACCGCCCTCTCCCCCCTCACGGAAGCCTGTCATTTCAGCGGCGCGCAAGAGATCTCTCTTTCCCTTGACTGAAATTTCCTAGAAAATCCTGACCGCTTGTTTGCGCCTGATCTCACAGCTAGGCTTCGACTCGTCACTGCTCATCAGTGATCGGGTTTAGTCGCCCGGAAGTTCTACATTGGGCGCACAAGCGTCACCTCCCTGTCGGGCACGATTTTTCTTGCCCTGCTTTATGGTGGCTGTGCGCAGGGCGCCCTCGGGCGCGCCGGGTTCCCAATGTTCCGGTCGACTAACCTGTGTACAGCTGCCACCCCCTCGTTTAGTCGCGATGACTGGCAGTTCCACTTAACATTGGAAGTGCGAATATGTTCAAAGTAACCCCCAATCCGCCTGCAATATCCAACATTGAAAGCATCGACCCTCGTATCGCCGACCGAGCCCTGTCTTACTACAACCTCGGCCCGGACGTAGGCTCGAAACCTCCCCCCGTCACCATGTTGCGTGATCATTTGAATGAGCCCAAGAATCAGGAAGACACCCTGGTCAACGTCTATTCGATTCTGCAATCCGCGGCGGCCACGGCCTATGAAAACGCTGACAACCAGATCGGCTCGAACCGTAAGGTCGCGATGGGTGTGGTGCATCTGATCGAGTTGGCACAGCTCAAAATGGACTCGGTCCTGGATGGGCAGGCGGTCAGCGTCAACGGCTGACAACTCTAAAACGATAGATGAACGGGAAGCGGATCTTCCCGTTCATTGAGTATGGAGCTCTACAGCCGTATCAGCCCCTCAGGTCATTGCTTGATACCTGTTCGGACTGAGCAGAAAACCAATGCAGTGCCCGGCACCGTTGAACCACAACAGACGCAGCCTGGCGACGACAGCAGAATTTAGAGCAGCCGCTTCAACCTTCTACGTAGTCGCAGGTTATCTGCAGCCAAAGCAACAAGGGCAAGAAGGTTCAAGACTGCAAACCCATCAGCGCCAGCAAAATGCCAAAACGCCCAGGACACGGCGGCCACCACCAGCGCGGTGAGAAGCAGCAGGATGGAGTCCTTCATACGACGCCCCTGGCGTTGCGATACAACTGACGGCCTGGCAATTGAGGTTGGTACACGCCTGGATACTGTATCAGGCAGGCACTCAGCCAATGCCGATCGAGATTGTTGGTCCGAGCCATGGCCAGCACATCGGCGATGGACAAGCCCCCGGCAAGACTCCGACCAGTAGCGACAGCGATACTGTCAATCACAGCCCCCACATAAAACGCTGCCGAGCAGGCGCCGATTATGGCGAGCTGTTCAAGGCGAGTGCCGGCACCGATCAATTCGCCGATGGTGACCGCCTTGCCGAACTTGTCTATTTGAGTAAGTAGCGTTGAGGCCGTGGCCACTGCGACGGACAGTGTGCCGAGGAGTGACTCGGGGGCCGGAAGGCCCAGCCCTTCCATATTTTCTTTGAAATAATCGTAGAAAGTCGCCATCCATCAATCCCTTCTTAACCGCACTCCTTGTGGGCTGCAAGCCTAATGGATTGAAAATCAAAGCTCAATCGCGCAGCCACGTAACGGGGTGAACCCAGGTGCACCGACAGTTCGTCGCCTTCAACAACCCTACGGACGGGCAGCTCAGGGCCTGTCAGGGTGCAACACGTAGGAATAAATCTATAGGGGCGGTGACCGAACTGGATATTCGCGCACTCAGACAGCCCCACGGTCACCCTGGTGTTGAAACTTCTTTGACGTAGGCTTGGCAGGCTGTCGGGGCGATCAGTCCTGGGTCGCCATCGCCAAAGATGCAGGCTAGGACAAGTCGACGCCGGAGACCTTGACGACGGCCTGCCACGCGGCTTCCTGGCTGGCGTGATCGTGGAGGTGTGGGTGGCGCTGCGCCTCAATGGGGCCTGAGAACTTCCCTTGAGCCGAGGCGAAGAATTGCCCTGAGACGTCAGTTCCGAACTCCGACGCCTGGAGGTACCGACGGGCCGCAGTCTCCGGCGTCTGATTCATGCCGGGAATGAGGTTCGCGATTGGGATAAACAGATACTTCACGGCCAGGCCAGCTTGTCGCGAAACCTTGGTAGCGGTCGCGGCACCGGGCGACACGGCGTATACGGCCATCCCGGAAGGTAGCCGGCGGGCCAGCGCCGCGACCCACCAAGCGACAATCAGCTTCGCATCGGCATACGCATTGTTGGGCACGTACTTCACGTTCGGCCCGTTGCGGATCAAGGCTTCCACAGCGGCGGTTTGGTCACCCCGGTAGTACTTGGCCGCGAAGGCTGGCACGTCGGTGTAGCGAAACATGGGTACGCCCCCTCGGGCAGGCTCCGCACCGGCGATAACAATCCGTGCGTTGGGGCTCAGCAGGTTGGCGCGAAGCAAGCCGACCGTCAGTTGATGATGGCCGACCAGCGGGGCCTGGGAAGCCTCGACGCCTGCGGCCGTGATCACGCGCTCCTTGCCTGGAACCATCCCTGCATTGAGCAGCAGGAAATCGATCGGCCGACCGCGCTTGACCAGCTCGGCGAGGGCGGACTCGACGCTGGCCGGCGAGTTCAGATCCAGCTCCAGCGGCGTGAAGACCTGCGCCTTGGTCTGCGCCGCGAGCTGAGCGGCCGTCTCCTGGGTCCGGGCCAGGCTGCGCCCGGTGACGATGATCTCGCGCCAGCCCTCTCCGGCAAGAGTGCGGGCTGCCGCATAACCGAGCCCGGAGGTGGTGCCGGTGACGAGTGCGATCGAATGTTCCATAGGTGTCTCCGTGGTGAAACGCGAAGCCGGAGCCGGCTTGCCAATTTAGAACTATTCAGTTATATATTTGCGAAACAACCATTGTCAACGAGTTTTGAACTAAATGATTCAAAATACAGCTAGGCCGCGGGGCCGACCGCGCAGCTTCGACGAAGCGGGGGCGCTGGAAAAGGCGACCCAGGTGTTTCGGTCGAAGGGCTACGACGGAGTGACGATCGACGATCTTGTCGCCGGGATGGGTGTGGGACGGCCGAGCCTGTATGCCATCTTTGGGGACAAGCGGACGATATTCTTGCGTACCCTCAGGGCGTATGCGGAGAAGAAAGGTGCTCTCGCAGCCAAGGCACTCCTCTCGCCAGGGACTCTTCGCGACTCGCTCACCAGCTTCCTGAGGCAGGCCGTAGAAAGTGCGACCGAGAAAGGTTCTGCCCCAGGCTGTCTTCTCGTGTGCGTCGCGCCGCTTGTGAACGACCCCGAGGTCCGGCAGTTCCTGCAGAATGCGGGAGCTGGCGCGGTGACGCTAGTGGAAGGCCGTTTCCGGGACGGGATCAGCGCGGGAGAAATCCCGTCTGACTTTCCCGTAGCCGCGCGTGCAATCCAAGTCACGGATCTAGCGCGCGGGCTCACCATGCGTGCGCAGATGGGCACGCCGCGCACGACACTCCTCAAAGACGCTGAGGAAGCGGCCGACCTGGTGCTCCTGTCGCGGCGCGTCTGACGGGTTGTCGGAAACAATTCACTGAGAAATGGCTGCACAGAAAGCGACAG
>NZ_JALMEZ010000022.1:0-103144 GCF_023242495.1 Pseudomonas sp. MWU13-2862 | reverse complement strand
GAGCGCGGCTCCCCTTTTCAGTTTTTAACACCTGTAAATTAGCCATCCTTTTTCAGCAATCTTGCAGTACCAGCAAGACAATTCACTTTCCTCTGACTGAAGTTTCCTAGACTGTCCTGAACGCTTGCGCCTGCCACTACGGGATGCAGTAGGCTTGTCCAACAAAAATCCAGACCTGTAGACCACCTCTCCGTATCCGCCCCACTGGAAAGTGTTTCTAGGCCTTTGAGCGGCGCAACCATCATGCCCCTCACAAAAAGGGGGAGACAAGCTAGTCTCAGCAAATGCTAGCATTGTGCCTTTCTGCTTAAGCTCCGCACGAAAGGCCTCTCCCACTGGTGTTGTAGCCTTGTCGTGGCCTTAGGACGCAGTTTGACTCCAGGAGGGAAAATGAAGATCTCAAATCCGCCATTGGCTAAGGATCTGATGGCTACCGCCAGAAGCTTCGGCAGCTATGATCTGGCAGCGGCGCTGGCTGATCTGGTAGATAACAGCATCAAGGCTAAGGCAAAGCGGGTTGATATCGACTTTTATCCACAGGCCGATGATGTCGTGGTGCGGATCCGGGATGATGGTGTGGGTATGGACAAAGAAACACTCACTGTTGCCATGCGCCCCGCGAGCTCCAATCCCCAGACAATCCGCGAACCTGATGATCTTGGTAGGTTCGGATGGGGCCTCAAATCGGCATCTGTTTCTCAAGCCCGGGTTCTGACCGTCGCTTCTTGGCAAGGAAGTGCTCTGACCGCTGCTCGATGGGATATTGATGACATCGATGACTGGGGCATGGAAATCCTAGAGGGAGATGAAGTGCTTCCGTTACTATATCGCCTTCCAGAAACACCCACGGGGACTGAGGTGATATGGAGTCGATCAGACAGACTACTGGACTGGGAAAACTGTAAGTCAGTTGATGAGTCGCTAACGCGGGATATTGCCCATGCAATACAAAAACTCTCCCTGATATTTCATCGTTATCTTGCAGGTGAGAACAATAGGCGTCTGACAATCTTCATTAACAATCATCAGCTCACACCAATCGATCCATTCATGACATCTCACGATGCCACCCAAACGCTTGACGCCGAAAGTATTCTCATGCCAAGCGGCGAAAAAATCAAGATTCAACCCTACGTACTTCCTCACTTTTCAAAGCTGTCGACAGAGGACCAACTACTCCTTGGTGGTCCAGAAGGCATGGTCCGAAATCAGGGGTTTTATGTCTACAGAAATAGACGACTAATTATCTACGGAACATGGTTCCGACTGGTTCCTCATAGTGAATTAACTCAACTGACCCGAGTCAGGGTAGATCTGCCAAATACTCTAGATACCGACTGGCGAATCACAGTCGACAAATCTGATGCACAACTACCAGCGATTTTAAAGCGCCGCCTGCAAGAAATCGTTCGGCGTTTCAACCATCGATCCATTCGCGTTCATCGAAACAAGGGGCTCTCTCTCGACCGCCATGAGGTCCAAGCAGTTTGGCGCAGGTATGTCAAAAACGGCCAAATTCGTTATCAAGCAAACCGAGATCACCCCATGATATCTCGACTGCTGGCACAAGGAGGAACCGCCGCAGATTTTGAAGGTGTATTGCAATTACTCCAATCTTATTTCCCAACAGATATGTTCATTAAAGATGCTGATCTCGGGATCAATCAATGCACCACATCAGTTGAAGAATTCGAAGCGCTACTGGACCAATGCATGATCAACCATTTACAAGACCATAAGGATCAGTCAACCATTGATAATTTCCTCAGTTACGTCTCAAAATTCGAACCATTTTCAAGTCAACTGACTTACACAGAAAGCTACATTCGAAATAATACAGCAAAAAAATGGGGCCTAAAAAATGGAATTTAATGCTAGCTTGGGATATCTTAAAATTGAAATTGACAAAAAAATTCAAGGCCGCCTACCTGTGCCCTCCGGCTTTCTGGAAAACCACGTAAAAAATTCATCTGACATATCAGCACTGCTAAGCGAAGACTTGAAAGCACGGCTAATCCGTCACCTAGAAACTGTATATGGTACGCAACAGGGCATTGGTCACGCACTAAAAACCGACTTCCAAGAGTGGTATCCGAATAGAAAAGCAGAGCTACAGTCCTATTACTGGCGTCGACTCAACAAGTACTGGACTGACCACTCCATCCTTCCCGTACAAGTTGTCCAATCTATCGACAAAGTCACAGATGAAATTCTGGGCTATTTGGGAGACCCCAAAGAGAACGCAAATTGGCGTCGTCGAGGGCTGGTAATGGGACACGTCCAGTCAGGTAAAACAACAAATTACTCCGCTTTGATTGCCAAAGCAGCAGATGCCGGATACAGAATAATCGTCGTCCTCGCGGGGCTGACCAACTCTTTGAGGTATCAAACCCAAATCAGGCTTGATAAATCCTTTGTCGGAAAGTCCTCTCTTGGAGATAGGTTAATTTCAGAGACGTACCCAATTTCCTATGTCCTTAGGGGGCCGGACAATGAAAATATGCGTCAGCGACAACCATTCTGCGGAACGACCCAAAGCACAGACTTCAATGTCAACATTACAAAAGGTATCACAGCAGAAGAGGGAAATTTTGCAGACCCCATACTTTTCGTAACTAAAAAAAATGAAAAGGTCCTTGAAAGTTTAACTACTTGGCTAGGCGATCTTAAACCCGGAATGCCTCTCGACGGCCCAATGCTTCTAATCGACGATGAAGCAGACAATGCCTCTATCAACACGTCTAAAGATCCAAAGAAAACCACAAAAATAAATTCAAGAATTCGCGAGCTATTAAAATGTTCACGACGCTCTTCATATGTTGGTTATACAGCAACTCCTTTTGCTAACATATTTATTGATCCAGACACTGAAGACGAGATGCTTAACAATGATCTTTTCCCCGAACACTTCATAAAGTCTCTTGAGCCACCAGATAACTATGTTGGCGCTGAAAGGCTTTTTTCAGAAAAAGCGGATCTGCTTAAACACTGCGTTCGGGAGATCCCCAATGACTACAAGGACTTACTACCTCTAAAGCATAAGTCCGGGGACTTGGTTACTCAACTGCCACAAAGCCTCAAAGAGGCAGTATATGAATATATTCTCACTCGCGCCATTAGGGTTTTAGATGGCGAAGGGCATCAACACTCTTCAATGCTGGTGAATGTCAGCAGATTCAACGCTATTCAGAAGCAAGTCCATGATCTGCTTTATCTGTTGCTGCAAGATTTGAATGAAGCAGTTGACGCATGGGCATCTAGTAACTCATGGGATAGCTCACCACTCTTGATACAGCTGCACAACATTTGGGAAAAAGAATACTCCAACCAAGTAGACCATACTTGGAATGACATTCGTTCGGCCCTGAAGCGAGGACTAGCTTCTGTAGAAGCAAAACTCATAAACATGAAAGGTGGCGGACTGGATTATTCGAAAGCACCAGAGTCCGGAGTTCATGTGATCGCTATCGGAGGCCTTGCATTAGCAAGAGGATTGACACTGGAAGGACTTACCGTTTCCTATGTGCTGAGAAACGTTGGGGCTGCAGATACCCTTCTGCAAATAGGGCGCTGGTTTGGATACAGAGACGGTTATGAAAAAATTTGCCGAATTCATACTACTGAGGAAATGCTGGGAGATTTTTGTGAAGTGAGTGGAGCTGTAGAAGAGCTGCGCAGTGACCTCGTACGCATGGAACGTATGAAAATCACTCCTAACGAGTTTGGTTTAAAAGTTCGCCAGAGCCCCACCGGAATATCAATCACCGCCGCGAATAAAATGCGTGGTGCAAAGCCGGTAGTTATGGCACTGGATCTGTCCATGAAACACCTTCAGGCTTATGAACTTTTCAACGACAACAAAATAAATAGCAAGCACTACACAACAGTCACCTCATTGATAGAAAATCTCACTTCAGACCTGAGCCAGCACAAAGTAGAAGATGATGGCGCACTGGTCTGGATAAATATAAGTGTTTCCTTTATCCAAGACATATTGCGCAAATTCGAATTACCCCAACTGCAGTTCGCATTCGGAAACGGCAATAGCAGCCTTGTACTTGACTATATATCCGACAGAGCTTCGGGGGAACTCTCGATGTGGGATATCGCAATACCATTTCGGCGAACAGGCGAAGCAGGTATGGACTTTCCATTTCCGGTTGATACGAAAAATAAAATCTACTGCCGCAATCGTCGCTCTGGCGTCATAAAATCAGACGATCCAAGTGTAGTAAAAATAACTGCAAATAGCGTAGTAGCAGACTCTGCAGAATTTGATCTACCATATGGTGAAAGAACCGAAATCGGGCTGTTGATGCCTAAAATAAAGGATAGCTATCCGGATTCTAGTCCGGAGGCACAACATCTGATGGCCAGAACACGCCCTTTGCTGTTGATTCATCTAATGGATTTCGAGCTCAAAGACAAAAAAATCAACAAACTCAACTTCGACAAAACAACACCTGTTGTCTCCATTAGCCTAGCATTCCCAGAAACTGAAATTGACCCACAGCAACGAGAGTACTTCGCCACCAAGCGCCTAGCCGAAATGATGCAACGTCAACGAGAAGAGCTCGAGTCCGATGAGGATTTCGACGATGAAAATTGATTTCATCGCTAAATGGGATGATATCGCGCACCTCGGGAGAAATGCTGGACGTTTCCGAGTCTACCCAGATCATCTTCTTGATCTTTTCATTGGTTACTCAACCACCGGGAAGCGGGAGTTCACGCTGGAGTCTAGTGTTATCGCCCTAGATCAGGTTGTGTTACCCGAATTCGAAAACATTTCCACCACTCCGAGAGAATCGGACGGCATCTGCAGCCTAATACTCTGCCTTACTGATCATCAGCTGAAGGACATTTTCTCCATTATCTGTTGCGATTTGGCCGAAGCCTCCTCTCGAGCGGAAACTCCTGAGGGAGCAGTTGGGATTTTTGGTACCCGGCTCAACCGTTGGGCGGAATTGCTACGTCGTGGGCGATTGTATGAAATGTCTTTCAAAGAGCGGCTGGGGTTACTCGGCGAACTCAGAATGGTCTTATGGATCATTGATCATTGTGGCATTGAACCTGGGGTTGTCGCTCGTAGCTGGCGTGGCCCGGAGGGAGATGCAAATGACATCGGACTCAACTATGTGCGTATCGAGGTAAAATCTCAGCTCTCAACTCAACCCTTTACAATTAAGGTCTCCTCCCTAGACCAGCTTAATGGTGATAATCGGGAGCTTTGCATTGCCCTACATCGTTTCACAGTATCGGAAAGTGGAATAAGTCTTAAGTCTCTGATTGAAGAAATAAAATTTCGGCTTTTTGAAAATCACTCAGGGCTGATGGAGTTCCAACGAAAGCTGTTGCTTGCAGGTTACCAGCATGATGCCAGCTATATTAATGAAGCATTCAACTTGGACCTTATTAAGATTTACCGTATTGGCGAAAACTTTCCGCTTTTGACCCCCTCAACAGTTCCAAAAGGAGTTATCAAAGCACAGTACGAAATTTCCTGCGACTCGATACGCCCCTACCTAATAGAACAATCGGACTTGGAGCTATTGATCAATGGCTGACTTTCAAGCTGACTACGCTGAGCTTCTGGAAGAGATCCGAATAGGCAGCATAGCCGATCACGAATTACAGATCACCGAATTTTTCCGGACTTACTCCGTACTTGCCGCAGAAAATGGTGATACTCCCGACATGGAGTATTGCCCTATTCTCAAAGAAGGAGTCGGGGGATATCGTGTTGACGGATATGCGTTGGATTTACAAGGTGATGTAGCAGAAGAGTCTGGCGACCTGTACCTTGCAACCTGCCTATACCACCAAGAGCCACTTCTTCCAACCATAATAGGTCGGGATATCGATAAGGCCATAGATAGTGTAGAGCGCTTTTTCAAAATATCCACAAGCCAAAAATTTCTAGCGAGCCTAGAAGAGGCAAGCCCGGCCTACCAACTTGCAATTCTTATCCAACAATATAGGAGCAGAATAAAGCGGCTACGCGTGATCGTTTTTACCAACGGCCATCTTCGAATACGAAAAAACGTATTCGAAACCAAGCAATTAGATAACACCACTCTGCATGTCAATGTTCTGGACCTTGAGAGATATGTAAAGATCTCGTCCACTGGAACGGAACCGGTGGAAGTAGACTTTGATGAAGACTTTGGCGGCTGCATCGAATGCTTGCCAGCATCGAACGGCGCGGAGAGTTACTATCAAAGCTATCTTTTTGCCATTTCAGGGACCGTCCTCGCAAAAATTTTTGCAACTTTCGGAAATCGCCTTCTTGAGCAAAATGTCAGGACCTATTTACAAGCTCGAACTGGAGTCAACAAAGGAATTCTCCGAACCATAGCCGAAGAGCCGGGCATGTTCTTCGCATATAACAATGGAGTCACCGCAACAGCATCATCAGTATGCACACGAAAACTAGAAAATGGTGCTTTAGCGATTTCCCACATAAAAGATTTCCAGATCGTCAACGGCGGCCAAACCACCGCGTCCCTGCTTTATGCACGTGATGCTCAAAACAGAGACCTGAGCCACGTTTATATACAAGTAAAGCTTTCGGTTGTTGACGAAAAGAGACTTGAGGAAGTAGTGCCACGTATTTCTGAATATGCCAATACCCAGAATAAGGTTTCATTGGCGGACTTGGCATCGAATAGTCCGGTACAGATCCAGATTGAGCGACTATCCAAGGAGACTTCAGTCCCCCAGCAGGCCGGAGCCCTATACAGCAAAAAATGGTTCTATGAACGCGCAAGAGGCCAGTATAAAAACCTATTCGCGTACAAATCGACATCCGAACGCAACAAACTGCAACTCATATACCCAAAAAAACATCTAATCACCAAAACCGACCTTGCAAAGTATGAGCTTACGTTCGATGGGCGCCCTCACCACGTCAGCGAGGGAGCACAAAAATGTTTCAATCGATTCACAACCTCTGTACTTATAGGGTTAGGAGATGGATCGAAAGTAACAGAAACGTGGTTTCGAAGATCTATTGCTAAAGCCTTACTATTCACCAAGCTCGATGAAGCCGTATTGAAATGTGAGTGGTATCAGTGTGACCGTGGATACAAAGCACAAATTGTCACCTATAGCGTTGCAGCTTGTGCCCAAAGCTTTCGAGATCTCGGACTTCAGATCGATCTTGACCGAATCTGGCGTGAGCAAGACGTGCCACAAGCACTGTTAGACTGGATGTGTACAGTGGCGCGGAAAGTGGCCGATCTTCTGAAGTCCCCACCTGATAATGTAAGAAATATTTCCGAATTTGCCAAGCGCGAGTTCTGTTGGGAGCTGCATGTGAAGGGGCGGGTTGGGACTCCAGATACGTCGATCACCCAATGCGGTATAGCCATGCAAGACTATATTGACGACTCTAGGCAAGGGGCAAAGGGCTCGGCTCGTGATCAAGAACTCGACTTCGATGTGGCCCTCGTAGGGCTTACCTCCAAAGCGGAAGATATTATGGCTATGGCCAAGCAAAACGGGCTAGCGTCTCCAAGAAATATGGATGCATTGAGCAAGCTCGCCGGAGGGCGGCTGCATCTCTCAAAAGGAGAAAAAGGAGCCCTGAAATATCTTCTCGAACGCCTCGAAATCCAATACTGAGCACCTCACAAGGGAGGTGATGCAGGAAAGGCGGGCCACGATACGAATTTTTGATTACAATCCTGCACGGCTTCCAGTAGCCAATTCATATCCGTTTCCGGTCCGCGTATACCGCACTCCCACAGCTCAAAGACACGCCACCCTTGCTGCAGCAATTCGTTGCGAATCCTGAGGTCTCGCTTCACGTTCTGGTCAAATTTCAATCGCCAGAACTCCTCTCGAGTCTTGGGTGTGGTGGCATATCTGCAGCCTGGGTGCCGATGCCAGAAGCAGCCGTGAACAAAGATGCAGACCCGGTAGCGAGACAGCACCAAATCGGGTCTTCCTGGAAGACCTTTTTGGTGCAGGCGATACCTGAAGCCATGCCGATGCAGCAACCTTCGAACCTTCATTTCAGGGGAGGTATTACTGCTGCGGATGCCAGCCATCATGCGAGACCTGACTTCTTTGCTGACTATGTCCATGAATGATTCCCAGATGAACCTGGCGCTGCCAAAAGATATGCCCCTTGAGCCTACCGGATCGCTATCGAAACCGATCCAGATCGTAGACCTCTTTGCCGGCCCAGGAGGGCTGGGCGAAGGCTTCACGTCGTCTGGCGCGGGTAAACACTTCGAAATCGTCGTCTCAGCAGAAAAGGACCCCAAGGCCTGGCAAACGCTCCGTCTAAGGGCCTTCTACAGACTGCTCAAAAAAGACAGGCCAGAACGTCTTGCCGAATATTACAGCTACTGCAATGACCCTAAAGCGCCAGAAGCCTTCTCGCCATCCCCTGATACGCAAGATCTCTGGGACAAAGCGGGAGAGGAAGCCAAATGCATCACGCTAGGAAGCGAAGACGGCAACACAATCCTGGATGACGCCCTAGAGTATGGGCTTACGGAGGAACGCCCATGGGTTCTGATCGGTGGGCCTCCATGTCAGGCATATTCGATCGTGGGGCGGGCTCGTAATCAGGCCAAGGCCGACTACAAAGCTGAAGACGATCACCGTCACTTCCTTTACAAGGAATACCTGCGAATCATTCGGGAAAAGCAGCCCACAGTCTTCGTGATGGAGAACGTGAAAGGCATCCTGTCTTCGAAAATCAACAACGAGCGAATTTTCTCAAACATCCTGAAAGACCTTTCAGATCCTGGTCAGGCGCTTGAAAAAGGTGCGGGAAAACAATATCGAATCTACTCCTTAGCAACCGGCGCATCCTTCGGACCAGGTGACGATGTCGATAAGATTGACCCAAGGGCCTTCATCATAAAGGCTGAGGACTACGGTATTCCGCAAGCACGGCACCGAGTCATTCTGCTAGGCATTGCCACCGACAGCCTTCCAGCGTCGAAAGAGGACGTCAAGCTAGAGTCAGGCGAACCAGTGATCTCGGTTGGCCAGATTTTGAAGGAACTGCCAAGACTCCGTAGCGGCCTGACCAAGATGGCTGATAGCCAGGCAAACTGGGCTGCCGTCGTTTCCGAACAACGTAGCCACCTAGTCGCTCAAACCAGCCCTGTAGATATCAAAATGTGGTGCACGCTCCGAGATCTTCAGAAAGAGTTCGAGCCCTCAGTGGTACCAGAAAACGCTGGAGCACGACGGGTAAAACGAGCAGCAAAAAAGGATGACGGTTCAACTGGCGACACAAGCTTGGACAACTGGTATCTGGACCCAAACCTGAACTA
The DNA here is from genome assembly GCF_023242495.1 of Pseudomonas sp. MWU13-2862. Classification (NCBI taxonomy): domain Bacteria; kingdom Pseudomonadati; phylum Pseudomonadota; class Gammaproteobacteria; order Pseudomonadales; family Pseudomonadaceae; genus Pseudomonas; species Pseudomonas sp. MWU13-2862. Next base: position 93,845 of record NZ_JALMEZ010000022.1, on the reverse strand, counting down.
CTGGTTGAACCACGAGGCCCGTGGGCACATGCCAACCGATCTGCGCAGATACTTGTTTGCCTCTGTTTACGCAGGAATTCACGGCACATCCCCCAAAGGCCATAAAGGATTCTCTTTAGAGGGGCTAGCTCCAGATCATAAAAACTGGGAAAGCGGTAAGTTCAGTGATCGTTTCAGAGTTCAACTGGAGGACAAGCCTGCGACCACCATTACCAGCCACATATCCAAGGATGGGCATTACTTCATCCACTACGACCCAACCCAGTGCCGCAGCCTATCTGTCCGGGAAGCCGCTCGTATCCAGACATTTCCTGATAACTATTTCTTCCAAGGTAACAGGACAGAACAGTTCCACCAGGTTGGTAACGCAGTGCCTCCGCTGCTGGCTTCGAAGATCGCGAAAGTGGTGTTCCGAATTCTGTTCGACAAGGTTGATCTCTACGATAAAGGCACTGTCGAGGAAACCGAACAAAAGGACGACGTAGTCTGTGCTTGAGCTCGGTTTACATCGGCGTCGCTGCAGCGATTGGCTGCTCTTATAGAGAACCAGCTCGCTCAATGCCGAGCCGCTTCGAACGCTCTCAAAAACCAGGCCTCCATCAAGACACTGGCGGAGGTCCAGGGGAGAAGGAAAGTTTTTAACCATCCATAGCTGATGCTCTTGAGGACGGTCCTGAACTTGAGGTCTATGCCTGATCGGAGAGAGCGAAAATTGTCCAACAGACCGTTGGACAATTCCGCAGTGACAAGTCTAGCGGCACCTCCTGGACGAACGCATCGCTGAAATCAAACCTCAACAACACATCAGAAGCAGCAGCTCAGTTTTCAATCGCCTTCCATGGTGACTTCCATGGTGACTTCCATGGTGACTTCCATGGTGACTTCCATGGTGCCAGAGCCTAGCCCCCGACCAAACGCGCGCAACACGAACCGCAAGACATTTCCCTGCCTCTATCGGATACTTCGCACGAAATTTAAGTCCCACTGGAACTTAAACAGCTCTACCCCCTTCGATTAGTCTGGTTGAGTCACGGGCGTTCCCGTGACCGAGTGTCAGAACTCGAACAACCAGGGCGCGGCACGCGCCATAGCTACCCGTAGTCGGCACTTTTGGGCGTCTGGCTGCTGCATCTATGGTGGACCGCGCGAGGCAGGCTTCGGCCTGGCCGGTTTCCTTGGTTGCCGGTTTCTGACCCTCGTGCGGTCCGCCACCCTAACCGTGTCAGAACGGCGGATGGCGGTTCCTTAATCCAACCAGGGACCATAAGGAAAATGACCTACCCTCCTTTTACGCACGGGCACCGCCCACACTGTCTGGCGTCAACATGGCTCGATCACGGAGAACACCTCCATGATTGATCGCTCATTACTCTCCCGCTTGCCCATCCCCGCTCTGATCAAACTCGCCACCCTGAGCCACGACGAAGCGGTCGATCGGCTACGTCATGCCGCCCGGCTCTGCCTGGACGGTGCCCGCTCGCTAGCCTTTGAGGATCAACAACAAAAGGACTTGGCTGACAAACTGATCGAGGATGCCCTTACGCTTTACGATCTGGCCTTGCAGCGGCGGCATCCTCCGCCATTATCCGATTCACCGGCCATGGTTCACGTCAATGCCTCAACCGATTCCCCTTCTGTGCCACCTACACCCTGGGATGATCAGTTTGCTCAGGAAATCGCCAGCGGTACGCGCTGTGCGGAGCGCTGGCTGGAACGGCAAAACACCCAGCCATTGTGGTGGCAACTGACGCAGGCACGTATCAACCATCCGGAAGGGGATCGGCGCAATGCTTTCGAGGCGGGATTTTTAAGACGGTTGCAGCACCACTTGATTGCGGCACAGCACCAGCATGTTCGAAGGTCACCGGGTTAAGCGCTCTGAGCGGTGGACGACTTACTTAGTGACTTCCGCGGTGACTTCCGCGGTGACTTCCGCGGTGACTTCCGCGGTGACTTCCGCGGTGACTTCCGCGGTCGCCCATCAGGCCCCGACTACTCGGGGCCTGATGGGCGACCGCAGTTGATGACGACGATGAGTACTCATGCAAAATGGGGCGCTATCAAACCGAAACGCTAACCCACCATCACCTACTGATCAAAGGACGTCTTGGCATCATGTGCGGCACCGACGCAATGAAAAAATTGACACCAGCACGAGCCCTCATCGCCGAGTTGGTTCGCCGTTACTGGGTTTTAGGCATGGAATGCAGCCTGCTTGAAATCCAAAAGCTGGCTTGGTTTCTCGAGCGCGCCATCGAAAAACTCCCAGGCACGGAGAATCCTTTAAATCTGCAGTTCGTCGCCCACAAATATGGACCTTATGCCAACCGCCTGGATCACCTGCTCGACAACCTCGACGGTAGCTACCTGCACTGCGATAAACGCATCAGTGATGCGGGCATCAACGATGTGATCTGGTTCGATCAGGAACGAAAGTCCTTTTTGCAGGCCTACCTGAAGACTGAAGCCAAAGAGTTCACAAACGTCTTGGAAAGCACCACACAGCTGATTGATGGTTTCGAATCGCCATTTGGTATGGAACTATTGGCCACGGTGGACTGGTTGTTGTATCGCGAAAACGTGGAGCCGACTATTCCTGCGGTGCGCAAGGCTTTACAAGATTGGGAAGGTGGAGCAAATGCGGCCGCTCGTAAAGACAAGCTGTTCGACGATCAATCGCTTGAAATTGCTTTGAAACGATTGGCCGCCAGTAACCTGCACTGAATCCAAGGCCTCTGTCAGGCGACCTTATCCACAAATGAATGATAGCGGTGAGTGCATAACCGGACAGAGCTGTTAGCTAAGTGGAAAAATGACATCCATGAAACGCCCTCGCCTGCAGGCTGTGCAGGCACACCCGGATTTCACGCTGAAGCTGACCTTTGTGAACGGGCAGGTTTTCGACCTGGATCTGAACGACGATATCAAGCACTACCCGGGCTTGAAGCCATTGCACGATTCCAAGGCATTCGCTGGTGCTGCCATTGGCAACGATGGCTGGACCGTTGAATGGACGGAACTGGATATTCAGATCGGGGCTGACACGCTGTACCTGGACACCTTGGGGCGGCAAACCACCTAGCCACTTGGTGGTGACTGACGCAGGCACGTATCAAAAAATCAGTCGTCCTCCCGCTCGTCCTTCACTCGAGTGGTCAGGAGTATGTCCAGTACCTTCATCACCGCCAGCACGGTGCTCAAATCAGGATCGCCTCTGTCGCCAAATGAACGAGCAAGATGCTCCACGGACAGTCCCGACTCACGGGCCATCTTGTCCACACCATAAGCGCGAATCACGACACCGAAGGATTCAGCCGCATCGTCAATGCTGCCACCCTCCAATGAACCCGATAGAAAAAGGGAAATATGCTCCCGATCTCGAAACTCTATCGGGGAAACATCACCATTCAACAAATCACACATTCTTCAGCCACCAAAACAGGTTTACCTTTTCAGCTCAACCGCCAGCCAGCGCCGGCCGGCGTCAGTCAGGCGATACCGTTGCAGGCGACTCTTCGGATGGTCGGCTAATGTCATTTCCAGATAGCCCGCAGTGAGAGCAGGCAAAACATAGGCTTTGCGGAAGTGATCGGCGTTCTTCAATCCCATTGAAGCCTGTAGTTCCTGACGGCTCATTTCGCCCGCAACAACCTTGAGCAGCTCTGCGACTTCCATGGTGACTTCCATGGTGACTTCCATAGTCGTCGCGTCAGGAACCTTTGCACGCGGATGAACCGGCAACCGCACCAGATAGGAAAGCCGCTCATCATCCGTTTCAAATAACGGTGCAGGCGAGCCATTGGCAGCCATCACCTTGAGTATTTTCGGGATGCCCGTCGAACGACCTTCAGTCAGGTCCAGTTCCTTAAGAAACTCGCCAATGCGTCGATTACGATAGCGGCGGCTCACCACCCGACCGGCCTGAAAGTCTTCCAGGCGGATGGAGCGATCAGGTCCCGGAAAGCTCAAAATCACTAATTCTTCGCGGCTGATACGAACCTCAATCGGTTCCCGCTCTTCATAAGATCGGTGATACACCGCATTGACCAGGGCTTCTTCAACCGCTGCGAAAGGAAAGTTCCAGAACCGCGTGGCCTCGGCACGATCCGGGTGCTTGATCACCGTCTCTTGCAAGTAATTACGCTGAATAAAGCTCAGCGCGTCGCGAATCATACTGGCCAACGGGCCTTTGAAGATTTTCTCGTCGAAGCGATCCCCGCCCGGCCCATCAGGAAACCACAGCACATCAATCTGAGTACCTGGGAAAAAGCGCTCGGGCGACTCATTGAAAAACAGCAAACCAATGTTCTTCGGCCAAGGCGACTCCACTGGACCGCCGACCACATTCATCTGCCGCCCCAGCGCCTCAACAGACAAGCTCGCAGCTTCATCTGCCAACGCACTGCCCACTTCCTGCAAGAACTCCTGCATCAACGGCTTCGACAGTTCGGTGACACGCGCTCTCTGATGAAAGCGATCATCAAACGGCACCTTGGCAGTGAGGCTCAATAGTTCCTGCTCGACCTCGCCCTTGGCCTCCACCGTGCTACTAAAGCGGCGGATGTAGTAATGCCAGACTTTCTGCTTGGCGGTCACAGAGGCTGGTGCCTTGTAAGGCCGGTTCTGCCCGCCGGGTGCCCATAAAACGATCAGGTTACGACCTTCGACCCGTTCCACACTGAGCACCGGAAAGTACGCGGGTTGAATCAACTGGCAGGCCGCCAGCAATTCCTGCTGGATTTTATCCAGTTGATTATCGGCCAGGCCCATAGGAGGAAACAGCGGCTGACCGTCTGTATCACAATCCTGCCCGATGACCACATAGCCGCCACCCAGGTTTTCAAAGTCATTGGCGAAAGCGCAGAGCGTGCGCAGGATAGCGTCAGGATTCCAGCCCGTTTTGTACTCGATGCGCTCGCCTTCAACCGTGCGTTGGCGCAACAGGTCATCGAGATTAATGGGCAGTTTATTAGGCATGGTAGGCGCGGCTTCCAATAGATCGACCTGGGTCGGGACTTTACCGATTATGGGAGGAGCCGGCCCAGCGGCGTATGCTGACGTGCCCCTCTTTACCTTAGCCGCGCATCGTTAACCATCACACAGAGACTGTCTGTCGCCCAACATCCTCGTCGAGCATCAGCATTTGGGATCAGATAAGAGCGAAATTTCCGACGTGTCGCTAAAACTCGATTTCAGCGACACGTTATTCCCTCATGTCGCCGTCAGCGACATATCCCCACCACGTGTCGTCAAAACCGCAAAACAGCGACACGTTAGGCCAGGACCGGGGCATTCTCAGGGGTAACTAAACCGCCTCGCCAACGTCAGCTCCCCCGGTGCCCGCATAGGCACGATGAACGACTCCATCTTCTCGTTCACCGTCCCCTCTTCCGTAATCACCGTGACCTTCGCCGTGGTCAGAGGCTGCACGGCATTTTCCTGCCCGCCGCTCTCGTCATCGTCACTGCGATAACCGCCACCGAAGTAGTTCACATAGATCAGGTACTGGCCCTTGATCGGTGCGGGCATGGAGAAAATCTCCGGGCCGTAACCCGTGGTCACGTCCACATCCAACGCCGCGCCATTGGGGGCAACACGGTCGCCGTACCAGATATGCGCGCCATCCGGCGTCACCACATGCAGGTCCAGGTCAGTGCCGTCCGTATCCCACGACAACAGAATCCGCAACTTGGCCGGCGTAGCACCACCGCCCACATTCAGAAACTGCACGCGCTTGCGCTGCTGCCCATCCGGGCTACGTACCTCAACGCTGTTGCTCCCAGTGGGAAACGAAAACGGCCGATCAAAATTCCCCGACTCATCGATCTTCAACGGCATGCTCACGCCATTGATGATCAGGTTTCCCGGCACCCTGGCACTCTTCGGGGCGCCCTTGATCATGCCCATGATCCGCGCCGTGTCCGCCTGGCCCGCCGGGGTGTTGACCGACGAGGCCGGGTAGTTGACGGTCTGGCGGAAGTGTTCGCCGTCCGGGGAGCCGGCGTGCCAGCCGCCCTTGGGGGTGTCGAGCTGGATGCCGCTGTCGGCATGAGCCACGTTCAGCACAACCAGGGCGCTGAGGAACAGGACAACGGTGGAGATGCGCAATTTCATGGCCTATTCCAGTAACAGGTGACGGGCAAGCCCTTCGACGTAATCTTCGTCCTGGCCGTTCGGATGGGCCTCGAACGCCAGGTGCAGGTATTCATGGGTCAGATCGAGGCGGTCCTGTTGGGTCAGCACGCCGCGCACATAAATGCGCTGGCGTTCGCGGTCGACATAGGGCCGGCCATAGGACACCCGGCAAACGGCAAACTGGCTCAATTCGTTATAGCCGACTTCCTGGTCCAGGCGCTGACGCCAGACGCGACGCTGTTTCAGCAGCCACTCCTGCGCCGCTGGCAACGGTTCGCACGAAGCCACCGGGTTGTCCCAACGGCTCAGGCTCGCGCGCGGGTAAGCGTGCTGGAGAATCTGGTCGTAACGCTCGCCGCCGTTGGCCTGTTCCACCGCCTGTTGCCAGGACAGCTTGTCCGGGCCGGGCTGGTCAGAGTGATAGGTCACCGGACTGCCCGCCAACACCAGGTCGCTGGTCCAGGCCGCGATACCCCGAGCTTCGGCAGTGGCAGGACGTGGAGCAACACGCTGACGGCCGCTGCTGTCGTCAATGCTCAGGCAGTCGCCGCTACGGCCAGCGTTCTGCAACAGGTAGGTGCGAATCGCCACGGCCAGGGCCTTGGCGGCTTCGATGGGTTCGGTCTTGGCTTCGCGTTGCAGGACGCGGGCGACATATTCCTCACGGTCCAGCCGGGCGACCAGTTGCGGCTGGCCGGCGTTCTGCAGCAGGAAGAGTTCGCCCGCGCTCTCGATCTCCAACTGGTTGCCGTTGGCGAAGTCAACTCGGTAGTGGCCTTGCAAGGCACCGTTGGGAGCGGCTTGGCCGTCGGCGCGGGTGACGCCTTTCAGCGGATAACGAGAGAACAGATCGACCTGCACGCAACGCCCGGCATCCTCGGACGACGGTGATGGCAAGAAGTTGCCCAGCACATCCGAGTAGTGCCGCAGCACCATCTGGCTGGTGCCGCGACCACCCACCCAAAGCGGCGTACCGTCTTCCAGCCAACCGGCAAAACCGCCCTGCCGTGACTGCGAGTCATGGTCGCCAAGCCAGCTCCACGTCTTAACCCGCACGCGCCCGCCCAACAGCCCCACCGCCTGACCATCGGCGGCATTGAGCACCACGTCCAGTAGCAGTTTGCGCGCAGTCGCCTGAGCCGGCAGCGTGCGTAACGCTTCCAGCAGTTGCACCACGGGCACACGGGTTTGCGGTTGCAGTTGATTGAAACTCAACAGCCAGGTGGGCGCCTGCCGTGCCTGCCAGTAATCGCGCCATTGGCCGTCATCGATCTTCAAACGCTTGGGATCAAAGTACAAACCACAGGAACGGACCAACGCAGCATCCCGGGCAATGCTGCCCCCCGGAGTACAGCAATAGACTTCCTCATGATCCTGACCATGGCAATCGTAGGCCGGCTCCTGCTGGTTGGTGTCCACCAACCAGGCATAGACAAAGAGTTTCCACAGGCTCCCCAGCGGTGTTTGCAGATCCGCCGACAGCGGCTCGCGGTTGAGCACCTGGGTGGTATTCAACTGCACCAGCTCATAACCGTCGACGGTTTTCCAGGCCAGACGCAAGGGCGCTTCCTCTGCCGTCGCCAGCAGAGGAACGATGCACAACAGTAGCCAGGCCAGTGGGCGGGTCATGTCATTCGACCGTGATCTGCCCAAGGGCCGGCTTCTGTTCCTGGGCCTGATGCTCTGGCGCATAGATCTGGCTGAAACGCGCTGGCGGCAGCTTGAACTGGCCCTTCTGCGAGAAGCGGATCAGGTGGCGTAGACGCACTTCGCCGTTGAGGCTGTTGACCGGCACACCGTAGGCCATCTGCCCCGGTTCGAAGTGCGCCTTCTCCAACGGCGTGGCTTCGGCACCGGCCAACCCAGCGAGGTTGACACCCCAGGTGGTGCGCTCAACGTCCGCACCTGGCGGCAACGGCACTTCCAGCATGCCGTAGCGCAGCGGTTTGGGGCTCTTGGTGGTGAGGATCACTTCGTCCAGATAGAGACTGTCGCTGGACAATGGTTTGTCGCCCACGGCCTTGAGGCTGAAGGTGTAGGCGTCATCGCCCGGCACCAGTTCCAGCAGGCGGCGCTTGATCTGCACCGGCAGGTCGTCCGGGATTTTCTGCTGGCTGAGGTAGCTCAGTTTGGCCCGCAATGGACGCTCCTGTGCACCGCTCACGGTCAGCACGCTCGGGATACCCGCGCCCTGCCATTGCCAGTAGTTTTCACCGGTCCCGCCCTGCCGCGCTTGCCAACCTTCGCCCGGGGTCAGGGTGAGCGTTTTCGGAGTCTGCTCGACACTGCGTTGCAGCCAGGTCAGGGCCAATGCGCGCTCCAGGGTGGATTGCTGCGGCAGCAGGCGCTGCAACAGGTCCTGGGCCAGGTCGGCGTTGAACGGTTTGATCGACAGGTTCAAGGCACTGGCGAACGGCTGCGAGCTGGCGCCTAGGCGCTGTTCGGCCGCGGGCAGTTGCTTGCTGAACGCATCCGGCAAAGCGACTTTGCTCTGGCGCGCCAGGGCAGCAGTCAGTACCCGCGCACTGGCCAGGCCCAGAGCCGAATCCGGTGCGCTCATGATCACGCTGTCCTGGCCATCGTCCATCAGGTTGCCGTCGGCGCCCTCGCCGGCTTTCGCCAGTTCGTCCATCAGGCCGCTCAGCAGGGTGCTCACCGGCAACTGCATGTCCTTGGCGAACGACAGCACCAGCGCCCGTTGCAGCAACGGCGTGACCGAAGCCTGTTTGCCGTAGACATCCAGCACCCGCTGCCAGTGATCCGGCGGCAAGCTGATACCCAGCGCCTTGCTGGCATGCCAGTCGGCGTAATAGGCGTAACCGGTCAGGAAAGCATCCGGTGTGACATCTTCACCCCACCAGGTAAACCAGGCATCCGGGCCAGCCATCGAGACCAGGCGCAGGCGGCTGTTCTGCATGATCAGGCGCAGACGGTCGCGGACCTGGGCGTTGGCCGACAGCGCCGGGTAGGCGATGCTCAATGGCAGCAGTTGGCTGGCGGTCTGTTCAACGCCGCCGTAGGGGTAGCTGAGCAGGTCGTCGAGGTTGGCGCGGAACAGCGCTTGCGGGCTGTCGTCGAGGCGCAGGCGAATATCGCTGGCGTCCGCCGGCAGGTTCAGCGGGGTGTCGCCGCTGGCCACGCTGAGGCTCTGGCTTTGTGTCACTTGCCAGCCATCACCCACTGCACTCAAGCGCACCGCCAGGGCATCCTGGGGCTTGCCATCCTGTTGCAGCTCGGCACTCCAGTCGCCACTGCTCAATGGGGTCGCCGGCAGCGGGATGTAGTTGATGCCTTTGTTCAGGGACAGCGGCAGGCGCTGTTCCTGGCCAGCATAACGAATCACCAGTTCGGTCTTGACCGGTTTGTCGGCCTGGCTGAAAGCGAACAGGCCAAGCTTCGGCTGGTCGCCAGTGCGGAAGTGGGTCGGGCCGCTCCATTTCAGGTACAGCGGTTTGTCGGAACGGATGAACTGGTTCTTCTGCCCCACTTGCCCGGCATCAGCAATGGCCCGGGCGGTGATGCGCCAGCGGGTCAGGGAGTCCGGCATGCGGAAGGTGAAACGCACCTTGCCGTTGGCGTCGGTCACCAGCTCCGGCTGCCAGGCGGCGGTGTCGACGTCTTCACGACGCGGCCGCTCCAGCACTTTCACCCCACGCTCGCTGCGGTTGGCCTTGCCCGGCGCGCCAGGGCTGCCCGGCAATGCCACGTCGTAGCTGATAAACGACAGGCTGGCGCTGGTGCGCACGTTGTTGCGCCGTGGGTGGTAGAAGAACTGGTCGATGCTCGGCGCCACTTCCGGTTGCAGCGCGTAGATCATTTCATCCACCACGCTGACGGTCAGGTGCGCCGGGATCGGCTTGCCGGCGAACTGGGTGGTCAGGTCCACCGAGACGGTGTCGCCCGGTTGGTAGCTGTCCTTGTCGGTGGAGATGGCCACATCGATCTGCGGTGTGGTGACCTTGAGGCCGGCGTTCTGGAAGCTGTATTCGCCGCCCTTGGTGTAGAGCACCGAGAAGGTCAGGTTGGGGGCGTAGTTGTCCTTCACCGGAATCCGCGCACGGTATTGGGTGTCGCTGATTTTTTCCAGGCGCAACCAGTCGCCGCCCTTGGACAGCAACGCGGTGGCCTCGACCTTGTCGCGTTCCAGAGACAGCAGCGCGTCGGTGACCGGCTCCGGGAAGGTGATCAGCGCCAGGGCTTCGTCGCCGGTCTGGTACTCGGGTTTGTCGAGAAGGATTTCCACGGTGCCGGGCACGGCTTTCACGCCATCGCCGGTCACCGAATGGCCGGTGGCGCCGAGGATGCGTTCGTGGTCGTCCTTGAGCGACAGGTTGTAGGTGCCGGGACGGTCGAAGGTGACGCTGAAGCCTTTGTCAGCGGCGCCAAGTTTGCCGCCACCGGTGGACTGGTCTTCCAGGCGGACCCAGCTATAGGTGCTCGGCGTGCCGGCATTGGGCTGAGCGACGGTGGACTCGCTGACGTAGCCAAACGCGACCTTCTCGCCGGTTGCACTGAAACGCTGCGGTGCCGACAGGCGATAGCGCGCCGCGCCACGCTCGATGAGGATTTCCTTGGTGGTCTTGACCCGATACGCCGCGCCATCGCTGGCGAACACGGTGAGCATGTAGCGGCTCGGTTTTTCTGCAGCCGGCAGATCAAGCACGGCCTGGCCCTTGTCGTCGGTGGTCAGTTCGGCTCTGGTCAGTTCCACCGGGAATTGCCCGAGGTATTGCAGCTCGTTGTCGACCATGGACAGTTGCTGGGCACGCAGGCTCAGTTGCACACGGGCATCGGCCACTGGCTTGCCGTCCGGGTAGAGCAGCAGCAATTTGCCCTTGATCGGCTCGCCAGTGCGGAAGTCCTGCTTGGCCAGGTCCATGGAAATTTCAAAGTGCGGCTTGATGTATTCGGCGACGCGAAAGGCGCTGCTGTAGGTCTGGTCGCGGTAGTTGAAACGCAACTCGTAACCGCCGGCCACGGCGTTGTCCGGCAGTTGGAAACGGCCCTGGGTACCGGACTTGGCGTCCAGGTTCAGGTCCAACGTCTGCAAGGTGGTGCCGGTCGCATCCAGCACGCTGACGCGCACCGGGGCGGTGGTCGGGTTGACCGAGTCACGGGCATTCTTGAATTCGCGACCGACGATCTTCATCGATACCCAATCCCCCGGCCGGTACAGCGGCCGGTCGGTGAAGGCGTAGAGCTTGGTGTCGTAGATTTCGCTGTCGTAGTAGAAGTTCTCGGAGACGAACACACCGCCTTCGTCGTCCTCGCCGATCATGAACGAGCGCTCCGGGCTGACGTGCTTGAGGCGCAGCAGGCCATCGGCATCGGTCTCGCCACTGCTCATGACGCCCAGGCCGTCGGTCCACAGCACTTTGACCTTCGGTACCGAGCTGCCTTCATGTTTGCGTGCCGCCCAAACCAGCAACTCGTCGCCGGCAATCTTGCTCACGGCCACGGTGTTGGAGACGAATACCACGGTGGTCGCACGGTATTTGCCGATCAGCGCTTCCACCAGGTACAGGCCCGGCTTGAGTTTACCCAGCGGGATATAGACGTTGCCGGGTGCGACGCTGATGAACTGGCTGGAGGAGCCGGCCAGGTCGACGCCCTTCGGCGGCTGGATCGGCTTGGCGTCCCACAGCGGGTAGCGGAACTGGCTGACCAGCGGCAGGCCGGGCAGCGGCGCGTATTGCGGGTGGTTGTCATACGGGGTCGGCGCGGCGATGGCCTGGCCCATTTTCAGTTCCGGTACTTCCTCGGTCACTTGCTTGCGCGACTCGTAGGAGAACGCCCGCTGCATCACCCGACGGGATTTGCGGTACCAGTTGTCCCACAGGTAGGCCAGGGTGTTGGACAGCCCTTCACCCTTGAACTGGCCGTCGCTGACCACCCGATGCAGATTTTTCTGGCGCTTGAGGAATTCCAGCGGCTGGTCGATGCGGTACACGCGGATATCCGCGCCGCCGTAGGGCTCCATGCGGAAACGCCGGTAGTCACGGCCCGGTGCTTCGAGGCGGACCAGGGCCTGCTCGTCGCTGGCGAAGCTGCTGTCGGCCAGCAGGAAGAAACTCTCGCCGGCCACCGGCGTGTAGTTGCTCGGCGGCACGGAATCATCGGCGGCGCCGGCGACAACCGGCAGCAGCACGGCCAGGGCGAAAACCATTCGGGAAAACAGACGCTTCATGGGAGACCCGTTCATCGAGAGAGGAAGTTCAGCCGGTAGACGCCGATGAAGTTGGGGTTCGTTGCATCGGGTATCCATCGGGTGTCCTTCCATGTCATGAGTTGCTGCACGCTGGCGGAGCGCATGCCGTTATCGGTGGGGGTGGTGGTGCCGGTGTGATAGGCGATGTTGCGGCCCATCCAGATCATCAGGTGCTGGTCGTCGCCCTGGTCGAAGAACAGCAGGTCACCGGGCCGCGCCTGGTTGAGGTCGCGGCTGACCAGTTGGCTGTTGAACTGGATCAGCTTGATCGCATTGACATAGGGCCCGACCTTGCCGCCGCCCTGCTGCCATTGCTGGGCCAGGTTGCGCTGGCCCTCGCTCAGGACCAGTTCGGGCGGCAGGTAGCGGTTGGACAAGCCATTGGCCCGCAACCATTTGTCGTCATGGGTTTTCAACGCTTCGTTGGCGGCGAAGCGCACCAGGCCGGCGCAGTCCTGCTGGTACCAGCGCGGACTCGGGCCCTGGGTCAGTTGCTCCTGGGCGATGCGCACGAACCAGGCGCGGAACACCTGGGACTGCTCGACATCCAGGGGCGGTGTTTCGAGGGCGAATACGGGCGCACTGAACGCGGTGTTCAGTAGTAGCGCCAGCAAGCCCAACCTCTTGAACAGAGGAATCACATTGCACGCCATTGCAAAGGCAACCACTGCCAGTGGCCGTCCGGCTCACTGCCTTCCGGCAGGGTCAGGGCATACTTACCGAAACCGGCGAGCTTTTGCAGCTTGGGAATCAGGTGGGTCTGGGCGGCGTTGCGGAACACCGGTTCCATGTCCTGGGGCAGGCTGTCGAGGGTTTCCTGTTGCATCAGTTGCGCCAGGGAATCCGGGCCGAGGTAGACCGGCATCAGCACATCCTTGGGCAGCACGTCGGCCAGCGGCGGGAAGTGCTTGTCGAGGGTGCCGAGGGCCTTGTCCACCAGCTTGTCGTCCAGGGAGAACAGCAAGGTCGAACCGTGTCGCGCCAGGCTTACGCGGAAGAAACCCTTGCCGGTGATGGCGTCGGGGTTCTCGGCTTCCTTGGCGGCGTACTGGCCGAAGCTCGAACTGACCTGGCGCTTCCACTCATGGACGCCGTCTTTCTGTTGCTCAGCGATAGGGAACAGACCGCCGTCGACATTGCTTTCCTTGCTCCCGACCATGGAGCCGAAGAGTTTGCCCAGGTCGGCGTCGAGGCTGTCGTTGTCCTTGGTCAGGTTGGCCACCAGCAACGGCGTATAGAGGCGCGAGTCGGCGTACCAGCAGAGTCCGGCGGCACCGCTCATGTGTTCGGTGAGCTTCTTCGCGGTGGCCTCGTCGGCACCGAGTTTGACCAACAGCGGTTGTTGCTGCTCGGCGGCCAGTGACAGGGCAACGCAGGCGCTGGCGCCTACCGGCATGGCTTGCCAGATCGGCTTGAAATCGAAGTCGGCGGCTTTGTCCTGCTCATCCAGGGCGAGAAAGCTGTGCCAGCCCTTGTCGTCCATATCCAGGCGCAGGCCGGCGAAGTTGGGGATAAAGCGCTGGTAACCCATGGCCAGGACGCTGGACGCAATCGAGATGCGCTGCTTCACGACCGTTTCGCGGGGCTTGAGACCGAAGGCTTCGGGGAACAGTTTGTCGCCATTGAGCAACGCCGCCAGGGCCTGGGTCGAAACCTCGCCCGGTGCCACTTCGCTGTCGTCGCTGGTTTGCTCATAGAGCCTGTCCGGGTTGGACAACACCACCAGCTTATCGCCACGGGAGGCGAACAGCAGGGCTTTGCTGGCGTTGTAGGCCAGGCGATAGAGCGGCACGCTGTCGCCGCCGACTTTCACTTCGCCGACCTTGGTCAGTTGGGTGTCGTCCAGGGCGACATGGGCCAGGGGCTCAAGCAGTTTGGCCAGGCCGCCGCGGTCCATCACCAGCAGGAAGTCCTTGAGCCGACCATCGGCACCGCGCCACAGGGCGATATCCGCCGGCTGGTCGAAGAGTTGCTCGATCAGGTTGTCCTGCAGCTTGAGGTCATGCTCGTAGATGATCCGCCGCAGACTGCCGATCAGGCCCAGACGGTCGCCGTGGGTTTCGTAGTAGAAAACGAAATCCTCGGTCAGGGTGTCGCGCAGGAACGGCACGCTGAGCAGGTCCTTGGGCAACTGGCTCAGCGACGCGGTTTCCAGCAACGCATCCGGGCGACTGACGCCGAGCTTTTCCAGGGCCAGTTCCGGCGCCGGGGCGGCCGGCTTGTGGTGGAAAAACCAGCCCAGGCCGCCCGCCACCGTACCGGCCACGCAAAGCCCGAGCACAAGGCCCAGCCAACGGCGCGAGCCGGCAGGTTGAGGGGCAGCCGGTACAGCGGCGTCCGGGGAAGCTGTGTTATCGCTCATGTTCGCAAAGCCCATTCATCCGTGGAGCGGGATGTTCAATAGTTGAAGGTCTTGACCAGCAGCAGGTCGCCGATGGCTCGCAGGGGCACGGTGAAGCTCTCGCGCTTTTCATCGACGGTGTTTTCGTTGAGCACCAGGTTGATCTGCGAGGTGATGACCTCGTTCTGATTGGCGCGCTCGGTAAAGTTATAGCCGTCGCTGGCGCTGTAGTTGCCCCAGTAGTTCACATAAATCAGGTAGGTGCCGTGCAGCGGTGCGGTCATGGTGAACATTTCCGGGCCCGGGCCGTCGACGCCGTCCGGGTCGAGGCCGCCGCCATTGGTCAACGCGGGATGCGCGTAGAAGGCGTGCTGGCCGTCGGGGGTGATGATATGGAGGTCGAGTTCGGCCTTGGGGTCGTCCCAGCCAAGGACCACGCGGATACGCGCCGGGGTGATCTGCTTGTTGGCTTCGTAGAACTGCACGCGCTTGAGGGATTTGCCCGTGGAGCTGCGGACTTCGACGCTGTTTGAGCCGGCACCGAAGGCATAGGGCCGGACGAAGCGGCCGGCGTCGTCGGTGTAGAGATTCAGGGGGTTGCCGTTGACCGACAGGATATGGGGCTCACGCGGGCCGGAGGGCGGATTGATCCGGCCTTCGATGGGTGTGCGGCTGCGCTGGATGCCACGGTCGATGGGCGGCGTGGGGTAGGCCACCTGCGGCGCATCTTTGCGGTCGAGGAGACCTGCGTAACGCCAGCCGCCGGTCGGCTCCTGAAGCTCGGCCGAGGGCTCGGCCCAGGCGGTCGTGGCCCAGAGGGCGATCAGGATGGGAAAAAACCGGCGCATCAACAGCCTCCTTGCCATGCTTTATAAAACCCTGCGCAAGATCCACAGCGCACTCCCGACACGGTATCGGTCAGAGAAGACCTGTCGATGACAGGTAGGGGAAGCCGCAGAGGTTAGCGATTCGAAGGTTGTTAGACAATGGAGACAAAGCGGTATTTGTGAGGTGGCTCATCAAATGAACCTGGATCGTCGTTTTTGAACCAAAAATCGCCGAAAAACAAGGCAAAAGGCCATTATTCTGGCAGGATTTCCTGATCGCCCCGTCGCACTTGCATCAATAGGAAACAGGTAGACGATGCCACCCAATCAACCTGCCGGAGCGGCCGTTCGACATTGGTAGCTGCAGTCAATGTCACCCCGGTGACGCGCGCTTCTTTACCCGCTTTCATCTGCCGGACTGAGGCCAGCAGATCCTTCTGGAACTGCTCCCGCTCATCACTCATCACTGAGTTCCTCTTTCCATGGCTTCAAAACCGCGGAAGGCAAGTTGTTGGATTAAGCCATTTGTAATGGCGTGCATGAATAAAAAATACGACATTGCCGTACCTCAGGACAAACCTGTGCCTGTATCGCATTATTACAATCGCGACAGCATCAGCCCTTATCGGCACTCAAATTGGACGCGGGCGCCGAACGACTTCAGGATGCCGCGTCAGCCGCCTGAAGGCGCTCCCGCCGACGGGCATGGCGCGAGGTGAAGAGCACCACCAGCAGCGCCAGCCCGAAAAACGTCGCCGAACTGGTGGCGCCCACGGACAGCGCATGGCTCAAGGCAAACCGCGCCTGGGCGTCAGCATCCAGCCCCGCCGGAGCAGGCGACAAGCGCGCCGCCATGCCGACAATCGCCACGATCACCGCCGTCCCCAGCGAACCACCGACCTGATGCGCGACATTAACCAAGCCCGACGCGGCCCCGGCATTCTGTGGTTCCACCCCGGCGATCCCGGCGCTGGTCAGCGGCACGAACGCCGCGCCGCAACCGATCCCGAGGATGATCAACGGCAGCATCAAATGTGGAAAATAGGCCACGTCCGAGCCCAGCCCGGTCAGCAATGCCATCCCCACCAGCGCCGTCGCCAGCCCGCAGAACAGCATCACCGCCGAACTCATGTACCGCGCCAGCCATTTCACGCCATACACCGACATGGCGAACTGGGTCAGGGTCAGCGCCAGAAACGCCTCACCGGCCTTGAGCGCGGTGTAGCCCAGCACTTCCTGCACATACTGGATCAGGAAGAAGTAGGTGCCGACCATCCCGCCCACCAACAGCATACGGCTGACATAGGCACCCGAGCGCTCGGCACTGGCAAACAGGTGCAGCGGCATGATCGGTTGTTCGGCGCGCCGTTCAATCCAGACAAACAGGCTCAGCAACACCAGGGCGCAGGCCAGCGCGCCGAGGGTCAGGGCGTCATCCCAACCCTGGGCACCGGCCCGGACGAAACAGTAGACCAGCGCGCTCATGCCAAAGGTAACGGTCAACGCCCCCGCCAGATCGAAGTGACCGGTATGCCGTTCGGTTTCCTTCAGATAGCGCCAAGCCAGGGCCAGCAGCGCAATGCCCACCGGCAGGTTGATAAACATCACCCAACGCCAGGACAGCAGGTCAGTCAGCACCCCGCCAAGCACCAGCCCCAGCGCGCCACCACCACCGGACACGGCGGTGTAGAAGCTGATGACCCGCAGTCGCTGAGGCCCCGGCGGGAAGTAGGTCATCATCAGCGCCAGGGTCGAGGGCGCGAGAAATGCCGCGGCAATCCCCTGCACGCCCCGGGCGATCAACAGTTCATGGGCCGACTGGGCCAGGCCGCCCAGCAACGAGGCCAGGGTGAACACCGTCACCGCCACCAGGAACACCCGGCGCCGGCCCAACAGATCGCCGGCCCGGGCGCCGAGCAGCATCATGCCGCCAAAAGCCAGGGTGTAGGCGTTCTGCACCCAGGTCAGGTCGGGAAGCGACAGGTCCAGGGCCTTCTGAATATGCGGCAAAGCGGTATAGAGCACAGTAACGTCGAGCACGATCATCAACTGGCAGGCCAGGATGATCAGCAGCAGTACGCCGGAACCGGGAATACGAGCGGAAGAAGACGCCATGGATCACAGCCTTATGGGTAGAAGCGCAGGAGAACATCGGAGGCGACGAGAGGGAGGTCCGTATCGATCATTCATCCTTGATCGATGAACTACTATAAAAGAGACAACTTTGTGCCGACTAGCAGGACAAACCGGGATACCCCTCATCGAAAATCAGGATAATCATCCAGCACGGGCCAACACTTGACCCATGATTGCCAAACCCTCGCATTTGCCCCTAAACCCGCCGTCTGCTAGTGTCGCGCCCGTTCAACGCCTACCGAGATCGCCGCCATGGCCCGCAAAAAAGCTTCCCTGGACTTCGAGCAATCCCTTGCCGACCTGCAAACCCTGGTCGAACGCCTGGAGAACGGCGAATTGTCGTTGGAAGACTCGCTGACCGCCTTCGAACAAGGCATCCGCCTGACCCGTGACTGCCAGGGCGCCCTGGCCCAGGCCGAGCAGAAGGTGCAGATCCTCCTCGAGCGCGACGGCGAGCTGGCCGAAGAGCCCTTCGACGCGGAACAAGCAGAATGATCAAAGCTTATCAGGCCAGCAGCCAGGCCCGGGTCAACGCCGCACTCGATACCCTGTTCAGCGCCCCCAGTCCCGAACTCGCCCGTCTCTATGAAGCCATGCGCTACAGCGTGATGAATGGCGGCAAACGCGTCCGCCCGCTACTGGCCTACGCCGCCTGCGAAGCCCTCGGTGGCAAGCCGGAACAGGCCAACGGCGCGGCCTGCGCGGTGGAGCTGATCCACGCCTACTCGCTGGTCCACGACGATTTGCCGGCCATGGACGACGACGACCTGCGTCGCGGCCAGCCGACTACCCACAAGGCCTTCGACGAAGCCTGCGCAATCCTCGCCGGCGACGGCCTGCAAAGCCTGGCCTTCAGCGCCCTGCTCGACCCGGGCCTGAGCGACCTGAGCAGCGAGATCCGCCTGAGCATGGTCACCGCCCTGGCCCAGGCCGCCGGCCCGGCCGGCATGGTCGGAGGCCAGGCCATCGACCTCGGTGCGGTGGGTCTCAAGCTCGACCAGAAAGCCCTGGAAACCATGCACCGGCACAAGACCGGCGCGCTGATCGAAGCCAGCGTCAAGCTCGGCGCCCTGGCCAGCGGCCTGGCGCAAAAAGACGAATTGCGCTCGCTGCAGACCTACGCCCAGGCCATCGGCCTGGCTTTCCAGGTGCAGGACGATATTCTCGACGTGGAAAGCGACACCGCCACCCTCGGCAAACGCCAGGGCGCCGATATCGCCCGCGACAAACCGACCTACCCGGCCCTGCTCGGACTGGACGCGGCCAAGGCCTACGCCCTGGAACTGCGCGACCAGGCGCTGCACGCCCTGCGACCGTTTGACGCGTGCGCCGAGCCGTTGAGAGAGCTGGCCCGTTATATCGTCGAACGTCGCAGCTGAGCCAAACGCCGCGCCCAAGGCCGCATATCGGCCAACTTCGACGCTCCGCGTGGGCAGCGTGCGATGCATCAGGTAAACTGCCGCCTCTTCTATACCTATAACGATTCGCCTGATGCCCACGACGTTCCATGAGATTCCCCGCAAGCGCCCGACCACGCCCCTGCTGGACCGTGCCGACACGCCGGCCGGCCTGCGCCGGTTAGGTGAAGCCGAGCTGGAAACCCTGGCCGATGAACTGCGCCTGGAATTGCTCTATTCGGTCGGCCAGACCGGCGGGCACTTCGGTGCCGGCCTCGGCGTGATCGAACTGACCATCGCGTTGCACTATGTCTTCGACACCCCGGACGACCGGCTGGTGTGGGACGTGGGTCATCAGGCGTATCCGCACAAGATCCTCACCGGTCGGCGCGAGCGCATGCACACCCTGCGTCAGAAAGGTGGCCTGGCCGCCTTTCCGCGCCGCTCGGAGAGCGAGTACGACACCTTTGGCGTCGGTCACTCCAGCACCTCCATCAGCGCCGCCCTGGGCATGGCCATCGCCGCTCGCCTGCAGAACAGTGATCGCAAGGCCATCGCCGTGATCGGTGATGGCGCGCTGACCGCCGGCATGGCCTTCGAGGCGCTGAACCACGCGCCGGAAGTCGACGCCAACATGCTGGTGATCCTCAACGACAACGACATGTCGATTTCGCGCAATGTCGGTGGTCTGTCGAACTACCTGGCGAAGATTCTCTCCAGCCGCACCTACGCGAGCATGCGCGAAGGCAGCAAGAAAGTGCTGTCGCGCCTGCCCGGTGCCTGGGAAATCGCCCGTCGTACCGAAGAATACGCCAAGGGCATGCTGGTCCCCGGCACCCTGTTCGAAGAGCTGGGCTGGAACTATATCGGCCCGATCGACGGCCATGACCTGCCGACCCTGATCGCCACCCTGCGCAATATGCGTGACCTCAAGGGCCCGCAGTTCCTGCATGTGGTGACCAAGAAGGGCAAGGGTTTCGCCCCGGCGGAAGTCGACCCGATCGGTTACCACGCGATCACCAAGCTCGAACCCCTGGACGCCCCGGCCGCCGCGCCGAAGAAGGCCAGCGGACCGAAATACTCCGGCGTGTTCGGCGAATGGCTGTGCGACATGGCCGCCGCCGACCCGCGCCTGGTGGGCATTACCCCGGCAATGAAGGAAGGCTCGGACCTCGTGGCCTTCAGCGAGCGTTTCCCGCTGCGCTACTTCGACGTGGCGATTGCCGAGCAGCATGCGGTAACTTTCGCCGCCGGCATGGCCTGCGAAGGCGCCAAGCCGGTGGTGGCGATCTACTCCACCTTCCTGCAACGCGGTTACGACCAGTTGGTGCATGACGTCGCGGTGCAGAACCTCGACGTGCTGTTCGCCATCGACCGCGCCGGGTTGGTGGGCGAAGACGGCCCGACCCACGCCGGCAGTTTCGACCTGTCGTACCTGCGCTGCATCCCCGGCATGCTGGTGATGACGCCGAGTGACGAGAACGAACTGCGCAAGATGCTGACCACCGGCCACCTGTACAACGGTCCGGCGGCAGTGCGTTACCCGCGTGGCACCGGACCGAACGCGACCATCGAGAAAGACCTGGAACCGATCGAGATCGGCAAGGGTGTGGTTCGCCGTCGGGGCAGCAAAGTGGCCTTGCTGGTGTTTGGCGTGCAGTTGACCGAAGCGCTGATCGTCGCCGAGAAGCTCGACGCGACCGTGGTCGACATGCGCTTCGTCAAACCCCTGGATGAAGCCCTGGTACGCGAGATTGCCGGCAGCCATGAGTTGCTGGTGACCATCGAGGAAAACGCCATCATGGGCGGTGCCGGTGCGGCAGTCAGCGAGTTCCTGGCGCGTGACAACCTGCTCAAGCCGATCCTGCACCTGGGTCTGCCGGATGCGTACGTCGAGCATGCGAAGCCGGCGCAGATGCTGGCGGAGTGCGGGTTGGATGTGGCCGGGATCGAAGCATCGGTCAGCGAACGCATGCAGCTTTTGAATCTTTGACTCATACCCAGCGAGAGCCTGCCTCGCTGGGTACAGGTCTCAAACCAACGTCAGTTATTGCGCTTCATCGGGCCGTCCGAGTTGAGATAGCCCGCGCGAATGGCGTCCCCGCAAGTGGAAAAGCCATAGGCATTGACGAAGCCCGTTGACGTGAAGCCGACATAGAGCGGTTGGCGCTTGCCACTTTCATTTTGCAGGTCGTAGTCAAAGCATTGCGCGGTTCCACCCCGAATAGCCGTGATCTGCGAGGGGTTTTGTATTGCCAGCATGTCTTGTTTGCTGACGGTACTACCTTGGGCTGCCTTGCTCGTAACCGGATGATCGCCGAAGTCGAGCAACGTCGATATACCGCCTAAACAACCACTGAGTGTCAATATCGCAGCCACTCCCGCCAATATCAGACGCATGGTTTCCCTCCTGATCAAACTCAATGACTGTCTGCATGCAAACAGAGCTCAAGGCTTGAGCAGAAGAATTTTAGGGAAACCTTCTCAAAGCGTATTGACGGACGCCTCTGAGTATCGAGTAGGAGTATTGGCAGAAGAGCGGCTGATGTGTGCCTGCTAATGGCTCGAGAGCAGCCACCCGCCAGCGAAGCATCAGCCGAGTTGGCGCGGAATGCGATAGAGGTAGAACAGCACCACGCTGGATAACACCAGCAACATCAATGGGACTGCTTCCAGCCCGACGAACACCGCCAGGGTGCCGATCCAGGTCGGCAAGGCGGCCACCACCAGGGCTTTGCGCCGCATGCTGGCCAGCTCGATCCAGGCCGCGGGCTCTTCCGGGCTATCCAGCGCCGCCTGCGTCGCGATCAACGAGCGCTTATAAGCCCCGAAAAACCGCAAGCTGACAAACATCGAGGCCACGCCGGCAATGAAAAACGGCATCGCCAGCACTGGCAGCAAGGGATCGGCCTGACCAAAAAGCCAGTTGGCGACAAACAGCGGCAACACACTCAGCACCAGCTGTTTCCACCAGCCCACCGACAGCCGACGCTTCACCTGACCACGGGTCACGCCGGGTCGGCCTCGCTCTGGTGCTCGTTGCCCATCATATGGCCAAGCTTGCCGGCCTTGGTCGCCAGGTAGAGTTTGTTGTGCGGGTTCTGTCCGGTCTGCAGCGGCACGCGCTCGGCCACGGTGATGCCCATCTCGGTCAAGGCCTTGACCTTGCGCGGATTGTTGGTCATCAGGCGCAAGGACTTGATGCCCAGGTGTTCGAGCATCGGCCGGCAGATGGAATAGTCACGCTGGTCGGCGGCAAAGCCCAGGCGCTCGTTGGCCTCGACCGTGTCGGCGCCACCGTCCTGCAACTCATAGGCACGGATCTTGTTCATCAGGCCGATGCCGCGTCCTTCCTGGCGCAGGTAGAGCAAGACGCCACGACCTTCGAGGGCAATGGCCCGCAGGGCCGCCTCCAGCTGGGATCCGCAATCGCAGCGCTGGCTGAACAAGGCATCGCCGGTCAGGCATTCGGAATGCACACGGCCAAGAACCGGTGCGCCATCCGCCACATCCCCGAGGGTCAGCACGACGTGTTCACGACCGGTGGCTTCTTCGAGAAAGCCATTCATGGTGAAGGTCGCAAAGGGGGTTGGCAGTTTGGAAGCAGCGACGAAAACGACGGGCACCGTGTGCTCCTGATCAGTATGAGGACTGGAAATTCGCAGAGGTCGCATTGTAACAGTAGGTTCCTACAGACGCTTAGGCTGAATTGTCCATGATAACTATCAATAAGTTTGATTCGTCGGCACCGGCGCCGGCAGGGTGTCAAACGGATAAGGTTGCGTCCAGTGCTTGAAAATGGCCCGTAACTCGCCACTTTTGACCAGTTCTTCCATACGCTGATCATACAGGGCCATCAGTGCACGCCCCCGCGCATTGTCGGCAAACCCCAGGTACAGCGGCAGGTCGAGCAAATGGCTGCTCCGGAACATTTCAGGGTGCGCGGCATGTCCCAGTACCTCGTTCACCTCGGACAACGCATCGATGTAATAGTCGGCACGACTGTGGGCCAGCATCGACAAGACACCGTCACGCCGCACGATTTCGTTGTAATGGCGGACGTTGGGCAGGTAATCCTGGTATTTGTAGCCGCGCATCCAGGCCAGACGATAAACACCCAGGGTTTCCAGGCTCGGCTGCGGGTTGCTCGCCAGCCCCAGGGCATAGAGATGATCGACGTCGAAATGCCAGCGCGGATAAAGAGCGCCCTTCACCTCGCGCCGATAAGCCGCGACCCAGGCGTCCGCCTCCCCCCGCTGCACCAGTCCGATGGCCCGAACGTAGGGCTCGGTACTGATCAGCACCTTGACGCCCTTGGGCTCGAAGATCTCGCGCATGATATCCCAGGCCATGCCACGTCCGTCGGCGCCGGTGTAATCGACCCACTCCTCACTGGCAAGGTGGATCACACCGGGCAGAGAGGTTTCCTCACGGGCCTGAACGACATTGCCTACAACGCCACCCGCCCACAGACAGAGCAGCACGACCCACAACCGACAGCCAGACATGCCTGAATCCTCAGCTAAAGAGGTGCACCAGCCCTTGCATGGCCAACCAGGCAAAAACCCCGGCCAGGACGTCGTCGAGCATGATGCCGACACCGCCATGGACATGCCGGTCGATCCAGCGGATCGGCCAGGGCTTGAGGATGTCGAAAAAGCGGAACAGCGCAAAACCCGCCAGCAACCAGTACCAACCGTCCGGCGCCAGCCAGAGGGTGATCCACATCCCGACCATCTCGTCCCAGACGATGCCTTCGTGGTCGTGTACCCGCAGATCGTTGGCGACCTTCCCGCACAGCCAGAAGCCGAACAGCATGGTGACGCCAAGCATCAGCCAGTAGCCCCAGTCGGGCAACATCTGCCATAACGGTATAAAGGGTAGCGCAACCAGCGAGCCCCAGGTGCCCGGCGCCTTGGGCAAGGTCCCGGAACCGAAGCCGAAAGCCAGGAAATGCCAGGGATTGCGCCACACAGAGGGCGGCACGAACTCGGCCGGGACCTGCTTGGGATAATCTGTCACGGTGTCTCCGGAAAATGTTGGTAGCCCCTGCGTGCCGGCGTGATATCGCGGCCGACGCTGTCCAGCAGGACCACGCCCTGCCCGGCCACCACCTGTCCGATCACCCGCACCGAGCCGTGCACCGCCAGCAACCCGGGCAACTCGGCAGGTGGCAGGGTGAAGGCCAATACGTAGTCATCGCCACCGCTGAGGGCCGCCTCGCGGGCGTCGTCCTGGCCGAGAAAGGCCAGCAGCGCCGAAGACAAGGGCAGCGCGTCGCGCTCCACCTGCAATCCGACGGAGGATGCCGCCGCGATATGTCCGCAATCGGCCAATAACCCGTCGGAGATATCCAGTGCCGAGGTCGCCTTGTTGCGCAGGAACTGACCCAGTACCAGTTGCGGCTTGGGCGACCAGTAGTGGTCCAGCAG
The DNA here is from genome assembly GCF_023242495.1 of Pseudomonas sp. MWU13-2862. Classification (NCBI taxonomy): domain Bacteria; kingdom Pseudomonadati; phylum Pseudomonadota; class Gammaproteobacteria; order Pseudomonadales; family Pseudomonadaceae; genus Pseudomonas; species Pseudomonas sp. MWU13-2862. Next base: position 69,369 of record NZ_JALMEZ010000022.1, on the reverse strand, counting down.
CGGCCCGGCAATCGCCGAATCCGCCGTACACTGCCCCAGCACCAGCGGCAAGGCACCCGCCGCATTGCCCAGCTCGCCGCCGACACACAGCAGGTCGCCGACCTGTGCGCCGCTGCGGGTCAGCGCCTGGCCCGTCGGCACACGGCCGAATACCGTCAGCGTCAGGCACAGCGGCCCACGGGTGGTGTCGCCGCCCACCAGGCGCAAGTCGCAGTGTTGTGCCATCAGGTTCAAGCCACGGGCGAAAGCCTGCAACCAACCGGCATCGTTGTGCGGCAAGGTCAGGGCAAGGGTAAAGGCCAGGGGCGTGGCGCCCATGGCGGCCAGGTCACTGGCGGCAACAGCCAGCGCGCGCTGGCCGAGCAGGAAAGGGTCGCAGGGATCGGCGAAATGCACACCGGCCACCAGGGTGTCGGTGGAAATCGCCAGTTGCTCCCCGGCGGGGACGCTCAGCAGGGCGCAGTCGTCGCCGATGCCCAGGGCAACACCCTCGCCGGCCTGTGCACAGGGCGCGGCGGCGAAGAAATTGCGGATCAGCTCGAACTCGCCCATGCACAGGTCAAGCGCGGATCAGCGCTTGAACGCCTTTACTTCAGCTTCACGCAGGCGCGGCGCCAGTTTGTCGAGCACGCCGTTGACGAACTTGTGACCGTCGGTGGAACCGTAGACCTTGGCCAGTTCGATCCCTTCGTTGATCACCACGCGGTAGGGCACGTCGACGCGCTTGAGCAGTTCCCAGGTGGACAGGCGCAATACCGCCAGCTCAACCGGATCCAGTTCTTCGATCTCGATATCCAGGCACGGCTTGAGAACGGTGTCGATCTCGCTCTTGAACTGCGGAACGCCGTGGAGGATTTCACGGAAGTAGGCGCCGTCGACGTCACTGAAATCGTTGTCGACCCGGAACTGCGCTTCGATCTCGTTCAGCGACTGCTTGGCCATGTGCCACTGGTACAGGGCCTGGGTCGCGAGCTGACGGGCTTCGCGACGCTTGACGCTTTTGGAAGGCTTGCCGGCGCCTTCAGGCTTCGGATCGCGCGGGTTGAAACGATCGCTTTCGTCGCTAATCACACAGCCTCCAATTGCGCCAGCAAGCTGACCATTTCCAGGGCGGAAAGGGCGGCTTCGGCGCCTTTGTTGCCGGCTTTGGTGCCGGAACGTTCGATGGCTTGTTCGATGGAGTCAACGGTCAGCACGCCGAAGGCCACTGGCACGCCGAATTCCATGGAGACCTGGGCCAGGCCCTTGGTGCATTCGCCGGCCACGTATTCGAAGTGCGGAGTACCGCCACGAATGACCGCGCCGAGGGCGATGATCGCCGAGAAGTCGCCTTTCTGGGCGACTTTCTGCGCCACCAGTGGGATTTCGAAGGCACCCGGTGCGCGGATGATAGTGATGTCGCTTTCGCTGACACCGTGGCGAACCAGGGCGTCAACGGCGCCGCTCACCAGGCTTTCGACAACGAAGCTGTTGAAGCGGCCGACCACCAGGGCGTAACGGCCTTTGGGGGCGATGAAGGTACCTTCGATGGTCTTCAGGGTCATTCGACAATTCTCTTAAAGAGCCGGGGCGCGCCTAGTACGCGCCCCTCAGGGATATTTGAACCGCGAATCAAGGGCCGCGAGCAGCCAGTCTTTATTCGGAGGGCACGTATTCTACTACTTCCAGGTCGAAACCGGATATCGCATTAAACTTCATCGGCGCACTCATCAAGCGCATTTTCCGCACGCCCAGGTCCCGCAGGATCTGCGAACCGGCACCGACGATGCTGTAGGTGGTCGGTTTTTTCGCCGGCACCTGCTCGGCGGTCTCACGGATATGCGCCAGCAGGACGTCGCCATCCAGCGGATGACCGAGCAACAGCACCACACCGCTGCCGGCCTCGGCCACCGCGGCCATGGCCGCGCGCAGGCTCCAGCGCCCGGGTTGCTTGACCATCAGCAGGTCACGCAGCGGGTCCATGTTGTGCACCCGCACCAGGGTCGGCTCTTCGGCGCAGAAGCTGCCCAGGGTCAGGGCCATGTGCACGTCGCCTTCCACCGAATCACGATAGGTCACCAGGTTGAAATGCCCCAGTTCGCTGTCCAGCGGCTGCTCGGCAATCCGCTGAACGGTACGCTCGTGAATCATCCGGTAGTGGATCAGGTCGGCAATGGTGCCGATCTTGATGTTGTGTTCGGCGGCGAAGGTTTCCAGTTCGGCGCGACGGGACATGGTGCCGTCATCGTTCATCACCTCGCAGATCACCCCGCTTGGCTCGAAACCGGCCATGCGCGCCAGGTCGCAGGCGGCTTCGGTGTGGCCGGCGCGGGCCAGGGTGCCGCCGGGCTGGGCCATCAGCGGGAAGATATGACCAGGGCTGACGATGTCTTCAGCCTTGGCGTCCTTGGCCGCGGCCGCTTGCACGGTGCGGGCGCGGTCGGCGGCGGAGATGCCGGTGGTCACCCCTTCGCTGGCTTCGATCGACACGGTGAACTTGGTGCCGAAACCGGAACCGTTGCGCGGCGCCATCAGCGGCAGCTTGAGCAGTTCGCAACGCTCGCGGCTCATCGGCATGCAGATCAGGCCACGGGCATGCTTGGCCATGAAGTTGATGTGTTCGGCCTGGCAGCATTCGGCGGCCATGATCAGGTCGCCTTCGTTCTCGCGGTCTTCGTCATCCATGAGAATGACCATCTTGCCCTGGCGAATGTCTTCGACCAGTTCTTCAATCGTGTTGAGCGCCACGCGGCACCCTCCTTCTTTCAAAATTTGAGTGTCAGGATTTGAGGTAGCCGTTGGCGGCCAGGAAACTTTCGGTAATACCGCCGCTCGACGGTTCCGCGGCCTTGTCGCCCAGCAGCAGGCGCTCCAGGTAACGGGCCAGCAGGTCGACTTCGAGGTTGACCTCACGGCCTGGACGGTAGTCGGCCATGATGGTTTCAGCCAGTGTGTGTGGGACGATGGTCAGTTCGAACTCGGCGCCGTTCACGGCGTTGACCGTCAGGCTGGTGCCGTCGACGGTGATCGAGCCCTTGTGGGCGATGTACTTGGCCAGGTCTTTCGGCGCGCGGATACGGAACTGGATGGCCCGGGCGTTTTCTTCACGGGCGACGACTTCGCCGACACCGTCGACATGGCCGCTGACCAGGTGCCCACCCAGGCGGGTGGTCGGGGTCAGGGCTTTTTCCAGGTTGACCCGGCTGCCGGCCTTCAATTGGTTGAAGGCGGTGCAGTCCAGGGTTTCACGGCTGACGTCGGCCCAGAAGCCGTCGCCCGGCAGCTCGACGGCGGTCAGGCAGACGCCGTTGACCGCGATGCTGTCGCCGAGCTTGACGTCGGCCAGGTCCAGCTTGCCGGTTTCCACGTAGACGTGGACGTCGCCGCCCTTGGGGTTCAGGGCACGGATACTGCCGATGGATTCGATAATGCCGGTAAACATGAAGTCCTCCTCGAGAACAGGCCCGCGCGTGGCGCAAGCCAAAAATTATACGCCGGGTGCGGGATCAGGTATTGCGGTGACTCGCCAGTCACTACCGACAGCGCGCATTTCGGTGATTTTCAGCCGCGGCGCCTGGTTCATCCGCTCCAACGGCCAGTCCAACAATGGGCGCGCCGTGGAGCCGAGAAACCGACCGGCGACAAACAATTGGTATTCGTCCACCAGGCCTTGCCGGGCAAAGGCGCCCGCCAGACGTGGGCCGGCTTCCACCAGCACTTCGTTGATGCCACGGGCGGCCAGTTCCGTCAGCAACCGGCGCAGGTCGACATGACCTTCGGCGCCGGGCACTTCCAGCAATTCATGGCCCAGGGCTTGATAGCGTTCGGCGGCACCCGGAACGCAGGTCACCACCAAGGCAGGACCTGCCGTGAAGAACGGGGCATCCAGCGGCACCCGCAGGCGACCGTCGATCAACACCCGCAGGGGTGGACGGCGTTCGGCCAGGGCGGTCAGTTCGGGATCGAGGCCCAGCTCGGCGGGGCGTACGGTCATCCGCGCATTGTCCGCCAGCACGCTGTCGGCGCCGGTCAGCACCACGCTGGCCTGGGCCCGCAGGCGCTGCACGGCGGAACGCGCCTCGGGGCCGGTGATCCACTGGCTTTCGCCGCTGGCCATGGCGGTGCGACCGTCCAGGCTCATCGCCAACTTGACCCGCACAAACGGCACGCCGTGTTCCATGCGCTTGAGAAAACCCTGGTTCAGCGCCCGCGCTTCACCTTCCAGCACACCGCTGTGTACGGCGATGCCGGCATCGGCCAGGCGCTTGAGGCCGCGACCGGCAACTTCCGGATTGGGGTCCTGCATGGCCGCGACCACCCGCCCCACGCCGGCCTTGACCAGCGCATCGGCACACGGCGGTGTACGGCCGAAGTGGCTGCACGGCTCCAGGGTCACGTAGGCCGTGGCCCCGCGAGCGTTTTCGCCCGCCTCGCGCAAGGCATGCACCTCGGCATGGGGTTCGCCGGCACGCACGTGCCAGCCTTCGCCGACCACCACGCCCGCCTGCACGATCACACAGCCGACCCGTGGGTTCGGGTGCGTCGAGTAGCGGCCCTTGCGGGCCAGCTCCAGGGCACGGGCCATGTAGTGGGCGTCGAGGACGGCCTGCTCGGTGGAAAGGCTCATTCTTTGGCGGGCTCGCGGGCAAGGCGGTCGATCTCTTCGCGGAACTCGTTGAGGTCCTGGAAGCGGCGATAGACCGAAGCGAAACGGATATAGGCGACTTCATCGAGTTTCTGCAACTCGGTCATCACCAGTTCACCGACGACCAGCGACTTGACCTCGCGCTCGCCGGTGGCCCGCAGCTTGTGCTTGATGTGCACCAGTGCGGCCTCCAGGCGTTCGACACTGACCGGGCGCTTTTCCAGCGCGCGCTGCATGCCCGCGCGGAGTTTTTCTTCGTCGAAGGGTTGGCGGCTGCCGTCCTGTTTGATCAGGCGTGGCAGGACCAGTTCGGCGGTCTCGAAGGTGGTAAAACGTTCACCGCAGGCCAGGCATTCGCGCCGGCGGCGCACCTGCTCGCCCTCGGCGACCAGACGCGAGTCGATGACTTTGGTGTCGTTGGCACCGCAGAAGGGACAGTGCATGGTGGCAGGCAACAAAAAATGGGAGGGCCATGGTAGCGCATCCCCGTGGCAAGACAAGCCATAGGGTTTGCGGTATACAGTCGCCCGACTACCTTTTATCCATAGAGATGCACCGGATTTCGTCTTGCGTTGGAGCCGTTCATGTCAGTACGACCGCTTGTTTTGCTCAGTCTCGCCGGCCTCCTGGCCGCTTGCGGCAGCCCGCCGCCCAAGCCTGCTCCGGTGGCACCGGCCCAACAGCAGACGAGCAAACCGGTCAGTCCCTATGAAGAGCTCGGGCCCTTGCCCGCTTTTCAACGTGAATTGAGCGGCACCTTGCAGGGCGTGCCCAAGGGCGCGGAGGTGGAACTGGCGCTGTTGGTGATTGACGAGCGCGGTCGTCCGCAGCAATTGCTGGCCAGCAGCAAGATCAACGGCACTGGCCAGATCCTGCCGTTCCGCCTGCGCTTCAACCCGGAAGTGTTCCCGGTGGGCAGCCGCGTGGAATTGCGCGGGCGGGCCAGCCTGTCCGGGCAATTGATCCTGCATCTGCCATCGCGAAGTATCACCGAACCGACCACCCAGGCCCTGGGCCAGTTGCAATTTTTTACCGCGCCATGAGTGCACCGCCAGGCCTGCAACACTCCTTGAGCGAGTTGCTGGGCGATGCGCAATTGGTGGCCTGTGAGTTGCCAGGGACCGCATTGCAGTTGTGGCTGATCGACGCGCACAACATGGATCGCGCCTTTACCCCCGAGGAAACCCGGCGAATCCTCCATGAGCCGCCCTACTGGAGCTTCTGCTGGGCGAGCGGCCTGGCCATGGCCCGCTACCTGGCTGAAAACCCCCACTGGGTGGCGGGCAAGCGGGTGCTGGATTTCGGCGCCGGCTCCGGCGTGGCGGCAATTGCCGCAGCCCGGGCCGGGGCAATCGAAGTGGTGGCTTGCGACCTCGACCCGCTGGCCCTCGCGGCCTGCCGGGCGAATGCCACGCTCAACGGCGTGGAGCTGAGCTACAGCGAGGACTTCTTTGCCGAGAGCGATCGCTTCGACCTTATCCTGGTGGCGGATGTGCTCTATGACCGGGAAAACCTGCCATTGCTCGATCAGTTTCTCAGTCGCGGCCAGGAGGCCTTGGTGGCCGATTCACGGGTACGGGATTTCCGTCATCCGCTGTATCGCCGCCTGGAAATGCTCGAAGCCTTCACCCTGCCGGACCTGGCGGAGCCGGAAGAGTTTCGCCATGTCAGCCTTTACCATGCTCAGCGTCAGCCTGCTTCCGGCCATCGGGCCCAGGCTTTATAGTGGCTCCATTCCCCGTTTTCCGAGATTCCGATGACTCAGCCCTCCCCCTACATTTTCGACGCCACCACCGCTGACTTCGACCAGTCGGTAATCGAGAACTCGTTCCACAAGCCGGTGCTGGTGGACTTCTGGGCCGAGTGGTGCGCCCCCTGCAAGGCCCTGATGCCGATGCTGCAACAGATTGCCGAGAGCTATCAGGGCGAACTGCTGCTGGCCAAGGTTGATTGCGATGCCGAGCAGGACATCGTCGCCCGCTTCGGCATTCGCAGCCTGCCCACCGTGGTGCTGTTCAAGGACGGCCAGCCGGTTGACGGTTTCGCGGGTGCCCAGCCGGAATCGGCGGTGCGCAAACTGCTTGAACCCCATGTGCAGATGCCACCGCCGGCGGAGGCCGATCCTCTTGAACAGGCCGAAGCACTGTTTGCCGACGGTCGGATCGGCGATGCCGAAGCTGTGCTGAAGGAACTGCTGGGTGAAGACAACAGCAACGCCAAGGCGCTGATCCTTTATGGCCGTTGCCTGGCCGAGCGCGGTGAGTTGGGTGAAGCCCAGGCAGTGCTGGACGCCGTGAAGAGCGACGAGCACAAGGCCGCGCTGGCCGGGGCCAAGGCGCAGTTGACGTTCTTGCGTCAGGCGGCTGACCTGCCGGAGGTCGCTGACTTGAAAGCGCGCCTGGCGCAAAACCCACAGGATGACGAAGCGGCTTATCAGTTGGCGGTACAACAACTGTCGCGCCAGCAGTACGAAGCGGCACTGGAGGGTTTGCTCAAGCTGTTTACCCGTAATCGCGGTTACAGCGAAGGCCTGCCACACAAGACCTTGCTGCAGGTGTTCGACCTGCTGGGCAACGACCATCCGCTGGTGACCACCTACCGTCGCCGGCTGTTTGCTGCGTTGTACTGACCTTGTGGGGAGCTGGCTTTGTCTGTGAAGAGGCCCTTGAGGCCGTCAACAGCTTCGCGGGCAAGCTCCGCTCCCACACTCAAAGACTGTTCCGCCCTCAGGCCTCGATCCAGCTGTAAAGCGGCGAATCCGTTCCGCTCAGCACCTTGACCTCGCTGCAATGACGCAAGCGCACCAACAGGCGCTTGGCCGCCGCCGTGCTCCCCGCCAACGCTTCCAACTGCCCGAGCAACTGCGGCCCGTCGATCTGCCCGGCCTGGCGCACCAGGTCCCTGGCCGTCTGCCACAGCGCGTCGTCCTGGCTCACCGGCCTTGCCGCTACCGTAGCGCCCGACTCGGCCGGCACCGTCACCTGCAACTGCGCCCCCAAGCGCGCCCAGTCGCTCTCATCCAGCTCTACCGTCAAATCCACCGGCCATTGGCCAATGGTGCCTCGAATTCGCACCATGATGCTCACCTCGCGATTGCAGGCGCCCATGCTCCCACGCGTCACCCGAGACGCCAAGTCGGTGGCCGAACAAGCCATAAATTGTTATAAGATCACATAACAAAACACCCTTGTTGCCGTTCCTGGAGAAACGCCATGCGCCACCTGCTGCTCGCCCTGCCTTTTGCCCTGCTCCCGCTGGTTGCCGCCCAGGCCCATGAAGCCCACGAACATGGCAGCCTCGGTGCCCACGAGCACGGCGTTGGCCGGCTGAACGCCGCGCTGGACGGCCAGACCCTGGAACTCGAACTGCAAAGCCCGGCGATGAACCTGGTGGGCTTCGAACACCCGGCCACCAGCGACGCCGACAAGGCCAAGGTCGCCGCCGTACGCGCGCTGCTGGACAAGCCGCTGGAGCTGTTCAACCTGCCGAAAGGCGCCGGTTGCGTAGTGGCCAACCAGGAACTGGAAAGCCCGCTGTTCGGCGATCCGGCGCCTGAAGAGGCCGATGACGATGATGACGACGATCACGCTCCGGAGGCCGCCGCCGGCACCCAACCCGCCGTGGCCGAGCATCATCACGATCACAGCGAGATCCACGCCCACTACCAGTTCACCTGCACCACCCCGGCCGCGCTGAAGACCCTGGACCTGGGCCAGGTGTTCAAGACGTTCCCGGCTACCCACAAGATCCAGGTGCAGTTGATTTCCGGCAGTGGTCAACAAGGGGTTGACGTCACGCCTGAGGCTGCCACCCTGAAATTCTGATCGACCTCAATCCTTGTGGAATCCGGCTTGCCGGCGATGATCGATAACGCGGTCTGCATGAAGCACTGCGCCGCCCGCATCGCCGGCAAGCCGGCTCCTACAAGAGCACACCACCTGTGAATCGGCCTTTATGACCCAAGCACTTATCGAACTGTCCGACCTGGGCTTCAACTGGCCCGGTCATCCGCAGTTGCTGGACATCCCGGCGTTCCGCCTGGAACCGGGCGAAACGCTGTTCCTCAAAGGCCCCAGCGGCAGCGGCAAGACCACCTTGCTCGGCCTGCTCGGCGGCGTGCAGAAACCCAGCCGCGGCAGCATCCGCCTGCTCGGCCAGGAACTCACCGAACTGGGCGCCGGTGCCCGCGACCGTTTTCGCGTCGATCACACCGGTTATATTTTCCAGCAGTTCAACCTGTTGCCGTTCCTCTCGGTACGCGAGAACGTCGAGCTGCCTTGCCACTTTTCCAAACTGCGCGCCAGCCGCGCAATCCAGCGCCACGGCAGTGCCGACCAGGCCGCCGCGACCCTGCTCGCTCACCTCGGCCTGAGCGATCCGGCCCTGCTGGAACGGCGCGCCGACTCGCTGTCCATCGGCCAGCAGCAACGGGTCGCCGCCGCCCGCGCGCTGATCGGCCAACCCGAACTGGTGATCGCCGACGAACCGACTTCAGCGCTGGACTACGATGCCCGCGAAGCCTTTATCCGACTGCTGTTCGCCGAATGCCGCGAAGCCGGTTCCAGCCTGCTGTTTGTCAGCCATGACCAGAGCCTGGCGCCGCTGTTCGATCGTCACCTGTCGCTGTCCGAATTGAATCGCGCGGCCACGCCCGCGGAGGTCTGAGATGTATCTGTTTCGTCTGGCCCTGGCCAGCCTGGCCAACCGCCGCTTCACCGCCCTGCTCACGGCCTTCGCCATCGCCCTGTCGGTCTGCCTGCTGCTGGCCGTGGAGCGCGTGCGCACCGAAGCCCGCGCCAGCTTCGCCAGCACCATCAGTGGCACCGACCTGATTGTCGGCGCCCGCTCCGGCTCTGTGAACCTGCTGCTGTACTCGGTGTTTCGCATCGGCAACGCCACCAACAACATCCGTTGGGACAGCTTCGAGCACTTCGCCAATAACCCGAAAGTGAAGTGGGCGATCCCGATGTCCCTCGGCGACTCCCACCGCGGCTACCGCGTACTGGGCACCAGCGAGGCCTATTTCGAGCATTACCAGTACGGCCACCAGCAGAACCTGCAACTGGCCGAAGGCCGCCCGTTCGCCACCGATCCGTTCGAGGTGGTGCTCGGCGCCGAAGTGGCCGACGCCCTGCACTACAAGCTTGGCGACAAACTGGTGCTGGCCCATGGCGTAGCCGCCATCAGCCTGGTCAAGCATGACGACAAGCCCTTCACCGTGGTCGGCATCCTCAAGCGCACCGGCACGCCGGTGGACCGCACGCTGCATATCAGCCTCGGCGGCATGGAGGCGATCCATATCGACTGGCACGATGGTGTACCGGCCCACGGTGCCGGGCGCATCAGTGCCGATCAAGCCCGCAATATGGACCTGACGCCGCAAGCCATCACCGCCTTCATGCTCGGCCTCAACAACAAGGTCTCGACCTTCGCCCTGCAACGGGAGATCAATGAATTCCGGGGCGAGCCGATGCTGGCGATCCTCCCGGGCGTGGCCTTGCAGGAGCTGTGGAGCCTGATGGGCACGGCGGAAAAGGCGTTGTTCGTGGTGTCACTGTTTGTGGTCCTGACCGGGTTGATCGGCATGCTCACGGCGATCCTCACCAGCCTCAACGAGCGGCGCCGGGAGATGGCGATCCTGCGCTCGGTGGGCGCGCGGCCTTGGCATATTGCCAGTCTGCTGATACTGGAAGCCTTTGCCCTGGCGTTGTCCGGGGTGGTGGCCGGGGTCGGCCTGTTGTACCTGTGCATCGCCCTGGCCCAGGGATATGTGCAGTCGAATTACGGGCTGTACCTGCCGCTGTCCTGGCCAAGCGAATATGAATGGACGCTGCTCGGCGGTATCCTCGTCGCCGCCCTGTTGATGGGCAGCGTGCCGGCGTGGCGCGCCTATCGACAATCCCTGGCCGATGGCCTGTCCATCCGTTTATGAGTGTTGCGATGAAGAATAAAGTCCTGGCCGCTGTGCTGCTGGCGCTGTCCGTGGTGACGGCCACGCCGTTGTGGGCCGATGACAAGCCCAAGGAACTGGCCTGGCAGGACATGATTCCGCCCGATGCGCCGCCGGAAATCCCGCAGATGACGCCGCTGCATGACCTGTCGAAAATCGGCAGCATGAACATCGAGGCGGCACCGGCGGCCAAGCAGTCGCTGCCCGATGCGCCGGTGGTCAAGGCGCTGGACGGCCAGCATGTGCGCCTGCCGGGGTATATCGTGCCGTTGGAAGTCAGCGAGGAAGGGCGGACCACGGAGTTTCTGCTGGTGCCGTACTTCGGCGCCTGCATCCATGTACCGCCGCCGCCGTCAAACCAGATCGTGCATGTGACCAGTGAGCTGGGGGTCAAGGTCGACGAGTTGTACCAGCCGTACTGGATCGAGGGTGACATGCAGGTCAAGCAGAGCACCAGCGACCTGGCGGATGCGGGGTACAGCATGGAGGCGCAGAAGATCTACGTGTACGAATTACCGGAGTAAGGCTGGTCGCCCAGCGGTGCCTGGTCGGACCTCTTCGCGGGCAAGCCCTGCTCCTACAGGATTAGGATCTGATCAAGGTTTTGTGACCGACATGAAACTGTAGGAGCAGGGCTTGCCCGCGAAGAGGCCGGCAGGCCCCCACAAAAGTTCCCGACTCGCCCCCGCCATTGGCCTTTCATTGAGCTGAGTCAACGACCGGCCCGGGGCGCTCATTACCATTGGACACAGTGAATTCAAAACGTCCTTTGGAGCCCCCCCATGCACAAGTCCCTGCTCAGCGCCTCTCTCGTTGCGCTTGCACTCGCCGCGCCCCTCGCCCACGCCCACCAGGCCGGTGATTTCATCGTCCGCGCCGGTACCGCCACCGTCGCACCGAACGACAGCAGCGGCGACCTGAAGCTCGACGGCACTCGAATCTCCGGCACCAAGGCCACGGTGGACAGCGACACCCAGTTGGGCCTGGCCTTCGCCTACATGTTCACCGACCATATCGGCCTGGAACTGCTGGCCGCAACGCCTTTCCACCACGAAGTCGCCGTCAAGGGCCTCGGCCCGGCGCTGGACGGCAAGCTGGGGGATATCAAGCAACTGCCACCGACCCTGTCGCTGCAGTACTACCCACTGGATGCCACCTCGAAGTTCCAGCCTTACGCCGGTGTCGGCATCAACTACACCATGTTCTTCGGTGAAGACCTGACCAGCAAGCGCAAGGATGAAGGCTTCAGCAACCTGAAGCTGCAGAACTCGGTAGGCCTGGCCGGTCAACTGGGCTTCGACTACATGCTCACTGACCGCATGCTGCTCAACGCCTCGGTCTGGTACGTGGACATCGACACCAAGGCCACCGTCGACGGGCCGAGCGCCCTGGGCGTCGGCCAGACCAAGGTGGACGTGAAAGTCGATCCATGGGTCTACATGGTCGGTATCGGCTATAAATTCTAAGCAAAACCGGCTTTCCATCACCCCATGAAAAAGGCGCCTCGATCAGGCGCCTTTTTTCATTTCGGGTGATCGACTTCAGCGCCCCAGCAAACGCGCCAGGCCGACACTCATGGGCGTCGGCTCGGCCAGCTCGAAACGCTCCAGCATCCGCTGGTTATTCGCCCGCGAATGGCGAATATCGCCAGAACGCGCCGGCTCGTAGGTCACCGGCGGCAGTGCGCCGACCACCTCGCCCAGCGCCGTCAGCACCTGCCTGAGCGTCGTAGCCCGGTTCAGGCCAACATTGATCGCGCCTTCCTGCACCTGCGGTGCCTCAAGCGCCTGCAGCAGGATCTGCACCAGATCACCGACGTAGATAAAGTCCCGGGTCTGCTCGCCATCGCCGAAGATGGTGATCGGCAAACCCTTCAACGCCCGCTCACAGAAAATACTGATCACCCCGGAATACGGCGAGGACGGATCCTGGCGCGGCCCGAAGACATTGAAGAAACGGAAGATCACCGGTTCCAGGCCATGCTGGCGGCGGTAGAAGTCCAGGTACTGCTCGCTGGCCAGCTTGTCCGAGGCATAGGGCGTCAGCGGGGCCTTGGTGGTGTCCTCGACAATGGACTCGCCTTCGCCATTATTGCCGTAGACCGCCGCGCTGGAAGCGAACAACACCCGCTTGACGCCCGTCTGGCGCATGGCCTCGCAAACATTCAGCGTGCCGATGAAATTGCTCTGGTGGGTCCGCACCGGGTCCTCCACCGAAGCCTGCACCGAAGCCACCGCCGCCAGGTGCACCACGGCCTGACAACCACGCATGACTTGTGTCACCAAGGCGGCATCGGCCACATCGCCCTCAATCAGTTCGACCCGCGGATTGTCCAGGGCCAGGTTGCCGCGTTTGCCGGTGGATAGGTCATCGAGGATACGCAGCGAGTAACCTTGCTCCAGCAGTGCTTCGGCCAGGTTCGAGCCGATGAAGCCGGCGCCGCCGGTGATAAGAATGGGGGCATCAGCCATGACGATAGAACCTGTCGAGTAGCGCCGGCAACCCCGCACGCCAGGCGCGCGGCTTGATGCCGAAGGTATGGAGGATTTTCTTGCAGGCCAGCACCGCGTGCTGCGGCTCTTCCGCCGCATCTGGACGCGCGGCATGAGCCTGGGCGGTAGGCGCCTCGATCGCCAGCGGGTGCAACTGCCGGGCTTCTGTGAGAATCGCCTGCCCCAGGGCCAGCGGCGTGGTCGCCTCGTGGCCGGCGTAGTGGTAGGTGCCCCACAGCGGCGCGGCACAATCGAGTTGCTTGAGCACCGAGATGATCACCCGGGCCGCGTCGTCCACGGGCGTCGGGTTGCCACGTCGGTCATCGGCCATCAGCAGTTCGTCGGGTTTCTCGGCCCGGGCCAGGAAACGTCCGAGGGTGCCCTCGGTACTGTCGTCGAGCAACCAGCCGAAGCGCAGCAACACATGTTGCGGGCAGGTGGCGCGCACGCTCTGCTCGATCCGCCACAACGCCTGGCCACGCAGCCCCAGAGGAACGGGTTCGTCTTTTTCGCTGTAGGCGGTGGCCCGCGAGCCGTCGAACACCCGATAACTGGAAGGTTGCAGCAGGATGATGTTGTGGTGCTGGCAAAGTTCGGCCAGCCGCTCGACCGCGCGCTCCTGGTCGGCCAGGCGCGCCTCGCCGACCGTCTCCGCCTGGAACCAGTCGAAGTAGAAGGCGAGGTTGATCAACGCATCCGGACGGGTGTCGTCGAGCAGTTGCGTGAGGCTCGCGGCATCCCAGCCATCTTGTGGCGGACGGGGGGCGAGGAAACCGATGTCTTCCTCCGCACCGAGGCGAATCAGCGCCTGCCCAAGGGCATTTCCGCCGCCCAGTAACATAAGGCGCATTCGCATAGAGTCAGCAGGCCCAGGTCTGTTCAGAACGATGGTGATTGGCGGCCAGCTTGTGGCCGACCGCTGGCAATAGCCAGAATCCTTGCATTTTGCGGGTTTTGCGCGCAACCGTCACGGATAAAGTGCCAGAGAGCGCCCATCGGCTTGCAACTTGGGCCGGACGACCGCATAAATAAACCCATGAATCTTCCCGAATCGGCCCATGACGCCCTGGCAGGTTTCCACCCGGCCGTCAGCGCCTGGTTTCGCAACACCTTCCCGGACGTGACCGGCGCCCAGGCCCGCGCCTGGCCGTTGATCCGCCAGCGCCGCTCGACGCTGATCGCCGCCCCCACCGGCTCGGGCAAGACCCTGACGGCCTTTCTCGCGGTGATCGACGACCTGGTTCAGCAGGGTCTGGCCCAGGGCGGCGAACTGCCGGACGAAACCCTGATCGTCTATGTCTCGCCACTCAAGGCGCTGTCCAACGATATCCGCATCAACCTGCAGGACCCGCTGGCAGGTATTACCGCGCAGCTTGAACGCCTGGGCCTGCCGCCGCTCTCAATCACCACCGCGGTGCGCACCGGCGACACCCCGCAGAACGAGCGTACGCGCCTGCGCAAGACCGCGCCGCATATCCTGGTGACCACGCCGGAATCGCTTTATGTGCTGCTCGGCTCCGATTCCGGCCGACGCATGCTGGGCACTGTTCGTACGGTGATCGTCGACGAGATCCACGCCATCGCCGCCAGCAAGCGCGGCAGCCACCTGGCCCTGAGCCTGGAGCGTTTGCAGGCATTGTGTGGCGAGTCGTTGCTGCGTATCGGCCTGTCGGCCACGCAAAAGCCCATCGATGCGGTGTCGCGTTTTCTGGTGGGCAGAGGTCGCGCCTGCGAAATCATCGATATCGGCCACGCCCGTCCCCGGGACCTGGGCATCGAGGTGCCACCGGTGCCGCTGACGGCGGTGATGGCCAACGATGTCTGGGAGCTGGTCTACGAACGCCTGGCCGAACTGGCCCGGCAGCACCGCACCACGCTGATTTTCGTCAATACCCGACGCCTGGCCGAACGCCTGGCCCGGCACTTGAGCGAGCGCCTGGGCAAGGAGGCGGTGGCCGCCCACCATGGCAGCCTGGCCAAGGAACAGCGCCTGGATGCCGAACAACGGCTCAAGCGCGGCGAACTGCAGGTGCTGATCGCCACCGCCTCGCTGGAACTGGGGATCGATATCGGCGAGGTGGAACTGGTCTGCCAGATCGGCTCGCCACGCTCCATCGCGGCCTTTCTGCAACGGGTCGGACGCTCCGGCCACCAGGTCGGCGGCACGCCCAAGGGTCGGCTGTTCGCCACTTCGCGGGACGAACTGATCGAGTGCGCCGCCCTGCTCGACTGCGTGCGCCGGGGTGAACTGGATACCTTGCTGATTCCCCGCGCTCCGCTGGACGTATTGGCCCAGCAGATCGTCGCCGAGGTCAGTTGCCAGGAATGGCAGGAACAGCCGCTGTTGGAATTGATCCGCCGGGCCGCGCCCTATGCCGAGCTGGACGAGGCCCACTATCAGGCGCTGCTGCGGATGCTCGCCGAAGGGTTCAACAGTCGACAGGGTCTGCGCAGCGCCTATATTCACCGCGATGCCCTGAACCAGAGCCTGCGCGGCCGCCGTGGCAGCCAACTGACCGCCCTCACCAGCGGCGGGACCATCCCGGACAACGCCGACTACAGCGTGCTGCTCGAACCCCAGGCCCTGAATATCGGCACGGTGCATGAGGACTTCGCGGTGGAAAGCATCGCCGGCGATGTGTTCCAGCTGGGCAACAGTTCCTATCGCATCCTGCGGGTCGAGACCGGCAAGGTGCGGGTCGAGGATGCCCACGGCCAGCCGCCGAGCATTCCGTTCTGGCTCGGCGAGGCACCGGGGCGCAGTGCAGAGCTGTCCTTCGCCGTGGCGCGCCTGCAGGCCCATCTGGATAAATTGCTGGGCGCCGCACCGGGAGACTTGCAGCCGAGCCTCGACTGGCTGCGCCAGACCCTCGGCCTGGACCCGGCCAGCGCCGAACAGATCGTCGAGTACCTGGCCCGCGCCCGCCAAAGCCTCGGTGCCCTGCCCTCGCAGGACACCCTGATCATGGAGCGTTTCTTCGACGAGTCCGGCGGCACCCAGTTGGTGATCCACACACCGTTCGGCAGCCGGATCAACCGCGCCTGGGGCCTGGCCTTGCGCAAGCGTTTCTGCCGCACCTTCAACTTCGAATTGCAGGCTGCCGCCAGCGAAGACGCCATCGTGCTGTCGCTGTCCACCAGCCACAGCTTTGCCCTGGACGAGGTCTGGCGTTACCTCAACAGCCGCACGGCCGAACACATCCTGATCCAGGCCGTGCTCGACGCCCCTTTATTTGGCGTGCGCTGGCGCTGGAATGCCGGGGTCGCGCTGGCGCTGCCGCGTTTTGTCGGCGGACGCAAGGTGGCGCCGCAGATCCAGCGGATGAAAAGCGAAGACCTGACCGCCTGCGTATTCCCGGACCAGATCGCCTGCCTGGAAAACCTTGCCGGCGAGCGCGAGATTCCCGACCACCCGCTGGTGGAACAGACCCTCGACGACT
Organism: Pseudomonas sp. MWU13-2862; assembly: GCF_023242495.1. Classification (NCBI taxonomy): domain Bacteria; kingdom Pseudomonadati; phylum Pseudomonadota; class Gammaproteobacteria; order Pseudomonadales; family Pseudomonadaceae; genus Pseudomonas; species Pseudomonas sp. MWU13-2862. Next base: position 52,863 of record NZ_JALMEZ010000022.1, on the reverse strand, counting down.
GCCTGCACGAGGCCATGGACTGCGAAGGCTGGCTGGCCCTGTTGCGGCGCATGGAGGCCGGCGACGTGCGGCTGATCGCCCGCGACCTGCCGGCGCCCTCGCCCCTGGCGGCGGAAATTCTCAGCGCCCGGCCGTACACTTTTCTCGACGACGCGCCGCTGGAAGAGCGTCGCACCCAGGCGGTGCTGAACCGTCGCTGGAGCGATCCCACCAGCACCGACGACCTCGGCGCCTTGGATGCCGAAGCCATCCGGGCCGTGACCGAGGAAGCCTGGCCCGCACCGAACGGCGAGGATGAAATGCATGAGGCGTTGATGAGCCTGGCGGCGATCACCGAGGCCGAAGCCCAGGCCAATCCCTCGTGGTCAGCCTGGCTGGCGGCGCTCGCGGTACAAGGTCGCGCCACACGTTTGCAAGTCGATAAATCCCACGCACTGTGGACCGCCCTGGAACGCCTGACCTGCCTGCAAGCACTTTATCCACAGGCGTTGCGGAACCCGCCCTTGCAACCGCCAGTGGGTTTCGATCAGCCGTGGGAGGCCGATGAGGCTGCCGTCGAGGTGGTCCGCGCCCGCCTCAGCGGTTTTTCCCCGCTGACGTTGCCCGAGATCGCCGAGCCCCTGGCGCTCTCCAGCGCCACACTGACCCAGGCCCTGGCGAAGCTGGAAAGCGAAGGTTATGTGCTGCGGGGTCAGTTCAGTCCGGGGGCACCTCGGGAACAGTGGTGCGAACGTCACCTGCTGGCGCGCATCCACCGTTACACGGTCAAGCGCCTGCGCCGGGAAATCGAGCCAGTGGCGGTGCAGGACTTCATGCGTTTCCTGTTCGACTGGCAACACCTTTCCCCCGCCTGCCAGGGCCAGGGCAGCGCGGCCCTGGCGATGATCGTCAGCCAGTTCGAAGGATACCCGGTTGCCGCCGGGGCCTGGGACAGCGATGTGCTGGCCGCGCGGATCAAGGAGTATTCGCCGGGCTGGCTGGATGAGTTGTGTCGCTCGGGCAAGCTGGTCTGGGCCCGCCTCAGTGCCCGTGGCAAAAGCGCCAGCGCGGCCTCGCGCAGTACGCCGGTGGTGTTGCTGCCCCGAGGCCAGGTCGCGCTGTGGAGCAGCCTGGCGGAACAGACGGCGGTGGAAGAGTTGTCGCCGCGCACGCAAAAGGTTCATGCCGCGCTGACGCAACAGGGCGCGCTGTTTTTCGATGAGTTGCTGCACGAGGCGCATCTGCTGCCCACCGAGCTGGAAACCGCCTTGCAGGAGTTGGTCGGCGCCGGTTGGGTAAATGCCGACAGCTTTGCCGGCTTACGGGCGCTGATCACTCCGGCCAGTAAACGCCAGGCCCGCAGTGCTCGGCGTGGGCGTGGGGCGTTTGTCGGCGGGATGGACGATGCCGGACGCTGGGCCTTGCTGCGGCGCTCCGCAGTAGTCGTGCCGGCTGGTGGTCAAGTGCCTGCCGAAACCCTGGAACATATCGCCATGACCTTGCTGCGGCGTTACGGCGTGGTGTTCTGGCGCTTGCTGGAGCGTGAGGCGGACTGGTTGCCGAGTTGGCGGGAATTGCTGCGTACCTTTCATCGATTGGAAGCCCGCGGCGAGATTCGTGGTGGGCGTTTTATCAGCGGTCTGGCGGGTGAGCAGTTTGCCTTGCCGGAGGCGATTCCGTTGTTGCGCGAAGTGCGTCGGCGCCCGGCGGACGGTAGCCTGATCACGGTGTGCGGCGCCGATCCGTTGAACCTGGCGGGGACCTTGTTGCCGGGGAGCAAGGTGCCGGCACTGGCGGGGAATCGCTTGGTGTATCGCGACGGTGTTCCGGCTGCGGCAGAGATCGCCGGGCAGCAGTCATATTGGCTGGAACTGGATCAGGTGGCCGCTGCCGAAGTCCGAAAAAAACTGACCCAGTACCGTCTCTGAAAACGCCTACACGGCCCCTGGGCGCGCGGGCTCTTGCTCTACCGTCGGCACCCTCGGCGCCAGCATCACCGGCTGTGGATAAGTCTGCGCGAAATGCACCCACGGACTCTGGTCCACCAGCTTCTTCAGCCGCTCGTTGAACGCCCGGTTCACGCTGTACTGGCCGCCCGAGATCGTGCGGAACTGCGCCGTCAGCACCACGCCGTTGAGGTCCATGCGATCGATCCCGAACACCTCCAGCGAACCTTGCAGGTTGAACTTGAGCAGGGCGTCCTCGCTGATCGAGCGCCCGGCCTCGCGAATCAACTCGGTGGCCTTGTCGACATCGGTGTCATAGGTGAACTGCACCGAGAAAAACGCAAAGGCGAATTGCCGAGATTGATTGGTCACCGCCTTGATCTGGCCGAACGGCACCGAGTGCACGAACCCCTTGCCGTCACGCAGACGCAAGGTGCGAATGGTCAGGCCCTCCACCGTACCGGCATGACCGGAATCGAGCACCACCCAGTCGCCGATGGACAGGGTGTCCTCGATGATGATGAACAGCCCGGTGATCACGTCCTGTACCAACTGCTGGGAACCGAAACCGATGGCCAGCCCCACCACCCCGGCACCGGCCAGCAACGGCGCGACATTGATCCCCAGGTTGGCCAGGGTGGTGATCGCACCGATCACCAGCAGGATCACTTTCAACGCATTGCGCAGCAGCGGCAGGATGGTTTTCGCCCGCATGCTCGGCTGGCGCGAAGCGCGGCGGTTGATCGGCGGTTTGAGGGATTCCTGGATCGCGGTGTCGAGCACCACCCAGAGCAACCAGGTTGCCAGCAGGATCAGGCCGATACGGCTGAGGGAATCGCTGATGGCCCGGCCCACGCTGTTCTGCTCGGCGAATTCATACAACGAAAAACCCCAGATCCGCCCCAGCAGTTCGATAAAGCCCACCGCCAGGGCGATACGCAGCACAGCGTGTAGCACGCTGAGCAAGCGTTCCTTGTACACACTGCTGCGCTGGATCGACGCCATCCCACGAGCCTTGAACAGGTGTTGGAACACGGTGCTGAGAAACACCGTGGCAATCAGCAGCACGGTGGTCAGCAAGGCGCAGCGCAAGGCTTTCTGGCTGTCTTCGCCGGCACCGATCAGGTTGACCGTCGAGACCAGCACCATCAACAGGATCGGCCAGTACCAGAGCCCGGAAAAGATCCGCAGCGACTCCTGCAGCGCCGGTTGCTTCAGGCGCTGGCTCAACGGGCGATTGCGGATCAGGTGCGCCACCGGTCGCCGCAACCTGAAGACCAGCACGCCGAACAGGATGGAGGCGAACAGGGCCGTGAACACCGCAACGCTGCTGGTGATATTGCTGCCCAGTTGCAGGGCGATCTGCGGGCTGGTCAGGGCATCGCTCAAGGCGGCCAGGAAACCGATCGCAAACAGCTGCCGCGGACTGTCCGCGCAAATGATCCGCACGGCCTGGCGCTTGTGGCCGAAGTTGAACAGCACCGTCAGGCAAAGCAGGGCCGCACTGGTGAAAATGCCGCTGCTGGTGGCGTAGGTCAGGCACAACGCCAGCGCCCGTCCCGCCGAGGCCGGCAGGAAGTGACCGACATAGAGGGTGAATGGCAGGGAGAGCAACGCCGGCAACAGGTAAGGCAAGGCATAACCGAGCACGGACTGACTGCGCTCACGGGGCTGCAACCAGCGGTGCCGGTTGATGCGGCGGGCGGCGAAACGCCCCGCCTTGACCAGGGCCGCGAAGCTGGCGAGCCAGGCGACCGATAACAACAGGAAGTCGCCGGCCACGCCCCAGGGCGAACGCTCGCGGGTCTGGCTGACCAGTTGCCCCATCTCGTCGGCCGCGCGATCGGCCCGCAGGCGCCAGGCGTCGAGCAGGTGACCGTTGAGGTCAAGCTGGTTCTGCGCGTCATCGATGCTGGAGCTGAGGGTGCCGAGCAGTCCGCCCTGTACCAGCACATCGGGTTTGGCGGGTGTGCTGGAGGGAGGGCTGGCAGGCAGCGGCAGCGGCGTGGCGGCACCCACCCCGCCGCTGGCGCACAAGAGCAACAGGGTCAGCAGTAGCGTCGTATTGAATCGGGACAAAACCAGGCACCTCATCAGCCATCTCTGTAAGAGACTGAGTGCCAATGGGGCGGCAAAGTTCGTTTGTTCGTCCCGATAGGTATTTGGACGGTTCGATATCGTATGAATATTTGCCTACAGATCAAATATGTTGTGCCTTTACCTGTATTTTTCCGCACAAGTGAAACCCCGACACTGCGCTCCTGATCAAACCTACCGGAGTTGCAGCCATGCCCATTGCCTTGCTGGCGCTGACCCTCAGCGCCTTTGCCATCGGGACGACCGAGTTCGTCATCGTTGGCCTGTTACCCACCATCGGCGCCGACCTCGGTGTCGACCTGCCTTCCGCCGGCCTGCTGGTCAGCCTCTATGCCCTGGGTGTCGCCATCGGCGCCCCGGTGCTGACCGCCCTCACTGGCAAGGTCCCGCGCAAACTCCTGCTGTTGTCGCTGATGGTACTGTTCACCCTCGGCAACCTGCTGGCCTGGCAAGCGCCGAGCTACGAGTCGCTGATCCTCGCGCGCATCGTCACCGGCCTGGCCCACGGGGTGTTTTTCTCCATCGGTTCGACCATCGCCACCAGCCTGGTGCCGAAGGAAAAGGCCGCCAGTGCGATCGCCATCATGTTCACCGGCCTGACCGTGGCCCTGGTCACCGGCGTACCCCTGGGGACTTTTATCGGCCAGCATTTCGGTTGGCGCGAAACCTTTCTCGCCGTGTCCGCCCTGGGTGTGATCGCCTTTATCGGCAGCCTGATCTATGTGCCGAAGAACATCACACACAACAAGCCGGCCTCACTGCTGCAACAACTGCAAGTGTTGAAGCAACCGCGTCTGCTGCTGGTGTATGCGATGACCGCCGCCGGTTATGGCGGCACCTTTATCGCCTTTACCTTTCTGGCGCCGATCCTTCAGGACATCTCCGGCTTTCAGCCCGGCACCGTCAGCCTGGTACTGCTGGTCTACGGTGTCTCGGTGGCGGTGGGTAATATCTGGGGCGGGAAACTGGCGGACAAACGCGGTCCCATTGGCGCGCTGAAGCTGATCTTCCTGCTGCTGGCGGTGGTGCTGTTCGTGCTGACCTTCACCGCCGGCAATCCCTGGTTGGTCCTGCTGACCGTGCTGGCCTGGGGCGCGGTGGCCTTCGGCAATGTGCCGGGCCTGCAGATCTATGTAGTGCGCCAGGCCGAACATCACACACCCCATGCGGTGGATGTGGCTTCGGGCCTGAATATCGCCGCCTTCAACCTCGGCATTGCCGGCGGGGCCTGGATCGGTGGCCTGATCGTCGCCAACCTGGGCCTGATCCATACCACCTGGATTGGCGGATTGGTGGTGCTGGTGGCCCTGGCACTGACAGCCTGGAGCGGTCGGCTGGATCGACTGGGGCCGGTGTATGCCGAGCCTGCAGAAGGTTCGGCGCGGGTGGTAGCTGGCCACTGAACTCACCTTGGAAACACGCTCCCTTGTAGGAGCCTGGCTTGCCAGCGAAGAGGCCTTCAAGATCGCCAAAAGCTTCGCGGCGATGCGGCGTCCCGACAAGCCCTGCTCCTACAGACCGTGGTTAACCACGTCCTGATGCTCGGCAGACGCGAATCGGTTCGCCCCCCTATTGGACCCGATTTTATTCCTTGGACTTGCGGTGCTCCGTGACGCTCAAGCCGGCATGCCCCCAGTTATCGGTATCCACTTCCTCGATCACGATATGGGTCACCTCCGGCGGTTTACCGAGCACCCGTTGCAGAGTCTCGGTGATTTCGGCGATGACCTGGGCTTTCTGCTCGCGGGTCACGCCCTCACGGGTAATACGAACGCTGACAAAAGGCATGCTGTGCTCCAGTGGTTGAAAGAAGGTTTGGCGACGCGCTGGTGGAACTCACTTTATTGCCCCACACTCATTTGATAAATACGGATGCCCGTACCTCATTTGATCCCCCAGTGTAATCAATCATGCAACGACAGTTCGACGACCTCATGCTCGGCAGCATCGAGCTGTTTTGCCTGGCGGCCGAGGCCGGCAACTTCACCGCCGCCGCCCAGGTGGCCGGGGTCACGCCGGCGGCGGTGAGTCGCTCGGTCTCGCGCATGGAAGAACGCCTCGGCGTGCGCCTGTTCACCCGCACCACCCGCAGCGTACGCCTGACCGAGGGCGGCCGCGGCTACTTCGAACAATGCAAGCAGGCCCTGACCCAACTGACCGAAGCGCAACGGGAAGTCATGGGCAAGCAACAGGAACCGGCCGGCACCTTGCGCATCAGCATCCCGACGCCTTACGCCCATCACCGTATCCTGCCGTTGCTACCGGCCTTTCGTGAACGCCATCCGGCGGTGAAGGTCGAGGTACATATCAGCAACCGCAATATCGACTTCGTCGAAGAAGGCTACGACTTGGCGATCCGCGTTCGGGTGCTGCCCGACTCGGGGCTGATCGCCCGGCACCTGGAAGACGCCGCGCTGGTGGTGATCGCCACGCCTGAATACCTGCAACGAGCCGGCACGCCGCAAACCCTGGAAGACCTGCCACAGCACGAGTGCATCCAGTTCGAACTGCCCAGCAGCGGTCGGCGGATTGCCTGGTTGTTCAAGGATGCCGAGGGCAAGGAGCGGGAGCTGCTGGCCGAGAGCAGCTACTGCTGCTCCGATGATGTATTGGGCGGAGTGACACTGGCGAAGAACGGTGCCGGGTTGTTCCAGACCTATCGTTTCATTGTCGAAAAGGAACTGGCCGACGGCTCGCTGGTGGAAGTGCTCCACCCCTTCGCTGGCCGCTCGCGGCCGTTCACCCTGCTCTACCCCCATGGTCGACATGTGCCGTTGCGGTTGAAGGCGTTTGTCGATTTTCTGCTGGAGTATCGGGAGCGCTGGAGCGCCTGAGGCCTGCAGATAACACCCAACGCGACCCATTGTAGGAGGCGGCTTGCCGGCGATAGCATTTCAGCCACGATAGGTTATCCGTGCAGATCGGCTCGAGGTCGCCAGGCTGACACAGCGCAGCGCCAGAACGGAAGTCGGGTCCACCAGCGCCACACGGTGACCGCGCACTTGGAAGTCGTCGCAATGGCTGAGCACCAGGGGCAACTCCGTGCAGCCGAGGATAATCACCTCGGCGCCCAGCTCACACAGGTGCTCGACCGCCAGCAGCAACTGCTCCTTGCACAGGCCATCGGTGAACCCGGCCTTGATGCCACGCTCGCCATAAATCGCGCTCATCACCAACTCCTGATAATCGAAGCCGGGAATCAGCAAGGGCAAGCCGGCATGGCGGGCGGCCTGGTGGTAGACCTGGCTTTGCACCGTGCCCGAGGTGGCGAGCAGGCCGATATGCTTGCCACTGCCGTGCTGGCGGGCAATCGCCTCGACGGTTTCACTGAGCATATTGATGATCGGCACCCGCAAATAAGGCTGGAGCCGCTCGACGAAGGCATGGGCGGTGTTGCACGGAATCGCGATAGCCTGCGCGCCGGCACTTTCCAGGCGCTTGCAGGTGGCGTAGAGCGCCAGGGTCGGGTCGGCTTCGTCGAACAACAGATTGGCCGTGCGATCCGGGATCTGCGGATTCTGCTCCACCACCATCTTGATATGGTCCTGGTCGCGTCCCGCCGGGGTGTGACGGACCACCTTGGCCATGAAGTCCACGGTGGCCGCCGGACCGACACCGCCGACGATTCCCAGTTTAAACGGTGCATGGGCTGGCTCATCGTCGGCGGTGGTCACGGCGGCGGCATAGATCTCGTTGATGTCGAGCACCCTCAGGCCGCGCCGCTGCAAATCGGCGCAAACCAGCGAAAGCTCGGTCAACCCCGGAACGATCAGATTCGCGCCCAGTTCCTGTAGCGACAGGCAAGCTTGGTACACACCTTCCAGCGGAACACCTTGCAGATAGCCGTCCTTGATTCCGTTGAGACCATACATGGCGTCCATCAGGGCGCGTTGGTCCGATTCGGGGGGATAGACCAGCTGGAAATCCCCGCCCAGATAGCGCTCGAACAAACCGGAGTGACGCACATAGTCCGAGGCCAGAATCCCCAGTCGCGTGCCCGGCTCGGCGATCCGGCGAATATGTTCGGCCAGGGCCGCCATCAGGTCGAGAACCGGAATCCCCAGCTCCTGCTGGATCTCCTCACGGAACGTCTGGCTGGCGAAACACGGCAGCACCACCGCGTCGATCCCGCCCGCCTCGAAGGACTGGCAGACCTGAAACACATAGAACTTGCGCGCGGTCATGCTCGCTTCGCGGTCCAGGGGCAGCAGCACATCCTTGAACGGATGCTGTTCGAAAAGGAAGTGATAGCGCCCCTGATCCGCCAGCACCGCCCTGGATTTGACCAGCTTGAAGAACAGATCGCCGCCGGCCAGTGAGCCTAGGCCGCCGACGATGCCCAGCTTGCGGGCGACTGGCGGCGTTTCGGATTTTTTGCCTTGGGTGTTCATGGTCGAGGTTCTCAAACCGTGGTCGCTGGGGTACGCATCAACGCAACGGAATGGGCGACGGGCAACTCGTCCTGCTGCTCCTCGGACTCATATTCCTGTTCGGCGCGGGCAACCACTGCGGTCGCGATACTGTTACCCACCACATTGGTCGCGGTTCGCGCCATGTCGAGGAACTGGTCGATACCGATGATCAGCAACAGGCCGGCTTCAGGCAGATTGAACATCGGCAAAGTCGCAGCCACCACCACGACCGAAGCCCGGGCGACACCGGCCATGCCTTTGCTGGTGACCATCAGCGTCAGCAGGATCAGCAACTGCTGGGTAAAGCTCAGCTCGATGTTATAGGCCTGGGCGATAAACATAATGGCAAAGGCCTGGTACATCATCGAGCCATCAAGGTTGAACGAGTAACCGAGGGGCAGGACAAAGCTGGACACGCGTTTCGGCGCGCCGAATTTCTCCAGGGCTTCCATGGTTTTCGGGTAGGCGGACTCACTGCTGGCGGTGGAAAACGCCAACAGGATGGGCTCCTTGATCAGCTTGCCGAGGGTGAACACCGAACGTCCGAGAAACAGGTAACCGGCACCGAACAGCACCGCCCACAGAAGCGCGATCCCCAGGTAGAACTCGGCGATCAGCTTGCCGTAGTCCAGCAGCAGGCCGAGCCCCTCGGTGGTGATCGCACTGGCAATCGCGGCGAACACGCCGATAGGCGCGAAGGCCATCACGTAGTCGGTGATCTTGAACATCACCTTGGCCAGTTCATCCACCAAACCGGTGATACGGGTGAAGCCGGACTGCTTGAGCCCCGCCAAGGCGAAACCGAAGAACAGCGAGAACACCACGATCTGCAGGATTTCGTTGTTGGCCATGGCCTCGGCAATGCTGCGCGGGAACACATGGCTGACAAACACCTTGAGGCTGAAATCGCCGGTATTCACCACCTGGGCCGCAACCGCAGCGTGATCGACGTGCAGGTTCATCCCGGCGCCGGGCTGGAACAGGTTGACCAGCAGCATGCCGATCAGCAGGGAGATCAGCGACGCGCTGATAAACCAGGCCATGGCGCGGGTGCCGATACGGCCCACCGAACGCGAACTGCCAAGGCTGGCGATACCGCCCACCAGGGTGGCGAACACCAGGGGCGCGATAATCATCTTGATCATTCGCAGGAAGATATCGATGACCATCGAGAAGTAGGCGGCGATGTCCTTGGCCGACTTGGCGTCCGCCGCGAAGTGATGGCACAGCCAGCCGACCAGGACCCCGGCGGCAATGCCGATGGCGATATGACGGGGCAATCTGTTTTTGCTCATGGTGTTTCCCTCAAGTCTGTTGTCGGTTTTTTTGCTTGGCAGGAAAAAATTGTTGGCCCGGCCGCTCTGCGGCGCCGCGCCCAAATGCATAACTCACAAACACCTCGGTCCCTTGTAGGAGCTGGCTTGCCAGCGATGAGGCCCGCAAGTCTTGCATCGACCAGGCGGACGCCATCGCTGGCAAGCCAGCTCCTACAGGGGACCGTGTCCATGGCCCGATTCTAGGGTGAGCCCGCCCAACAGATGATGAGTAATCGCCATCACCCGATGCGCTTTTGGAATAGTTATGAAAAATCCAGCGAAGCCCGCCAGGCGCTGACGTAGACTTCTGGTCACCGCGACCGAGGTGGGCAGCATGCAAATCAAGTGGCTGGACGATCTGCTGGCGATCGAGCAACACAAGAATTTTTCCCGGGCCGCCGAGGTTCGCTGCGTCACCCAGTCGGCGCTGTCCCGGCGTATCCGCTCGCTGGAAGACTGGGTCGGCGCACAGCTCGTCGACCGTGGCACCTACCCGGTGCAACTGACTCAAGCCGGCCAACTGTTCTGCGAACAGGGCCGCGAGGCGCTGGCGGCACTGCTGGAATTGCGCTCAACCCTGCGCCAGGACGAAAAGATGCCTGGGCGTTCGATTCAGATCACGGCAGGCCATAGCCTGTCGATCACCTTCCTGCCCAAGTGGCTGGCGCAATTTCAAAAGCACCACGAGCCGTTCAACGTGCGGGTGGTCGCGGCGAATATCCACGACGCGGTGATTGCCCTGGCAGAAGGCAATTGCGACCTGATGATCGTTTACCACCACCCTCAGGCGCCGATCCTGATCGACGCCGACAAGTTCGCCAGCCTGCCCCTGGGGCTGGACGCTTTCCTGCCGTTCTGTGCACCGGACCGCAGCGGCAAGCCGCTGTATCGACTGCCTGGCAAGAGCGGAAAGCCCGTCCCCTACCTGGCCTACACCGCCACGACCTTTCTCGGACGAGTGGCCGACCTGATCCTCAAGAACGCGGCCACGCCCTGCGAACTGACCCGTTGCTACGAGGCCGACATGACCATGTTGCTGATGCAGATGGCCATCGAAGGGTATGGAGTGGCCTGGCTACCGCAGAGCGCCGCTGCGCCGGCCGTGGATAACGGGCAACTGGTGAAAGCCGGGGGCAATGAATGGAACACCGGTCTGGAGATTCGCGCTTATTGTTCGCTGGCCAATCAGAACCCGACCATGCGCGAGTTGTGGGAAACCTTGGGCAAGGCTTCGCGGGAAGTGGGTGAGTAGAAGATCACTGAACAACCCTCTATGCCAGTTGAAACTTTTCGACTTAAATACCCCCCGCCAGTCACATTGCAGCTCCTCATCGTGCGCGCTACCTTTTCCCTGTCGCTGCCAATTCAGCGGCCGGGCTTGGAAACCCGAATTGAGGGTATAGGCGCACCAGCGCCCCAACCACGATGGCAGGCGCTGTTTCTTTGTCTGCAATGTCGTGCAATGGCGGCTGTGCGTGGGAGGACTTCGGTCCTGCCGGGACCTATACCCCCGGTTTTCCAACCTGCGTACAGCTGCCACCCACTCGCTTGGAAACGAACGTGGCGGCTATTTCCCCAGGTATAGGAGTTAGCGCATGGACGGTTTCACTCAAGCAAAGACTTACCTTCAAACAGCCAGCACCCTGGCCCATGCCGGAGGTGTCCAATGACCAATCCCCCAACAAACAAAACACTCGGCGTCATCACCTTCTCCCAGTGCGGCTCCCAAGGTCGTGAACTATTTCGCGTAAACCCTGGCGTTCCCATTCTGGAAGCCATGGAGCACGCGTCCCTCCTGCTCTACTGCGCCAAAGCACTCTCCCTCGATGCTGCCCTGGAAAGCGATGGCGAACGTTATGCCTGGGCTTCGCATTACCTGGGCGAGATGGGCAAGGCAGTCATCGATGATTTGACACAGGGAATGTTGCGCGGGGTATCGGTGTAAGCGGGTAATAACAGGCAATAAATAAGCCCGTGGCATTGATAGCCACGGGCTTTTGACTAGCGCTTCAGCGAAGCTGAATCAGAACGGAATATCGTCATCAAAGCTGTCGAAATCCGGAGCCGGCTGCGGTGCGGCCTGCTGTGGAGCCGGACGCGATTGCTGCGGGGCCGACTGCTGTGGGCGCGAAGCCTGCTGCGGACGCGGAGCCTGTTGGCGTGGCGCGGACTGGTCGTAGCCGCCGCCTTGTTGGTCGCCCTGTTGTGGACGGCCGCCCAGCAGCTGCATGGTGCCCTGCATGTCGACGATGATTTCAGTGGTGTAGCGCTTGATGCCGTCTTTTTCCCACTCGCGGGTCTGCAGCTTGCCTTCGATGTAGACCTGCGAACCTTTACGCAGGTACTCGCCGGCAATCTCGGCGACCTTGCCGAACATCGACACACGGTGCCACTCGGTCTTCTCGACCTTCTGACCAGTCTGCTTGTCGGTCCACTGTTCGCTGGTCGCCAGACTCAGGTTGGTCACGGCGTTGCCGTTAGGCAGGAAGCGAACCTCAGGATCCTGGCCGCACGTGCCGACCAATATGACTTTGTTAACCCCACGGGCCATAACGTTCTCCTAGGCTTCGCACGCTTGGGGCGCCGGTTCATTGACCAGGCGCTCAAGGGTCGTGCGATCCAACAATTCGGTGTCCAATTTGATGTAAATGGCAGCCTCTTCGGCCACCATGACTGCATCGGTTACCCCTACGATCGCCTTGAGGCGCTCGACCAGACCGGCTTCGCGGATCGCTTCGGGCGATAACGGCACGCGCAGGCTCGTCACATAGGGTGGTTCGCGCATGGTAACAGCAAAGGCCAGCCAGAGTGCAGCCAGACCGGCGCATCCAAGGAAAACCGCCGACAAACCGCCATGCTGGAACATCCAGCCGCCCATGATCCCGCCGAGCGCGGAGCCGAGGAACTGGCTGGTGGAATACACCCCCATCGCCGTGCCCTTGCCGCCCGCCGGTGAAACCTTGCTGATCAACGACGGCAACGAAGCTTCCAGCAGATTGAACGCGGTGAAGAACACCACGGTACCAATCACCAGCGCCCGCAAACTGTCGCCGAACTCCCAGAAGAATAGCTCAGTGAGCATCAAGGTCGTCACGGCGCCGAGTAAAACTCGTTTCATTTTGCGTTTTTTCTCGCCATAGATGATGAACGGGATCATGGCGAAGAAGGAAATCAGCAGCGCGGTCAGGTACACCCACCAGTGCTGCTCCTTGGGCAACCCGGCTTTTTCCACCAGGGCCAGGGGCAAGGCGACAAAGCTGGACATCAGCATCGCGTGCAGGACGAAGATCCCCAGGTCCAGGCGCAGCAGGTCAGGATGCTTGAGGGTCGGCAACAACGCCTTACGGGCCACGCCGGACTCACGGTGCTGCAACGGCCCCGTGGAGTGCGGGACCATGAAGGCGATGATCAGGATCCCCAGCAGCGCCATGCCGCCAGTGGCCAGGAACAGGCCGGACAGACCGAAGGCGCGGGTCAGCAAGGGGCCGACCACCATCGCCACGGCGAACGACAGACCAATGGTCATGCCGATCATCGCCATGGCCTTGGTCCGGTGCTGCTCGCGGGTCAGGTCCGAGAGCAGCGCCATGACCGCCGCGGAAATCGCCCCGGCACCTTGCAGGATCCGGCCGGCGATCACGCCCCAGATCGAATCGGCGTTGGCCGCCAGCAAGCTGCCCAGGGCGAAGACCACCAGCCCGAGGTAGATCACCGGGCGTCGGCCGATGCGGTCGGAAATGATCCCGAAGGGAATCTGGAATACCGCCTGGGTCAGGCCATAGGCGCCGATGGCCAGGCCGATCAGGGCCGGTGTCGCCCCCGCGAGATCCATCCCGTAAGTAGCCAGAACCGGCAACACCATGAACATGCCAAGCATACGGAAAGCGAACACCAGGGCCAGACCGCTTGCCGCGCGGGTCTCGCTGCCACTCATGCGTTCGCTGTGGGGATCGTGCATGGAAAAACCTCGTGTGAACCGGCGGCGATTCTACCAGTCCCATCGATAGAGGGGATACATGGCGACGCTTTGTCGCGAGCTGTCATGCAAGACTGAAATACTGTCGGCCGATAGTGTGCATCCATCCAGTATTTAGCCTTATACTCTTGCGTTTACCGCCCGCCGTGCGAGGCCATCTTGGACAAGATCCTGATTCGTGGGGCTCGAACCCACAACCTGAAGAACATCGACCTGACCCTGCCCCGGGACAAGCTGATCGTGATCACCGGCTTGTCCGGGTCCGGCAAGTCGTCCCTGGCCTTCGACACCTTATACGCCGAAGGGCAACGCCGTTACGTGGAATCACTGTCGGCCTATGCCCGGCAATTCCTCTCGATGATGGAAAAACCCGACGTCGACACCATCGAAGGCCTGTCGCCGGCGATCTCCATCGAGCAGAAGTCGACGTCGCATAACCCGCGTTCGACGGTCGGTACCATCACCGAGATCTACGACTACCTGCGTCTGCTGTATGCCCGCGTAGGCACCCCGCGCTGCCCGGACCACGATATCCCGCTGGAAGCCCAGACCGTCAGCCAGATGGTCGACCTGGTGCTGGCCCAGCCCGAAGGCTCCAAGCTGATGCTGCTGGCGCCGGTGATTCGCGAGCGCAAGGGCGAGCACCTGTCGGTGTTCGAAGAGCTGCGGGCGCAAGGTTTTGTCCGCGCCCGGGTCAATGGTCGGCTCTGCGAGCTGGACGAAGTGCCCAAGCTCGACAAGCAGAAGAAGCATTCCATTGATGTGGTGGTCGACCGCTTCAAGGTTCGTGGCGATTTGCAACAACGCCTGGCCGAGTCCTTCGAGACCGCGCTGAAGCTGGCGGACGGCATCGCCCTGGTAGCACCGATGGACGACGAACCCGGCGAGGAGATGATCTTCTCCGCGCGCTTCGCCTGCCCGATCTGCGGTCATGCCATCAGCGAGCTGGAACCCAAGCTGTTCTCCTTCAACAACCCGGCTGGCGCCTGTCCGACCTGTGACGGCCTGGGGGTCAAGCAGTTCTTTGATATCAAGCGCCTGGTCAATGGTGAGCTGACCCTGGCCGAAGGGGCAATACGCGGCTGGGACCGGCGCAACGTCTATTACTTCCAGATGCTTGGGTCGCTCGCATCCCACTATGGCTTCAGTCTGGAAGTGCCGTTCAACACGTTGCCGGCGGACCAACAGAAGTTGCTCCTGCAAGGCAGCGGCAGCCAGAACGTCGACTTCAAGTACCTCAACGACCGCGGCGATATCGTCAAGCGTTCCCACCCGTTCGAAGGCATCGTGCCGAACCTGGAGCGTCGTTACCGCGAAACCGAATCGGCCACCGTGCGTGAAGAGCTGGCCAAGTTCCTCAGTACCCAACCGTGCCCGGATTGTCGTGGTACCCGCCTGCGTCGCGAGGCGCGGCACGTGTGGGTGGGCGAGAAGACCCTGCCGGCGGTGACCAACCTGCCGATCGGCGATGCCTGCGAATACTTCGGCGTGCTGAAGCTGACCGGCCGCCGCGGGGAAATCGCCGACAAGATTCTCAAGGAAATCCGTGAGCGCCTGCAGTTCCTGGTCAACGTCGGCCTGGATTATCTGTCCCTGGATCGTAGCGCCGACACCCTGTCCGGTGGCGAAGCGCAGCGCATTCGCCTGGCCAGCCAGATTGGCGCCGGCCTCGTGGGGGTGTTGTACATCCTCGATGAACCGTCCATCGGTTTGCACCAGCGGGACAACGACCGCCTGCTCGGCACCCTGAAGCACCTGCGCGACATCGGCAACACAGTGATCGTGGTCGAGCACGATGAAGACGCGATTCGCCTGGCCGATTATGTGGTCGACATCGGCCCGGGTGCAGGCGTGCATGGCGGCCATATCGTCGCCGAAGGCACACCGGCCGAGGTCATGGCCCACCCTGACTCGTTGACCGGCAAGTATTTGTCCGGCCGGGTGAAGATCGAAGTACCAGCCAAGCGCACACCGCGTAACAAGAAGCAGGTGTTGACGCTCAAGGGCGCTCGCGGCAACAACTTGCGCAACGTCGACCTGGAGATCCCGTTGGGTCTGCTGACCTGCGTGACCGGCGTGTCCGGTTCCGGCAAGTCGACGCTGATCAACAACACCCTGTTCCCCCTGAGTTCTACCGCGCTGAACGGCGCGACGACGCTGGAAGCCGCGGCCCACGACAGCATCAACGGCCTGCAACACCTGGACAAGGTGGTGGATATCGACCAGAGCCCCATCGGTCGTACCCCGCGTTCGAACCCGGCCACCTACACCGGCCTGTTCACGCCGATCCGCGAGCTGTTCGCTGGCGTACCGGAGTCCCGTTCACGGGGTTACGGTCCGGGGCGTTTCTCGTTCAACGTCAAGGGAGGGCGCTGCGAAGCCTGCCAGGGCGATGGCCTGATCAAGGTGGAAATGCACTTCCTGCCGGACATCTATGTGCCGTGCGACGTGTGCAAGAGCAAGCGCTACAACCGCGAAACCCTCGAGATCAAGTACAAGGGCAAGAGCATCCACGAGGTGCTGGAGATGACCATCGAGGAGGCGCGGGAGTTCTTCGACGCGGTGCCGGCCCTGGCGCGCAAGCTGCAGACGCTGATGGATGTGGGCCTGTCGTATATCAAGCTGGGGCAGTCGGCAACCACCCTGTCCGGCGGCGAGGCGCAGCGGGTCAAGCTGTCCCGCGAACTGTCCAAGCGCGATACCGGCAAGACCCTGTATATCCTCGACGAGCCGACCACCGGCCTGCACTTCGCGGATATCCAGCAACTGCTGGACGTGCTGCACCGCCTGCGCGACCACGGCAATACCGTGGTGGTGATCGAGCACAACCTGGATGTGATCAAGACCGCCGACTGGTTGGTGGATCTTGGGCCTGAAGGCGGCTCCAAGGGCGGGCAGATCATTGCCGTTGGCACGCCGGAGCAAGTGGCGGAGATGTCGCAGTCTCACACCGGGCATTACCTGAAGCCGCTGTTGCTGCGCGATCGGGCGTAAACCGGCGGAATGAAAAAGCCCCTGTCATTGAATGATGACAGGGGCTTTTTTGTGGTCGCTGAAATCGCTGTCTCAGAACTGCGATTGCAGGTAATTCTGCAACCCGATGGACTTGATCAGCCCCAACTGCTTCTCCAGCCAGTAGGTGTGATCTTCCTCGGTATCGGCCAACTGCTGGCGCAGGATCTCGCGGGTGACGTAATCCTTGTGCACTTCACAGAGCTCGATGCCCTTGCACAGCGCGGCACGCACCTTGTACTCCAGGCGCAGGTCGGCGGCGAACATGTCAGGCACCGTGGTACCGATGTCCAGGTCGTCCGGGCGCATGCGTGGCGTGCCTTCCAGCATCAGGATCCGGCGCATCAGCGCATCGGCGTGTTGTGCCTCTTCTTCCATTTCGTGATTGATGCGCTCGTAGAGCTTGCTGAAGCCCCAGTCCTCGTACATCCGCGAATGGATGAAATACTGATCACGTGCCGCCAGCTCACCGGTCAGCAACGTGTTGAGGTAATCGACTACGACCTGGTTACCTTGCATAGCCCTACATCTCCCTGCTTGAAAGGCTGTATTTTGAACCAAGCTGACTGCAAGGTCACTGGAAAAACGCAAACAAAGTGAAGATTTTCCGAGAAAAGCAGCCTAAAAAACGCAAAAAACCGCCCTGAGTGAGGGCGGTTCTGCTTCTCGTTTAGACTTAGTTCAGCACTACGCCCAAGGCCTTGGCGATGCCTTCGCCGTAAGCCGGATCAGCCTTGAAGAAGTGCTGCAACTGACGCTCGACCACATCGCTGGAAACACCCGACATCGCACCGGCTATATTGCTGATCAGCAGCGCTTTCTGCTCGGCGCTCATCAGCCGGAACAAAGCACCGGCATGGCTGTAGTAGTCGGTATCTTCGCGGTGATCGTAACGATCCGCCGCACCACTGAGGGCCAAGGCCGGCTCAGCGTAGCGAGGAGCCTGTTTGGGCGCGTCGACGTAGCTGTTGGGCTCGTAGTTCGGCGCGGCGCCACCGTTGCTGCCAAAGGCCATGGAGCCGTCACGCTGGTAGCTGTTGACCGGGCTGCGTGGGGCGTTCACCGGCAGTTGCTGGTGATTGGTGCCGACACGGTAGCGGTGGGCATCCGCATAGGCGAAGACACGCCCTTGCAGCATGCGGTCCGGCGACAGGCCAACACCCGGCACCATATTGCTCGGAGCGAAAGCGGCCTGCTCGACTTCAGCGAAGTAGTTCAGCGGATTGCGGTTGAGCTCCAGCTCGCCGACTTCGATCAACGGGAACTCTTTCTGCGACCAGGTCTTGGTCACGTCGAAGGGGTTCTCGTGATGCGCCGCGGCCTGAGCCTCGGTCATGATCTGGATGCACACGCTCCATTTCGGGAAATCGCCGCGTTCGATGGCGCCGAACAGATCACGCTGGGCGTAGTCAGGATCGGTACCCGCCAGGCGTGCCGCCTCGGCCGGTGCCAGGTTCTTGATGCCCTGCTTGGTCTTGTAGTGCCATTTCACCCAGTGACGCTCGCCCTTGGCGTTGATCAGGCTGTAGGTGTGGCTGCCGAAGCCGTGCATATGACGGTAGCCGTCCGGGATCCCGCGGTCCGAGAACAGGATGGTGACCTGGTGCAACGCCTCGGGCGAGTGCGACCAGAAGTCCCACATCATCTGCGCGCTTTTCAGGTTGCTTTGCGGCAGGCGTTTCTGGGTGTGGATAAAGTCGGGGAATTTCAGCGGATCGCGGATAAAGAACACCGGCGTGTTGTTGCCGACGATGTCCCAGTTGCCTTCCTCGGTGTAGAACTTCAGGGCGAAACCCCGTGGATCGCGCTCGGTGTCAGCCGAACCGCGTTCGCCACCCACGGTGGAGAAGCGCAGGAAGGTCGGGGTCTGCTTGCCCACGGACTCGAACAGCTTGGCGCTGGTGTACTGGGTGATGTCCTTGGAAACGGTGAAGGTCCCGTAGGCACCCGAGCCCTTGGCGTGTACACGGCGCTCAGGGATGTTTTCACGGTTGAAGTGGGCGAGCTTCTCGATCAGGTGAAAGTCGTCGAGCAGCAGCGGGCCACGGGGGCCGGCGGAACGGGAATTCTGGTTGTCCGCAACGGGCGCACCGCTGGCGGTGGTCAGCGTTTTGTTCTGGCTCATGCTTGTCCTTCCTCTCTCGGTCTTGGTGCTGCCGGCTAATCGGCTGAGAGGGAGTATTGACCATCAATATGACGGGGACAAATTCATTAAGTAATTGTCACCCATAGAAATACGCTATCGAAGGTCAATTGCTTAATAGCAGGCAACAAAAAACCGGGCACTAGGCCCGGTTTTTCGTTTCAGACTGACGTCTTACTCGGCAGATACAGCTTCGCCGGCAGTAGCACGATCAACCAACTCGACGTACGCCATAGGCGCGTTGTCGCCAGTGCGGAAACCGCACTTGAGGATGCGCAGGTAGCCACCCTCACGGGTAGCGTAACGCTTGCCCAGGTCGTTGAAGAGCTTACCAACGATAGCTTTCGAACGAGTACGGTCGAAAGCCAGACGGCGGTTAGCCAGGCTATCTACTTTGGCCAGAGTGATCAGCGGCTCAGCAACGCGACGCAGTTCTTTGGCTTTTGGCAGAGTCGTTTTGATCAGCTCGTGCTCGAACAGCGACACCGCCATGTTTTGAAACATGGCCTTGCGGTGCGAGCTGGTGCGGCTCAGGTGACGACCACTTTTACGATGACGCATGGTTCATTCCTTACCAAACACTACGTTCGGTGATTACGACGATCAGGCAGTCGCCTTGTCGTCCTTCTTAAGACTTGCAGGCGGCCAGTTGTCGAGGCGCATGCCGAGGGACAGACCGCGGGAGGCCAGAACGTCCTTGATTTCAGTCAAGGATTTCTTGCCCAGGTTCGGAGTCTTCAACAGCTCTACTTCGGTACGCTGAATCAGGTCGCCGATGTAGTAGATGTTTTCCGCCTTAAGGCAGTTGGCCGAACGTACAGTCAGTTCCAGATCGTCAACCGGGCGAAGCAGGATCGGATCGATCTCGTCTTCTTGCTCGATAACCACTGGCTCACTGTCACCTTTGAGGTCGACGAACGCAGCCAACTGCTGTTGCAGGATGGTTGCAGCGCGGCGGATAGCCTCTTCAGGATCCAGGGTACCGTTGGTTTCCAGATCAATAACCAGTTTGTCCAGGTTGGTACGCTGCTCGACACGGGCGTTTTCCACCACGTAAGCGATACGGCGAACCGGGCTGAACGAAGAGTCGAGCTGCAAGCGACCGATGCTGCGGCTTTCGTCTTCATCGCTCTGACGCGAGTCTGCTGGTTCATAACCACGACCACGAGCTACGGTGAGCTTCATGTTCAAGGCGCCGTTAGACGCCAGGTTGGCGATTACGTGATCGGGATTAACGATCTCGACATCATGATCCAGCTGAATATCGGCAGCGGTAACCACCCCCGAACCCTTCTTCGACAAGGTCAGCGTAACTTCGTCACGGCCGTGCAGCTTGATAGCCAGACCTTTAAGGTTCAACAGGATTTCAATGACGTCTTCCTGTACACCTTCGATGGCGCTGTACTCGTGGAGCACACCGTCAATCTCGGCCTCGACTACTGCACAGCCTGGCATTGAGGACAACAGGATGCGGCGCAGCGCGTTGCCCAGGGTGTGGCCAAAACCACGCTCGAGAGGCTCGAGGGTGATCTTAGCGCGGGTTGGACTGACAACCTGCACGTCAATGTGACGGGGTGTCAGGAACTCATTTACCGAAATCTGCATGGATGCACCTATTTTCTAGCCCTTACTTGGAGTAGAGCTCGACAATCAGGCTTTCGTTGATGTCGGCGGAGAGGTCACTGCGAGCAGGCACGTTCTTGAAAACGCCCGACTTCTTCTCAGTGTCCACTTCTACCCATTCTACGCGGCCACGCTGGGCACACAGATCGAGAGCCTGGACAATGCGCAGTTGATTCTTAGCTTTCTCACGAATAGCTACCACGTCACCAGCACGAACCTGGTAGGACGGGACGTTGACGGTTTTGCCGTTAACGCTGATCGACTTGTGCGATACCAGTTGACGGGATTCGGCACGAGTCGAGCCAAAACCCATACGGTATACAACGTTGTCCAGACGGCATTCGAGCAGTTGCAGCAGGTTTTCACCGGTTGCGCCTTTACGGCCGGCAGCTTCTTTGTAGTAGCCGCTGAACTGACGCTCAAGAACGCCATAAATACGACGGACCTTCTGCTTTTCACGCAGTTGGGTGCCGTAGTCGGACTGGCGACCGCGGCGTTGGCCGTGGATACCAGGTGCTGCTTCGATGTTGCACTTGGATTCGATAGCGCGCACGCCGCTCTTCAGGAAGAGATCGGTGCCTTCGCGACGAGCCAGTTTGCATTTTGGACCAATGTAACGAGCCATTCTTTACAATCTCCTGGATTACACGCGGCGCTTCTTCGGCGGACGGCACCCGTTGTGCGGGATTGGCGTCACGTCGGTGATGCTGGCGATCTTATAGCCACAGCCGTTCAATGCACGGACAGCGGACTCACGACCTGGACCTGGACCTTTGACGTTGACGTCGAGGTTTTTCAGGCCGTATTCCAGCGCAGCTTGACCAGCACGTTCAGCAGCTACTTGAGCAGCGAACGGGGTGGACTTGCGGGAACCGCGGAAACCCGAACCACCGGAGGTAGCCCAAGAAAGAGCGTTACCTTGACGGTCGGTAATGGTCACGATGGTGTTGTTGAAAGACGCGTGG
This sequence comes from Pseudomonas sp. MWU13-2862, assembly GCF_023242495.1. Lineage (NCBI taxonomy): Bacteria > Pseudomonadati > Pseudomonadota > Gammaproteobacteria > Pseudomonadales > Pseudomonadaceae > Pseudomonas > Pseudomonas sp. MWU13-2862. The sequence goes on along the minus strand of NZ_JALMEZ010000022.1, from coordinate 31,394 downwards.
ATGTGGGCGATGCCATCAACCACTGTCTTTTTAATTTTCTTACGAGGACGAGCAGCAGGTTTTGCCATGACTAGATTCCTGTCGATTCGCTGGTGCGATTACTTGCGGATCGGCTTACGCGGACCTTTGCGAGTACGCGCGTTGGTCTTGGTACGCTGACCGCGTACTGGCAGACCACGACGATGGCGCAGACCGCGGTAGCAGCCCAAGTCCATCAAGCGTTTGATTTTCATGTTGATTTCGCGACGCAGGTCACCTTCAGTGGTGAACTTCGCCACTTCGCCACGCAGCTGTTCAATCTGCTCGTCGCTCAGATCCTTGATCTTTGCGGCTGGGTTGACCCCAGTCACTGCACAAATTTTCTGTGCAGTAGTGCGACCAACACCATAGATGTAGGTCAGCGAGATAACAGTGTGCTTGTTATCTGGAATGTTAACGCCTGCAATACGGGCCATTCAGTGGGACTCCAATTGACAGCTACCTACGCCCCGGAAGCCAAGAAATAGGGCGCGAGATAATATCGCTGTAATAACAAATAATCAACCCAGCAGCGCACTAGCTGCTGGGCTTTTAGCAGATCACACTCAGCCTTGGCGCTGTTTGTGACGCGGTTCCGCGCTGCAAATTACTCGAACCACACCTTCGCGGCGAATAATCTTGCAGTTACGGCACAGCTTTTTCACCGATGCACGAACTTTCATCACCAACTCCTCGAACCTTATGGGTCAGCGCAGCATGCCGCTGCCGTAACCCTTCAGGTTGGCTTTCTTCATCAGGGATTCGTACTGGTGCGAAACGAGGTGCGATTGTACTTGGGACATGAAGTCCATCACAACCACGACCACGATCAGCAACGAGGTCCCGCCAAGGTAGAACGGAACGTTTGCCGCAACCACCAGGAACTGGGGAAGCAGGCACACGGCCGTCATATAAAGAGCACCGAACATGGTCAAACGGGTCAGAACGCCATCAATGTAGCGCGCCGACTGCTCGCCTGGACGGATACCCGGAATAAAGGCACCGGACTTCTTCAGGTTTTCCGCTACGTCTTTCGGATTGAACATCAACGCCGTATAGAAGAAGCAGAAGAAAATAATCCCTGCACTAAACAGCAGAATATTCAACGGCTGACCAGGAGCGATCGACTGCGAGATGTCCTGCAACCAGCCCATACCTTCAGACTGACCGAACCAGGCACCCAGCGAAGCCGGGAACAGCAAGATGCTGCTCGCGAAGATAGCAGGAATAACACCGGCCATATTCACCTTCAGCGGCAGGTGGCTGGTCTGCGCAGCAAAGACCTTGCGGCCCTGCTGACGCTTGGCGTAGTGAACAGCAATACGACGCTGGCCACGCTCAATGAACACCACGAAACCGATGATCGCTACTGCCAGCAAACCGATGGCAACCAAAGCGAAGATGTTGATATCGCCCTGACGTGCAGACTCGAAAGACTGCCCGATTGCTCTCGGAAGACCGGCGACGATACCCGAAAAAATCAACATCGAGATACCGTTACCAACACCGCGCTCGGTAATCTGCTCGCCCAACCACATCATGAACATCGCGCCGGCCACAAAAGTGGACACCGCAACGAAATGGAAGCTGAAGCCAGCACTAAACGAGACGCCCTGGTTAGCCAGGCCAATGGACATGCCAATGGCTTGAACCAATGCCAGGACGACGGTGCCATAGCGGGTGTATTGGCTGATCTTACGACGACCAGCCTCACCTTCCTTCTTCAACTGCTCCAGCTGCGGGCTGACGGCGCTCATCAACTGCATGATGATCGATGCCGAAATGTACGGCATGATCCCCAGTGCAAAGATGCTCATCCGCTCCAGCGCGCCGCCGGAAAACATGTTGAACAAGCTAAGAATGGTCCCCTCATTCTGTCGAAACAGGTCCGCCAGCCGGTCCGGGTTGATACCAGGAACTGGGATGTGCGCGCCTATCCGGTAGACGATAATCGCCAGGAATAGAAAACGCAGTCGAGCCCAGAGCTCGGATAACCCGCCTTTGCTGAGCGCTGAGAGAGCACCTTGCTTAGCCATTTATTCCTCGAACTTGCCGCCAGCTGCTTCGATAGCCGCACGCGCACCTTTGGTGGCGGCGATGCCCTTGATAGTTACTGCGCGAGTCACTTCGCCCGACAGCATGATTTTCACACGCTGTACGTTCTGGTTGATCACGTTGGCATCTTTCAGGGACTGCACGGTGACGATGTCGCCGTCCACTTTGGCCAGCTCGGACAGACGCACTTCTGCGCGGTCCATGGCTTTCAGGGAAACGAAACCGAACTTCGGCAGGCGACGATGCAGCGGCTGTTGGCCGCCTTCAAAGCCTGGAGCAATGGTGCCACCGGAGCGAGAGGTCTGACCTTTGTGGCCACGGCCACCGGTCTTCCCCAAACCGCTACCGATACCACGGCCCGGACGATGCTTTTCGCGACGGGAACCCGGCGCTGGACTCAGATCATTGAGTTTCATCGATTAACCCTCTACACGCAGCATGTAGTAAGCCTTGTTGATCATCCCGCGATTCTCGGGAGTATCCAGGACTTCTACAGTGTGACCGATGCGACGCAGACCCAGACCCTTAACGCACAGTCTGTGGTTAGGGATGCGGCCGGTCATGCTTTTGATCAGCGTTACTTTTACAGTTGCCATGATCAACGGATCTCCGCTGCAGTTTTGCCGCGCTTGGCAGCAATGGACTCAGGGGACTGCATCGCTTTCAAACCTTTGAAAGTGGCGTGAACCACGTTTACCGGGTTAGTCGAGCCGTAGCACTTGGCCAGAACGTTCTGCACACCAGCGACTTCGAGGACAGCACGCATAGCGCCGCCAGCGATGATACCGGTACCTTCAGAAGCAGGCTGCATGTAAACCTTCGAAGCGCCGTGGGCGGACTTCATGGCGTACTGCAGGGTGGTGCCGTTCAGATCAACCTGGATCATGTTGCGGCGAGCAGCTTCCATAGCCTTCTGGATCGCAGCAGGCACTTCACGTGACTTGCCACGGCCGAAGCCTACACGGCCCTTGCCATCACCTACCACGGTCAACGCGGTGAAGGTGAAGATACGGCCGCCTTTAACGGTTTTGGCTACGCGGTTAACTTGAACCAGCTTCTCGATGTAGCCTTCGTCGCGCTTTTGGTCGTTATTTGACATAACTTAGAACTCCAGCCCAGCTTCACGAGCAGCATCAGCCAGCGCCTTGACGCGGCCGTGGTACTTGAAGCCAGAGCGGTCGAAAGCCACCTGCGAGACGCCAGCGGCTTTAGCACGCGTAGCGACCAGCTGGCCAACCTTAGTGGCCGCGTCGATGTTGCCAGTGGCACCATCACGCAGTTCTTTGTCCAAAGTCGAGGCACTTGCCAGGACTTTGTTGCCGTCGGCCGAAATGACCTGGGCGTAGATGTGCTGCGAAGAGCGGAACACGCAGAGACGCACGACTTCGAGTTCGTGCATTTTCAGGCGTGCTTTGCGAGCGCGACGCAGTCGAGTAACTTTTTTGTCGGTCATTTGCTATGCCCTACTTCTTCTTGGCTTCTTTACGACGGACGACTTCGTCCGCGTAGCGCACACCTTTGCCTTTGTACGGCTCTGGTGGACGGAAGTCGCGGATCTCAGCGGCCACCTGACCTACCAGCTGCTTATCGATGCCCTTGATCAGGATATCGGTTTGGCTAGGGGTCTCAGCGGTGATGCCTTCCGGCAGTTCGTAATCCACTGGGTGCGAGAAGCCAAGGGCCAGGTTCAAAACCGTGCCTTTTGCTTGCGCTTTGTAACCAACACCGACCAGCTGGAGCTTACGCTCGAAGCCTTGGCTTACGCCTTGGACCATGTTGTTTACCAACGCACGCGTGGTACCGGCCATTGCGCGAGTTTGTTGATCGCCATTGCGAGCAGCGAAACGCAGCTCACCAGCTTCTTCAACGATCTCAACGGACGAATGGATGTTCAGTTCAAGAGTACCCTTGGCACCCTTCACCGAAAGCTGTTGGCCTGCGAATTTGACTTCGACACCGGCTGGCAGCTTAACGGGGTTCTTAGCGACGCGAGACATGCTTATCCCCCCTTAGAACACAGTGCAAAGAACTTCGCCGCCGACACCGGCAGCGCGCGCAGCACGATCCGTCATCACACCTTTGTTGGTGGAGACGATAGACACGCCGAGACCGCCACGAACTTTCGGCAGATCCTCAACGGACTTGTACTGACGCAGGCCTGGACGGCTAACGCGCTTCACTTCCTCGATGACCGGACGGCCTTCGAAGTATTTCAGCTCGATGGATAGCAACGGCTTGGTTTCGCTGCTGATCTGATAACCCGCGATGTAACCTTCGTCCTTCAGGACTTTTGCTACAGCCACCTTCAACGTGGAAGACGGCATGCTTACGACGGACTTTTCAGCCATCTGGGCATTACGGATTCGAGTTAGCATGTCCGCTAACGGGTCCTGCATACTCATGGGCTAGACGCTCCTGATACAAAAAGAATTAGCCTTGCGGCTACAACTGTCGCCGAGTATCTCCACACGTAAAAAGTGCAGGCTCAGGCGAGCCGGTCATTCTAGACACACCCCAGAAATGAATCAAGCCCCAAAAGGGGCTTGATTCAAACTCAAGGTCACCGGTGGTCGGTTCTTGCGAGACCGACCACCGTGACTTGGGCGGTGTGGCTTACCAGCTGGCTTTAACCAGACCTGGTACGTCACCACGCATGGCCGCTTCACGCAGCTTGTTACGGCCGAGGCCGAACTTGCGGTAAACGCCGTGCGGACGACCAGTGATGCGGCAGCGGTTACGCATGCGCGAGGCGCTTGCGTCACGTGGCTGCTTCTGCAGGGCTACCGAAGCTTCCCAACGTGCTTCTGGACTTGCGTTCAGATCGACGATGATAGCTTTCAGTGCTGCACGCTTGGTGGCGTACTTGGCAACGGTGAGCTGACGCTTCAGCTCACGGTTTTTCATGCTCTTCTTGGCCATTTTCCTACTCCAATCAGTTGCGGAACGGGAATTTGAAAGCACGCAGCAATGCGCGACCTTCATCATCGTTCTTGGCAGTGGTGGTCAGGGTAATGTCCAGACCGCGCAGAGCATCGATCTTGTCGTAATCGATTTCCGGGAAAATGATCTGCTCTTTCACGCCCATGCTGTAGTTGCCACGACCGTCGAAGGACTTGGCATTCAGGCCGCGGAAGTCGCGAACCCGAGGCAGGGAGATCGACAGCAGACGATCCAGGAACTCATACATACGATCGCGACGCAGGGTCACTTTGACACCGATCGGCCAACCTTCGCGGACTTTGAAGCCAGCGATGGATTTGCGAGCGTGAGTCACAACGACTTTCTGGCCGGTGATCTTCTCCAGGTCAGCCACAGCGTGCTCGATGACTTTCTTGTCACCGATCGCTTCGCCCAGACCCATGTTCAGGGTGATCTTGGTAATGCGCGGAACTTCCATCACGTTCGCCAGCTTAAGTTCTTCCTTAAGCTTCGGAGCGATTTCCTTCCGGTAAATCTCTTTCAGTCGTGCCATGGTCTTCTACCTAGCAGTGTTCAAGCATCAACCGCTTTTTGGGTCGACTTGAAGACACGAATTTTTTTGCCGTCTTCTACTTTGAAACCAACGCGGTCAGCCTTGTTGGTTTCGCCGTTGAAAATGGCGACGTTGGAAGCGTGCAGTGGCGCTTCTTTTTCGACGATACCGCCCTGTACGCCCGACATCGGGTTAGGCTTGGTATGACGCTTGACCAGGTTCAGACCACCGACGACCAGACGGTCATCAGCGAGAACCTTAAGCACCTTACCGCGCTTACCTTTGTCTTTGCCGGCGATCACGATGATCTCGTCGTCACGACGAATCTTTTGCATGTCGGATCTCCTTACAGCACTTCTGGGGCGAGCGAGACGATCTTCATGAACTTCTCATTACGAAGTTCACGGGTCACTGGCCCAAAGATACGGGTGCCGATCGGCTCTTGCTTGTTGTTCAACAGAACAGCAGCGTTGCCATCAAAGCGGATAATGGAGCCGTCAGCACGACGAACGCCATGGCGAGTGCGGACTACGACAGCAGTCATCACTTGGCCTTTCTTCACTTTACCGCGCGGAATTGCTTCCTTGACGGTTACTTTGATGATGTCACCGATACCAGCGTAACGACGATGCGAGCCACCCAGCACCTTGATGCACATAACGCGGCGAGCGCCGCTGTTATCGGCCACATCGAGCATGGATTGAGTCTGAATCATATAATTTCTCCGACCCCTAGCCCTTAGACTTCCACAGCGCGTTCGAGAACATCAACCAGCGCCCAAGACTTGGTCTTGGCCATCGGACGAGTTTCACGAATCGTGACCTTGTCGCCAATGTGGCACTGGTTGGTTTCGTCGTGCGCGTGCAGCTTAGTCGAACGCTTAACGTATTTACCGTAGATCGGGTGCTTGACGCGACGCTCGATCAGAACGGTGATGGTCTTGTCCATTTTGTCGCTGACAACACGGCCAGTCAGCGTACGGACGGTCTTTTCGGCTTCAGCCATGATTACTTACCTGCCTGCTGGTTGAGCACAGTCTTCACACGAGCGATGTCGCGCTTAACTTGCGAGAGCAGGTGAGACTGCCCCAACTGGCCAGTTGCTTTCTGCATACGCAGATTGAACTGGTCGCGCAGCAGGCCGAGCAGTTGCTCGTTCAGCTGCTGTGCTGATTTTTCACGAAGTTCATTCGCTTTCATCACATCACCGTCCGTTTAACAAAAGCGGTGGCGAGCGGCAGCTTTGCAGCAGCCAGGGCAAAAGCCTCACGCGCCAGCTCTTCAGTAACACCCTCGATTTCATACAGGACTTTGCCTGGCTGAATCTGGGCAACCCAGTACTCCACGTTACCCTTACCTTTACCCATCCGAACTTCGAGGGGCTTTTTGGAGATAGGCTTGTCCGGGAACACACGGATCCAGATCTTGCCGCCACGTTTTACGTGACGGGTCAGAGCACGACGCGCTGACTCGATCTGACGAGCGGTGAGACGACCACGAGCAACAGACTTCAGCGCGAACTCGCCGAAGCTGACTTTGCTACCGCGCTGAGCCAGACCACGGTTGTGGCCTGTCATCTGCTTGCGGAACTTCGTACGCTTTGGTTGCAACATTTGGCGTACCCCTTACTTAGCAGCTTTTTTACGAGGCGCTGGTGCTTGTGGTTTCAGTTCTTCTTGGCGACCACCAATTACTTCGCCTTTGAAGATCCAAACCTTTACACCGATCACACCGTAGGTGGTGTGAGCTTCGTAGTTGGCATAGTCGATGTCGGCACGCAGGGTGTGCAGTGGCACACGACCTTCGCGATACCATTCAGTACGTGCGATTTCAGCACCGCCGAGACGACCGCTCACTTGGATTTTGATGCCTTTGGCACCAATGCGCATGGCGTTCTGTACGGCGCGCTTCATGGCGCGACGGAACATCACACGACGCTCCAGCTGCTGAGCTACGCTCTGGGCAACCAGCATACCGTCGAGCTCCGGCTTGCGGATCTCTTCGATATTGATGTGCACAGGCACACCCATTTGCTTGGTCAGGTCCTGACGCAGTTTCTCAACATCCTCACCTTTCTTCCCGATAACGATACCTGGACGAGCGGTGTGGATGGTGATGCGTGCAGTTTGGGCCGGACGATGGATATCGATACGGCTTACGGACGCGCTTTTTAGTTTGTCTTGGAGGTACTCACGCACTTTCAGATCTGCGAGCAAATAGTCCGCATAAGTCCGACCGTCTGCGTACCAGACGGAGGTGTGCTCCTTGACGATTCCCAGGCGAATGCCAATGGGATGTACTTTCTGACCCATCTCTTCGACTCCGTTACTTGTCAGCAACCTTGACAGTGATATGGCAAGACCGCTTGACGATGCGATCAGCCCGGCCTTTGGCACGTGGCATGATGCGCTTCAGCGAACGCCCTTCGTTGACGAAAACGGTGCTGACCTTCAGGTCATCAACGTCTGCGCCTTCGTTATGCTCGGCGTTGGCTACGGCCGACTCCAGCACTTTCTTCATGATCTCGGCGGCTTTCTTACTGCTGAAAGCCAACAAGTTGAGCGCTTCGCCCACCTTCTTCCCGCGGATCTGGTCGGCGACCAAGCGGGCTTTCTGGGCGGAGATTCGAGCGCCCGACAACTTAGCGGCTACTTCCATTTCCTAACCCCTTAACGCTTGGCTTTCTTGTCAGCCACGTGCCCACGATATGTGCGGGTACCGGCAAACTCGCCCAGTTTGTGGCCGACCATGTCTTCGTTCACGAGAACGGGGACGTGTTGACGACCGTTATGCACAGCGATGGTCAAACCGACCATTTGTGGCAGGATCATGGAACGGCGCGACCAGGTCTTAACTGGTTTGCGATCGTTCTTTTCCGCCGCCACTTCGATCTTCTTCAGTAGGTGAAGATCGATAAAAGGACCTTTTTTCAGAGAACGTGGCACTGTCGTATCCCTCTATTTACTTGCGACGACGGACGATCATTTTGTCGGTACGCTTATTACCACGAGTCTTCGCGCCCTTAGTCGGGAAGCCCCACGGCGATACCGGATGACGACCACCAGAGGTACGACCTTCACCACCACCATGTGGGTGGTCAACCGGGTTCATGGCAACACCACGAACGGTTGGGCGAACGCCACGCCAGCGTTTGGCACCGGCTTTACCCAGGGAACGCAGGCTGTGCTCGGAGTTCGAGACTTCGCCCAGCGTTGCACGGCATTCCGACAGCACTTTACGCATTTCACCGGAGCGCAGACGCAGGGTCACGTAGACACCTTCACGAGCGATCAGCTGAGCCGAAGCACCAGCGGAACGAGCGATCTGTGCACCTTTACCTGGCTTCAATTCGATGCCGTGTACGGTGGAACCCACTGGGATGTTGCGCAGCTGCAGAGCGTTACCTGGCTTGATTGGAGCCAGAGCGCCTGCGATCAGCTGGTCGCCAGCACTCACGCCTTTAGGCGCGATGATGTAGCGACGCTCGCCGTCTGCGTACAGCAGCAGAGCGATGTGAGCAGTACGGTTTGGATCGTATTCGATACGCTCGACAGTGGCAGAGATGCCATCTTTGTCGTTGCGACGGAAATCGACCAGACGATAATGCTGCTTATGACCACCACCGATGTGACGAGTGGTAATACGGCCATTGTTGTTACGACCACCAGTCTTCGATTTTTTCTCGAGCAGCGGTGCGTGAGGAGCGCCTTTATGCAGCTCCTTGTTGACCACCTTGACCACAAAACGGCGGCCAGGGGAAGTCGGTTTGCATTTAACGATTGCCATGATGCACCCCTTCCTTACTCAGCACTGCTGCTGAAATCGAGATCTTGGCCTGGCTGAAGGGAGATAACTGCCTTCTTCCAGTCATTACGCTTGCCCAGACCGCGAGCAGTGCGTTTGCTTTTACCCAGGACATTCAGGGTAGTCACACGCTCTACTTTCACGCTGAACAGGCTTTCGACGGCCTTCTTGATTTCCAGCTTGGTTGCGTCAGTCGCAACCTTGAAAACGAACTGACCTTTCTTGTCTGCCAGGACCGTAGCCTTCTCGGAAACGTGCGGGCCAAGCAGAACTTTAAATACGCGTTCCTGGTTCATCCCAGCAGCTCCTCGAATTTCTTCACGGCCGACACGGTGATCAACACCTTGTCGTATGCGATCAGACTAACTGGATCGGAACCCTGTACGTCACGGACATCAACGTGTGGCAGGTTACGAGCAGCCAGGTACAGGTTCTGATCAACAGAGTCAGACACGATCAGAACGTCGGTCAGGCTCATGCCAGTCAGTTTGTTCAGCAGGTCTTTGGTTTTCGGCGTTTCAACAGCGAAATCCTGAACCACGACCAGACGATCAGTACGCACCAGCTCAGCAAGGATGGAACGCATTGCTGCGCGATACATCTTCTTGTTCAGCTTCTGGGAGTGATCCTGAGGACGAGCTGCGAAAGTGGTACCGCCGCCACGCCAGATTGGGCTACGGATGGTACCGGCACGAGCACGGCCAGTACCTTTCTGACGCCATGGGCGCTTACCGCCACCGGAAACGTCGGAACGGGTCTTTTGCTGCTTGCTACCCTGACGGCCGCCAGCCATGTAGGCCACGACTGCTTGGTGAACCAGCGTCTCGTTGAATTCGCCGCCAAATGTCAGTTCGGAAACTTCGATTGCCTGAGCGTCATTTACATTTAATTGCATGTCAGCTTCCCCTTAACCGCGAGCCTTGGCTGCTGGACGTACAACCAGGTTGCCGCCAGTAGCGCCAGGAACAGCGCCCTTGACCAACAACAGATTGCGTTCAGCGTCCACGCGCACTACTTCGAGGGACTGCACGGTCACGCGCTCAGCGCCCATATGACCGGACATTTTTTTGCCCTTGAATACACGACCAGGAGTCTGGCACTGGCCGATAGAGCCTGGAACGCGGTGGGACACGGAGTTACCGTGGGTATTATCTTGCCCGCGGAAGTTCCAACGCTTGATCGTACCCTGGAAGCCTTTACCCTTGGACTGACCGGTTACATCAACCAGTTGACCAGCGGCGAAGATTTCAGCGTTGATCAGATCGCCGGCCTGGTAGTCGCCGTCTTCAAGACGGAACTCCATTACGGTACGACCAGCGGCAACGTTCGCTTTAGCGAAGTGGCCAGCTTGAGCAGCTGTAACACGCGAAGCACGACGCTCGCCGACAGTGACTTGCACTGCACGATAGCCATCGGTTTCTTCAGTTTTGAACTGGGTGACGCGATTCGGCTCGATCTCAATGACCGTAACCGGAATGGAGACACCTTCTTCGGTGAAAATACGGGTCATACCGCATTTACGACCGACTACACCAATAGTCATGTTGTAAACCTCATGAGTGTACGGGGCTTTCACCCGCTATGGCCGCCCATTTCAGAGCGTTACACGACTAAGACCGAGTCTTAGCCGAGGCTGATCTGCACTTCCACACCTGCCGCAAGATCAAGCTTCATCAGCGCATCAACGGTTTTATCCGTTGGCTGGACGATGTCCAGTACACGCTTATGAGTACGGATCTCGTACTGGTCGCGCGCGTCTTTGTTGACGTGCGGGGAGACCAGAACGGTGAACCGCTCTTTACGGGTAGGCAGTGGAATTGGACCACGCACTTGAGCACCAGTACGTTTCGCGGTTTCCACGATTTCCTGGGTGGATTGGTCGATCAGGCGATGGTCAAAAGCCTTCAACCTGATACGGATTTGCTGATTTTGCATTGGATTTCAGACTCCGGCTGCTATTCCCACCGAGCGCAATACGCCCGTTAAAAGGAGGCGCAATTCTATAGACGCCCCAGATAGGTGTCAACCTAATAAAAAAGCCCCCGCAAGGCGGGGGCTTTTTCAAAGCATCGAAGCTATCTCAATGAGAAAGCTTACTCGATGATTTTGGCTACGACGCCAGCGCCGACGGTACGACCGCCTTCACGGATAGCGAAACGCAGACCGTCTTCCATCGCGATGGTTTTGATCAGAGTGACAGTCATCTGGATGTTGTCACCTGGCATTACCATTTCAACGCCTTCTGGTAGCTCGCAGTTACCGGTCACGTCAGTAGTACGGAAGTAGAACTGTGGACGGTAGCCTTTGAAGAACGGAGTATGACGGCCGCCTTCTTCCTTGCTCAGAACGTAAACTTCTGCGGTGAACTTGGTGTGCGGCTTGACCGAACCTGGCTTGACCAGAACCTGGCCACGCTCAACGTCGTCACGCTTGGTACCGCGCAGCAGAACGCCGCAGTTCTCGCCCGCACGACCTTCGTCGAGCAGCTTACGGAACATTTCAACACCGGTGCAGGTGGTGACGGTGGTGTCACGCAGACCAACGATTTCCAGTGGGTCTTGAACGCGAACGATACCGCGCTCGATACGACCAGTCACAACAGTACCGCGACCCGAGATCGAGAATACGTCTTCGATTGGCATCAGGAATGGCTTGTCGGTCAGACGAACTGGCTCTGGGATGTAGCTGTCCAGGGTTTCAACCAGCTTACGAACGGCAGTGGTGCCCATTTCGTTGTCGTCTTTGCCTTCCAGCGCCATACGAGCGGAACCGATGATGATTGGAGTGTCATCACCTGGGAAGTCGTAAGTGCTCAGCAGATCGCGCACTTCCATCTCAACCAGTTCCAGCAGCTCAGCGTCGTCTACCAGGTCAGCCTTGTTCAGGAAAACCACGATGTACGGAACGCCTACCTGACGGGACAGCAGGATGTGCTCACGGGTTTGTGGCATCGGACCATCAGCGGCCGAACAAACCAGGATCGCGCCGTCCATCTGGGCAGCACCGGTGATCATGTTCTTCACGTAGTCAGCGTGACCTGGGCAGTCAACGTGAGCGTAGTGACGAATCTTCGAGTTGTACTCGACGTGTGCGGTGTTGATGGTGATACCACGAGCTTTTTCTTCTGGCGCGCTGTCGATTTTATCGAAATCAACGATAGCCGAACCGAAAACTTCGGAGCAAACACGAGTCAGAGCTGCGGTCAGCGTGGTTTTACCGTGGTCGACGTGACCGATGGTGCCAACGTTGACGTGCGGGAGGGAACGATCAAATTTTTCTTTAGCCACGACAATTAACTCCTAGCCTAAAGGGCTGAATCAGCCTTGTTTTTTAACGAGAGCTTCGACGATGTTCGACGGAGCTTCGGAGTATTTGGAGAATTCCATAGAGTAGCTCGCGCGACCCTGGGACATGGAACGAACATCGGTCGCATAACCGAACATTTCGCCCAACGGAACCTCGGCGCGGATCACCTTGCCAGAAACCGTATCTTCCATACCCTGGATCAGACCACGACGACGGTTCAGGTCACCCATCACGTCACCCATGTAGTCCTCAGGTGTTACAACTTCTACCTTCATGATCGGCTCAAGTACAACACCGCCGCCCTTGGACGCGAGTTGCTTGGTCGCCATGGAAGCAGCCACCTTGAACGCCATCTCGTTGGAGTCGACGTCGTGGTAAGAACCGTCAAACACAGTAGCCTTCAGGCCGATCAGCGGATAACCGGCAACAACGCCGTTCTTCATCTGCTCTTCGATACCCTTCTGGATAGCCGGGATGTATTCCTTAGGAACCACACCACCCACTACTTCGTTCACGAATTGCAGACCTTCCTGACCTTCGTCAGCCGGTGCAAAACGAATCCAGCAGTGACCGAACTGGCCACGACCGCCGGACTGGCGAACGAACTTGCCTTCGATTTCGCAATTCTTCGTGATCTTCTCACGATAGGAAACCTGAGGCTTACCGATGTTGGCTTCGACGTTGAACTCACGGCGCATCCGGTCAACCAGGATGTCCAGGTGCAACTCGCCCATGCCGGAGATGATCGTTTGACCAGTCTCTTCATCAGTTTTGACGCGGAAAGACGGGTCTTCCTGAGCAAGTTTGCCCAGAGCGATACCCATTTTTTCCTGGTCATCCTTGGTCTTTGGCTCAACGGCAACCGAAATAACCGGCTCCGGGAAGTCCATGCGAACCAGGATGATTGGCTTGTCAGCAGAGCACAGGGTGTCACCGGTGGTGACGTCCTTCATGCCGATCAGGGCCGCGATGTCGCCAGCGCGTACTTCCTTGATCTCTTCACGGGTGTTGGCATGCATCTGCACCATACGACCCACGCGCTCTTTCTTGCCCTTGACCGAGTTGATCACGCCGTCGCCGGAGCTCAACACGCCCGAGTAAACGCGAGCGAAGGTCAGGGTACCCACGAATGGGTCAGTGGCGATTTTGAACGCCAGAGCGGAGAACGGTTCGCTGTCGTCTGCATGACGCTCCATGGCGATAGTCTCGTCATCCGGATCGGAACCCTTGATGGCAGGAATGTCGACAGGTGCAGGCAGGTAGTCGATAACAGCGTCGAGAACCAGGGGAACGCCCTTGTTCTTGAAGGAAGAACCGCAAACAGCCAGAACGATTTCGCCAGCGATGGTCCGCTGACGCAGAGCGCCCTTGATTTCCTCGATGGTGAGCTCTTCGCCCTCGAGGTACTTGTTCATCAGCTCTTCAGTGGCTTCGGCGGCAGCCTCAACCATGTTGCCACGCCACTCTTCAGCCAGTTCCTGCAGTTCAGCAGGGATCGGCTCGCGGCGAGCAGCCATACCTTTGTCAGCGTCGTCCCAATAGACGGCTTCCATGGACATCAGATCGATCTGACCCTGGAAGTTGTCTTCGGAACCGATAGCCAACTGGATAGGCACTGGAGTGTGGCCCAGGCGCTGCTTGATCTGCGCAACAACACGCAGGAAGTTAGCACCGGCACGGTCCATCTTGTTCACGTAAACGAGACGTGGAACGCCGTACTTGTTGGCTTGACGCCATACGGTTTCAGACTGAGGCTCGACACCGGAAGTACCGCAGAACACGACGACCGCACCGTCGAGTACGCGCAGCGAACGTTCTACTTCAATGGTGAAGTCAACGTGGCCGGGGGTATCGATGATGTTGAAGCGGTGCTTGGGAAACTGCTTGGCAGAACCTTCCCAGAATGCGGTGGTAGCAGCGGAGGTAATGGTAATACCCCGCTCCTGCTCCTGCACCATCCAGTCCATGGTCGCGGCGCCGTCGTGCACCTCGCCCATTTTGTGGTTTACGCCCGTGTAAAACAGGACGCGCTCAGTGGTCGTGGTTTTACCCGCGTCCACGTGAGCAACGATACCAATGTTACGGTAGCGTTTAATATCGGTTGTACGAGCCATAAAGCCCTCGCAAATTGAGTGACGCTAAAATTAGAAGCGGTAGTGCGAGAAAGCCTTGTTGGCTTCAGCCATACGGTGCACGTCTTCACGCTTCTTAACTGCAGCACCTTTACCTTCAGCGGCATCCAACAGTTCGCCAGCCAAACGCAGAGCCATGGACTTCTCGCCGCGCTTGCGGGCGAAGTCTACCAACCAGCGCATTGCCAGAGCGTTACGACGGGACGGACGAACTTCGACCGGAACCTGGTAAGTAGCACCGCCTACACGGCGCGACTTCACTTCGACCAGCGGAGCGATGGCGTCGAGTGCTTTCTCGAAGAGTTCCAGGGGGTCAGCGTTTTTGCGCTCTTTAACTTTTTCCAGAGCACCATAAACGATACGTTCGGCCACGGCTTTCTTGCCGCTTTCCATCACGTGGTTCATGAATTTGGCGAGAATCTGGCTACCGTATTTCGGATCGTCCAGAATCTCACGCTTGGCTGCTACACGACGTCTTGGCATTGATAAGCCCTCAAACGGTCTTCAGGTTAGCCCGGGAACATGACACCCAGTGGATGTACGCCCGACCTTACTCTTATCGACTCAAAAAAATAAAAATCAGTTACTGCAGCAAACGACCGATTACTTCGGACGCTTGGTACCGTATTTCGAACGACCTTGGTTACGACCTTTGACGCCGGAGGTATCCAGGGAGCCGCGAACGGTGTGGTAACGAACACCTGGCAAGTCTTTTACACGACCGCCACGAATCAGGACCACGCTGTGCTCTTGCAGGTTGTGGCCTTCACCGCCGATGTACGAGGAAACCTCGAAACCGTTGGTCAGGCGCACACGGCATACTTTACGCAGTGCCGAGTTAGGTTTTTTCGGCGTGGTGGTGTACACACGGGTGCACACGCCACGACGTTGCGGGCAGTTCTGCAGCGCAGGTACGTCGGATTTCTCGACGATACGCTTACGCGGCTGACGTACCAGCTGGTTGATAGTTGCCATCTACTAGCTCCACTGTTGTCTTGCGACGCTATTGTCTTGCAAGAAAAGCAAAATGGCAGGAACGAGTTCCCGCCAAATTTAGGGGTACAAGAGTCTAAAGAGGATCTTGTCCCCAGTCAAGACAAGGCCCCGATCTCCTCACACCGACCATCGCAACAAAAAATGTCGCGATGGCGTTGGCGGAGGCTATCAGGGCCTTGATCTCACTACCGCAGAACTCAGTTACCGCTAGAGTTCAGCGCTTCGGTCAGTGCAGCTTCCACTTCACTGGCGCTTACGCGCAACGGTTTGTCCAGTTCACGACGACGCTTGCGCTCGCTGTGATAGGCCAGACCGGTACCGGCCGGGATCAGACGACCCACAACCACGTTTTCTTTCAGGCCGCGCAGGTAATCGCGCTTGCCGGTAACGGCCGCTTCGGTCAGTACGCGGGTGGTCTCTTGGAAAGAGGCCGCCGAGATGAACGATTCGGTCGACAACGACGCCTTGGTGATACCCAGCAGAACGCGAGTGAACTTGGAAACGAACTTGTCGTCGCCCGCCAGACGCTCGTTCTCTACCAGAACGTGAGTCAGCTCCATCTGGTCGCCCTTGATGAAGGTGGAATCGCCGGATTCAGCGATTTCAACTTTACGCAGCATCTGACGCAGGATGGTCTCGATGTGCTTGTCGTTGATCTTCACGCCTTGCAGACGGTAAACGTCCTGGATCTCGTTGACGATGTACTTGGCCAGCGCACTCACACCCAGCAGACGCAGGATGTCGTGTGGATCGCTTGGACCGTCGGAGATAACTTCGCCGCGGTTCACTTGTTCGCCTTCGAAGACGTTCAGGTGACGCCACTTCGGAATCAGCTCCTCGTACGGATCGCTACCGTCGTTCGGGGTAATGACCAGACGGCGCTTGCCCTTGGTCTCTTTACCGAACGCGATGGTGCCGCTGACTTCAGCCAGAATCGAGGCCTCTTTCGGACGACGGGCTTCGAACAAGTCGGCAACACGCGGCAGACCACCGGTGATGTCGCGAGTTTTCGAAGTTTCTTGCGGAATCCGCGCGATAACGTCACCGATCGCGATTTTCGCACCGTCCGCCACACCGACCAGGGCGTTGGCTGGCAGGAAGTACTGAGCGATTACGTCAGTGCCTGGCAGCAACAGATCCTTGCCGTTGTCGTCGACCATCTTCACCGCAGGACGAATGTCCTTGCCGGCTGCTGGACGGTCTTTGGCATCGAGGACTTCAATGTTGGTCATACCGGTCAATTCGTCAGTCTGACGCTTGATCGTGATGCCTTCTTCCATGCCCACGTAGGTCACGGTACCTTTCATTTCGGTAACGATCGGGTGAGTGTGCGGATCCCACTTGGCCACGATTGCGCCAGCGTCGACCTTGTCACCCTCTTTAACCGAAATCACCGCACCGTACGGCAGCTTGTAGCGCTCGCGCTCACGACCGTAGTCGTCGGCAATCGCCAGCTCACCGGAACGGGACACTGCAACCAGGTGGCCATCCACTCGCTCAACGTGTTTCAGGTTGTGCAGACGGACGGTACCGCCATTCTTGACCTGAACGCTGTCGGCTGCGGAGGTCCGGCTTGCCGCACCACCGATGTGGAACGTACGCATGGTCAGCTGGGTACCCGGCTCACCGATGGACTGGGCAGCGATAACGCCGACCGCTTCACCGATGTTCACCTGGTGACCACGAGCCAAGTCACGGCCGTAGCACTTGGCGCAGATGCCATAACGGGTTTCGCAGCTGATCGGCGAGCGCACGATGACTTCGTCGATGCTATTCAGCTCGATGAATTCAACCCACTTCTCGTCAACCAGGGTGCCGGCAGGAACGATGATTTCCTCGGTGCCCGGCTTGAAGACGTCACGGGCGATCACTCGACCCAGTACGCGCTCACCCAACGGCTCTACTACGTCACCGCCTTCGATGTGCGGCGTCATGAGCAAGCCTTGCTCAGTGCCACAGTCGACTTCGGTCACCACCAGATCCTGCGCCACGTCTACCAGACGACGGGTCAGGTAACCGGAGTTCGCGGTTTTCAACGCGGTATCCGCGAGACCCTTACGAGCACCGTGAGTGGAGATGAAGTACTGGAGTACGCTCAGGCCTTCACGGAAGTTCGCGGTGATCGGCGTCTCGATGATCGAGCCGTCCGGCTTGGCCATCAGACCACGCATACCGGCCAGCTGACGGATCTGGGCTGCGGAACCCCGCGCACCCGAGTCGGCCATCATGTACATCGAGTTGAAGGATTCCTGGTCGACTTCGTCGCCATGACGGTCGATGACCTTCTCTTTCGAGAGGTTGGCCATCATCGCCTTGGACACTTCGTCGTTCGCCTTGGACCACAAGTCGATCACTTTGTTGTACTTCTCGCCCTGGGTAACCAGGCCGGAGGCGTACTGACTTTCGATCTCTTTCACTTCGTCGGTGGCAGCACCGATGATGCGGGCTTTTTCATCCGGGATAACGAAGTCGTTAACACCGATGGAAACGCCGGAAATGGTCGAATAGGCAAAACCGGTGTACATCAACTGGTCAGCGAAGATCACGGTCTCTTTCAAACCAACCACGCGGTAGCACTGGTTGATCAGTTTGGAGATCGCCTTCTTCTTCATCGGCAGGTTGACGACGTCGAACGACAGGCCGGCCGGAACCACCTGGAACAACAGCGCACGGCCGACAGTGGTGTCGACGATACGGGTGTTCTTGACGCTGCCACCATCACGATCATTGACGGTTTCGTTGATACGAACCTTGATCTTGGCGTGCAGGGCTGCTTCGCCGGCGCGGAATACGCGGTCGACTTCCTGCAGGTCCGCGAAGATACGACCTTCGCCCTTGGCGTTGATCGCTTCACGGGTCATGTAGTACAGACCCAATACAACGTCCTGCGACGGAACGATGATTGGCTCACCGTTGGCAGGCGACAGGATGTTGTTGGTCGACATCATCAACGCACGCGCTTCGAGCTGGGCTTCCAGCGTCAGCGGTACGTGCACGGCCATCTGGTCGCCGTCGAAGTCGGCGTTGTACGCAGCACAGACCAGCGGGTGCAGCTGGATAGCCTTACCTTCGATCAGTACCGGTTCAAACGCCTGGATACCCAGACGGTGAAGGGTTGGTGCACGGTTGAGGAGGACCGGGTGTTCGCGAATCACTTCAGCGAGAACGTCCCAAACCTCTGGCAGTTCGCGCTCGACCATTTTCTTGGCGGCTTTGATGGTGGTCGCGAGACCACGCATTTCCAGCTTGCCGAAAATGAACGGTTTGAACAGCTCGAGGGCCATCTTCTTCGGCAGACCGCACTGGTGCAGACGCAGGGTCGGACCTACGGTAATTACCGAACGACCCGAGTAGTCAACACGCTTACCGAGCAAGTTCTGACGGAAACGACCTTGCTTACCCTTGATCATGTCAGCCAGGGATTTCAGAGGACGCTTGTTCGAACCGGTAATGGCGCGACCGCGACGACCGTTGTCCAGCAGGGCATCCACAGCTTCCTGCAGCATGCGCTTTTCGTTGCGCACGATGATGTCAGGCGCGGACAGGTCCAGCAGGCGCTTCAAACGGTTGTTACGGTTGATCACTCGACGATACAGATCGTTGAGGTCGGAAGTCGCGAAGCGACCGCCATCAAGCGGAACCAGTGGACGCAGGTCTGGCGGCAGAACCGGCAGAACGGTCAGCACCATCCACTCTGGCAGGTTGCCGGAACCCTGGAAGGCTTCCATCAACTTCAGGCGCTTGGACAGCTTCTTGATCTTGGTTTCGGAGTTGGTTTGCGGAATTTCTTCGCGCAGACGGCCAATCTCGTGTTCCAGGTCGATCGCGTGCAGCAGCTCGCGGACGGCCTCAGCACCCATGCGGGCGTCGAAGTCATCACCGAACTCTTCGAGGGCTTCGAAGTACTGCTCGTCGTTCAGCAGCTGGCCTTTTTCAAGGGTGGTCATGCCCGGGTCGATAACGACGTAGCTCTCGAAGTAGAGAACGCGTTCGATATCACGCAGGGTCATGTCCATCAGCAAGCCGATACGCGACGGCAGGGACTTCAGGAACCAGATGTGGGCAACCGGCGAAGCCAGTTCGATGTGCGCCATGCGCTCACGACGAACCTTGGCCAGTGCGACTTCAACGCCGCACTTCTCGCAGATCACACCACGGTGCTTCAAGCGCTTGTACTTACCGCACAGGCACTCGTAATCCTTGACCGGGCCAAAGATCTTCGCGCAGAACAGGCCGTCACGCTCAGGTTTGAACGTACGGTAGTTGATGGTTTCCGGCTTTTTAACTTCGCCGAACGACCACGAACGGATCATCTCAGGCGAGGCCAATCCAATACGGATGGCGTCGAACTCTTCGACTTGACCCTGGTTTTTCAGCAAATTCAGTAGGTCTTTCAAGGCCTTTCCTCCTGGCGGAGCAGAGAGCGGGCCATACAGCCCCGCTCTCGATTCGCGTCACGTGTTATTCGGTTTCCAGATCGATATCGATGCCGAGGGAACGAATTTCCTTGATCAACACGTTGAAGGACTCGGGCATGCCCGGCTCCATACGGTGATCGCCGTCCACGATGTTTTTGTACATCTTGGTCCGACCGTTCACATCGTCCGACTTCACTGTGAGCATTTCTTGCAGAGTGTATGCAGCACCGTATGCTTCCAGTGCCCAGACCTCCATCTCCCCGAAACGCTGACCACCGAACTGCGCCTTACCACCCAGCGGCTGCTGGGTAACCAGGCTGTACGAACCGGTAGAACGAGCGTGCATCTTGTCGTCTACCAAGTGGTTCAGCTTCAGCATGTACATGTAGCCAACGGTAACCGGACGTTCGAACTTGTTGCCGGTACGACCATCGAACAGTTGCATCTGGCCGCTTTCCGGCAGGTCTGCCAGTTTCAGCATGGCCTTGATTTCAACTTCCTTGGCACCGTCGAATACTGGGGTGGCCATTGGCACACCAGCCTTGAGGTTGTGCGCCAAGTCGAGGATTTCCTGGTCGGTGAAGCTGTCCAGGTCCTCGTTACGACCGCCGATCTCGTTGTAGATCTCGTGCAGGAACTTGCGCAGGTCAGCGACCTTGCGTTGCTCCTCGATCATGCGGTTGATCTTCTCGCCCAGACCTTTGGCCGCCAGGCCCAGGTGGGTTTCGAGGATCTGACCAACGTTCATACGCGAAGGTACGCCCAGCGGGTTGAGGACGACGTCGACCGGGGTGCCATGGGCATCGTGCGGCATGTCTTCAACCGGCATGATCACGGAGACCACACCCTTGTTACCGTGACGACCGGCCATCTTGTCGCCCGGCTGGATGCGACGACGGATTGCCAGGTAGACCTTGACGATCTTCAGTACGCCCGGAGCCAGGTCATCGCCTTGCTGCAGCTTGCGCTTCTTGTCTTCGAACTTGTCGTCCAGCAGACGGCGGCGATCAACGATGTAGGCCTGGGCCTTCTCGAGCTGCTCGTTCAACGCATCTTCAGCCATGCGCAGTTTGAACCACTGCCCATGCTCCAGACCGTCGAGCACTTCGTCGGTGATTTCCTGACCTTTCTTCAGGCCAGCGCCGCCTTCGGCCTTGTGGCCAACCAGCGCGGAACGCAGACGTTCGAAGGTCGCGCCTTCAACGATGCGGAACTCTTCGTTGAGGTCCTTGCGGATCTCGTCGAGCTGGCTCTTCTCGATGGACAGTGCACGGGTATCGCGCTCGACGCCATCACGGGTGAAGACCTGCACGTCGATGACGGTGCCCTTGGTACCGGTTGGTACACGCAGGGAGGTGTCTTTGACGTCGCTGGCCTTCTCACCGAAGATCGCACGCAGCAGTTTTTCTTCCGGAGTCAGTTGGGTCTCGCCTTTCGGAGTGACCTTGCCGACCAGGATGTCGCCCGGGCCGACTTCGGCACCGACGTAGACGATACCGGCTTCGTCCAGCTTGTTCAGTGCGGCTTCACCCACGTTCGGGATGTCCGCAGTGATTTCCTCTGGCCCAAGCTTGGTGTCACGCGCCACACAGGTCAGTTCCTGGATGTGGATCGTGGTGAAACGGTCTTCCTGAACAACGCGTTCCGACAGGCAGATGGAGTCTTCGAAGTTGAAGCCGTTCCATGCCATGAAGGCGATGCGCATGTTCTGACCCAGAGCCAGTTCACCCATGTCGGTGGACGGGCCGTCGGCCATGATGTCGCTACGCTGAACACGATCACCTTTACGCACCAGCGGACGCTGGTTGATGCAGGTGTTCTGGTTCGAGCGGGTGTACTTGGTCAGGTTGTAGATGTCGACACCGGCTTCGCCGGTTTCAACTTCGTCATCGGCAACACGAACCACGATACGGCTGGCATCGACGGAGTCGATCACGCCACCACGACGAGCCACGACGCAAACGCCGGAGTCACGGGCAACGTTGCGCTCCATGCCGGTACCTACCAGCGGCTTGTCGGCACGCAGGGTCGGTACAGCCTGACGCTGCATGTTGGAACCCATCAACGCACGGTTGGCGTCGTCGTGCTCGAGGAACGGGATCAGCGACGCTGCAACCGACACAACCTGCTTCGGCGAAACGTCCATCAGGGTGACGTCTTCCGGCGCCTTGACGGTGAACTCGTTCAGGTGACGTACGGCTACCAGCTCGTCGATCAGCACTTTCTGCTCGTTCATGGTCGCCGAAGCCTGGGCGATCACGTGATCGGCCTCTTCAATAGCGGACAGGAACACGATCTCGTCGGTGACCAAGGCGTCTTTCACCACACGGTACGGGCTTTCCAGGAAGCCGTACTGGTTGGTGCGCGCATAAGCGGCCAGGGAGTTGATCAGACCGATGTTCGGACCTTCCGGCGTTTCGATCGGGCAAACACGACCGTAGTGCGTCGGGTGTACGTCACGGACTTCGAAGCCGGCGCGTTCGCGGGTCAGACCACCAGGGCCGAGTGCGGAGACACGACGCTTGTGGGTGATCTCGGACAGCGGGTTGTTCTGGTCCATGAACTGCGACAGCTGGCTGGAACCGAAGAACTCTTTCACCGCCGCAGCCACTGGCTTGGCGTTGATGAGGTCCTGCGGCATCAGGCCTTCGCTTTCAGCCATCGACAGACGTTCCTTGACCGCACGCTCAACGCGTACCAGGCCAACACGGAACTGGTTCTCGGCCATTTCGCCTACGCAGCGAACACGACGGTTACCCAGGTGGTCGATGTCGTCGACGATGCCTTTGCCGTTACGGATGTCGACCAGGGTCTTGAGGACCGCGACGATATCGTCCTTGTTCAGTACGCCCGAACCTTCGATCTCGGTACGACCGATACGACGGTTGAACTTCATCCGGCCGACCGCAGACAGGTCATAGCGCTCAGGGCTGAAGAACAGGTTGTTGAAGAGGGTCTCGGCGGCATCCTTGGTCGGTGGCTCACCAGGACGCATCATGCGATAGATCTCGACCAGCGCTTCCAGTTGGTTGCTGGTGGAGTCGATCTTCAGCGTGTCGGAGATGAACGGACCGCAGTCGATGTCGTTGGTGTACAGCGTCTCGATGCGAACGACCTGGGCCTTGGCGATTTTCGCCAGGATCTCGGTGTTCAGCTCGGTGTTGCATTCGGCCAGGATTTCGCCGGTAGCCGGGTGCACGATGACCTTGGCGGTGGTGCGGCCCAGGACGTAGTCCAGCGGCACATCCAGCTCTTTGATCCCGGCTTTTTCCAGCTGGTTGATGTGGCGAGCGGTAATACGACGACCCTGCTCGACAATCACCTTGCCTTTGTCATCGAGGATATCGAGGACGGCGATTTCACCGCGCAGACGCTGAGGCACCAGTTCCAGGCTCAGGGTTTCGCCCTTCACATGGAAAACGTTGGTGGTGTAGAACGCGTCCAGCACTTCTTCGGTGGCGTAGCCCAGTGCGCGCAGCAGCACGGAAGCCGGCAGCTTGCGACGACGGTCGATACGCACGAAGACGCAGTCTTTCGGGTCGAACTCGAAGTCCAACCACGAACCGCGGTAAGGAATGATCCGCGCGGAGTACAGCAGTTTGCCGGAGCTGTGCGTCTTGCCGCGGTCGTGGTCGAAGAACACGCCCGGGGAACGGTGCAGCTGGGAAACGATCACGCGCTCGGTACCGTTGATAACGAAGGTACCGTTCTCGGTCATCAGGGGGATTTCACCCATGTAGACTTCTTGCTCTTTGATGTCCTTGATCGCTTTGTTCGACGATTCTTTGTCGAAAATGATCAGGCGCACTTTTACCCGCAAAGGTACGGCGTAAGTCACACCGCGCAATACGCATTCTTTGACATCAAATGCCGGTTCGCCCAGGCGATAACCGACGTACTCCAGCGCAGCATTGCCGGAGTAGCTGATGATCGGGAAAACGGATTTGAAGGCCGCATGCAGGCCCACGTCGCGGAACTGATCTTTAGTCGCTCCCGCCTGCAAGAATTCACGATACGAATCCAGCTGGATGGCCAGGAGGTACGGCACATCCATGACGTCCGGCAACTTGCTAAAGTCCTTGCGGATACGTTTTTTCTCAGTATATGAGTAAGCCATCAGCGTTCCCCAGCTTGGTCACCTGCTTGTTTGGCCCCTCCCCGACGGGAGCAGCCAGAAAATCGTGCAAACCCCATGGTTTGCGCCACCGCATCGGGTGGTTGAAGCACGTCAAAGGCACCGACCGAGTCGGCCGCCAGTAACGGAAAAAGGCCGGTGGCAAGAGCCACCAGCCATCAGCCTGTCGCTTAACGCTTGGGCTGGAGACGCAAGGTCAGAGCTTACTTCAGCTCGACTTTAGCGCCTGCTTCTTCCAGTGCTGCTTTGGCTTTGTCAGCTGCGTCTTTGGCAACAGCTTCCAGAACCAGGGCAGGAGCGCCGTCAACTACAGCCTTGGCTTCTTTCAGGCCCAGACCGGTCAGTTCACGTACTGCCTTGATCACGTTAACTTTCTTCTCGCCAGCTTCCAGCAGCATGACGTTGAATTCGGTTTGCTCTTCAACAACAGCGGCAGCAGCAGCAGGACCTGCCGAAGCAGCAGCAGCGGTAACACCGAATTTTTCTTCGAAAGCTTTGATCAGCTCAACAACCTGCAGAACCGACATTTCAGCTACGGCGTTGAGGATATCTTCTTGGGAGATAGACATTACTGTATTTCCTGAATTGGGGGACGGCCTACGCGACCATCGAAATAAACAAAAATACGCGAAAAGAAGTGCTCAGCCTTAGGCTGCGACAGCTTCTTTCTGGTCGCGAATAGCCGCCAGAGTACGAGCCAACTTGCTGGTAGCGCCTTGAATCACGCTCATCAGCTGGGAGATTGCTTCGTCACGGGTCGGCAAGGTTGCCAGTACGTCGATCTGATTGGCTGCGAGGAACTTGCCCTCGAACGCAGCTGCCTTGATCTCGAACTTGTCCTGACCCTTTGCAAACTCTTTGAACAGACGAGCAGCAGCGCCCGGGTGTTCCTTGGAGAAAGCAATCAGGGTCGGGCCTTTGAACACGTCGTTGAGGACCGAGTACTCGGTGCCTTCAACAGCGCGCTTGAGCAGGGTGTTACGTACGACACGTACGTACACGCCAGCTTCGCGGGCCTCTTTACGGAGTCCGGTCATCGCGCTTACTGTTACGCCACGGGCATCAGCCACGACAGCGGACAGAGCGACTTTGGCAGCCTCGTTGACTTCAGCGACGATGGCCTTCTTGTCTTCGAGTTTAATTGCCACGGGTTTAACTCCTGCTTGTTACCGTTTCATCTGGCCGAAGCCGGATGTCGTTTTGGTGTCTGATTCGGTAAGGAACCGGGAGCACCATCTGCGTAGGCTTGAGGTTTAAGGCTTGCGCCGCCTACGGTCTTGGATAGCCCCCGCCAGGCAGGGACCCCAATTTTTTCGATTGGCGCAATCGCTTGCGCCAATGCGCGTCTTACGCTTCCAGCGAGCTCTGGTCGATGACCAGGCCTGGACCCATGGTGGTGCTCAGGGTAACGCGCTTGACGTAGATACCTTTCGAGGAAGCTGGCTTGATACGCTTCAGGTCAGCGATCAGGGCTTCAACGTTTTCCTTCAGCTTGACGGCGTCGAAGCCGATCTTGCCAACGGAGGTGTGGATAATACCGTTCTTGTCGGTGCGATAACGAACCTGACCGGCCTTGGCGTTTTTCACCGCGGTGGCGACGTCTGGAGTTACGGTACCGACTTTAGGGTTAGGCATCAGGCCACGTGGACCGAGGATCTGACCCAGTTGACCTACAACACGCATTGCGTCCGGGGAAGCAATAACGACGTCATAGTTCAGGTCGCCGCCTTTCATTTCGGCAGCCAGGTCGTCCATACCAACGCGATCGGCGCCGGCAGCCAGAGCAGCTTCAGCAGCCGGACCCTGGGTGAACACAGCAACGCGAACGGTCTTGCCAGTGCCGTGTGGCAGCACAGTAGCGCTACGTACGACCTGGTCGGATTTACGTGGGTCAACGCCCAGGTTTACAGCAACGTCAAACGACTCGCTGAACTTGACAGTCGACAGCTCGGACAGCAGAGCAGCGGCTTCTACAAAGTTGTAGGCCTTGCCTGCTTCGATTTTGCCGGCGATAGCCTTTTGGCGCTTGGTCAGCTTAGCCATTACACACCCTCCACGTTAAGGCCCATGCTACGAGCAGAACCGGCGATGGTACGCACGGCTGCATCCATATCAGCTGCAGTCAGATCCGCGTTTTTGGTTTTCGCGATTTCTTCCAGCTGAGCACGGGTCACGGTGCCAACCTTAACGGTGTTCGGACGAGCGGAACCGCTGGTCAGGCCGGCGGCCTTTTTCAGCAGAACCGAAGCCGGGGTGGACTTGGTTTCGAAAGTGAAGCTGCGGTCACTGTAAACAGTGATGATCACAGGCGTCGGCAGACCTGGCTCAAGACCCTGGGTACGGGCGTTGAAGGCTTTGCAGAATTCCATGATGTTCACGCCGTGCTGACCCAGAGCTGGACCGACGGGTGGGCTAGGGTTGGCCTGGGCGGCCTTCACTTGCAGCTTGATGTAAGCGGTAATCTTCTTGGCCATGAGGCACTCCAATTACGGGTTCTAGCGCCTCGAAAGGCTCCCCGGTTACTTGCGCGTTTATCCCAGTGACGACAAAACCCCACAGCCTTGGACTGTGGGGTTGGGATGCTTGTTCAGCTAGACCTTTTCGACCTGGCTAAACTCCAACTCTACCGGAGTAGAGCGTCCGAAAATGAGCACGGCCACCTGGATGCGGCTCTTTTCGTAGTTGACCTCTTCGACGGTGCCGTTGAAATCGGCGAACGGACCATCGGTAACACGTACGACTTCGCCCGGCTCGAACAGTGTCTTCGGCTTCGGCTTGTCGCTGCCATCAGCGACGCGACGCAGAATCGCTTCTGCCTCTTTGTCGGTGATCGGTGCAGGCTTGTCGGCGGTACCGCCGATGAAACCCATCACCCGAGGCGTGTCCTTGACCAAGTGCCAAGTCCCCTCGTTCATGTCCATCTGCACCAGCACATAGCCAGGGAAGAACTTACGCTCACTCTTGCGCTTCTGGCCGTTACGCATTTCCACTACTTCTTCAGTAGGGACCAGAATTTCGCCGAAGCCATCTTCCATGCCTGCCAGCTTTACGCGCTCGACCAACGAGCGCATCACATGCTTCTCGTAACCCGAGTAAGCATGCACAACGTACCAACGCTTAGCCACGGGACACCCTTAGCCTACAATCGAGGAAACAAGCCAGCCGAGCAGGGAATCAAGCCCCCACAACAGCAACGCCATTACCAGAACAACAGCCACCACGATCAACGTGGTCTGCGTGGTTTCTTGGCGAGTCGGCCATACGACTTTACGAATCTCGGTACGAGCTTCCTTTGCCAGCACGAAGAACGACTTGCCTTTCGCGGTCTGCAGGCCTACAAAGGCAGCTACAGCAGCGATGACAAGCAGAGCCAGTACGCGGTACAGGATCGGCGAACCATGATAGTACTGGTTGCCAACAACACCAATCACCACCAAAGCGACTACGACGAGCCACTTGAGAAGATCGAAGCGAGAGCCTTGGGCTTCAGCGTTGGAGGTCATCTAAGAGAATCCTGTGAAAAGAAAGCCAGACACACCGAGTGAATCTGGCAGGTCAGGAGGGAATCGAACCCCCAACCTACGGTTTTGGAGACCGTCGCTCTGCCAATTGAGCTACTGACCTAAAACTTGAATCAGGCCGACCATTATGTCGACCTGAGAGAGGCATTTCAACTACTTATTCGATTACTTTCGCTACCACACCCGCGCCGACGGTACGACCGCCCTCACGGATAGCGAAACGCAAGCCATCTTCCATCGCAATGGTCTTGATCAGAGTGACAGTCATCTGAATGTTGTCACCTGGCATTACCATTTCGACGCCTTCCGGCAGCTCGCAGTTACCAGTCACATCAGTCGTACGGAAGTAGAACTGCGGACGGTAGCCCTTGAAGAACGGCGTATGACGACCGCCTTCTTCCTTGCTCAGGACGTAAACTTCTGCAGTGAACTTGGTGTGCGGCTTGACCGAACCCGGCTTGACCAGTACCTGGCCACGCTCGACATCGTCACGCTTGGTGCCGCGCAGCAGAACGCCGCAGTTTTCACCTGCACGACCTTCGTCGAGCAGTTTACGAAACATTTCAACGCCGGTGCAGGTGGTGACAGCAGTGTCACGCAAACCTACGATTTCCAGCGGATCTTGAACACGAACGATACCGCGCTCAATACGACCCGTCACAACGGTACCGCGACCGGAGATCGAGAACACGTCTTCGATTGGCATCAGGAACGGCTTGTCGATTGCGCGCTCAGGCTCGGGAATGTAGCTATCCAGAGTCTCAACCAGCTTCTTGACAGCCGAAGTACCCATGCCATTTTCATCATTGCCTTCCAGTGCCATGCGCGCGGAACCAATGATGATCGGCGTGTCGTCACCTGGGAAATCGTAAGTGCTCAGCAGATCGCGCACCTCCATCTCAACCAGCTCCAGCAGCTCGGCATCATCTACCAGGTCAGCCTTGTTCAGGAAGACCACAATGTAGGGAACGCCCACCTGACGGGACAACAGGATGTGCTCACGGGTTTGCGGCATCGGACCATCAGCGGCCGAGCAAACCAGGATCGCGCCATCCATCTGCGCAGCACCGGTGATCATGTTTTTTACGTAGTCGGCGTGACCTGGGCAGTCAACGTGTGCGTAGTGACGCACGGCCGAATCGTATTCAACGTGAGCGGTGTTGATGGTGATGCCACGAGCTTTTTCTTCTGGGGCGCTATCGATCTTGTCGAAGTCGACCTTGGCCGAACCGAACACTTCGGAGCAAACGCGAGTCAAGGCAGCAGTGAGCGTAGTTTTACCATGGTCGACGTGACCAATGGTCCCCACGTTGACGTGCGGCTTATTACGTTCGAACTTTTCCTTAGCCATCGAAATCACCCTCAGGAGAAGAATTAAGCAAGCTACATCAGCCATTAAAACAAAGGCAGATATTTGCATATCTGCCTTGTTATTATGGAGCTCTTGAGCGGATTTGAACCGCTGACCTCACCCTTACCAAGGGTGTGCTCTACCAACTGAGCTACAAGAGCGAAACACGGTGCACAAACAGCAAACTTGGAGCGGGTAGCGGGAATCGAACCCGCATCATCAGCTTGGAAGGCTGAGGTTCTACCACTAAACTATACCCGCGGAGCTTGCAGCTCACGCTTAAATATGGTGGAGGGGGAAGGATTCGAACCTTCGAAGTCGTAGACGTCAGATTTACAGTCTGATCCCTTTGGCCGCTCGGGAACCCCTCCTAAGCGAGCCGACATTCTACATCATGTCGACCTTCTGTCAAGCATTTTTCTCATTTAAATTATGAGGTTAGCTGCGTTGACCCGCTTCGTAGCCAGTCCCTCAAGAGGTGTTCACTGCGAAGCGGGCGCCATTCTATTCAAACTATTCGACAGTTGCAATGCCTTCGCACGGCATTATTTTATGTTTTAACTCATTGAATTCTTTAGCAAGGTTCTGCAGCAGGGCATCGTCCAGCAAATGCTGGCTTTCAGGTGCGATCCGTACCCAGTACCCCGCTGAATCGGGCACATTCACCTGCTCCGCCCGCGCCTTGATATTGCTGCCCTGGAGACGCTGCACAATGGACTGCGCCAGATCCTGGCGAGCCACGGCACCCAGATAGACACAATCGCCTTCGCGCTCCGGCGCCGCAGAGACCGCACGACGCCCGCCGGCGCCATCGGATTCGCTCAACAACTGGATATCCTGGTGAGCGCTGCGGTACAGCGAAAGAGGAGCGACTTCCTTGGCCCTCAAGGGCGCTTCCTGCTGGTGCCAGACGTAATAGACACCATTGAGCACTAGCAACAACAGAAACAACCAACGCATAGGAACCTCAATCGAGCGGACACGCCACCGCCAAGCCAACCAATACCAGGACGGGCACCCGATGCGCCCTGCCCTTGTTAAAACCGCTAGCCGCCTCGAACCCAAGCATCATCGCGCAAGCGCAGGCTGAGTTCGCCACCACTGAAGACCTTTTCCACGCCATCCACCTGCAGACGGAGCGCACCCTGCTGATCGATGCCCAGCACGATCCCTTCGACCTGGTTCACTCCCGCGACCAGGGCAACCTTGCGCCCCTGCCAGAGATGATTCTGCTCCCACTCAGCCTGGATAGCCGCGAAACCAGAGGACTGGTGCCACTCCAGGTAAAAGCGCAGCTTTTCCCCCAGGCTCGCGATCAGCTCGTTGCGATCGATGGAACGACCCGTTTCCAATCGTGCCGATGTCCACAGCTGATCCACCTGTTCGGCAACCTGCATATTGACGTTGATCCCGACCCCCAGCACGACGTGACAGACGTCCGCCGGGTCGCCGACCAGCTCCAGCAGAATGCCGGCGATCTTCTTGTTGTCCACCAGGACATCATTGGGCCACTTCAGCCCCGCCCGGGCGATCCCCAGCTCACGCAATGCGCTTAGAACCGCCAGGCCGACCACCAGGCTCAAGCCCTCCAGCTGACGCATGCCGCCTTCGATCCTGAGCAACAGGCTGTAATAGATATTTTCCGCGAACGGACTGACCCAATGCCGGCCCCGGCGTCCTCGTCCTGCGGTTTGCCGTTCGGCCACCACAATGAATGGCGCAACGGAACCTTTCTCCACCAGGCGCAGCGCCTCGGCATTGGTTGAGTCAATGGTGTCGTAGACATGCACCGGCCAGGAGGCCGAGGGTTTTGCGGCGGCTATCTCCAGCTCGCTCAGCAACACCAGCGGGCTGGCGAGTTGGTAACCCCGGCCACGGACTTTATGGATAACCAGCCCGAACTCCGCCTCCAATTGCTGGAGCTGTTTCCAGACGGCGCTGCGGCTGACGCCCAAGGCTGCCCCCAGCGCTTGCCCGGAGTGGAATCGACCATCTTTGAGGAGCTTCAACAACGTCAACATGCAGGTCTCGACTCACAATGAGGCAGGCATGATAGCCATGCGCCGAGAGCTTGCATATGACTCTTGAGCCTTGCAGCGCCTGGGCCGGCCTCTTCGCGGGCAAGCCCGGCTCCTACAGGACGTCGTCGTTCACCGATCTTGTGTACGACACCACACTGTAGGAGCA
>NZ_JALMEZ010000021.1:0-112038 GCF_023242495.1 Pseudomonas sp. MWU13-2862 | reverse complement strand
CGCGATCAACAAGGACGAAGACGCACCGATCTTCCAGGTCGCCGATTACGGCCTGGTGGCGGACCTGTTCGAAGCCGTACCCGAGTTCGAGAAGCTGGTCTGATCCAGCGGCTTGGCTTATAAAAGAACCCGGCCTTTTGGCCGGGTTTTTTTTGCAAGGGAGATTCACTTCATGGACAGGCTTCGCGCCGTTGCGCTGTCACTGCTGCTGGGCTTGCCCGTATTGGCCCCGCAGGCCCAGGCACTGGGCAAATGCGAGCGCCTGATCGTCACCGGCAGCCCGGATTCGCCGCCGTACCTGTGGCGCGATCCGCAGGACCCGGTGCACCTGATCGGCGCCAGTGCCGATCTGCTGCGCCAGGTGGCGGGGGAGTTGGGGCTCAAGGTCGAGGTGCTTTACGGCGGCAAACGTGCCCAGGCCCAGGAAGAGGTGCGCAGTGGGCGTATGGATCTGCTGGTGGATGCGCCCATCGCCCTCGATGAGCTGGATTCGCTGGACTACGTCCACCCGGCGCTGGTGCGCAACGACTTCCTGGTCTGGACCCGCAAGGATTCGCCGCTGCTCTACAGCAGCGCCGAGGACTTGCGCGGGCACACCGGGGCGATCTCGGAAAAGGCCCGGCTGACCCAGCCGTTCAGCACTTTCAGCAAGGAGCGCCTGACCCTCCAACGTACGCCGGCCTTGACCCCGGCTTTCCATAAGCTGCTGCTGGGCGAGGTCGACTACGTGCTGGCCGGGCGTTATGCCGGCATGGTCACGACCCAGGCCCTGGGCATGGCCAACGACCTCAAGGCCTATCCGCAACCGGTCGACCAGCCCGGTCTGTTTCTCGCCGTTTCCCACAACTCGGCCTGCAATGATCCCTGGTTGCGCGGACAGTTGGCGAAAAAGATGACAGAATTGCCCGCCTCCGGCCTGACCGAAGCCGCGCTGCAGCGCAATCTGGAGCGTTGGAAGGCGCAGTTGCAACCGGTCAGCGCCCCAAAACCGTAGGGATTTTTTTGTGAGTATTCGACCTCTATTTGCGGCCCTGGCCGTGCTGGCGCTGGCGGGTTGTGCCACCGACCCGGCGCCGAACGAGCAGATGCGCCTGACCGAGCGCGCCATCGCGCAGGCCCATGCCGTCGGGGCCAACGCCAACGATGTCCCTGAGCTGAAAATGGCCGAGGACAAGTTCCGCCGTGCCAAGGCCAATATGCTCGAGGATGCTTTCCGTGGTGCCCGGCGCAAGTCTGAACAGGCCGAGCTGGATGCACGCCTGGCCGAAGCCAAGGTCCTGACCGAGAAGAGCCAGGAGCAGGTCACGCTGCTCAACACCCGCATCACGCGTCTGCACAAGCAACTGGAGGCGGCTCAATGATCTATTCGAGCGCAAGGGTGGGCGGCCTGTTGTTGCTGGCCTGTGTCGGTTTGTACGGTTGCGCCGGCCAGAACGACAGCGAGGCGGCCTTGCAGGCGGCGTCGGCGAGCTTCCAGAAGGTCAAGGAAGACGCCAATGTGCTGCGTTACGCGCCCAAGGACGTGATCCGTGCCGGTGAATCCCTGTCCCGGGCCGAGCGCCTGTCCGGCTATCTGGGCAGCGCCGGTGATGTCGAACACTACGCCTACCTGAGTGAGCGCTACGCCGACATTGCCCGTGAACACACCGAAACCGCGTTGAACCAGGAGCGGGCGGCCAAGCTGGAACTGGAGCGTCAGCGCCTGCAACTGGCGTTGCGCGAAAGCAAATTGCTCAGCGTGCAGCAGCAGGGCAAGTGGGTAGAAGAGCAGATCGCCAGCCTGACCAGTAACCAGAAGGATCGCGGTCTGGTGATGACCCTCGGCGATGTGCTGTTCGACACCGGTGAGGCGGAACTGAAGAACTCGGCCAACCGCACGGTGCTCAAGCTGGTGCAGTTTCTCCAGCTCAACCCACGGCGCGTTGTGCGTATCGAGGGTTATACCGACAGCACCGGCGATGCCGACGGCAACCTGAAACTGTCCCGCGAGCGCGCGCAGTCGGTGGCCGATATGCTGGTGGACCTGGGGATCGACGAGAAGCGCATCCAGGTTGAAGGTTATGGCGACCAGTACCCGGTGGATGTGAACGCCACCGAGCGTGGACGGGCGCAGAATCGTCGGGTCGAGATTGTCTTTTCCGATGAGAAAGGCCAGCTGGGCGCGGCGCGCTGACGGCGGGACGCTTCCCCCGAAAACCCGGCGTCCACAAAAACGCCGGGTTTTTTATTGTGCGCCAGGCATGGCGCGTTGCGCGCAAGCGCAACCCGCTTGGCTGTGGTGGCCTCGCTGGTGGCTTGGAGGCGAACGTCCTCTACACGCCCGGCAAGGGGAAGTGTTAGCCAGAGGCAAGGGGCATTGGCTACTCAACCCTTGCATTCCTATTGCTCCGAGATGGCGTCTGAAGCAAGTCAGCCAGTTTCACGGCCGTCTTCGCCTCGTCGAGTGGCGTGTACACGATGAGTTTCATGTCTGGCTGATCGGAAACGACCAGGCTGGTGTATTCAAACGTCATGCGACCGCCCACCGGGTGCTTGATGCGCTTGTGTCCGGTAAAGGGCCGCTGCACGTCGTGCCTGGGCCACCAGTCTCGGAACTCGCGGCTGGCTTTCATCAGCGTGGCAATCAACCGCTCGAACTCGGGATCGCCGGCATAACGGGCACTGTCGGCACGGAACATGGCCAGCGCCGCCGGTGCGAGTTTGTCCCAATCGACCAGCAAACGACGGTGCGCCCCGTTGGCAAAGACGAGATGCATGATGTTGCGCTCGTCGCCTTGAAGCTTGCCATAGTCGCCAAACAGTACCTCGGCCGCACGGTTCCAGGCGAGCACGTCCCAGCGACGGCCCAATACATAGGCAGGTTGCCCCGTCAGGCTATCGAGCATCCGTCGCAACGGCTCCTCGACCCGTTCGGGACCTGTCAAGGCGGCCTCCGGCGGCGGCCGGTTGTTCAGGACGAAAAGATGCCTCCGTTCGGCGGGATCGAGCTTGAGCGCGTCGGCAAGTGCCGATAGCACTTCAACCGAGGGATGCACATCACGTCCCTGTTCGAGCCACGTATACCAAGTGGTTCCTACGCCCGCGAGCAATGCAACCTCTTCGCGCCGCAGCCCTGGTGTTCGCCGGCGGAATCCTTCAGCCAGCCCGACGTTGGCAGGCGTCAGCTTTTCGCGGCGGGAACGCAGGAAGGCTCCGAACTCGCGGCGACGAATTTCAGAGGTGGTCGGAAGATCGCTCATCTCCTCAGCATAGCAGTATCGATACCATGATAGGTCGGGAACTGTTTGTGGTATCGGGATCGGGGAACAATGCCAGCAACGCTATTAAGTTCAATAGAGGTTGGCAGCATGGAGCTAAAAGAAAAGACGATATTGATTACAGGATCTACGGATGGCGTCGGGCGTCGGGTTGCCCAACGGCTCGCAAAGTCAGGTGCGACCGTATTGATCCATGGCCGCGACCGATTGCGGGCCGAGGGTCTGCTGACAGAGATCCGCAATTTAGGCGGCAGCGGAACTTTCTATCCGGCCGATTTTTCTTCGCGATCACAGGTGCGTGCACTGGCAGAAGCCATTCAACGTGACCATGGCCGTCTTGACGTACTTATCAACAATGCTGGAATCGGCGTTGGCGGTCCCGGTTCGTCGCGGGAGGTAAGTCGGGATGGCTACGAGTTGCGTTTTGCCGTGAACTATCTTTCCGGCTTCTTGCTAACGCGCCTTCTACTGCCGCTTTTGCAAAAGAGCCAACCCGCCAGAATCGTCAATGTTGCATCGGTGGGCCAGCAGTCCATCGATTTCGCCGACATCATGCTGACGAATGGCTACAGCGGTGCGCGAGCCTACTGCCAGAGCAAGCTCGCGCAGATCATGTTCACCTTCGATCTTGCCCGTGAACTGGACGGATCTGGGGTCGCGGCAAACAGCCTGCATCCGGCGACCTACATGGATACCGCCATGGTGCGCAAAGACGGTATCGCACCGATCAGCACCGTTGACGAAGGGGCCAATGCAATCCTCCATCTTGCTGTTGCCGGCGAGACGGAAGGAGTGAGCGGTCTGTATTTCGCTGGACTTCAGCCACGACGGGCCAACCCACAAGTCTATGACGCTGCCGCGCGTGAGCGCCTGCGGTCGATCAGTCTCGAACTTGTCGGCTTGCCGAAAGCCCATCCCGGCACATCAAGCGGCGCATAACGACTTCAGTCAGGCAACCGGTCTGACCCACCGTCGTCACGCATTTCATCTCTCAACCATTAGAAAAGGAAAAATCATGTCAATTCAACAACACACAGTCATCATCGGAGGATCGACCGGTATTGGTTTTGCGACCGCTCGCCAGCTTCTTGCCCTGGGCCACAAAGTCACGATCACAGGCCGTACCGAACAGCGATTGCAAGTGGCGAAGACTGAATTGGGCGGTGATCTTACCGTCCTCGTTCTTGATGCCGCTGACACGGGCAGCCTAGCCGATGCCTTCGCGGGCATCGGCGCATTCGATCACCTCGTACTGTCGCTTGGCAGCGGCAAAGGGGCCGGACCATTCGCATCTGTCAGCCTCGACGAAGTGCGGCAAGGTTTCGAGGAAAAGGTTTTCCCTCACTTTGCCACGGCACAGGCTGCGCTCCCCTCGTTGCGCAAGGACGGCAGTATCACCTTCATCTCGGCGGTGACCGCTCAGTCCGCCATGCCTGGGACAGCCGGGATCGGCGCAGCTAACGCAGCGGTTGCCGCACTGGTCCCTATCCTCGCCGCGGAGTTGCGTCCTCTGCGGGTCAATGGAGTTTCTCCTGGTGTGATCGACACGCCCTGGTGGGATTTCCTGACGGACGAGCAGAAAGCTCCCGTTTTTGCCGACTATGCCGCCAAGACGCCCGTCGGGCGCGTGGGGCAACCGCAAGACGTTGGGCAGGCCATCGCTTTCCTCATCTCCAATAGTTTCATCAGCGGGGACATCATCACTTGTGATGGTGGGTTGCGCTTAGGCAGCTAACGCATGCGGCCCGGACGCTAGCGTCGCGCTTCATCACGCTAGCACAGGGGCTGGCATTTCAGGTGCAGAGCAGGGGTCAGCAGTTCGCGCGGCGTACCCGGGGCAGTACGCCGCAATCGTAAGCGGTAATCAGATTTACCAGGACGAGCACCCGCGTTGGCAGAACACGTTCAATGGCTTGCAGACCGCAATGCAGATGCCCGTACAGTTTTACTTCTCTTGTCACTGTATTGTCGACTATTGTAGAAACTGTGCCAGTACACTTTTGAACTGTTCCGGTATCGTTGCTTCCAAGAATAAAAATGCCGTTGAAACCGAGTGCCGCTTCATGACCAACCTATTGCTCTACCAACGTATTGCGCAGCAGCTCGCCGAGGATATCCGGCGGGGCGTCTATCAGCCGGGTGAGCGGGTGCCGTCGGTGCGCAAGATGAGCTCGCAGCTCAATGTCAGCCACGCCACGGTGCTGCAGGCCTATGCCAACCTGGAAGACCAGGGGCTGATCCGCGCGCGTCCGCAATCGGGCTACTACGTCCACCAGACCCCGGCCCTGACCGCGCCTACGCCGGACATCGCCCGGGTCGAGCGACCAGGGCTGGTCACCCGCAGCAGCATCATCCAGCAGGTGCTGGTCGAGTCCCGTCGTGAAGGGGTGTTTCCCTTCGGTGCGGCGGTGCCGTCGGTGGATTACCTGCCGGTGCGCGCCCTGCACCAGCAATTGGCCAAGGTCACGCGCTTCCACAGCCCGCGGGCCTTCAGCTATATGTTCAGTCCCGGTTTCGAACCCTTGCGCCGCCAGGTGGCGATTCGCATGCGCGATGCCGGGGTGGTGATCGACCCTTCGGAAGTGGTGATCACCCACGGTTGTGTGGACGCCCTGCAAATGTCGTTGCGGGTGCTGACCCGGCCGGGCGACCTGATCGCCGCCGAATCGCCGACCTATTACGGTCTGCTGCAACTGGCCGATCTGCTGGGCCTGAAAGTCATCGAGATTCCCAGCGACCCGTCCACCGGCATGAGCCTGGAGGCCCTGCAACTGGCGGCCAACCAATGGTCGATCAAGGCCCTGGTCCTGACTACCCGCCTGAGCAATCCATTGGGTGGGACCATGCCGGAAGAGCGGCAGAAACAGTTGCTGCGCCTGGCCTCGGACTTCGATATCCAGATCGTCGAAGACGATATCTATGGCGAACTGATGTTCGAAGTCGGCCGGACCAAGGCTCTCAAGGCCTATGACCGACTGGACCGGGTGATCTACTGTTCGAGCTTTTCCAAGACCCTGTCCCCCGGCGTGCGCATCGGCTGGATGATCGCCGGCAAGTTCCAGCAGGAAATCCAGCGCTTGCAGACCTTCAGTACCCACTCGGCGTGCAGCGTGACGCAGATGGCGGTGGCGGCCTACCTGGAGAACGGCGGCTATGACCGACACCTGCGTTATATCCGCCAGGAGTACCGGAAGAACCTGAGTGCCTTTCAATTGGCGGTTCAGCAGTTCTTCCCGGAAGGGACGCAGATGACCCGGCCCACCGGCGGCTTCATTCTGTGGGTCAGCCTGCCCGGACGGGTCAACACCCAGGAGTTGCATGTGCGGGCGCTGCAGCAGGGCATCAGTATCGCCCCGGGGTTGATCTTCAGTAACACCGAGCAATTCAACCACTGTATCCGGCTCAACTGCGGGATCCCCTGGAACCGCGAGGCCGAACGGGCATTGATGACCCTCGGCATGCTGGCCAGCCAGCTGTGCCAGGAGACCGCGGCGGGGCTTTTGTAACGGGATGGCTACAGGAATGGACGGCCCTGGATGATCGCCTGCTTGTCAGGAGGCGTTCAACAGGCGAGCATATGCGCCCTCTGTCGTCCACGTCGTAGAGCCTATGAAAGCGACTTTTTCCATTCGTTTGCTGTTGATGATCCTGCTGACAGGCATGGGCGCCGGGGGGGCTGTGACGGCACAGGCCCAGGCCAGCAGCGTGCCCGCGACGACGGAGAAGCCGCTCGGGACCCCGGCCAGCAGCGTCAAGCTGGTGAAGAAAAAGCCGCTGCCGAGTAAACGGGCAACAACCCGGAAGGCTCAGCCGGGCAAGGCCAAGCGACGTGCACCGATTGCCGCCAAGGCCGTGCCGGCCAGTGACGCGCTGAACACCAAGCTGCCACCGGCCCAGCTGGATCTGAGTCTGCCCCAGGAGATGGTCAAGCGTCTTGAACCGGTGGGCGCAGTGCCGTTGTCGAAAAGTCGGCCGTTGTTACCGCAGCTATTCGAAAAAACGCCTGAACAGACACCTTTCCAGCTCAACGGGCGCTTGCTCAAGAATGAGATGGACCTGCAGCTGCGTAACGAAAACCGCAAGGAAGTCGACGGTGCGGCCCTGGATTTTGAATTCAAACAGTAAAACGGCCTCTCCCTGCACAACGCTTCGTCGGTGACTGCCCGGTCATGGGGCTTATCGGTGAAAAACAATTATGCGACCAATTTTAAACAGCCGTTTTAGCGGTTACTCTGTCTTCCACACACCGTTTCCCTTGTCAGGAGCTTGTCGTCATGAAGTGCCGTGAGGGCTGTGGCGCTTGTTGCATCGCCCCTTCCATCAGTACACCGATTCCGGGTATGCCCAACGGCAAGCCGGCGGGAGAACGTTGCGTGCAACTCTCGGTCGAAGGTCTGTGCGGCCTGTTTGGCAAGCCTGAACGGCCCTCTGTGTGCGGGGCTTTCCAGGCCGATCCCGAGGTGTGCGGTAGCAGCAGTGAAGAGGCTATCCGCTTGATCGGCTGGTGGGAGCAAATGACAGCGGCTTAAGGTGTGTTCAATGACCGGAACTTCAACAATAAGGAATAAAACAATGAGTTCGCTGCATCGAATGGCTGTGGTTTGTGGTTTGACTGTCTTGTTGAGCGGTACTGCCTACGCGGAAAACTGGGAAACGGCCAAGGATCAGGACGGCATCAAGGTTTCCCTGAGTGAAGTGGCCAACTCCCAGTACAAGGCCTACCGTGGCGTGACCCTGATCAAGGCGCCCGTGGCGAAGATCCAGGCGCTGCAGGAAGACGTGGTCGGCGCCTGTGCCTGGATTCACGAGTGCAAGTCGCAGAAGCTGCTGAAGAAGGACGGTGACCTGAGCTGGACCTACACCCAGTTCAAGGCACCGTTCCCGGTCACCGATCGTGACTCGATCTTGCAGATCACCACCACCAAGGGCGCTGACGGCAGCCTGACCCGCACGCTCAAGGAAGTGCCGACCTACCTGCCGGAAGAGAAAGGTTATGTCCGTGTCGCCCAGGTCGAAGGCTTCTGGAAGCTGGTGCCCAAGGACGGCGGCATGACCGAAGTGACCTACCAGGTGCATACCGAGCCGGGCGGCAGCGTGCCATCGTGGCTGGCCAACAAGTT
Organism: Pseudomonas sp. MWU13-2862; assembly: GCF_023242495.1. Classification (NCBI taxonomy): domain Bacteria; kingdom Pseudomonadati; phylum Pseudomonadota; class Gammaproteobacteria; order Pseudomonadales; family Pseudomonadaceae; genus Pseudomonas; species Pseudomonas sp. MWU13-2862. The sequence continues at coordinate 103,661 of NZ_JALMEZ010000021.1, read as the reverse complement.
TGTGGTCGATGCGCCGTTCAATACCCTCAAGGCCCTGAAGGAACGCGCCGAGAAGTGAGGGGCTGAAACCTTGTCGGAATATTCACGGACCTTGTGAACCTGGCTTGTCGGCGAAGTTTTTAGTGGTCTTGAGGGCCTCTTCGCGGGCAAGCCCTGCTCCTACAAGGTTATGCAGTGTTTTCCAGGGCTTGTGCGGCTCAAAGCAGGTTGAACGATCTCCTGTGCCCCACAGTCCAGATGTTATAAGCCCATCCATGGGCTTTACCGAGGAGGCACCGATGAGCAAGTGGGCAGTTACCTTCGTCGACGATCATGGCGTGCAGGACACCGAACAGTTCGAATGCGCCAGCCAACCGGACCTGGAACAGGCCGCGCGATTGATTCGCGCCAAGCTGTTGCCGGTTCCTGCCACACTGGACCTCAATGACCTGGAAGGCCGTGCCCCGGACCCGACAGTCAAAAGCCTGAAGGATCAGAACAGCATCGAGATCCTCAGTATCACGCCTTTACCCTGACCGCGTTTTTTCCTCTGCATTCCCTCTGGCAGAGGCGATGTCATCGCGCTACTCTGCAAGGGAGATCAGCGAATGATTCGCTATAGGTCTGGTCTTGTCAGCTACATGCTTGTTTCCCGTTTGTCGTATCGCCAGCGCCGTTCGGTGCCTGGTTCGGGAGTACGGAAAGTCTATCCAACGCTTGCTGAGGAGGACGTTTCATGAGCACAGCCTATCAAGAAGACATCAGCAGCAACGTGCTGCGCCGCATGAAAGAAGGCGGTTTTGATTTCGCACGCATCCATCCCATCGAGTTCTATGCCGTTTTCCCGGACGAGGAGCGGGCGCGCAGGGCGGCAGGCAAGTTTCGCGGTGAATCCTTGAATGCCCAGGTCAGTGTCCGCGACGACGGCGCCTGGTACCTGGAACTGAGCAAGGTGATGTACGCCACCTATGGCGGTATCGGTGACTTCGAGCAGAACTTCGGGGCGGTGGTCGAGCCCCTGGGCGGTACGATCGAAGGGTGGGGCGTCAAGCACCCGGTGCGGGCACTCAATTGAGTGCACTTCTTCTTTCAACCAGCAACGGCTGACCCAAGGGTTGGCCGTTTTTGTTTATCACGCACAAAAAAGGACCGCCCGCGCAGGCGGACAAACTCTGACTATGCTGGTGGATAGGCAAAGCCTGCTTCGCAATGAGGCGCTGCTGATTACATTGGGGCGTTTACTGCACAGTGATGGTGCGGCGCAAGTTGGATGATTATCCAACCTGTTGATATTAAAGCGTTTATGCCGATGGCACGGGCCTTGCGAAGGCTCTTGTGACCGGGTGACAAGGAGCACGGCATGATCCGCACCTATTTTGACGAGATGTACGATGCCGGCGGACAGGTCCGCCCGCATTACCGGGAATTTGCTCGTTGGCTGGCCGACACTCCCGAGGAGTTGTTGGCACAACGGCGACGTGAGGCCGATCTGCTGTTTCATCGCGCCGGGATTACTTTCACCCTCTATGGAGACGAGCAAGGCACTGAACGGCTGATTCCGTTCGACACCATTCCCCGCAGCATTCCCGCCAGTGAATGGCGTGTCGTGGAACGCGGCTGCATCCAGCGGGTCAAGGCGCTGAACATGTTTCTCGCCGACCTCTACCACGAACAACGAATCATCAAGGCCGGGATCATCCCCGCCGAACAGGTGCTGGCCAACGAGCAGTACCAACTGGCCATGCAGGGCCTGAACCTGCACCGCGATATCTACTCGCATATTTCCGGGGTCGACCTGGTTCGTGATGGCGACGGCAGCTACTACGTTCTCGAAGACAACCTGCGCACTCCCAGCGGCGTGAGCTACATGCTCGAAGACCGCAAGATGATGATGCGCCTGTTCCCCGAGCTGTTCGCCGCCCAACGCATCGCGCCCATCGACCATTACCCCAACCTGTTGCTCGACACACTGAAAAGCTCCAGTCCTCTGGACAACCCGAGCGTGGTGGTACTGACGCCCGGGCGCTTCAACAGTGCGTTCTTCGAGCACGCGTTCCTGGCCCGGGAAATGGGCGTGGAACTGGTGGAGGGGGCCGACCTGTTCGTGCGTGACGACAAGGTCTTCATGCGTACCACCGACGGCCCGAAACAGGTGGATGTGATTTATCGCCGCCTCGACGACGCCTTCCTCGATCCGCTGGCCTTCAACCCCGATTCGATGCTCGGTGTGCCCGGCCTGCTGTCGTCCTACCGGTCCGGCAATGTGGTGCTGGCCAATGCCATCGGCACCGGGGTGGCGGACGACAAGTCGGTGTACCCATTCGTTACCGACATGATCCGTTTCTACCTGGACGAAGAGCCGATTCTGAAGAACGTGCCGACCTGGCAATGTCGCAAGCCCGAGGAACTCTCCCACGTGCTGGCGCATCTACCTGAATTGGTGGTCAAGGAAACCCAGGGCTCGGGCGGCTACGGCATGCTGGTGGGGCCGGCGGCGAGCGCCGCGGAAATCGAGAATTTCCGTGCCCGGCTCAAGGCCAAGCCCCATGCCTATATCGCCCAGCCGACGTTGTCCTTGTCGACCTGCCCGACCTTTGTCGAGAGCGGCATTGCCCCGCGCCATATCGATCTGCGTCCATTTGTCCTCTCCGGTCGCGAGACCCGCGTGGTGCCGGGCGGGCTGACCCGCGTCGCACTGCGCGAAGGCTCCCTGGTGGTGAACTCGTCCCAGGGCGGCGGCACCAAGGACACTTGGGTGGTCGAGGATTAAGGAAGCCTGACATGCTAAGTAGAACTGCCTCGGATTTGTATTGGATGTCGCGTTATCTGGAGCGCGTGGAAAACCTCGCGCGGATGCTCGACGTGAGTTATTCGTTGTCGCTGATGCCGCAGGACGGTCGGGGTGACGGCCTGCATGAAATGGCCATGCCGTTGTTGATCACCGGTACCCTGGACGATTACCTGGAGCGCCATGGCGAGCTGCATGCCGACCGGCTGCTGCACTTCTTCGCCCTGGACGCGGCCAACCCGGCGAGCATCTTCAGCTGCCTGCGGGCGGCACGGGCCAGTGCCCATGCGGTACGTGGGCGGATTACCGCGGACATGTGGGAAAACATCAACGCCACCTGGCTGGAGATTCGCGGCATTGCTGACCAGGGCCTGGGGCGTTATGGCATGAGTCGTTTCTGCGAGTGGATCAAGGAACGTTCCCACCTGTTCCGTGGGGCGTCCTACGGCACCATCATGCGTAACGATGCTTTCCGTTTCATTCGCCTGGGTACCTTTATCGAACGGGCCGACAACACCCTGCGCCTGCTGGATGCCCGCTATGACATGGCCGGCGACCAGGCTGACGCGGTCAGCGACGGCACGGCCCACGCCTATTACCAGTGGAGTGCGTTGCTGCGGGCCTTGTCGTCGTTCGAGGCCTACACTGAGATCTACCGTGACGCCCCGGGCGCGCGGCAGGTCGCCGAACTGCTGTTGTTGCGTGCCGATGTGCCGCGCTCATTGCGCGCCTGCACCGAAGAAATCGACCAGATCCTCGCCAGCCTGCCGGGCATCAACGGCCGGCCGGCCCAGCGCCTGGCCGCCGAGATGGACGCGCGACTGCGCTACACCGGTATCGATGAAATCCTCGATGAAGGCCTGCACACCTGGCTGATCGAGTTCATTCCCCTGGTTGCCGAACTGGGCAACGCCATCCACAGTTCCTACCTGGAGGCTGCATGAGACTTTCCATTAGCCACGAGACCACCTATCACTACGAGGATCAGGTTCGGGCGAGCATCCAGTATTTGCGTCTGACCCCCCACGACAGCGAGCGCCAGCACGTGCTCAGCTGGCAACTGACCCTGCCGCGTCCGGTGCGGGCGCAGCTCGATCCGTTCGGCAATATCCTCCACGTGCTGACCCTCGACGAGCCCCATGAAGCCATTATCATCGGCGCCCGGGGCCAGGTGGATATCGACGAGCAGCGCGAGGCCGAACACGAGAGCCAGTCGGCCTTGCCGTTCTTGCGCATGACCCGTTTGACGGAGCCGGACGATGCCCTGCGCGGCTTCGCCGACAAGCAATGCCGCAAGCGGCGTGATCGCAGCGCGCTGATCGACCTGATGCAGGCGCTGAACCAGCACATGACCTACACGCCGGGTGCCACCGAAGTCGACACCAGCGCCGCCCAGGCCTTTGCCCGGCGCGCCGGGGTGTGCCAGGACCATACCCACGCGTTCCTGGCGTGCGCACGCAGCCTGGGGATTCCGGCGCGGTATGTGTCGGGGTATCTGTACAGCGAGAACAGCGAGCACCTGGCCAGTCACGCCTGGGCCGAAGCCTGGCTGGACGACGCCTGGTACAGCTTCGATGTGACCAATCAGTTGTCCCGGCCCGAGCGCCATCTGAAACTGGCGGTGGGCCTGGACTACCTTGATGCTTGTCCGGTCCGTGGCATGCGCCGGGGCGGCGGCTGTGAGCAGATGCACGCCAAGGTGCTGGTGTCACCGACGCCGGTGTTGCCGGTCCTGTCGGTGCAGCAGCAATAACGTCTTAGAGCGGCTGTTTGCGCTTGGCCATATGTTTCAAGTACGCCACCAACTGATCCAGTTCGCCGTCCGGCAGCACCGCCGGGGCGAACGCGGGCATTTTTGCCTGTGGCCAGTGCCGCAGGCTCTGCGGGTCGCGGATATAGCGTTTGAGGTAGCCCGCGGCGAAATATTCGGTGGGGTTGTAGGGCACGTTCAGGTCCGGTCCGACTTGTGCGTCTCCGGCGCCGTTGAGTCGATGGCAGGCCATGCAGTTTTTCTGGAACAGGGCAAAGCCCTTGTTCACCGGATCATTGGCCGCCAGCTTCGGGTCCGGACGCAGGGCCGGGAAACGTTCGGCCACCGGGGCCAGGCGTTGGATACTGGCCATCTGGTAGGGCCATTGCTCGGGACTGATATGGCCGGCCTGCGGGTCTGTCCAGACCAGGTAAAACGGCCCGGCACTCGGTTTGCCGTCAGCCAGTGGCGGCCATGGCTGAGCCGGATCCTCCACCGCCAGCCAGGCTTGGGCGCCTTGGCGGTTCAACAGTGGGGCGGCGCCCATCTCGGCGGCAAAACCATCCAGCGCCACCGCCTGTAGATGATCGTCGGCCTTGATGCCTTGCAGCAATGTTGCCATCGGCACGGCGCGATAGGTCATATCGCGCTTGTAGGAGACATCATCCTTGACGGTGATGGTCTGGGCCAGGCCCAGCAGTTCCTCGGTTTGCCAGGTCCGGCTGCCGGTGCCTTGGGGCAGTTCCAGTTGCGCGGCGTAAAGGGCAGGGCAGAACAGCAGGGAGGTGAGCAGTATCAGCGGTTTCATTCGGCAGGAGGACCTGATGGTGCGGCCTCGTCGGCCGTGTTGTCGTCGTTTTCGAAGACCCAGCTCGGGGTGTCTTCGACATGGTCGAAGATCGCGTCGCGCAATTCTTCGTAATTACCGCCGTTGACGATGCCGAGGTAGCCATGCTTGATCAGCGTGTCTTCGGCATCGAGGGCGTGCTGGTTGGTGTCGCTATAGATGACCACCGTGGCGCTGGGATCGAACACCACCTGGCGCAATTGGTAGGCCAGGCCCTCGGCGTTGTTGCCGGTGCCGTCCTCCAGGGCCAGGTCGACTTGCAGCGAGTTGTGCACATTGCCGGCGGCGAAATCGGCGTTATTACGCAGATCGAGAATCAGCGCACCGTCGCGGATTTCGTCCACCGCGCGATTCACATCGATGATGCCGGCCTGGGCGGAAAAGCTGATGAGCAGCGCGGTAATGATGATCCAGTAGCGCATGAGTCACCCTCCATCGAGTCATGGCTCAAGATTGGCACACAAAACCGCACTTCGGTAGTGAACCCGTAAGGTCGGTGCGGGGTTGCCGGGAAACACGCCACAGAGCGTCTAGCCGATCACTTTGGTGAGGTTCGGCAGGATCAATAGTAAGGTGGTGGCGATGACGATGAGACCGGCTTGACGGATTTTCGAATGTTTGAACATGGCGGACTGCCTTTTGTTGTTATTCCTGACGACGACTACTGACAACAATGCTAAAGGTGACGTAGGCGATGCCCCGGCAAAACCCGACGGCCATCGCTACAGGCTTAACCTTAGAGCCCGCGTCACACTTGGCTTAGAACCATTTCGTATCATTAGATCAGGAAGTCTTTTTAAAAAGGCATGAGGCATTTCGCCAGCCGGCTAGCGGGCCTTTTGCTAGACACGTGCAAGGGTGAAAAGCGACTGTCCCTTAGCAGACTACCGTTCGTCCGAGTGTGAGGGGCACGGCCGTTCGGCCTCCCTTTCGTCGGTTTGCCGGCAAGCTGAACCGGAGCTTGCGAGCGCGCGTTCTGTGCTTGCCTTGAAAGCAGGTTTCAAGGCAGGCTCGGGTTTCATTCTTTATCTTTTTGTGTCAGGTATTTTTATGTCGTTACGCATCTGCATTCTGGAAACCGATGTCCTGCGCCCGGAACTGGTCGATCAATATCAGGGCTACGGGCAGATGTTCGAGCGCCTGTTCTCCCGGCAACCGATCGCGGCCGAGTTCAGCATTTACAATGTGATGCAGGGCAACTACCCGAGTGACGAGCTGAGTTTCGACGCGTACCTGGTGACCGGCAGCAAGGCCGATTCCTTCGGCAGCGATCCGTGGATCCAGACCCTCAAGGTTTACCTGCTCAACCGCTACGAGCGTGGTGACAAGCTGCTGGGCATCTGCTTCGGTCATCAATTGCTGGCGCTGCTGCTGGGCGGCAAGACCGAGCGGGCGACCCAGGGCTGGGGCGTGGGCATCCATCAATACAAGATGGCCGCCAAGGCGCCGTGGATGAGCCCGGTGCGCGAAGAACTGACCTTGTTGATCAGCCACCAGGACCAGGTCACCGCACTGCCGGAAAATGCCACGGTGATTGCCTCCAGCGATTTCTGCCCGTTTGCCGCGTACCACATCAACGACCAGGTGCTGTGCTTCCAGGGGCATCCGGAATTTATCCACGACTACTCCCGGGCGCTGCTGGAGATCCGCCAGGAGTTTCTTGGCGAGCAGATCTACTCCAACGGCGTGGCGAGCCTGGTGCACGAGCACCACGGCACCACTGTTGCAGAATGGATGATGCGTTTTGTGGCGCATAAGCCAGAGGCGGCATCGGCCTGAATCGGTGAGGGCGTCGACGGGTGCCTTCAGGGGCCTGGGCGGCGCCATCAGCGGCGTTGAGTTATAGCCAGCCGGATCTCTTGAAGCTGGCCCATAACGTCACGCAGCCTACCGAGATGAACCCCAGAACGGCAAAGTAGCCGTAGTGCCAGCTCAACTCCGGCATATTCTGGAAGTTCATCCCGTAGATCCCGGCCACTGCCGTCGGAAACGCCAGGATCGCCGCCCAGGCGGCGAACTTGCGCTGTACCACGCTCTGACGCGCCGCCTCCAGCAGCACGCCGATCTCGATGGTCTGGCTGGCGATATCGCGCAGCGTCGCCAGGTCTTCCATCTGGCGGGTGACATGGATCTGCACGTCGCGGAAATACGGGCGCATGTTCTTGTCGATGAACGGGAAGTCCAGGCGCGACACCTCCTCGCTGATCTCCACCATCGGCGCGACGTAGCGGCGCAGGCGCAGCACGTCCCGGCGCAGATGATGGATGCGCTGGATATCGCCTTCGTTCAGGGCGCTGCCGAGCACATTCTTTTCCAGCTCGTCGATCTCGGCGTGGATGGCTTCGCTGACGGGCTGATAGCTCTCGGTGACGAAGTCGAGCAGGGCATACAGCACAAAGTCCTCGCCGTGCTCCAGCAGCAGCGGCCGTGCTTCGCAGCGTTGCCGGACGTGGGCGTAGGATTTGGAGTGGCCGTTGCGGCAAGTGATGATGTAGCCGTTGCCGGCAAAGATGTGGGTTTCGATGAACTCCAGCTTGCCTTCATGGCGCACCGGCGAATAGGTGACGATAAACAGTGCATCGCCGAAGCTTTCAAGCTTGGGTCGGCTGTGTTTTTCCAGGGCGTCTTCAATGGCCAGTTCGTGGAGATTGAACTGCTTTTGCAGGTTGGCCAGTTCCTGGGCGTTGGGCTCTTCGAGGCCGATCCAGACAAAGTGGTCGGGCTTGGCCGCCCAGGCACTGCCTTCATCGAGTGTGATATCCCGGACTTTCCTGCCGGCACTGTAAACCGCCGAGGCAACGACTCTACCCATAGTGCTGATCACTTCTTCTTTTTTGAGGGAGGGGCGGGGTGCAGCTTATCCCGCCGTGCCTGATCAGAGTCAGCAAACGCGTGGGAGTTCGGGGAAAAGTTGTCGATCCATGGCTTCGATGCAGGCGCGCATCTGTTCCCGGCATTCGGCGATCAGCATCGGCATATCGTCCAGCGTCAGCCCGGCGGTGGGAATCGCCGGCAGCGAGCGGATCAGGATCTTGCCGCTGCGCCAGCGGTTCAGGCGCATGTGCTTGATATAGCTGCTGACACACACCGGCACGATCGGCACGCCGGCGGCAATGGCCATCTGGAACGCGCCTTTCTTGAACGGCAGCAGTTCTTCGCCCAGGTTGCGCGTGCCTTCCGGGAAGACCCAGATCGAGGTGTCCTTGTGCTGCAAGGTTTCGGTGGTGGTCAGCATGGAACGCCGGGCTTTGTGGGCGTTGCCGCGGTCTATCAGCACATTGCCGGCCAGCCAGAACAGCTGGCCGAACAGGGGGACCCACTTCAGGCTTTTCTTGCCGATGCACACGGTGCGGCGGGGGACCACATTGCCGAAGACGAACAGGTCATAGTTGGATTGATGATTGGCGACGATCACACAGCTGTGGGGGTTGTCCGTCAAGGCGCTGACCTCGGCCTTGACCCGCAGGCGCAGGATGCACATCGCAGGCAAGGCATAGAGGCGGGCACACAGCCGGCTGTTGTCCGGATTGAAGGGGCGACACAGCCCGAGCAATACACCGAGCACCCCGGCCAGCACAAAATGCAGTCCCATCAACAACATACGCAGCAAAAACAACATCTACAGGTCCCGCCCGGACAAAAGGTGGCGCAGTGTACGGATGTGCACTGTTTTCGGCAATTGCCGTCTGTAGCCGGGAGATGGCGATGTTTTAGCGCATGTTTCCGCTTGCTGGCGACAGGTGCGGGCTAGAGCGGTTGCGAGGTTGTGCCTTGCAAAACGGGGAGTCGCTCCAGAGATACCTCGCCCGAACACACATGCTGGATACGACCACAATCCTGTAGGAGCAGGGCTTGCCCGCGAAGCTTTTGGCGGCCTTGAAGGCCTCTTCGCTGGCAAGCCAGGCTCCTACAGTTGGTCGTCATACACAAACTCTGCATACACCAAAAATCTGTAGGAGCAGAGCTTGCTCGCGAAGCTTTTGGCGATCTTGAAGGCCTCTTCGCGGGCAAGCCCTGCTCCTACAGTTTTGTGCCGTACACAAAATCGGTGAACGACGGAAGACTGTAGGAGCAGGGCTTGCCCGCGAAGCTTTTGACGGCCTTGAGCGTGCCTGTGCGCTGAAGGCCTACACCCGAGGCTTAGCCCATATGTTCCTGATCGAGAATGATCGCGTTATCCAGGGTTTCCAGCAGCGCCTTGCGCACTTTCAGCTTGGTGTTCTTGTGGGCGGTCATATTGATCTTCTTCAGCTCCTGGGCGGCGGCGAGTGCGGTGCCTTTCAGCGCATCGGCGGCCACCACCTTGTCGAGGAACCCGGCATCCACGGCATCCTGCGGATTGAACATCTCGCCATTGATCACCGAGCGGTGGAATGCCGAACGACGCAGGCGATCGCGGGCCAGTTCGATCCCGGCGTGGTGCATGGTCATGCCGATCTGCACTTCATTCAGGCCGATGCTGAACGGCCCTTCGACGCCGATGCGATAGTCGGCCGAGAGCAGCAGGAAAGCCCCCTTGGCCACGGCGTGCCCCGGGCAGGCGACGATCACCGGGAAGGGGTGGGACAGCAGGCGGCGGGCGAGGGTGGAACCGGCGGTTACCAGGCTCACGGCTTCCCTGGGACCGGCGGTCATCACTTTCAGGTCATAGCCGCCGGACAGGATGCCGGGCTGGCCGGTGATGATGACGATGGCGCGGTCGGCGGTGGCCTGGTCCAGGGCAGCGTTGAACGCGGCAATCACGTCCGGGGAAATGGCATTGACCTTGCCATTGCTCAAGGTCAGGGTCGCGATACCGTCGTCGAGGTGGTAAGAGATCAATTCACTCATGACGCAATTCCTTATATAGAAGTGGGGCAGACGTTACCCAGCCGCCGGGGTCAGGTAAAGCGCCGTGACTGACTGGTGAGTCAGGCTTTTCCGCCTGCGGGCCGGGTGGACGGCTTGCGGCGGGCCTGCTGTGGAGAGGATAGAGCGCTACGCGGCGGGCCGGAGATTGGCGGTTTTGCCCTGATCCACGAGGTGGAGGCATGGGGGAGCGTGGCTGATCGACTTAACCGCATGAAAATTCTGAAAAAAACCTTTGCCATCGGAAAAGCTTTCGACTACATTAGCGCGCCTCGACAGACTGAATAGGTTTGACGAGATACGGTGAAGTGTCCGAGTGGCTTAAGGAGCACGCCTGGAAAGTGTGTATACAGGAAACTGTATCGAGAGTTCGAATCTCTCCTTCACCGCCACATTCAGTAAACGCAAACCCCTGATTTTCCTAGAGAAAGTCGGGGGTTTGTGGTTTTTGACGTCCGAAAAATGGCCATATGGGACAGATTTGGGACGGATGCGCTTTTTTGGTGCGAAAAAAGCCAAGGAAAGATGCGTGGGCTAATCTGATCTCGCAGGCACGATTTAGACTTCTGGACCTTTTATTCAAGGACGATCCAAATGCCAAGTAACTCGGATTCCAATATCGCCACTGCCGATGCGCTGACGCTGCTGCTGCACAACCAGCACGCCCTAGGTGCGGCAATCGAAGAGATCACGCATTGGATTTCAGGGGATGGCGCAGACACTGTTGCCGATAACGCCCTTGCGGCTCTGGGAACACTGGATACAAACGCAAAAGCGATTACAGAGGCGATCATGCGATTACGGCTGCGCTAGGAGTCGCTGTGACTGGCATCAAACGACCAGAAGCAGACATGATCTTTAAACGGAAGCTCGACAACTACTAGGCAAACAACGATTTCATATTGTACACCGGCGAAGCGAATAATAATTAACAGATTACTTAAATCGAGCATAAGGAGGTCACGATGTCATCACTAGATCAAAAAATAGTTAGTGAAGCAGTAAAGCCGGGGCTGGAACTTATAAATGCAGCATTATCTCCGACTATCGAGAGAGTCAAGAAGTGGGCTATTGAAAAAGAATTAAAAGGAAAGCTTGATGGCGATGCGCTCTCTCTAATAGTTGAGCGCTATCTAATAAAACTTTCAGAGCGTGTAAGAGAGATAACGTCCATTACGTTTCCTCAGTTAAAACTGAATATATATGAAGCGTACGAACCTCTTTACATGGTGCGAGGTTCTCACTTCGACACGTCCAAGAATTTAATATCCGCTGACGAACTCGTTTCTTCTCCGTCAAGGCCAATTATCATCGTCGATGGCGCTGGAATGGGAAAGAGTACTTTTTCAAAGTTTATAGTTGCGAGACTATTATTTAAGTCCGATCGAATCCCAATTCTATTCGATCTTAGAAAATTAGATCCGAAGCTAGATATTACAGAAAACTTCGCAACTGAGCTTGACTTTCCTGACGAAAAATTTGACAGAAAGCTTTTTTATCGGCTTTTGAAATTGGGTAAATTTTTCGTAATACTCGACGGTTTCGACGAGACACCAATTGATCATCAGCACTTGCTGGCAAATCAACTCCACGAAATATCAGTAAAAGGCGGGGAAAACGCAATACTTATCACAACTCGTCCTCAAGAAGTAACCCCGGACCTGATAAATGCAACCTCCTTGAGGTTTGCACCTTTTACTCTAGAGCAAGCATTATCATTATTAAAAAGATACGATAAAATCTCTGGATTAGATGTTGGAGAAAGACTCGGCAAAGAAATATCTAGTGTTCCTTCTAAGTTTATCGAAAGCCCACTTTTAGTATCGTTGCTATATAGGACCTATGGAGTAAATAATTCAATCGCGGACAAGATATCGACATTTTATGACGAGATATATCACGCTCTTTACAAAGGGCACGACTTAATTAATAAGAACGGATACGCTAGGCACAAAAAATCAGGCCTTGGATTCGAGGACTTTAGAAAGCTGCTACGAGCTCTTTGTCACTACATGATGCTCAGGATGAAGACCTCATTTAACAGCCTCAGCGAGGCTGACAGCTTCATCGAGAATGCGGCCAAGATAAGCTTAGCTATACCTAGTTCCACATCAAGCTTCTTGGATGATTTGCTTGTCGCCGTCCCTCTAATGCAACGAGATGGTACTGAATATAAATTCTTCCATAAAACACTATTAGAATACTTTGCTGCGGAATACATAATATTTAACGAGTCCAGCCTGTCTTTGCTGAAAAAGATATTTGAAAGTCCGCTGGCTCCATCTTTTGTTAAAGTATTCGAATTTTTAAATGATATAAATCCGGTGCTTTTTGAGTCCGTAATAACTCAAAAATTTGCACTGGAGGCGAAAAAATTTGGTCCCAGTGAGAACGAGCAAGTCAATGCCATTAATACCTGTCGATTTGTTTATAATTTCAAAATCGGACTTTGGGCTTTCGAAGGGAACTCAGAGACGTTAGAGCAGGAAGGCGGAACCTATATTGATATTCTTTCCGGCGAGGTACATAATAGCGGTAAGCTGGGTACTACTCTATGGAGAAACGGTACGCTTAATGGTGTTCGATTTTTTCTTGCTTTTGCATATTCTAACAAGCATGAAAACTTACATGAATTGGCTTGGGAAGCTATAACCTCAAAATGCCCCGCTCAACTCAAGTCTTATAGGGATGATCATGTTTTTGATGGATTAGAAAAAATAATACCAATAGGGAAGTGGATTAATCCAACAACCAAAATAGTCAAGGATCTATACTCTGAAAACATCGCTGTAAAAGAGCTGTTTTTATCGGCTCTAGATGATGAGTCTATTAGCGAAACAGCAGAGGCACGCATGTTAGATGTTGAAAAAATTGATGATCTTCTCGCAAAGATAAAGTCAAGAGCTAGCTTGGATATCGAAATGAAAGATTTTCTATAGTAAAGATACTTCTATGTTGCAACCCGATAAGAGGAGTTTTGCGACTGAAAACCGCCTGTGGGGTTAGTATATGGCAGATCCTCGGACACTGCTCATGGCTTGTTACGGCTTTGACTACCAATGAATAGAACGCCTTATATGTGAAATAGGCCCCCACGCTTTGTCTAAGCTTGGGGGCCTTTTCATTGATCCACGGAGACCGGCACTCCATGGACTGGTCCCCCCCCGCAGGTTGGTTTGCTATAGCTTTAACGCTAACTGCAGCATCCCGACGACATCCGGCCCGTCCTCATTGATCCACGTCCCGTAATGCTGGCGGATCATGTTCCCGTTGGTATGCCCCATCTGTTCAGCTATCCAGTCGATCGACGCTACACCGGTGGTCAGCAACTGACTGGCGTACGTGTGCCGGCACTGGCCAGGCCCGCGATAGCGAACGCCAGCCGCGAGCAAGTGAGCCTTAAAGAACCTGTCCCGTACGACGAAGTCGTTGACGTGCGGCAAGCCGCTTTTAGTGTTCAAGAAGACAAAGTGCAGTTTGTGTTGGCGCACCGTCTTGTTGTCACGCTCGACGATATCAACGGTTTCCGCTTTCTTTTTCCGATTCAACGCATCGATCTTCTGCAGTGCGTCCCAGGCGGGTGCGAGTAGGCGAACCTTGCGTGTCGATCGCCGGGTTTTCGTCACCCTGTACGCCCCGCGCACCTTGGACCTGCGAAAGGTCACAGTGCCTTGCTCCAGGTCGACATCCTCCCAGGCCAGGGCGATGGTCTCGGATACCCGGGGGCCGGCCCAAATCATGAACTGAACCATCAACAGCTCTTGCGTACGGCTGGTCGGTGTTTCGAGGATCTGTTTGATTTCCGCCCTAGTGAACGGGTCCGGCGCCTCGGGATCTGGCAGACGCACCATCAAACCCTCGGTTGGGTCGTGCGCGACTTTCATCCTGGTGCGATACAGCCGGAACACCTGCCGCACGTTGCTGATGATGTCGCGGATGGTTTTGTTTTTGAGTGTTTTAGACAGGGTGCCCTGGATCCACTCCTGCAGGTCCAGGTGATCGATCTTATTGATCTGTACCTTCCCCCAGTGCGGCCGCACATGGACCTCTGCCTTGTTTGCGTAGCCTCGATAGCTCGACGCCGCCACGCTGTTGGCCTTGATTTTTAACCACAGGTCCAAGTAATGGCCGAAGGTGTTTTCGACCAGCTTGGCCGAGTTGGGGAAGTGCCGAGCGTAATCAAAGGTGCCGGTCTGTATCTCATACTCGATGATGTCGACCAGGCGTCTTGCCTGGGCCACGATGGCCGGCGTGTTGCCGCCCGGGATTGATTCCCTGCATTTTTCCCCGTTGTGTTGAAAATAGATTCTCACGGAATTCCCGCGAGCTTCGACCCCACTCATGTAAACCCCTAACACTGTGCTCGTGTATCGACAGTCTGACGATCGGAAACAAAAAGGCCCGTTTCCGGGCCAAGTATCTGGAAGCGCATCTTCTGGTGGACGCGGCTTACCGCTTAGGCTCGTGGTTGCGCAGATGGGCGTTCTGCAACTGGCGCCGCCGGCTGCATTTCAGATGATTGCCCTGGGCGCGCCACTTACCGCATTGGTCGCAAATGCTGGTGTAGTCAATGTTCCAGGGGAAGCGACGTGTACGCGTTACTGCAGGATAGTTAGACATTGCGTGACTCGCCCCGGTCTGTGGGATTGGCGAGCAACTGAGCGACTACTGCAGCGTCCGTTTCGCTCAGTTCCCCCAAGGTGGTGGCCATCTGGCTGAGGCTTTCGAGACGGGTTCGTGATTCAGGGGTTTTGTGTACCAGGTAGCCAATGACTGCCGCGCCGATGATCGCGGTGGCCACAAGGTGCCGTGCCGGTGTGGTAGCCTTCGTGCCGCTGCTGCTTAGGTTCTGTGCTTGCATGGTATAGCCCTTTGCTGTGGTTAGGTGTCGGGGAGCTGCAACTCCTCGACACTGCTTCTTTTAACGTCAGTCCTTACGCGCCAGATGAATCACCAGGTCGGTAAAGCTCGGCTCATGCTCGACGCACGACTGCCATTCCAGAACTCTCAGAATCTGCTGTCTGCTGCAGTCATCCACCAGGATCTCGCGTTGGCCACCTGCTGCCCGGACTTCCAAGATCCCCAGCAAACCATCCTCGCCATAAGCTCCGGCCTGGATGATCGGCGCGCTTTCTCCTGCGAAGTCCAGACGGTCCTGAACTGACTGCAGCTTGCTGGTTTTGCCGTCGCCGGCATTGCCCATAAACACTTGGATTTGCATCGGTCTTGCTCTCCTTTACGCCTTGAATGTCCAGCACTTCACTGTGGTCGGCCGGGGTTGTGAACATGGGTTGCGATTGTTGAACGCGGCGCGTACGGCGCTGTGTACTGCCTTATTGCTGTCCAGGAACTTGCGTGATCGGGACTCCTTGAGCAGGTCGCGCAAGGTGCCCACCTCGGCCAGCTTCTGCTTGTGTTCTGTAGCGCGTTCGCAGAACTCGTTGAGGTTGATGGCGATAACAGTTGGGTCGCTGCTGTGATCGACCACCGGGTCCTCGCTGAGGGATTCGAGGTAGTCGTAGACTTCCCAAAACTCGGCCACGGCCGCATGGTCGGAGCTGATTGAGGACTGGCGCTCGATGGCCATCCGGACGATCTGACGCTGGGTGGCTGTGACCTGTGGTGCACTCAATTTCAGTACCAGGCACAGACTGTCCAGCAGCGCGAGCAATTGAGCGTGGTTCTTGCTGATCCTCTCGACGCGGATGTATCCGCGCAGGTCATAACCACAGCTGCTGCAGTTGCCCTGGTCGCTGATGTAGGCCGTACCACACGCGAAACAGTGGGTGTGCAGCCGGCGCAGCTTCGCTTCGTGTTCGGGCATACGCTGGGCGAACAGATCGAGCACCGCGGATTCCTTCCCGACTGCCCGCAACAGGAAGTGGCTCAGGGTGTCACCATCCAGGGCGTTGAGCTGATCTGCAGCTGCCCGGCTTTCCGGTGTAACGATCGGGCGGACGAAGTGCAGTTTCACGATCCGCGTCATGATCGCCTCATGGGCTACCACTGCCGCGTTCTGGGCGATAGCGATAGTTCCGCGAAACGGTGGCTCGTACGTCTCGTTACCGGCTGTCTTGACGCCTTTCGTGGCCAGTGTGCCGCCGCCGAAAAAGTCTTTCAGTTCGTCCCATTCGAAGGTTTTTGCATGGGCTCGGTCTTCGCTATGGCGGTCAGCCTCAAGGAACACCACCGGCATGCCGGAAACCTGACCCATCAGGCGAGAGCGCCCGGCCTTGGTCGACTTCATCGGGTCAAACCCTTCATAGCCCTCTCGGCCGAGCAGCTTCCAAAGCAGGTTGAGCAGGGTCGTTTTACCGGAGCCCGCTTCACCCGTGGCCTCTAGAAAGGGGAATGACTGGTAGCGGGCGCGGATCTGTTCGCAGAACAGAGATCCGAAGAAGAACACCAGGGCGACAACTCCCTGGGCACCGAAGCACGTCCACAGCAACTGCAGCCATTTCTCGTCGAAGCCCTTTGCCTCACGCTGCAGCTTGATGGTGACGCCCTTCTGCAGGGTCTTCAGGCGCAGCTTGCCGAACTCGAAATAGTCTTCGCTGTTGACCTTGTAGGTGGTGCCGTCCTTGATCGCGATATCGCCGTAGACGTAACAGGCGTGCTCCTTGCTGTAGCCCACGTAGTCGATCGTCGACACGGTTTTGATGCCGTACAACTGATCCTTCATGAGCTTGTCGAGCTGCTGGCCGCTGCCGGTGAACATCGCACCTGCAGCCATGCCAAGCAGCCGCTTCTTGAACTCACTCGCGGCGGACAACTGCCCGCTGGTGAAGGTGTTTTTCACGCTTTCCGAGTCGTGGGGGAAGTCGACGCGCAGGTAGTACCAGGACTCGTCGGTCACCTCGTTGCGCTGGAAGTACAGGGCCTGTGGGTAGCAGTTGGCGATCTCCACCACGCTACCGGATTGCTGTAGGGCTTTCTCGCGCTGTTGCGCCTGATTGAGCAACTGATCGTCGTGCTGGTCGCTATCTTCAAGGTCCTGCATTGCCCGGTTGTACTTGTCCAGGTCCAACTTGAACCAGTACAACCGACTGCCGAAGCCGAGGTGAAATTCTCCGCGCTTGTTCCAGTCGTACATCAGCAACGCCTTTTCAGCAGCGCTTTCGGCCAGGAGCAAGGCGCCTTGGTGACGGGCCTGTTTGAGGTCTGCAGCGATCTGTTCGGCGCGCTTTTTCTCGTCCTCAATGAAGCCCCAGCGTTGATGTAGATCGTTCCAGTCCGTTTTACGTCCGTCACGCTGGGGGATCTGCGCCGCCTCGCAGACGAAGCCCAGGGCGCGAGCGTCCCGCGCCCAACGTTTGGTGTAGGCGTGGGCGCCAGGCTCGTTATCGAGAGCCCATACCAACTTCGGCAGCTTCCCTTCGCGGGCTTCGATCAATGCCTTGAGCGATTCCCCGGGGAATGCATTCGACGACATGGCCGATACGGCCGCGATGTCGTTGTGCACCAAGGCGATGGCGTCGAAGATCCCTTCGACGATCCAGATTTCCTTGACCTCAAGCAGGTCAACGCAGGGCGGACACCACCAGACGCCGCGATAGCTGTCCTTGGACTTGAAGCGGGCCTTCATCTTCCCAAACCGGTGCGGCTGATCGATCAGGCGTTCCCACCAGCCACCCTTTTCCAGGGCAAACCGCACAGTGGCGCTGCCGGCGTCGTGTTCACGGGAGTAGTAGCTTTCCTGGGTGAACCAGCCTTGGATCAGTTCAAAGCGAAAGCCCCGGGCAAACTCCAGGTATGCACGTGCGGTGGCATTGGGGTGCTGGTCGGTGGCTGGGGCTCGTTTGCTCCAGTCTTCAAACAGATCGTCGTAAAGCTCTTTTACGTGCAGGGTGTGGCCGCACTTTTCAGGTCGACCACAGATCACCATCCACGGCGTATCGAACCTGGAGTACAGCTCTTTTTTCTTGCACTTGGGGCAGGTGCCGCCGCGCATGTAGTCGGTGCCAGTACGGTGCTTCAGTCCGAAGTCATCCTGGAGGCGTTGCAGCACGTCGTGGCGGAGATCGTCTTTCATGGGTTACTTCACTGCTTTGAGGCTGAGAGAGAGGGCTGCCATCAGGCGTTTTTGTGCGGCCATCACCGGCGTTTTTGCGAGGATCGAGCTGTGCCGTTTATCTGTCGGGACATACCGGTACTCGTCTGCGTACCAGTGGTCGTTGAGGCTCAAGCGGTATTGCTCACGCATGTACGCCAGCAGGGCCTGGGCCTCTGCCGGGGGCATCTGAGCGCTGAGAATTACGGCGTTTGCCATCGTGAAACCTCGATTTCGGGCGTAGCTCACCCAAACCCACGGGATGTGGGGCCGGTGATTGGTTGGGTTGGGGGTTACGAGTTCGTTGAGCGGAAGCGCACGCTGTCTGGAGTATTCAGGATGCGTTCATAAATCAGGCTGACAGGTACAGACCAGCAGTGGCCCTTGATAGGGTCCCTGATCACCGCGATGGTGTCGGTGCTGTAACTCAGGTCGATGCGTTGGCGGAATGCAATTTCCATCAGTTCGATATGTGCGAGGGACGCCAGCCGGGTCGCAATCGGCTCGGCCACACTGAAGCTACTGACCAGGTGATTGATTGTGCGATCGAGGAGCGCTGACAGGTCGCTCAGGTGTTCGCCCTGATGGCGCTCAAGGAACGTCAAGGCGGCGCTCTGCATGCATTCCTGGTAGTCCAAAGTATTGGTCTGAGCGTTCATTTGGCTTTCCCCGATTTGGCGCGGTAGAGATCGATGGCGGCATAGACTTCGGCGGTGCGTGCGGCGATGTGCAAGGTGTGAGCGTTGAGGATCAGTTCGGCTTCGTCTTCGGTGATAACGCCATCCTCAAGCGCCTGGGCAATGATCTGGTCGACCGTTCCCTGTTTGGCCGAACTCTGCATTGCACGGGTATACATCTCCACGTTGTCCAGACTCCCTGGATCTGCAACCGGTACGAACATGCCGCCGTACATCGATGCCACGTAGTTGGCGAAGTGCCGAGTGCCTGTCTCTTGTTCCAGCTGGTATATCTGGACATCCGTCAGGGGGCGGCAGTTATTGTTCTCGTAGGCGTGGTTGTCGAACTTCTTGAGCGACAAACCGATCCGAGCTGCAGCGCGTTCGCGGCCTCCCTGGTAGGTGCAAATAATTGCACTGACGACTTCGCGCCGCGTTTTTAGAAGCCTGGTTTTCATCTTCTGCTATTCCCTCAGTGAGTTGGCCATTACTGTTCGATCATGCCGTCCTTGATCCCCAGTAGGACGGCTGCGCGATGAGCCTCCCCACGGCGACACTGGCTCTGGCCACTCAGCACCGCGTATACGGTGCTGGGATTCAGGTCATGCTGTTGAGCAAAGTCCTTCGCGGATTGACCGCGCTTCTCTAAGGCTTCACGCGCTTTTTTGCGGGCTTGCTCGGTGATGCTTGTGTTGGGCATAGTGCAGATCCGTGCAGTTTCATGTGGTGTGAGATGCACAATGATGCACTTAGGTGCACTTGTAAATAGTAAGGATGAAAAAAAGTGCATCTTTCTGAAGAGATAGGTTCTCGGCTTCAAGAGGAGCGGAGACGATGTGGACTGACGCAACTTCAGATCGCTGAAGCTCTTGGGATCGCCAAACGGACACAGGCGAACTGGGAGTCTGGAACGAGTGACGCCACGGCGTCTTACCTGAGCAGATGCGCGGGCGAATTCGGTTTTGATGTCCCTTACATACTGACCGGTTTGCGAACTACGCTTGCCGTCGACTCGTTGAGCCAAGTTGAGGATGTGTTGGTCAAGCAGTACAGAAGCCTTCCGGAGGAAGACCAGAGGGCGATTCGCCGGTATCTGAAAGCCTTGGCCGATGTCGTTGCCGCAGGATCGAATTAACTTGTAACAAAGCATAGCGATCAATCGTTCCAGACCTGGCAGATGGCCATCTACTCGCCCCCATAACGGTGCCTCAGCAATGCACTGTATGGAGTGGTAAGCATGTTGGATCGCACAAACGCCGATGTCGGCTACGTTGAAATGGCTGCATCTGCGTGGCACGAGCTTTCGTATATCGAGCGTCGCCTGGTAGGGGCCTTTCGTCAGTTGAACCAGCGTGATCAGGACCAATTGCGCAGACTGACCGAAGCCCTGATAAGCAGCCCGGAACAGTCCGACGACGATTGATTCCTGAGCCGCCGGCATAACAGGGTCGGCGGTTTGCATCACGCGACTGCCTGCGATCCAAGCTTTTCAAACAGCTCACGTTGCTTGGCCCTGGGCATGTCCCTCAAGCGATCGAACAGCATCCTGTCGAACGTTTGCGAGGACGGGCTGAGGGTGTGGGAGAACGTCAGGTTTGCGACCCAGGTATGGCCACATTTGGCGTCCAGGCACTGGCAATAGAGTTTCGCGAAGTCCGTAGATAGCGCCTCACGAGACGCTATTCGACCTTTGTGCCCACACTTACAAGTAACTCGCATCTTCCCTCCCCGGAACGCAACAAATTGCCACTATGTTCGCATGTGATGCAGAATGTTTCCTTGTATCTGAAACATCATGTAGCGATTTCGCCTTCATTTTCGGGGGCTCTCCAGCTAATTCGCCTGTCTTCCCGTAACGTGTCATTGAGCTGGTTGAACAACTGACAGATCGGCCGGATCTCGTTACTGGTGTAAACCCGATCGATCTTTTCAATATCGCCAAAGCCCCCACTGTTTTCCGGAATGATCCCGGCCAGCGCCGGGTTCATGCGCCAGGCGGCGATCACGTCATTGCGGGTGATGTTCTTCACCTTCTCCAACTCGTCCTTGGCCTGGAAGTCACCCACGGGGATGATCTGGATCGCATTCTCTTTGCCGTTAGGAATGTTGACGAACATCGATCGGAAGTTGCCCACACCCTTGCTGGCACTGATCTGGGCACGCAGGTTCTCTTCGTCTTCCTCGGTCAGGTCCGGGTCGTTGGTGTAGAAGATGTAGCCCGCGTGCGCGCCGTTGCTGTAGTAGCGCCGGCGGAACAGGGTCGCGGCTTCGTTGAGCAACAGCGCCTGCAGGCCGCCCAGGTAGTCCGGCACGCCGTAGATGTCCTGTTCCACGTCGTAGTCCAGGACGTGCTCGATCTCGTCCTGGTCGAAGTCCATGAACTTGCCGTCCGGCAGCAGCATCCTGAAACCACCGTCTACTTTGACCCGCATGTTGATCGCCGGCAGGTGTTGCATTTCCAGGACCTGGCCGAAGGCATTGGTGTCGCGATAGAAATAGGACTCGCCGAACACCATGTAGTCCAGGCCAGCTCGGCCCATGGTCTGTGTGCTGCAGCCCGTGGACGGGATGAACTCACGCAGCAGCAGGTTGCGTTTGAACTTCGGGATGGCGCCGTGGTGTGCGTTTGCGCGCAGCAGCTTGGCCAGGCCTGTGCGCGACACCGGCGGTTTGTAGATTTCGCCGTCGTCGCTTGGAAACACCCCCAGGTACTCGCCGATGTTGCCCGACAGCACTTGTTCGGGCTCGCCGAAGGTGAATGCCCTCATGGGCTGTGGCTGTCGTGCCTGCTGGGTTACCTGGTGCTTTCTGTGTCGTGGCTTGGGCATTGTTTCCGCTCGTGACGTAGCGGCTTCGGCGCCGCTTGTTGGTATTCAGGGGTTCGTTGGCGAGGGCGTGCATTACCGCCCAGGCGATATCGGCGTGGCCCGTGGCGTCGGTGCGTGACGCGCTGTATGTGACCTGGCCGCTGTTGGTAGTGCCGCGTTTGATCGTCAGGAACGCCTGGGCGATGTCGGTCCAACCGGCGTCCCACTCGATGCGGCTGCCCTGGATCGTGTCCTGGGCCTTGAGCACCAGGGCGTTTTTCGCCTCAAGGCTGTAGTGGATCGGTGTGGCCTTCGCGTAGAAGTCGCGCACCAGGTCGAACACACCGTAGCCCACGCCGGTAACGTCGATCCCGATGTGCTGGACGTTGAACCGCTCGGTGAGCTTCTTGACCTGTGCGGCCTGGTAGGTGAACGAATGCCCCCGCCAGCTGTGCTTCTCCAGGATACGGAACTTCGCCCCGGGCTCCAGCGGTGGGGCGATGACCACGCAAGTGGCGTCATCGCGGGTCCGGCTCGGGTCGTATCCCAGCCAGACTGGGCTGTTGCCGAAGGGCCGATCGTCGTCGGGCTTGTAGTCTTCCCACAACGACAGGTCGGAATAGCAGCGCTCCAGGTCTTTCAGGCCGAACGCGCTCTGCGTGCTGTCGATGAACTTGCAGTAGAACAGCTGCTGGAACTTGTCCTCGTCGTACTCCAGCTGCAGTTGCTCCAAGTCGAACAGATCACACCCGCCGTCGATCGCGTCCTGGATGGTGATGGTCTTGCGCCATTGGCCGTCCGGGCACAGCGCGCCCTGGGTGTAAGCCGACTCCACCGGCCAGGTGCCGCCGGCCTTCTTGCCGCGTTTGCTGTTGCGGAACTCCTCACCAGTCCAGAACGGGTACGCCTGGTGCGATACGGCGCTGGGCGTCGAGAAGTAGGTTTTGCGCCATTTCTTGTGGGTGCCCATGGCGCTGGCAACGGTGCTGAGCTTCTCGAAGTCGCGGATCCAGAAATACTCATCGACGTAAACGTGGCCGTGATAACCCTGGGCCGTGCTGCTGTTGGTCGACAGGAAGCGCAGTTCGGCGCCGTTGCTGAGCACGATTGGGTTGCCGGTCAGCTCGATGTCGAACCACGATTTCGCGAATTGGATGATGTAGCTGCGGAAGATCTCCGATTGCGATCGGCTGGCCGACAGAAACACCTGGTTGTCGCCGCTCAACACGGCGTCCATGAACGCCTCGCCAGCGAAGTAGTAGGTCAGACCGACCTGACGACTCTTGAGGATGTTGCGGATCCTGCAGGTCAGCGGGTTCTGCTTGGCTGCGAACAGCTCCTGCTGGTAGCGGTACATCTTGCTGATGAACTTATCCAGGAAGTCGACTTCGGTCAGCTCGCTGATGTCGTTCTTGGCCTTCTTCTCCTTTTTCTTGCCGCCGCCCTCACCACGGCCGGAACGTTCGCCACGCGAGCGCTGGCGCGGTTCGGAGGACTCGCCCGGGTTGTCGCTGATCGATGCGGTTGCCGGCGCCGGCTTGGCCGCTTGTTTCAGCAACCGTTCGCGAACGGCGGTCAGCCGGTCCAGCTCATTCAGATCGTCTTTTGACAAGCTGCCAGCCTTGTCCAGGAGCAAGGTGATCCGCCGGCCGACAGCGGTCAGCGGTTCTTCGTCCGACAGCATGTCTTCCCACCCGCTCTGGCGGATCCAGTAGTAGACAATCCGGATGTTGGGCAGGTTGAGTTGCGCCTGAATTTCCTTGGCCTTGCAGCGGCGCAGGAACAGGCGTTTGGCGGCTTCTTTAACTTCGGTCGAGTAGTACATGGGCCGCAGTCTATGCGGCGAAAACGGCGAAAACGCGGTGTTAACTTCTGCCAACTTCCTAGATCGTGAATCTAGGAATGACGCGCAGGCAAAGCGTTTGGCGAGGCGCCGACGGCTCCCTATCGTGGCGGCTCAAACCACCGATTGAGCGCAGTTATCGCCCATGCCCCGTTCCCTTGTTTCGTTCTGGAAACGTGTCGCCACCAGCGGCACCACCGCCGATGGTCGCGAGATCCTTCCCCAGGAGCTGCGCGATATCGCCGAGACGTACAAGCCGTCCAAATACACGGCAGTGATCTGGTGCGACCACGAACGCTGGCAGGGCTCCCACGGCACGGTATTCGCCGTGCGCTTGGTGGAGGAGGGCGACGACCTGGAGCCTGGTCAGATCGGCCTGGAGGCGCAGCTCAAACCGAACGACCGCCTGCTGTTCCTCAACGATCAGGGCCAGAAGCTGTTCACCAGCATCGAGATCAGCCCGAATTTCGCCGGCAGTGGCAAAGCCTACTTGACCGGCCTGGCTGTCACCGACGAACCGGCGAGTCTCGGCACCCAGGAACTCTACTTTTCGAAAAGAACCAGCCCGAGCGCGTACTACGCCGCTTCGGTTGAGCTTGGTCCCCTGCGCGACACCCAACCTCAAGGCGAGCTGCAGAAGCTGGTCGCCGCATTCACAGGCCTGTTCAAGCGCTTCGGCCTTGAAGAGCGTGCCACCGAAACCACCCCGCAAACCCCAACCGAGAGCAACCCCCCAATGGATGAAGCTACCGCAACGGCCTTAAAAGCCCTGCTGGCGCAGCTGCTGGTCGTCGCTGCCGGCATTCAGGCTGTCATCGAGCCTGCTGCCGAAGAAGCACCAGAACCTGACCAGGCCCCGATCGACGATGTGAGCGCTGCAGTGGACGAGATCGTCACCACCGCCGAGGAAGAGCGCGAATTCCGCCGTAATGGCAAGGGCAACCAGGCCGTCCTGGCCAGCCTGGCGAAGCTGAGCCAGCAATTCAGCGTCCTGCAGAACACCACCACCGGTCGCCAACTGCCGCGCACTACCGGTCCGGCTGCCCCTGGCAAGAAGCGGGTGCTCTGACATGGCCCAGCCACTGAGCGCCAACGGCGCCAAGAAATACGCCGAGCTGCAAGCAGCAATCGGCGAGACCTACGGTGTTGAACAACCCAGCCGCCAGTTCAGCGTCGAACCCTCTGTCGCCCAGGAACTGAACGACGCGATCACCGCGAAAGCTGACTTTCTGGAGCGTATCAACGTCGTTCCGGTCAGCGAGATCAAGGGTGAAAAGGTGTTCATCGGTGTCAACGGCCCAGTGACTGGCCGCACCAACACCAAAACCACCGACCGCGAAGCCAAGGACGTTTCCGCGCTTGAACACACCCTGTACGAATTGGTTTCGACCGAATCGGACGTGGGCTTGCCGTACGCCAAGATCGACGCCTGGGCCAAGTTCCCGGACTTCAAGGATCGCTATTCGGGTGCCGTCCAGAAGCGTATCGCCCAAGACCGGATCATGATCGGCTTTCACGGCACCCATGCTGCCACTCAGACCGATCTGGAGAAGTATCCCAAGCTGCAGGACGTGAACAAGGGCTGGCTGCAGCAGGCTCGTGAGCAGATCCCGGCACAGGTGCTCAAGGAAGGCAAAACCGCCGGCAAGGTCCTGTTGGGCGACGGCGGCGACTACGTGAACCTCGACGCCCTGGTGCATGACACCAAGCAGATGGTCGATGAAGTCCTTCGCGAAGACGGCGACCTGGTGGCGATCATCGGCAGCGACCTGTTGGCTGCAGACAAGGCCAAGTTGTACACCAAACAGGGCGACAAACCGACCGAGAAGGAGCGGATTGAGGACGCCCAGGTAATCGCCACTTATGGCGGCTTGCCGGCCTTCAGCGTGCCGAACCTCCCAGTCAATGCCGTGTTGGTCACCAGTTGGGACAACCTGTCGATCTACTTCCAGGACACCAGCTGGCGTCGGCAAACGATCGAGAACCCGAAGCGCTCCCGCGTCGAGGACTACAACAGCCGCAATGAGGGCTACGTGATCGAGCAGCTGGAAAAGTTCGCCCTGACCGAAAACGTGGAGCTTGTAGCGTGAGCCTGGCCTTGGCGCACAAGCGCCGAACCTTGGCCCAGGGTGGCGCTGCAGTAGCGGCACTCGCCGGCGCTGCCTCCCTGGCGTATTCCCCTGCGGATGCCCTGAGCAGCCCGGCCAATGCGCGCAAACACCTGATGCTGCAGGAAGCAGCCCTGGACCAGGATCTTGAGCGCCTGAGCGCAATCAATGGCCTGGCTGGACGCCAATTGCTCAAACGGGATGAGCTGCTGCCCAAGTACCAGGACTACGTCGCCCGCTACTGTGAGTCGGGTTTGAACTTCCCGAATCGCGTCCTGGTGCAGGTGATGGTCTGGCTGTTCGACACCGCCCAGTTTGAAGACGGCCTGGAGCTGGCCGACTTCGCCATGGAACAAGGCCAGGTCATGCCCGAGCGCTTCAAGCGCGACATTCCGACCTTTGTCGCTGACGCGGTGATCGAGTGGGCCAACGCCGAGCAGGACGCCAAGCGTAGTCCCGAGCCGTACGTTTCGAACCTGTTGCCGCGTGTCGATGGCGAATGGCAGCTGACCGAACAAATCCCGGCGAAGTACCACAAGTTGCTCGGCATCCGCGCCATGGAGTGCCAGGACTGGCCGACTGCGATCGGGCATTTCGAACGTGCTACCGAGCTGTATTCCGCCGTTGGCGTAGGGACTCGCCTCGACAACTGCCGCAAGGCGCTGAAAAAACAACAGGCCCAACAGCCTCCCCAGTAACCGACTACCCCCCCCAGCGGGGAACTGTGGACGTGTGTCGACCATTTATGGCCCGCCCCACGAAAAACAGTCTCCCCGCCCTATTTGAGCGCCCAGCGATGAGCTTTTCAGGCAAACCCACCACCTTTGTGGAGCAGCAAATCGAGAACGACGGCTTTTGGCCGGACCTCTCGGTATCTGAATTCCAGAAGAGCTATCGCCTGCCGGCGGAGTACCTGGTGGACTTGCTGGGCACTGATATGACCACGGCCATGATCGAGGTCAACGCCGACTTGGCCAGGTGTAAGGCCCGCTGGCAGGCCGTTGGCATCAACAGCGTGGAGTCCGCGGACTCGCGCCTGTTGCCAGAGCGCACGTTCAAGGCCGCCACCTACAAGCGCGCTGTGTACTGCCGAACGAAGGCCAGCCTGTTGACCCAGTTCGCCACCGTGACCCGCCGCGAAAGTGCCGAAAACACGGGTAAGGAGCTGCCTGAACGCGCCGAAACCTTCCTGGCTTTCAGCCAGCAGGCCGTGCGTTCGCTGCAGGGCCGTGGCCGCATGACGGCGGCGTTGCAATGATCAAGCTGCGCGCACTGACTTCTTTTCTCCTGGACCGCAACCTGGTGCCGCCGGAGCAACTGGACAGCTGGACCGAACAGGTCAGCCTGGACCTGATCTGGAAGCCCGACATTCAGGGCATGCACTTGGGTGACATGCGCTATCAGGCCGTCCTGGTGATGGAGCGGTTCGCCGATCACCCGGCGCGCCTGATGGCCCTGGTGGGCAGTTGGCTGGAGAACCACGACCCCAACCGTCACCGCCATGACCTGCCGTTGCCCAACTTTCGGGTAGAGCCCGATGACAACGACTTGTTCGAAGTGGAACTGACCCTGGAGTTCGTCGAGCCCCAATACCTGGCCGAGGATCCCGTCGGCGAGATCCCGGCTTTTGGCAAGACCTGGGCCTTCGTGCCGTTCGACCTCTGGATCGCCGAGCACGGTGAGGTGGCCGGCCATGGCGCGTAGCACCCTGGAGCTGGACGCCCGGGGCTATCTGGGCGTGCGTGAGCAACTGGCGTTGCTGAGCCTGCCCCCGCAGTTGCGCCGGCGGCTGCTGAACAACGTCTCCAAGCGCGTGCGGACCATGAGCCGTAAGCGAGTGCGTGACCAGCAGAACCTGGACGGTTCGCCGTTTGCTCCGCGCAAGACCGAGGCCAAGGGCAAAAAACGGATGGAAGCCGGCCTGGCCAAGTTGATGGAGGTCACCCGCGTCAGTGCTGATGAAGCCGAACTGGGCTGGCGCAACGCGCTGAACCGGTGGGTGGCTGCCCAGCAGCACAACGGTGTGAGCGAGCGCCGCACGGCCGCGCAGATGCGCCGCTGGAACCGTGTTCCCCAGGGATTGGCGGCCACGGACAAGCAGGCCAAACGCCTGCGCCGCCTGGGGTTCAAGGTCCGCCAGAAAGGCCGTAAGACCCTGGCCCGGCCGGCTGTGGCCTGGATCAAGGAACACGTCAACTACGCCAAGGCCGGCCTGTTGATCCGCATTCTGCAAGACGAAAAGACCGAAACCACCGGCGCACAGAGCTGGGATATCACCTTGCCCAAACGCCAGTTCATCGGTGTCAGCAGCGACCGCGACACCACTGCACTGGTGAGCCAGGTGCTGCAACAAATCCTTAATTCACCCCGCTAACGAGGCACTGCATGGCACTTGGCAAAGTCAGCGTTAACAATCTCAACCTCGGCCAGGGCGCCGTGACCGAGATCGAGCGCTATTTCCTATTCATCGGTCCCGGTCCGAAGAACACCGGCAAATTGATTCCCCTCAACACCGACAGCGACCTGGATGCACAGCTGGGCATCCCGGCTAGTGATCTGAAAACCCAGATCACCGCCGCTCGCCTCAACGGCGGTGACCGCTGGGCCGCTTTGGCAGCGCCGATCGGTGCCGAAGGTGACTGGCGCACGGCGTTGGAAACCTCCCAGCAGCAGGGTTTCTCTGTCGAGGCCGTGGTGATCACCAAGCCCGTGCTCAAGGCTGACGAACTGTCGGCCATGCATGACGCCGCGATTGAACTGAACAACGTCTACGGCCGCCGCGTATTCGTCATGGCCGCGACAGCCAGCCCGACACCGCTGCAGACCTGGGCGGAGTACCTGGTGGATCAGAAGTCGATCACCGCCGACCTTGCTGCCCCGCGCGTGCTGGTGGTGCCACAACTGCACGGCAATGACCTGGGCGTCCTGGCTGGCCGGCTGGCCAATGCTGCCGTCAGTGTGGCTGACAGCCCCATGCGCGTAGCCACCGGCGCGGTACTCGGGCTGGGGCCGGTGCCGGTGGACAAGGAGGGCATCCCGCTGCCGTCCTCGATCCGCGCCGAGCTGGACAAGGCCCGCTTTTCCGTCTCGCAGACCTATGCCGACTACCCGGGCGTTTACTGGGGGGATGGCAACATGCTGGACACCCCGGGCAGCGATTACCTGGTCATTGAATACCTGCGCCTGGCGGACAAGGCCTCGCGCCTGATTCGCCCGCTGCTGATCCGCCGTGTCGCCGATCGGCGCCTGAACAACACCCCCAACAGCATGGCCGTGAACATCAACGCGCTGATGGCCCCCCTGCGCCGTATGGCCAAGTCGGTGAAGTTCGCCGGCGAGGTATTCCCGGGCGAGATCGAGTCGCCGAAGGACGGCGACATCGTGCTGGTTTGGAAGAGCAAAACCGCCGTAGAGGCCTACATCAAGCTCCGGCCCCTCAACTGCCCGAAAGACCTCACGGCGAACATCGCCCTGGATCTTTCCACCGACGCTTAGGAGTAACCCCGCATGTCCCGTATTGGTGGCAAGAACTTCGACGTGAACCTGGGCGACCTGGCTGTACACGTTGAAAGCTGCACCCTGGATGTAACCGACAACTCGGCGGTGGCCAAGACCCGAGGCGTGCCCAATGGTCACGTCGACGGCGATGTCTCGGCCAGCGGCGACTTTGAGCTGGACACCACGAACTTCAACCTGCTGATCGAAGCGGCCCGTAACGCCGGCAGCTTTCGCAAGCTGGAGCCATTCGACGCGGTGTTCTTCGCCAAAGCCGGTGAAGAGGAACTGCGTATCGAGGCCTTCGGCTGCAAGTTGAAGGTGTCCAGCCTGCTGAGCATCGATCCCAAGGGCGGCGAGAAGAGCAAGCACAAGGTGCCGTTCGAAGTCACCAGCCCGGACTTTATCCGTATCAACGGCGTGCCGTACCTCGATGCCACCGAGATCGAGGGCCTGAGCTGATGGTTTGCCCGTTCGACCGCGCCCAGGCCCTGGAGCAACGTCAGCGTGACCGGGCGATTGCCGCTCAGCTCGCCGCGCCGTGTCCGACCGGGCCAAGCCGAACCCACTGCCTGGAGTGCGACAAGCCAATTCCGGAGAAGCGCCAAGCGCTGGGCGGGATCATTCGCTGCACCCCGTGCCAATCCCTTTTCGAGCAAGGACAACGCCGATGACCTTTCGCACCTGGAAGAATTTTTCCGCCGCCGAGCTGCGCTGCAAATGCGGCAAATGCAACAGCGACGGCAGCGAGATGGATCCGGCGTTCATGGATCGCCTGCAGCAGCTGCGCGAGCAGTTCAACAAGCCCATGGCCTTGAGCAGCGCTTTTCGCTGCCGCCGGCATCCGGAGGAGGCGAAGAAAGCCGAACCAGGTGAACACAGCCTGGGGCAAGCCGTTGACGTGCGGATCCGTGGTGCCGAGGCCCTGGAGCTGCTGCAGCGAGCCTTGAACCTGGGGTTCACCCGCATCGGCGTCAGCCAGCGCGGCAACGCCCGTTTTCTTCACCTGGGCACAGCGCCGGCGGGCGGCCGTCTGCCCAGCCCAATGATCTGGAGCTACTGATGAATCGCCTGTTTATCGCTGTTCTGTTCGTCGGTGTCGCCCTGGTGGGGTGCGCCTTCACGGATGCCCACCGTGTCGTTGCGCAGAGCGCTGCCACGCTGGTGGGCACCTACTGCAAGGCACCGATGCCAGCCCGGGCCGTGCTGCGTCAGCAGATCGCCGCCGACACGGCGCCGAACAAAATCCGGGTGGAGTGCGCCGCCGATGCCCTTTGAAAGTGACCTTGAGCTGCGTCACCGACCGGGCCACACGCGGTGGCAGGTGGTCCGGCCACTGCAGTACGTGACCTTGGACGGTCGCCGTATCCAGGTGCCGATCGGCTACTTGTCGGACCTGGCCAGCGTGCCGCGTCTGGCGCGCTGGTTGGTCGATCGGGAGGAACCTGCCGCCCGCCGTCCGTCCGTGGTCCACGACCGGATCTACACCCACGAAGCCCACCGCTTCACCAAGGCCGAGGCCGACCGAATTTTTTACGACGCCCTACGCGAAGAGGGCATGAGCACCGCATTGGCCTGGCTGATGTGGCAGGCCGTCCGCATCGGCGGCCGTGGCACCTGGAGAGCCTGATATGGAAATGCTGGAGAGACTGATGGCCTTGCTGCCTGAACTGCTGTTGACCGCCGTGATCGGCTTCCAGGCCTTCCTGTTCCGTCAGGTCAGTGAGTCCCGTCGCGAGCACCTGGAGCTGCGCGTGGAGATCGCCCAGAACTACCCGAAACACAACGACATCGAGCGGGCCATGGACAAGCTGGAGCACAGCTTGCGGGCTCAACTCGACACCCACTTTAAAACCCTGAACCAACGGATCCGCAACCATGACTGAACAACGTGAAATCACCCTGCAGCTGGGCGAAAAAGAATTCACCTTCACCCTGACCCCGCAGGACGTGACCAAGTACTTCAACGCCATGACCCCGAGCAACAAGGTCGCGCCGGCGAACAACCTGCTGACCAGCACCGTCAAGCAGGAGCAGCGCGCCGAGCTGAAACCGCTGCTGGCCAACCCGGTGATGGTGATGCAACTGGCCGGCACGCTCCTTGAGGAGTACTCGCCGGACGTTGAAATCATCGTAAAAAAGCCCTCGACCACGCCGAACGACTGACCGACGACGGGCTGGGGCAGTTGATGGCCCTGGCCAGCCGCTGGCTGCCCGGGGCCGAGCCCACGCCCGAAGTCATGGGCTCGGCCAAGTGGTTGGAAGACGAACACTGGAGACGCATGGAGATCGCCGTAGCCAACGGCATCGCCCATGCACTGAACGGGTAGACAGATGGCGGATCGTAGCGCGAGCCTGGCCTTTATTTTGAGCCTGACCGATAAGGTCACCGCCCCACTGGGCAAGGTCAAAATGGGCTTCTCAGACCTGGCTGAAAAGAGCCAGAAGAGCATCACCCAAATGGGCCTAGGCCTGGGCGGGATGATCGGCGCCGCTGAAGGCATTTCCCGGTCCCTGGAACCGGCCCTTGAGATGAACCGGGCCCTTGGCGAGGTTCGTTCCCTCGGTGTGGCCGAAGACGCGCTGGATGCGTTATTGCGCAAGTCCATGGACTTTTCCGTTGCCTATGGCGAGAACGCCAAGGATTTTGTCGCCTCGGCGTACAGCATCGAGGGCGCCATCAAGGGGCTGACCGGCGATCAGTTGGCCACGTTCACCAACGCCAGCAACCTACTGGCCAAGGCTACCAAGTCCGACGCCAATACCATGGGTAACTACGTCGGCACTATGTACAACCTGTTCAAGAGCCAGGCCGATGCCATGGGTAAGGACACCTGGGTAGAGCGGCTGACCGGACAAACCGCGACAGTGGTGAAGCTGTTCCGCACCAGTGGCGATCAGATTGGTGAGGCCTTCAAGGCCGCTGGCGGGCTGGCCAGCACGGCAGGCGTCAGCCTGTCCGAGCAAATGGCCGTCCTTGGCACCTTGGGCAGCACCATGGATGGTGGCGAGGCGGGCGGCTTGTACAAGGCGTTTTTCGAGAACATCAGCAACGCCTCTGGAAAGTTGGGTATGAAGTTCGTCGACCAGCAGGGCAAGTTGCTGCCGATGCTCGACATCCTGGACAAGCTGAAAGGCAAGTTCGGTGACCTGTCGATCGAGGCCAATGGCAATAAGCTGCGTGACGCCTTTGGCGGTGAAGCGGCGCGCTTGATCAGCAGCTTAATGGCCGATACCGATCGCCTGAAAAACGGCATGGAGCAGTTGGGTAACGTCCGCGGGCTTGAGAACGCCGAGCAGATGGCTCAGGCCATGGTCGACCCTTGGCAGCAGTGGACATCCTTGGTCCAGAACATGCGGACGTTGTTCGGCCAGGTGCTGATCCCAACCGTTGCCCCCTTCATGCAAAAGCTGGTGGACATCGGCCAGGTGCTGATGCGCTGGACCAAGCTATTTCCCAACATCACCCGAGTGATCGGCCTCACCACGCTGGCCATCCTGGGGATCATCGCCAGCATGTCCCTGCTGACCTTCGCCGTGGGTGTCTCGAAGATCACCTGGCTGGGGCTGCTGACCGTCTGGAAGCTGGTCACCTGGAGCGGTTACCGCAGTATCGCCATGTTCCTCTATCACACCGTCATGACCGTCGCTTTCGTCGCCGGCCTGGTGCTGATGTACACCTGGATGGGCCTGGTCAGGACCGCGATGTTGATCTGGCAGGGCGTGATCTGGCTGGTCAACGCCGCGTTGCTGGCCAACCCGATCGTGTGGATCGTGATCGCGATTGTCGCCCTAGTCGCGGCCGTAATCGCCGCTGTCGTGTACTGGGACGAATGGACCACGGCGCTGATGAACAGCGTGGCGTTCAAGTGGGTCAGCGAGCAATTCCAGAAGCTGAGCGACTGGTTCAGTTCAATGGGTGGCTGGTCAGGCATGGCCCAGGCTGCCTGGGACGGCATCGTCAACATCTTCAAGCGGGCTATCAATGGCCTGGTTGAGCTGATGAACAAGATCCCGGGCGTCCAGATCGATGCGATTTTCAGCGACCTGCCCCAGACGCCGGAGCTGCCTAACATCGCCGCGCCAAAGGTCGACACGCCGCAGGTGCCGCCACTGGTCAGCACCCAACAGCTGATGAGCGTACAGCCCCCGCTGATGATGACTGCTGCGCCACTGGCTCCCGCGCCGGCAATGACGCCGTCCAAGGCGCTGGAAGTCCCGCTGCAACCGCCGGCGTTGGTCATGGCCCCGACACCTGTCGAACAGGCTGAACAAACGCAGCAGCGCGTCAATCGTTCGATTACCAACCTTTCACCCGAGCGGCCCAACGCCGTGCCCCGGGGCGGGCTGCTGAGCAGCATTCAGAACAACAACCAAACCCAAAACAAGGGCACCCACGTGGAGAACCTGAATATTCACACCGCCAAGCCCATGAGCCCCCTGGAGCTGGAAAACATGATGAGCATGGCGGTGGGGGGATGAGCGAGTACATCGATTTGTTGATCGTCGACAACGACCTGGTGCTGGACCCGTCCCGTCAGCCGCTGCTGATCGAAGACCGGGCCAGCATCGCGCAGGACATCGCGCACATGATCCGTGAAAGCGGGTTGCTGGTAACGCTGGTCGCCGAGCGCAGTTCATTGCGACAGCGGGACTGCATTCAGCAACTGGAACTGCTGGTGGAGGCCGACGAGCGCCTGGTGCCCGGCACCGCCTTGATTCGCCAGACCGCGCCCGGGCAATACCTAGTCACGGCGAAAACCTTGAAGTTCGGCGATATCGAGGTGGTTCTGTGAGCACTGTGGATTTTAAGCAGGCGCTGGCTGATTCCGGCATTCCCACCACCGAGGATGCACTGCGCAAGGCCTGGGAGCTGGAAGTGGCGGCCCAGGGCAGCAAACTGAGCAACACCAGCGCCTATTCGCCGTTCTGGCGGGTGGTCACCGCGTTGGTGACCAAGCCGGTCATGTGGTTGCTGGGCTTTGTCAGCGACACGATTCTGCCCAACTTCTTCGTCAAGACCGCCAGTAAAAAGTGGTTGGACATGCTGGCCTGGGCGGTGAGCGTCGAGCGCAAAGGGGCGACCAAGGCCAAAGGTGCGTTGCTGTTCACCCGGACGGCTACCGCCGGTGTCCTGGTGCTGCCAGCCGGCATTATCGTGCAGTCTGCCGCAATCAACGGCCGCACCTACCAGCTGTTGACCAGCATGGCCGCCACCTTTGCGGACGGACAGCTGCAGTTGGAGATCCCCGTCGAGGCGATCGAGGAGGGTAGCGGCTTCAATCTGGCCCCGGGGTACTACGCGATTTTGCCGGTGCCCGTACCTGGGATTGCCCAGGTGGTCAACGATGACGGCTGGTTGATTGCACCTGGTGCAGATCCTGAGCCCGACGATCAGCTGCGTTTGCGCGTGCGCAACCAATTTTCGGCGGTCAACCAGTGGCATACCGATGCCGTCTACCGGGGCATGATCGCCGCCTTCCCGGGCGTGCGGCCGGACGGTGTGTACTTCCTGCATGGGGCCCCGCGTGGCCCGGGCAGTGCCAATGCCTATGTGCTGTTTGACGCCGACGCGCCGGCGGCGACCTATCTGGCCGAGATCAACGCGCATATCCGTGACCAGGGCAACCATGGCCATGGCGATGACCTGCTGGTCCTGGTCATGCCACACACGCTGCATGAACTGCGTGTCACCGTCTGGCCGCGCTCGATTCTGACCGCAGAAAAGCGCGAGGCGCTGCGTTCAGACGTGGCCCTGTTCATCCGCACGGCCTTCCGCGAGAGCACTGCCGGGGATTACAAGCCAAGCCTGACCTACCCACAGTCGCGCTTCTCCTTCAGCCGCCTGGGGGAGGAGTTGCACCAGCAGTTCGCCGGCATCGAGTCGCTGCACTTCGACAATGCCGACATTGTGTCGGAGCTGACCATTCCCAGGATCAGCAGCCTGCAGGTGGTGTTGCCATGATCAAGCTCAATTTGCCGTTCTGGCTGGATGGGCCGCAGTTGACCAAGTTGAAAGCCGCCTGCCAGTCCTGGTGGGAGAAAGTCGAAGGCTGGCTGACCTGGCCGCTGCAGCAGATGGATGCAGAAACCTGTCACGTAACGGTGCTCGATCTACTGGCTTGGCAGCGCGATATCAGCCGGTTCAAGGATGAGCCCGAGAGTCTGTATCGCTTGCGGGTCAAGTTCGCGTTCATCAACGCGGTCGATGCCGGCAGCACCGCCGGCCTAAAACGCATCCTGCAGCGCCTGGGCGTCGGCTATGTCGAGATTGATGAGCGTATGCCCAATCGGGACTGGGATGTGGTGTTGCTTCGCCTGTCCGACTCCCAACTGTCGGAGAACCCCGAACTGTTGCGGGTGTTGATCCAGCAATACGGCCGTACCTGTCGGCGCTATGACTTCGTGACCGTTACCCCTATATCGCTGCGCGTCGTCGCGGTGGACTTCAACGACGACCAGCAAACACTGATCGCCAGTCTGTAGGAGCCCTCATGGGAGCCAGTATTACCCTTGCAGGTGAGAGCCTGATCGCCCAGAAACAGGGCATGCAACAACGCATGGTCGTGAGCCGCTTTATTTTGGCCAATGTCCCCGGCCTAAATCCGGACAGTCCCGTGGACCGTACCGCAGGCAAACCGCCGGTGTCGCAACTGGTCGGCACTTACGACGTGACCCAGCGTGGCTTCGTCAATCCCAACCAGGTGGTTTACAGCCTGATGCTTGGGAGCAACATCGGCGACTTCGATTGGAACTGGATCGGTCTTGAAACCGCCGAAAACGTGTTGCTGGCCGTGGCTTATGTGCCGCTCCAACAGAAGCGCAAGAACATCCCGCCGCAGCAGCTGGGCAACAACGTGACCCGCAACTTCATGGTGGTGTTCGACGGCGCCCAGTCCCTGACCGGGATCACAATCGACGCCAGTACCTGGCAGCACGACTTCACCGTGCGGCTGAAAGGCATCGACGAGCGCGAGCGCCTGAGCAATCGGGATATCTTCGGTCGGGCCTGCTTCCTGACGACCGCACTGGAGGTAGAACAGCTGGGCAACACCTACCGGGTTAAACCGGGGCTAGCCTATGTCGAAGGGGTGCGTGTCAGCAGCAACCAGGTGCAGGTGATCAGTCCTCCTGCGTTACCCACCACTGTCTGGCTCGATGTCGTTCTGGAGCACCAACTGAATGATGTGGTCGCACGTTGGAGCGTGGTCTTTGGTGCCGACAAGGCCGACTACCAGGACGGCACCGGTGCCGCCCATTACTGCATCGCCCTGGCGGATCTGACGACATCGGCTGTCATAGACCGCCGGCCCTCTGAATACATTACCGAGCCGCTGCTGCAGCATCTGGCAGCCCGTAACGGTGACTATCCTCAGTTGCGCGCCCGGTCGACCACCAAGGGAGACGTAGGCCTGGGTAACCTGCCGAACGCCGTCAGCGATGACGACAGCACCGACAGTAGTCAGGTCCTGGCCAGCACCAAGGCGGTCAGCCGCGTGCGCAAGGTGCTGCAGGGCGCGATCGACAAGCTGTTGGATGGCACGACCGCTGCGGGGAAGGCAAAACAACTGCTGAACGCCCGCACCTTGTCGATCAGCGGTGCAGGCACCGGGAGCGCGTCTTTTGATGGCACCGCGAATGCCGATATCGCTTTTACGCTCAATGACAGTGGCGTGCAGGCCGGCACTTATACGAAAGTCACGGTCAGCAGCAAAGGTACTGTCGTCGGCGCGGCCAGCTTGGTCGCTGGGGATATTCCCGCTCTGGACTATTCCAAAATCACCACGGGGAAGCCCACGACCCTGCAAGGGTATGGCATCACCAACGCTTTGCCCCTAGGGCTGACCGACAAACGCCCACAGTTGTATGCACCTACCGTAGGGACAATTTACACCGACGGTGCCCTGGAGATTCGTGAGGCACAATTGGTCGGTGCTGCACAAAGCGCCTTCACCTATGCCCCGCGAATCGCCTTTCACTGGGGATTTGTGGTCGCCGGCGATCTGGCCATGTCCGCTGTAGGGGAGTTGTGTTGGAACGGGCAACCGCTTTTCCACTCAGGCAACCTCAACCCGACCACCATCGTTCCGGTCGGCGCTATCGTTGCCTTCGCTATGGCTGCAGTACCAGCAGGCTATCTGAAAGCCAACGGCGCGGCAGTGTCCCGGACGGCCTACGCCAACCTCTTTGCCTACCTGGGAACCTACTACGGGGTAGGTGACGGCGTCAGTACGTTCAATCTGCCAGACCTTCGCGGTGACTTTATCCGTGGTTGGGATGACGGGAGAGGCCTGGACCCCCATCGGGCAATTGGTGTTCGTCAGATGGGGCAGAACGCCGCTCATACCCACACGGCGAGCAGCGACGTGCAAGGCGATCACGCCCACGGAATCTGGCCGCTCTCAATCAACCTCTCCACCTCCACCGGTGCTGGCCACTATTCGGTTCAGCCCAACCTGGGACAAAGCAGCAGCACTGCAGGCGCCCACAGACACAACATTACCGTGGACGCTTCGGGCGGCAGTGATCCACGTCCGAACAACATCGCGATGATGTATTGCATCAAATATTGAGGTCCAACATGAGCACAAAGACGGTCTATCAAACCAATCAACTGGGTCTCTACGTCGGTACGGCCGTGGCCGAAGAGTCACCGCTGGAGCCAGGTGTTCTCCTTATTCCTGGCGGCTGCGTGGAAACACCACCGCCGGCAATTCCCACCGACAAAGCTGCCTGCTGGAGCAACGGAAAGTGGGTGCTGGTTGACTACTACAACGGGCTTGTCGTTTACAGCATCACCACCAGCGAGCCGATGACCATCAACGGTGTGGGACCGATCCCCAGTGGGTACACGATGAAAAAGCCTGGGCCTGACCAGGTATGGAAGAACGGCGAGTGGGTGGACGATATCGGGGCCATTCTGGCGGTCTTGTACGACCAGAAGCTGGAAGCCATCGGCAGCGCGTGCAGCCGCTACATTGAAGGCGGGTTCATCTCCAGCGCCCTGGGCGAGCCCTACCGCTACAGCAGCCAGATGGATGATCAGATCAATCTGACGGGCATGGTGCTCAGTGGCCTGGACGCCAGTTACGCCTGTTTCGACCTCAACCAGGTCAAAGCCTTTCGACCGCACACTGCTGCCCAGTTGCACCTGGTGGGTCAGGACCTGGTGCGCTTCAAGCAGG
Source organism: Pseudomonas sp. MWU13-2862 (assembly GCF_023242495.1). Lineage (NCBI taxonomy): Bacteria > Pseudomonadati > Pseudomonadota > Gammaproteobacteria > Pseudomonadales > Pseudomonadaceae > Pseudomonas > Pseudomonas sp. MWU13-2862. The sequence goes on along the minus strand of NZ_JALMEZ010000021.1, from coordinate 65,284 downwards.
CTGCTTTGCAGCAGGCAGATACGTTCAAGCAGGAATTGGCGACGGCCCTAAAGGACAAGAAGCTCAAGGTCATGAGGGCCATTCAATGGACGCCGCCGGTATGATTTGGGCACCTGTGACCATGCGCTGGCCAGAGCAGGCCACCCAGTGGATGGGCGAGCTGTCAGCGGCTAAGGATCTGGCTGGTGGGGAGCTGACCAGCACCGCCGAGCGCTTGGTCGGCTTGACGGACATGGCCACCACCAACCCGGGGCCGGTCGCCGCCGCTGCCCAGGGCGCGATCGACCGCGGGCGGGCGGCGCTGGCCGAACAGATGGGTGAGGCCCCGGCCTGCCTGGTGGTGACACCCTTCCAGAGCGGCATCGGTCAGGGGGCTGGCAACCAGCGCTTCCTGTCGGCGCCGAACCTCCTGCAGCAGCTGGCCGGCAAACTGGTGGATGTTAGCGACACGGGCCGCCCTGACGGCCCCCAGTACGCGCTGTGCCTGATGTTCCTGGCTACTCGCGTGGATCAACTGGCTGCGAGCCTGGCGCGCTTCAATGCGTTGCTGCCGATGCCTGACCTGGTGCGCGCCGAACGCCGTGCGCGGCACCTGTCGACGCTGGAAACGGAAAAGTGGGAGATCCCCGGTGCCGGCACGCTGCCGCGCTGGGACGCTCTACCCCTGGAACGCTGCACGGTACTCAAGGCGGCCAAGCAATCCATGTCCGGCCAACTGGCGGTGTTGGAGAGCTACGCGGCCGACAGCTCGCCCCTGGGCGATCTGGCCGCACTCGCGAGCCGTAAGGCCGCACAGCAGAAGGACCGCGACCAGCAACTGGCGGATCTGAAAGCGTTGCTCGCCGGTGGCGATGCCGACAGTACCCTACGTGCCCGGCTGATAGGTCCTGGTGTTGCCGCCGAACTGCGACACGAGCTGCTGGAAGGCGAGGCCCCGGGGCACGAATGGGTGCTGTGCGCCGGCGCGCTGCTGGTCGGGTCGAAGCAGGGACTCAGTTTTATCCAGGAGCTGGTCGGCCTATGACTCTGTTACTTGATGGCGAACAGGTGCGCGGCAAGAACCTCAAGGTCACGGCCAACCTGCGTATCGAAAGCGAGGATCTGTCCGGCCAAACCAGCAACACCGAAAAGGCCCACAAGGGGTTCAAGCCCAAGACCCTGACCGTCTCGCTGATGATCCCCTTTGTCGATCAGTCTCAGTTGCGTGATCTGATGCGCCTGGCCGAGTCCACCGCCGGCGGTGGCCGGTTGAAGACCTATCGGGTGGTCAACGATACCGCCGCCGCCTTTGGCATGCGCCAGGTGCAGTTCTCCGAGGGCGTGAGCGCTCGCGAGGATGATTCGCTGCGGGCTTGGCTGGTCCAGTTCACGCTGACCGAAAAACTGTCCAACCCGGAGAAAGTCGAAAACCGGCGCCCTGGGAACAAGGTCAACGCTCAGGGCGGACCCGGCGGCGCCGTGGGTGATGGCTCAAAGAGCCCCGAGGAACTGACCGGCTTTGAAAAGACCCTGAAAAAACTCGATGACTTCCTGGCGCCCAAATCATGAAGCTGCACAAGATTCTCATGATCGCCGGCGTGCCGTATGTCCTGGTCAAGGATGAAGTCCGGCTGGACACCCGCAGCCCTGGCCGGGCGACTTTTACGGTTCAGGCGTCGACCACTTTAAAAGGCCTGGTGACGCTGGACATCGGTTACAACGAAGGTACGCTGCAGCGCCACTTCATTGGCTACGTCGAGCGCTGCACGGCGGCCAACGATGTCCAGCAAGTCCTGTTCTGCCGGGAGCTGGCCGCGATCCTGGCCAACCCGCTGCCGCTGAACCTCCGTCACGTCGACCTGCGCGGCGTCCTGGCAGAGATCAGCCAGCACACCGGTCTGCGCTTTCGCGTGCCGGATAAGCCTTACGCCGGCGTCAAGGTCCCTTACTTCTACAGCTTGGCGGCTGGCTATCAGGCAATGGACAGCCTGGCGCGGGTGTTCAACATCCCTGACTTCCTCTGGCAGCAGCAGGGTGACGGGGAAGTGTTCGTGGGCTGCTGGGCCGATAGCTTCTTTGGCGTCCGGTCACCGCTGCAACTGCCGGTGGAGCTGTTCGACGGCTTCCAGGGCAATCAGAGCGCCATGGTCGCGGCCCTTCCCGGGTTGCGACCAGGTGCAGCAATCAATCACGGCGAGCGGATCACAAGCGTGGCCCTTGTTGATAATCAGATGTTCATAAAGTGGAAATTAGTTTAGCGTGCTTCCTACCAAGGAGTCGCCTTAACTGATGGAGGGAACATGAAATTTTCACAGAGATATAACTATAAGTCAGGGATAAAAATCGCCCAGCGCGAATCGGTTGATGAAGAATTAAAAAATGGAATGTGGAATGTATTGACGGTTATAGTATTTAACAAGTATAGGCCTGCTCCGGCATATGGTCGCAATCGAGCTGACTATGTTCGGGGGTCTAATTTTGAAGGGCTTGCTGGTAATATTTGGATTTTTTATTTTAAAAAAGTTCTAGATGATATGCCGCCACTCTGGTCTACATATTTGCTAGAGTTGCGGAATTACTTCTTCTCAAAGGCTTCATGGTATGAGGTTTTTGATTTTGTTGAATTTGTTTCCTGCAATTTAAGTCGAGAGGATTCAGATCAGATTGTCTCTATTTTTAATAAACTCCTTGAGGAGGAGAATTCTGCATATAGATTTGTGAGTGGTAAAGTGGTCGAAATTACATCGCAAGTTGAAATAGATGAGGTCGAAGCTGCTGTAGTAGCTTCAGAAGCTTACTCGGGAGTGCGAACGCATTTGGCGCGGGCAGTTGACCTGCTTGCAGATCGTAACCAACCGGACTATCGGAACTCAATAAAGGAAAGTATTAGTGCTGTAGAGTCATTAGTTGTCGAAGTGACGGGGAGGGGTGGGACTCTTGGGCAGCTTTTAAAAGAGGTTGAAAAAGTCAAAGGATTGCATCCTGCCTTAAAATCTGCGTTTGCATCGATTTATGGCTATACAAATGATGCTGATGGTATTCGCCATGCGTTGTTGGGAGAAAGCTCGTTGAGTAAGGCCGATGCGAAGTTTATGCTCGTATGCTGCTCTGCTTTTGTTAATTATGTAATTTCTCTCTATGGGGAGAAAAATAAATCTGATTTGGGTGAGTAGATGGACGACGCAATCCGCCGTAGCGTAGAACGACAATTCCCTGAACTGACCGGCGGCTACCACCTACCACGCTTTGCCCGGGTGGTAGCCGTAGCCGATGCGCCCGCCAACACCGGGATCTGCGACGACTTCCGGCCGCGCTACGCGGTGGACATCGAGGTCCTGGGTCCAGACGGCGAGCCCGATGCGAGCCTGCCTCAATTGTCCGGCGTACCGCTGCCGCTGGCTACGGGCGGCGAGGAAATGGGGATCTATGGTTTTCCTGGAGAGGGCACCACCGTGGTGGTGTGCTTCGCCTACGGACTGCCGCACAAACCGTATATCCAAACCATCCTACCTCATGGCCTGAGCATGCCCCGGGTGCCGAAAGGCGACCAGGTGTGGCAGCACAGCGAGGCGTGCCAGCAGCGCGTCGACGCCGACGGCAACTGGTTGCGCCAAACTGACGGCAAGATCCAGGACAAGGCGATCGAGCGGGAAGTGGAAGCTATGGGCAACACTGAGCGCTTCCAGAACCACACCAGGAGCGTCGACGATCATTCAACCGAGTCGGTGGGTGGCATCAAGAAGATCGAGGCCCTGGGCTCGCTCAAGCTCTTGTCTGGCGGGGCCGCGAGCCTTGCGGCCGTGGACGATCTGCACCAGGCCACTGGCCGGGATCTGAATCTGGTGGTGGGGCAGAAGCACAACGCCACGGTGGGTGGTGATATGGAGGAAAGGATTCAGGGGCTGCGCAAGAGCGTGGCGGCGGTCAGTCAGCAGATGGTGGCGCCTAAGACCTGGTTGGGATCTGAAGGGGTGAACGTGCTGCAGGTGCTGTGTGACTTGCTCGATCTGGTGCAGCAGATGAACGTCCAATTGGCGGGCCACACTCATGTATCTGGTCCTGCACCGACCCCAGGCGATGTGTCTGCTTTCAATTCAAAGGCAGCTCAAGCTCAGGCTCTCTCTTCTACTTTGAATGCCATCACAAGGTAGCTTATCTCCACGTATCAATTGCATGTTCCTCACCTGGATGTTTTTACCCGAAGGAATGAGGCACCATGCTGGGAGGCAATGGTGTTGCTACCTTAGGGAGAGGAAGGAATGATTTGCATAAACTGTATCCATCTAGAGTCGCTTAAACGATTTGTCGCGAAGGAAGGTGTGTTCGGTAAGTGTCAATATTGTGGTATTGATGGTGTTTGTGTGGCTAAGGATGCGATGTTTGATTATATTGGCGTGCGAATTAAAGAGTCTTTCAGGACGTTGGATGAACTTACTAGCTATGAACGAGGGATGTTTTTTTATGGGTCTGATAATCTGTCGATAAAAAAATACTGGGAGATTGTGGGAGATGATTACGATATAGGAGGTGGGGAGCTAGTTGAGGATTTGATTGAGTATCTTGAAGTGGACTTTGCCCTGGATGAAGAAGGGGATGACCTGCTTTACGCTCTTGATGATGGATCATTGGAAACTAATTCTTTCGAGGCTGCTTGGGAGGTATTTGTTTCAAGAGTCCACCATGAGCATCGCTTTTTTAATGATGGGGCTAAGAACTTTCTTGGCTCTCTATTTGGATTTACTTGTCAGGGCGGAAATTTAAAGGCAGATTTAATAACTGTTCTTTCGGACGGTGATAGTTTGTTCAGAGCCCGAAAGGCTGACAATTTTGAAAAGCTAAAGAAAATTGAGGCCGACCCAGCCAGAGAGCTTGGGCCTGCACCTAATATTCTAGCAGGTAGTCAGCGAATGACGCCTAGCGGAATTTCGGCAATGTACTGCGCAACAGATAGGCAGACGTGTTTAAGCGAAATTCGAGCGGTTACGGGGGACCTTGTGGTGTCTGCCGAATTTACTCCAGTTACATCAATGCGTTTTTTGGATTTGCGAAAGCTTGAAGTTATAGCGCGATTTGACATGAGTCCGTTTGATGAAGGTTTTACTAAAGCCTCGCACGCATATCAGTTTTTGAAAGGCCTTATCTTTAAGTTATCCAAGCCGAAGGGGAGTGGGGATGAGGTTGCCTATATCTCCACCCAAGTGGTGTTTGAGTATCTTCGAATACAGTTTAATAAGCAGGTTAGCGGGATTGTCTTTCCTTCAGTGCAAACAGGTGGCACCGGTACAAATATTGTGCTTTTTCCAGAATGCACACTTGTTGCTCAGTCTGGATACTCTATTGAGAGTGAAGACCCGCTTGGCGGGCACGATCCTTGGGGGCCCCCGATCCCAACGATACAGTTTAAAGTTGGCTCAGCAAGAGTTCATAAAATAAAGGCCGTCGTTACTGAATCACAAGACTATGTGGACGCTACAGCCTATTACATTTCCGAAGACCCTATTCTGTCAGAGCTGCTCTAGCTGGGGGGCACCACCAGGACTGTGCATAAGCACATCCATCTATGTACTCGATCCCGCTCAAGATAAATTCATTTGGAGCCATCCCGGCCAAGGTCGCATCCAGCAGCCGGGGTAGTGGTTCGGGCTCTAGTGGGATCTTGAGCTACGCCCTGGTTCATTGCTCGTTTGGTGCGTCACCAGGACGTTGCCCCTGATCGACAGGTAGCACCTCCTTTCTTGTAGGTTCAAAGCCACACTCTTGTAAAGCATAGGGGGATGAGCATATTCATGATAAGTCTCTACTTATTCGCCGTTACGCTCGTCCAACAGTGCTTCCACGGCATAAGCCAGAGTGCCATCCCCGTTTGCTCAAGTAAGTCGCTGAAGTGGTCACAGTCGATCACCAGCGCCCTCTGTTGTGCGTGATTGTCGGTGTGGGCATCCGACGAGATGCAGGCGGGCAAGGTTCGGAAATTCAGTCGGGAAGAAAAAATCTGAATAAAAAAGCACTTATCCCCCTCCCGCCGACGGGCTTTGTGTCCCTTTTTTGTGCAAACACGGGTGGTGGTGCAAACGGTGCTCTTGCCCAGGCCCGCTGCGGGGTCTGTGGCGTGTATGGCAATTGCACGGTGTGCAAGGTTTTGCAAAGAAGTGCAGCGGCTTTGCACAGAGCCCAGGGCGAGCGGGAGCGGGGACGGTTTGTTGGAGGTCACGGTTTACAAGGGGCGTGCCTTTGAAAACAGGCGTTTTGCTGCGTTTTCATTTTCTGAATCGCTCGCCCCAGGTGAGCTTTTGGCGTGCTCCAGGAGCGGTATCGATATGCCGGAAAGCCCCGGTGCCCGTGGCTTTCCGGCCACATAGACCATTGCACAGATTGATCAGCGCTGAGGCGTGTTTGAGCGGCGATTCGGTAGGCTTGAAAAAACGTTGGCATGGGAACGAGTACAGGCCGTTTTTCAGGAGAGGCGCGGCAGAAGGGTAATTTTGGTAAGCGGGGCAGAAAAATGGCCTGGAGCCCTTACAGCACGGGCTTTCACTCATTACCTTAGAGGGTAATTAAAGGTAAGGGGATTGGTAATATTTTGTTCACGTCCCCGTTTTACTGGGTTTGGTAGCGGATCGGTATTACTTGCACTGAAAGTAATTTTATAACCATTTACTTACCTTATTATTACCTTTGTAGAAACATATCAACTATCTGATTTTGTTGGGTTTTATCTGTTTTTCCGCAGCTCATTACCAAAATTACCTTTTTCCCATGGTTCAACATAAAACGCGGAAAACGCCTGTTGCAGCCATGTTCTGCAGCCTGGCGCATTTAACCTCTGGGACCACGCTGGGACAGATCCTACGCGCACTATTGGGCTGCAACCCTTGTAAACCGGGGGGGCAGACTCCGAAAGTCGCTCACGGGTAGTTTCGAATCTCTCCTTCACCGCCAAATTCGATGTACACAAAACCCCTGGTTTTCTTCGGAGAACCAGGGGTTTTGTGGTTTCTGGGTATGCATTTTTCCTCTTTTCTGACAGGCCTATGCTGGTGCTTATGTCAGCGTAGTATGCCGCACCAGTGATGGACGGTGCTTGGCATCGGGCATTCCCACATATAGCCATCGCCCTCGTTGCCGCTGGACACGTAGGCAAGGAGCTCCCAGTTGTGCAGGTCCGCGGAGCGGTACAGCGGCAGCATTGGCACAGCGCCCAGGCGTGCGCCGGCAATCAGATACCAGCCGTCATCCTCCTTCCATACCTTGGGGTCACGAAAGTGCATGATGGCGTCTTGCGGCGGGGTATCAATGACCGCGCCATGCTTGGTGAAGGGGCGATAATCGTGGATGACGCGAGACAGGCCGTCACTCAGCGCACGCTGTGCGAGGTCAAGAGAGGCAGATATTGGATCGCTCGGGGGATTCAAAGACAAGGTCATAGGGCACTTGCTCGTATGGAGCGCAGGGGGGCGCCATCTGGCAGGGTTTCAATGGCTAGTGCGTGGCGTACCAAGGCCGTGCCGTCGGAGTTGAACGCGTGCAGGTTGCCGATATCCAGCTGCAGCTCGACCCGATCACCTGATTGCCATCCGGCGTTGACCTCGCAACGACAGATCAGTGGCTCGTCCTGACCGGTGTCGAGGTGCACATAAGTTTCGCTGCCCAGGTACTCGACCCCGGTCACGGTGATGCCGGCGCTACCCTCTGCCGCCTTGAGCGACACGTGTTCTGGGCGAATCCCCAGGCTCAGCAGGGTGTCCGCCGCCAGGTTCGAGCTGTCGAAGGGCAGGGGCGTCATACCCAATACCGACGTTTCGACCAGGCTGTTTTCGCCTGAGGTATGCAGGCGCGCCGCAAGAAAGTTCATTCTGGGCGAACCCAGAAAACCGGCCACAAAGCGGCTGGCCGGACGCTCATAAAGTTCGCGTGGTGAACCGATCTGCTCTACGCGACCGCCGTTGAGCACGACAATTTTGTCGGCCAGGGTCATCGCTTCCACCTGATCGTGGGTGACATAGATCATCGTCGAGCCCAGTCGCTCATGTAGCCGGGCGATTTCATTGCGCATCTGTACCCGCAGGGAGGCATCCAGGTTGGACAGCGGTTCATCGAACAACAAAATATCCGGTTCTCGCGCCATTGCCCGGCCCATCGCTACACGCTGACGCTGGCCGCCAGACAGCTCCTTTGGCTTGCGTTGCAGCAGTTTGTCCAGTTGCAGGATTTGCGCAGTTTTCAACACGCGTTCGCGCAGGCTGCGTTTTTCAATCTTGGCCAGTTTGAGGCCAAAACTGATGTTGTCGTAGACACTCATATGCGGGTATAGCGCATAAGACTGAAACACCATGCCGACGCCTCGTTCGCACGGTTCCAGGTCGTTGACCCGTCGGCCGTCGATCAGCAGGTCACCGCTGCAGATCGAATCCAATCCGGCGATCAGTCGCAGGAGGGTCGACTTTCCACAGCCCGAAGGGCCAACGAAAACCACGAATTCACCCGCAGCGATCTCCAGGCTGACGTCACGCAAAATCCGAATGCCGCCCAATTGTTTGTTCACGTTGTCTAGCTTCAACTTGATCATGATGCTGTTCCTTGTATTTGTTGGGCATCAACCCTTTAGCGCGCCGGCAGTGAGACCGGAAACGATTCGGCGCTGGAAGATCAGCACCAGAATCACTAGTGGGACGGTGACCAGCACCGATGCTGCCATCAACAGCCCCCAGGGCAACTCATGCGGGCTCCCACCGGAAATCAAGGCGATGGCAACCGGCACCGTGCGTTGCGGGTCTGTCAGGGTAAAGGTCAGGGCAAAAAGGAACTCATTCCAAGCTGCTATGAAGGCCAACAGGCCAGTGGTGACCAGTGCGGGCCAGAGCAGTGGCAATAGCACCCGGGTCAGCGTGACCCAGGGCGAAGCGCCATCCATGATTGCGGCTTCTTCCAACTCATGGGGCAGTTGTCCCATGAAGGTGGTCAGTACCCAGACGGTGAAGGGGAGGGTGAAAATGGTGTAGCTCAGGATCAGCGCCCAGGAAGTGTTGTATAGGCCCAGAGCGCGGATGACCTCGAACAGCCCTGACAGCACGGCGACCTGGGGAAACATGGATACGCCAAGGACCAACATCAATACGGTACCGCGCCCGCGGAACTTTACCCTGCCCAAGGCATAGGCCGCGGTCAGACTGAGGAACAGCGCCAGGGCCACCACACAGACCGCAACCACCAGCGAGTTACCAATAGCTCGCAAGAAGGAGGCTTGCTGGAGTACCGCCGCATAGTTGGAGAGGTCGGGGCGATCGATCCAATAGCTCACCTCGAACAATGCGCTGGAGGGTTTCAGTGAGGTCACTATGGCGTAATAGAAAGGGAAGACCGCATACAGTAGTAGGACCCCGATCAGACTCCAGAATCCGAGGCGCAACAGTGCTTTTTTGAGTAGGCGTGGGGTCATGAGCGGACCTCCAGTTGATGGCGTCCGAGATAGAGATAAAGCATGGCGATCACTGCCACGACCAGAAACAGCAGTGTCGAGGCGGCGCTGCCGTAGCCAACGTCCTGGAACTCCACCAGGTGCTGGCGGGCATAGACAGACATGCTCATGGTGCTCGAAGCGTTCGAGGTCAGCACGTAGATAACGTCGAATACCCGCAGGGAGTCGAGGATGCGGAAGATCGCCGCCACCAGCAGCGCAGGCATCAACAGGGGAAGCGTGACACGCCAGAATACTTTCAGCGGGTGAATTCCATCGACCCTGGCGGCTTCGTAGCAATCGCTCGGCAACATCTGCAAGGCGGCCAGCATCAGCAGTGTGACAAAAGGGATGGTCTTCCAGACATCGACAATGATGACCGCCCACATCGACAGATCCGCGTCTGCCGTCCAGGCCAGGGGCGCATCAATCATGCCGAGGCTTAACATCAGGTGATTGATGATGCCGAACTGGTCGTTAAGCATCCATGACCAGATCTTCGCTGAGACAATCGTAGGAATCGCCCACGGAATCAGAGTCAACGCACGTACCAGCGAGCGTCCGCTGAACTTGGTGTTCAATAGCAACGCCACCAACAGCCCCAGGACGATTTCCAATCCCACTGAAATGACCGTGAAATGCAAGGTGTTGCGTACAGCGTTCCACCATTGTGGATCGACCAGAATGCCCGACCAGTGGGCCCCGTCGTAGAACAGATAATTGCTCAAGCCGACGAAGGTGCCGCCACGGGTGTCCGACAGGTTGGCGTCGGTCAGGCTGAACCAGAACGTGCGCAGTAGCGGCCAGGCCGCCACCAGGGCCAGACAGATCAGCATCGGTGTCAGGAACAGCCAGGCGGCGCGCACGCGGCGGCGCTGTACAGGCGTTTCCCGGGCCGGCAGGCACTCCTCGAAGGGCGCGTGAGTAGAAGAGACAGACATGGCGATTTCCTTCCTTGTGGCTTACCAGTTCCGGCGTTTGATGCGCGTGAGCTCGCTTTCCAGCTCGGCCAACGCCTGGTCGACAGGCAGTTCGCCCGCCAGTACGCCATGCACTCGGTCAAAGAACGCATTTGAGACCCGTGGATAACGATCGGCGGTTATCGATGCGGGGCGCATGACCCCATCGTTGAGAATGCTATGGAGTTGGCTGTAATAAGGCATTGCCGTGAGCAGCTCGGGATCCTGGTAGAGCGACTCGATAACCGGGTTATAGCCGCCTGCCAAAGCTCGATGTTTTTGCTCCTGCGCACTGGTCAGATAGGTCACCAGCTCTGCGGCAAGTTTTGGATGGGTGCTGTAACGTGACACCGCCAGGCCCCAGCCGCCAAGGGTGGATGCATGCGTGCCGGTCGCGCCGCCTTTGGGCAGGGGAGCGACCCCGACCTTGTCTTTTACCGCGCTGTCCTGGTTTTGTACCAGGGCCCAGACATAAGGCCAGTTGCGCATGAACAGCGCATTCCCCGATTGAAATACACCACGTCCTTCTTCCTCGGTGTAATTGAGTACGCCACGCGGGGAGATGTCGCCTACCCAGCTTTTCGCCAGGGCCAAGGCTGTCCTTGAGGCCTGGCGGTTGATCACGATGTCTCCTTGTGGATTGACCAGGCCGCCTTCCGGTTGGCTGCTGATCCACTCCAGTGCGTTACACGTCAGGCCCTCGTAGGCGCGCCCTTGAAATAGGTAGCCCCACATATTGGGGTTTCCGGCGTTACGCTCGGCCTGTTGAACCTCCCTGGCGATAGAGGTCATTTCCTCCCAGGTCTGGGGAACCGGCTTGTTGTACTTGTCGAGCAAGTCCTTGCGGTAATACAGCAGCCCCGAGTCGGTGAACCACGGCATTGTCACCAGCCGACCATTCACGGTGGCGTTATCCATCTGTGACTGGAAGTAGCCTTGGGTGGCACTCGGGGGAAGCACTTCGTGCAGGTCCATCAGGTGATTGGCCAGCATCCCCGGCCACACCATATCGATTTGAATAATGTCGATGTCGGGGGACTGTGCGCTGAGGATCTGTTGATAAAAGGACAACCTTTCGGTGGCCGAGTTAGGCGTGGAAACCACCTCGACGTTATGGCCGGTCTGCTTCGACCACGCCTCGACAGCCTCCTTGCAGAGTTGTAATTCCGCTCCCACCGCACCACACGAGATCGTCAAGTCGGCTGCGCTCGAGAGAGAGGGAAGCGCGGCGCAGAGGGTGAGCAGCGCCGCTGAAAGAAGAGTTTTCAGCTGTTTCATAGAGTCCTCTTTATTTTTGTTTTTATAAAAGTTAACGTTACCATTGCCAATGTAGCAGCGTATCCGAGATCTGGCATCCTTTTTTCTTCAATTCAGACAATTCACAGCTCACGAAGAAAAGGCTGGCCACTCGCGCAAAACCATAAAAACAAGACAGGAAATCCAAATGCAGAAAGTATCAAGCTGGCTACTCGCAGGCGTGCTCAGCACATCGGCGGCAATCACCCGGGCCGATACTCTGGAAGAGCGCATGAGTACGTTTGAAGCCCGTGCAAGCGCGGCGGAAAAGCGTGCGGCGGCAGCCGAGCTGCAAACCCAGGAACTTGCGAGGGAATTGCAGCAAATCAGACTCGCCAATCCCGCCTTGCCGCCCGCCACGCCCACTGCGACAGCCATTCCGACGCCTACTTTGGATGCCCGAGTGGAAAAACTCGAAGCCCGTCAGCAGAGCATGGAAAAGCAGGGCGATACTGAACACCTCTCTGACGGATTCAGCTTCAAAGGTTACGCCCGTTCCGGATTGCTGATTGGCGAGGGGCTTGGTGGCGGTCGTGGTGGGCCTTATATAACCCCAGCCGGTTCGGTGGGTGGGGCCGTTGGGCGACTCGGCAACGAAGACGACACCTACATGCGTATGGACCTGTCGAAAGAAATCTATGCGCAAAACGGTACCCGTTCCAAATTCACGGTCTCCATCGCCGACGGGGTGGAGAGTGCCAATGACTGGACGGCTGGCGAAAGCAATCTGAACGTGCGTCAGGTCTTCACAGAGCTCGACCATATCGCCGCGTTCAAGGGTAACTCCGTGTTCGAGAACTCCACCCTGTGGGCAGGTAAGCGATTTGATCGAGATAACTTCGACATCCACTGGCTGGACTCCGACGTTGTCTTTCTGGCAGGCACCGGGGGAGGAATCTACGATGTGCAGATGAACAAGGATTGGCGCTCGAATTATTCCTTGATAGGGCGTACCTACGGGGATTTCAGTCTGGGCGGTATTGATGCAAAGGTGCAAAGCTACATCCTGACCTCCAACCAGTTCTTCGAGGATGGTGAGTGGCAGTGGATGTTCAATGCCATCGGCTCAAAGAAAAACGATTTCGGTACCCGTACCAATGAAGCGGGGTTGTCGCCGGCGGATTCCGGTTTGCACAGCATGCTGGCTAATCACCAGAAAAACTTTTTTGGCAGGGAAGGCTTCTTCAAAACGGCGCTGCTCTATGGCCAGGGTCTGGGAGCAGAGGTCAAGAATATTGGCTCGGATGGCGAACTGATCAGCGATGCCCGCACTCTGCGCCTGGCGCTTTACGGCGAGACACCCGTTGCGCCAGGCTGGCGTATCGGCCCCAGCTTGCTGGCCGAACAAAGCAAGAGTAGATACGTCGAGGGTGACGACTACCGTTGGCTGACCCTGAACATGCGCTTGGCCAATGCAATCAACAGCAATTTCGAGATGGACTACGAAGTGAGCTGGCAAACCATGAACCTCGACCCCAAGGGTTATTTGCAACGTAATGCGGTCAACGGTAACTTCTGGAAATTTACGGTCGCTCCGACATTCAAGCCAGATGTTGGAGACCTTCTCACACGTCCTGAATTACGAGTATTTGCAAGCTTCATGAACTGGTCTTCGGACCTGGACAGATACAGTACCTCAGGCTCCTTTGGCAAAACTGATTTCGGCGCTGGGGGGGTATGGCAATACGGCATACAGATGGAAACCTGGTTCTGATGTCCGCTTCATCTGCAACAAGACCGGTCTGGATGGTTATCGACTCGGCTATACATATTTTTCCGAAGTGCAAGATCATCATTTGATTTTTTGATTGGTTTTTTGTTGCGCCTGTTGAACTGGACCTTGTCACAGCCGTGACATGGCGATCACCGTTCGTGCCGATGTGAAGGACGGTGTCCAGGGTGGGTCGGTGACGCAGGAAATCCAGCCGATGTCACGAACACTGCCCAATCCGACATCATGGCCTGACGCTTCTCAAACAGGTCTCCACGAAAATAGGCCGCCTCCACCTTGTCTTGCCGAACATGTGCCAAAGCCAGTCCTGTATTGCGGAATGTGCAGTGATGAATGAACCCTAACGCCGGACGGATAACTGGGAAAGGGGGAATGGCGATGGATTTTGTAAGACAAGGCGCTGTTTTAATTGGCGGACGGATCAACAGGTGCAGGTCCAGTCATGGGCGAGCCTGTAAAACACTCACCACGGATTCTCAACGAGTCAGCAGTGATGCCAGGGATGTGCTGTGCCATATGCTGGACGAGGGGAGTTGCTGAAGTGCAATGGCCGGCGGACCCGCTGACTGACTCCGAGATTCCTGGTTCGCGTTGTCCTTCTGTGAAACCTCTTCGGTAATGATGGCTCAGTGCTATCATCCGGTTCCGGTTCTGAGTATCCTGGGCAAAAGCCCTTATCCCAGCGGTGCTTGCCTTGCTTTCGATCTATCCAAGAGCGGTTTCCGAGAACCTCGAATAACTCGCCTCAGCCATTCCATCCGTATGGATATGTCGAGGAAAGTAACGGCTGCTCTTATTGCCGTCAAACAGCTGTGGATAACATCGAGAAAAAACCAATAAAAACGTTCCTTCGAAGCCATACCGCGCCTGTACCTGCCATGGAAAGATCACCGGTGGTCCCCGGGGACAGCTCCCTGTTGCCCCGAAAACCAAGAACAGCATGCATTGTGGAGGATTGAATGAACAAATGGTTCGGCAATATCAGCGTCAACCTCAAGCTGGCCCTGGGCTTCGGCCTGGTACTGGCACTGACCACTGTCCTTGCCCTGACCAGCTGGACCAGCCTGGACAAGTTGATCTGGCGCAGTGATCGGATGGGCGATATCACCTTGTTAAATACCTTGCTGAACAAGGTGCGCGTGGCTCGCCTGCAGTACATGCTGAGCAATGGCGATGAAGCAGCGGCCCAGAACGTGCAGTCCGCCCTGGACGCATTCAGCGCCCAGGATCAAAAACTGACCCAGACGTTCAAGAACCCGGATTTTGTGAAACTGCTTGGAGAACAGACAGTCATTATCGGCAAGTTCCAGCAGTCCCTGAATAAAATGCATGACGCCTATCGCGCCCGCAACAGTGCCCGACAAACCTTCAGTGATAACGGCGCGGCGGCCTTGAAGCTGATCGATGCGGTCAGTAGCAGCGTGCTGCAAATGCCCCCAGGCGACGCAGAGCGTATCGAACGCTTCCAGGCCGTCGCCCAGACCAGGGAGCAGTTCCTGCTCAGCCGTTTCGAAGTACGCGGTTACATTGCCGGGGCTAACGCGGATACCGAGCAGAAGGCCATCAACCAATTAAATGGAGCCATTGGCAGCCTGAAACAGCTTGGCGAACATTTCGGCTCGCCCCTGCCGGATGCACTGCGCCAGCTGGAAACCGCCCTGGGCAATTACCGAACCGCCTTTCTGGGCTACAAAACGGCCAATGATGTCGTTACCCAGACGGGCAAGGAACTGGCCGACCAAGTGGTCGAGATATCGGCTCGCAGCGAGGCCCTCTACCAGGGGCAGGTGGACAGCCGCGATAGCGAGGTCAGCCAGACGCGCATGATGCAATTGGGCAGCACCCTGTTGAGCTTGCTGTTCGGCATCCTGGCCGCGGTCATCATCACCCGCCAGATTACCCGACCGATCCGCGAAACCCTCGGCGTCGTCGAGCGCATTGCCGGTGGCGACCTCACTCACAACCAGGTGGTCACTCGCCGTGATGAACTGGGCACGCTGCAACAAGGCATCCAGCTCATGGGCGAGACCCTGCGCAACCTGATCAGCGGTATTCGCGATGGTGTCACGCAGATCGCCAGTGCCGCCGAGGAACTGTCGGCCGTGACCGAACAGACCAGCGTCGGGGTTAACAGTCAGAAGGTCGAGACCGATCAGGTCGCCACCGCCATGCACGAAATGAGTACCACCGTGCAGGCTGTCGCGCGCAACGCCGAACAAGCCTCGCAAGCCGCCGCGGATGCCGACGGCCAGGCCCGTGAAGGTGACAAGGTGGTTGCCGAGGCCATCGCGCAGATCGAACGCCTGGCGGCGGAAGTGCTGCGCTCCACCGAGGCCATGACCCTCCTGCAGCAGGAAAGCAACAAGATCGGTAGCGTCATGGATGTGATCAAGGCCGTGGCCGAGCAGACCAACCTGTTGGCGCTCAATGCCGCCATCGAAGCCGCCCGTGCCGGTGAGGCCGGTCGTGGTTTTGCCGTGGTCGCCGACGAAGTTCGCAGCCTGGCCCAGCGCACCCAGAAGTCTACCGAGGAAATCGAAGGCCTGGTCGCCGGCTTGCAGAGCGGTACCCAGCAGGTGGCCAACGTCATGAGCAACAGCCGTAGCCTGACCGATAACAGCGTTGCGCTGACGCGCAAGGCCGGTGTCTCACTGGGAAATATCACCCGCACAGTGTCTGACATCCAGTCGATGAACCAGCAGATCGCCGCCGCCGCCGAGCAACAAAGCACCGTGGCCGACGAGATCAGTCGCAGCATCATCAACGTCCGCGACATTTCCGAGCAGACCGCCGCCGCCAGCGACGAAACCGCCGCCTCCAGCGTCGAGCTGGCCCGCTTGGGCAATCAGTTGCAGATGATGGTCAGCCATTTCAAGGTCTGACGGAGCAAGGTGGCGCGGGTGACCGAAAGGCCGCCCGTCACTCATCTCCAGCCGCACAAACCCGCGCCCGGCCGCCACGCTTCGCCTCATAAAGCTGCACATCCGCCGCCGCCAACAGTGCCTCCGGACCGCCACCGAGTGCAGGCAGCAGCGTCGCCACACCCGAGGAGGTGGTGACCACCCTAGCAACCTCCGAGCCGAGATGCTCGATATCCAGCGCCCGGATACGCTCCTGCATGGCCTCGGCTATCCTGGCCGCGTCTTCAAGGTTCGTTTTCGGCAAAATGCAGGCGAACTCCTCGCCGCCATACCTCGCCACCTTGTCATGGGGACGCCGGAGCGACTCGCAAAGCGTCTTGGCGACCAACTTCAGGCAGCTGTCCCCACTCTGATGGCCATAGCGGTCGTTGTAACGCTTGAAGTAGTCGATATCCAGCAAGATAAGGGAGATGGGCACCTTGTCGCGCAAGCACTGGCGCCAATTGGTGAGCAAATCGTCATCGAACTTGCGTCGATTGCCCACACCGGTCAAACCATCCAGAAAGGCGTGCGCACGCAACAAGTCACCCTGCAATTTCAAGGTCAGGTGAGTTTGGACCCGGGCGCGGACGATCACCGAGTTGATGGGTTTTACAATAAAGTCGACCGCCCCGAGCCCCAGCGCAATCACTTCATCCGCGGCCTGGTTCTGCGCGGTGATGAAAATGATCGGTATCGTGCTCGTCAACGGATCGGCCTTGAGTCGGCGGCACACCTCGTGGCCATCGATATCCTCCATCACCACGTCGAGCAGAATCAGGTCCGGCAACTCGGCCTGGCATATTTTCAGCGCCTGCTCGCCGTTGGCCGCCATGAAGATGTCGCACTGTGCGGAAAACAGCTCGTACAGCACCCGGATATTAGTGGGCTGATCGTCCGCAATCAGAATCTTGGGACGTCGGTTTGTATGAAGCAGCCAATCTTCGAGAATTCGCTCCATGGTCAGGCTTGCTCCAGCATTTCATAGGCACTCAGTGCTGCGGCCGTAAAGTCCAATGCCCTGACCTGTTTGATAAACGGATTGAATCGGGCCAGTCGTTCCGCCGGCGTTTGGGCAAGAAGTGCTTCCGCCGCCGCAATGGCTTGCAGGTTCGAAGCATTCAGCAGCGTGAGTATTTCGTTTAAATGCAGCCGCCATTCAGTCAAAGACAACGCCTCTCCAGCCGGCTCAACCGGACCCGCGGGCTCGGCGAACGCTATGGTCAATTGCTCAAGACTGGCCTGCATCAATTGCCGCAGTTCAGCACTGCAGCCATTGACCAGAGGATCGTCGGCTGCCGATGCCGCGCCAGCGTTCAGCGCCTGCTCAAGCTGGCCGGCTCTTCTTGAAAGCGCGAGGGCACCCATGGTGCCGGCGCTGCCCTTGATGGCATGCAATACACTGGCGGCGCCCACCCGGTTTTTTTGCGCTATCTGCTCGTCCAGGTTCTGGAGTTGCTTTTCCGTCTCGGCACCAAAGATCTTCAGGACACTGCGTATCAGGTTCAGGTTTCCATCCAGCCGCTTGACGATCGAAGCAGGGTCTTCAATAAGTTCGTCTTGTTCCATGACCGGATCATTTGCGACAGGGCGCGCGACTGGCGCCGGGGGCTCTTTTCCATCCAGTTGTGCCCGCAGCACCGAAACCAGATGCTCGATATCGATCGGTTTGCCGACATGCCCGTTCATCCCCGCCTGCAAACAGGCCTGCCGATCGGAAGAGGACGCATTGGCGGTAATCGCAATGATGGGCAGCGTGGTAAAGCGGGGGTTGGCGCGAATTCTCCGGGTCGCTTCGTAGCCATCGATGTCAGGCATCTGCACATCCATCAGCACGGCATCGAAGGACGTGTTCCCCGTTATCACGCAGTTGACCCCCTCAAAACCGCCTTCGGCCAATTGCACGGAGGCGCCCTCCGATTTCAGCAGCTCCTCGATGACCTGACGGTTCAAGGCGTTGTCTTCCACCACCAGGAAGTTGAGACCCGCAAGACGCCTTGAAGGTTTGTGCTCAAGCGCTGGAGTCTCAGTCGGTGTGTCGATGCCTTGCAACGCCCGCAAAATGACCTCGGTCAGCTGTCGGGGCGTCACGGGCTTGGTAATGAACCCGGCAAAAGGGGCATCGCCGCGATCATGGCTCTCGGCGAGGACTTCGCGCCCATAGGCGGTGATCATGACGACCACGGGCGGCGGTAGCCGTCCTTTCAGTTCGCGAATCAACTTGGCCGCGCTCATGCCATTCAGATCCGGCATCCGCCAATCCATCAGGACCACGTCATAACGCTCTCCCTCATGGAGGGCCTTGCTTATCTTGTTCACGGCCTCGACACCCGAGGAGACGAGGTCGGCCTGCCATTCCAGGGCGGCCACCGTGCGCATCAGCAACTCGGCGGCAATCGGGTTGTCGTCGACCACCAGCACCCGCATTGAATGGTTGGCGGGGAGGGTCCTTGTCGTTGCGCCTGCGTCCACCTTCAGCCAGACATCGAACCAGAACCGGCTGCCCACATCAGGGCGGCTTTCCACCAGCAGATCGCCCCCCATCAGTTTGACCAGGCGCTTGCAGATGACCAGGCCGAGACCCGAGCCGCCGAAGCGGCGTGAGGTCGAGGCTTCGGCCTGATTGAAACCTTCAAAGATATGTTCTATCTGTTCGGGGCTCATGCCGATGCCGCTGTCCGTTACGGCAATTCGGACCTGGACCTTGGAGGCCGTGCGTTCCAGGAGCTCAAGACTGACGATGACCTGTCCTTTCAAGGTGAATTTGAGGGCGTTGCCGGCGAGATTGATCAAGACCTGCTGCAAGCGCAGGCTGTCGCCGATCAGGCCACTGGGGAGGGCCGGATCGATATCGAACAACACTTCGATATCCTTCTGGCCCTGGTTGCCGGCCAATACGACACCCAGGTCCTGCATCAAGGGTTCGAAGTCGAATGGATGCGGATCCAGCTGGAGCTTGCCCGCCTCGATCTTCGAATAATCGAGAATGTCATTGAGCAGGCCGAGCAATGATTGGGCGGCTGTCTGGGCCTTGCTCACGTAGTCACGCTGGCGCAGGTTCAGCGGCGTGAACTGCACCAGATGCAACATCCCCAATACGGCGTTCATGGGCGTGCGGATTTCATGGCTCATGTTCGCCAGGAAGGATGATTTGGCTGCGCTCGCCGCATCGGCCTGCTCCTTGGCATGGCGCAGGCTCACTTCCATTTCATGTTGGGCCGTCACGTCATGATTGATCCCGGTCATGAGGGTCGGTGTACCGCTGGCATCACGCTCGACCCGGACGCGGGTTTCCAGGTAGCGCACTCGCCCGTCGGGCAGGACGATCCGGAACGATGGCAGGCGCTGTTCGCGATCATCGATCACCGCGTTGAGTGCGGCGATGACGATCTCCAGGTCATCCGGGTGAAAACGCGAGCGCCAATGTTCGAAGTTCAGGCCATTCTCGACCAGCGCCTGTGAGTAGCCATAGATCTCGAACATACGATCATTCCAATGCAGTGTACCGTCGCACAGGTTCCATGACCAAATGCCGAGCTCGGCGATATCGGCGGCCAACAGGAGGTGGTCACGGGTGGCGGCAAGATCGCTGCGGTGTTTCTTCTGTTCGGTGATATCGGTCATGACACAGACGAAGCAGCGTTCGTCGGTGCCTTTCATTGAACTGGTGGAGGCGTAGAGTGGAAAGGTCGACCCGTCCTTGCGCAAGCCGGACAATTCCACGCTGCTACCGGTTTCAGTGAAGCTCTGCTGTGAGAATTCTGCGGTATAAGCGTTGTACGCCGCGAGGTGAGATTCCGGGACAAGCGTCCTGATATTGCGCCCGAGTATTTCCTCTGTGTCGTAGCCGAACGCCCGTTGGCCGGCTGGGTTGAGTGATCGTACCTTGCCTGCGCCATCGACCGTGATAATCGGGTTGGCGGCTGTCTCCAGGATCGCCCGGGTGGTTTCCAGGCTCGCGGCCAGCTCTTTTTCGGTTTTGCTTTGCAGGTTTACCTGGCGAATCAGGCGCAGGCCGAAAATGACCAGCACGCAGACCAGCAACCCCACTCCCGCGGCATGCCACAGCGTATCCGACCACCAGGCGGCGAGGTTCTCATCCTTCGAGAGGGCCGCGGCGACGAACAGCGGATAGTCTTGCAGGCTACGGAAGCTGTTGAGGCGAACCACGCCGTCCTGGGCCGAGGCAATGGAAAAGGTACCGCCTGCCGGTTGTAGTTTGTGCTCCTGGAAAAGCCGGGTGTTGGTAATGTCTGCGCCGATGAGGCGTTCTTCGAATGGACGCCGGACGGCCATGACGCCTGAGTCAAACTCCAGGGCAACGGCCCCTTCCTGCCCGATCTCGAGGCGATTATAAAACTGCGAGAAAAAATCAATATCGATCGTGGCGGCGGCGATACCGGCAAAGCTGCCGTCTGGATTGTCAATGCGTCGCGACACCGGAATCGTCCACTTTCCCGTAGAGCGGCTGCGCAGCGGAGGCCATATCCGCACGCCCTGATCAGGGTGATTTTGATGAAAGATGAAATACTCACGATCAGAGTTGTTGTAGCTGCGCAAAGGCCCGGGTAACGAACTGACCAGCAACTCGCCATTGCGGTCGAACAGATAGAGGCCATCGAGTTGCGAGAGTTCGCTGAGCCGCGAGGCAAAGAGCTGGTGCAAGCGCTCCAGTGCCGGTGCGGTGGTGCCGTCGCGTTGGACACGCTCGACAACTCCGCTCAGTACCAGGTCGGCTTCCTTGAACGTGTCGTCGGCATGTTGAGCCATCGCGCGGGAAAGGTTCGCGGTGGCGGTTGTCACTTCGCCCAGTTGCACCGAGCGAGCGGTAAAACTGCGCCAGATATCGGAGCCAACGAGCACTGTGCACATGATGACAATGAGCAGCGTCATTCGGGATGTGAGCGAAAACCGGTATGCCACGTTTGCCTTCCCGAGAAGTAGTGGAACAACTATTGATACGGCAGTCTGGATTAAACCTGATGGTGCGGCAACTTGTCCTTGGGAAGAAATGATGCCCATCCGAACGACCTTGTCCCAAGCCTAGACATGCTGTTACTGAATGTATCGTCGTGCGGCAAAAGAATTCCGAACGCGACGGCCGAAAAAAACCGACCGGGTCTGTGGTTTTATATTTTTTATATAAAATTCAATGTATTACTTTTTTTGTGGCGTTTTTGATACACGTGGATACAGGTTGGCTGTAAAGTTGCATATTCATGTATATACAAGAATGCGCGACAGCCATGAGCGGACCTGAAATGGATGTTGCGCTTAACCATAAGCAGGATCCGAGAGCAGACTGTGATGAAAACCAAGGTGTTTCCGGGATGGTACGTCGTGTTCGCGGCGCATGTGTTGCTGGCCCTTATCTTTGGCGGTGCCTACTCCTTCGGGGCGTTCCTCTCACAGATCCAGTCCAACTTCGAGGTGGGACGTTTTTCCGTGGCCTCGGTGTTTTCGCTGACGGCCCTGATCTATTACTCGGTCGGGGTCTTCTCCGGTTCTCTGGCCGATCGCATCTCGGCCCGGGTCGTGATCGGCCTTGGCATCGTCTTGCTGGCGCTGGGTTTTTTCCTCAGCAGCCTGGCCTCTGACTCTTTGCAGTGGTTCCTGGTGTGCTTCTGTGTGCTGGTCGGATTGGGTGTCGGTCTGGTGTATGTGCCGACGGTGACGGCGGTGCAGCGCTGGTTCGTGAAGAACCGCAGCCAGGCCTCGGGTATTGCGCTGGCGGGCACCGGGGTCGGGACCTTTGTCGGCCCCTCGGCCGCCGGATTGCTGATGCAGTATTTCTCCTGGGAGTCGACCCTGCAGATCTTTGCCGGGGCCATTCTTGTGGTCGGTCTGTTGGTGGCTTCGCTGGTCAGGAGTCATCCACAGGAGCTGGGTCTTTTTCCGGATGGTCTCGTGCCTTCTTCCTCGAGCCCCCAGCATCATGTGGCCGCCAACGGCATGGGCTTGGCCGAAGCCGCGGGAACGGCGCGATTCTGGTGGTATTTCGGGGCGATTTTCTTTGGATCGGTCGGTCTGTTTCTTGCGCTGGTGCACATCAATCCCTACGCGCGCCAGTTTGGTATTTCCGCTACCCAAGCCAATTTGCTGATCGGCCTTATCGGCGTCGGCAACGTCGCCGGCCGCTTGTTCCTGGGCAGCCTCGGTGACCGGATGGGCGCACGGCGCTTGCTGATGCTGCTGACCTTCGCGCTGGTGCTGCTCAATCTGCTGTGGCTCGGTGCCCATACCTTCACCACGCTGGCGCTGTTCGCCGTGTGTTTCGGCGTGGCCAATGGGGGCTGCATTTCCCTCTACCCGGCGGTGGCGGCCAACTGGTTCGGCACGGCGAGCCTGGGAGCCATTCTGGGCGCCCTGTACATGTCCGTCGGGGTCGCTGCCCTGATCGGCGGGAGTGTCGCGGGGCTGCTGTTTGACCTTTATCAGAGCTACGTGGCTTCGATTCTGCTGGGAGCGCTTTGTGCGCTGCTGTCGGTGCTGTTTATCCTGATTGCCAGTCGCCCGTTGTCTCAGCTCGCTGTTCCGGCCCCCTCGGCATAAACCCGTCGAAGAAAACCGAGCATCGCCGCATTCACGGCCTCGGCTTTCTCACTCTGTATCCAGTGCCCGCAATCCTCGATCAGTTGTTGTTCGAGTTGCGGCACCAGCCCCGGCATGCGTTTGATGGTGTGGGCTTCCAGCACACCCACCGGGTCGCGATCGCCGATCAGGAACAATGTCGGCTGCCGGACCTGCAAACCTGCCAGAAACTCCGTGCGCTGCCAGTTGCGTTCGAAGTTGCGATACCAGTTCAGCGCGCCACGAAAGCCCTGGCCGGCAAAGGTCTGCCGGTAGATTTCGTAATCCTCGGGCGCGCACCAATCGGGTAACTCCGTGGCCACTGCCACGTCGTCAAACAAACGTGCATCGACCGCCTTGGTTTGCAGGAAGACTTCGGTGTCGCCCATAAACGCCCGCAAGCTTCGGTCGATATCCGCATCGAGTTCTTGTTCGGCGACCCCGGGTTCCTGGAAATAGAGGATGTAGTTGAAGCGATCGGCATAGTGCTCGCGCATCAGTTCGGTCGCCGGGCGCTTGGGGCGTCCGCCAAAAGGCACCGACAAGGTGACCAGCGCCTTGACCCGCTGCGGCTCCAGTAACGCCAGGTGCCAGGCCACCGGCGCGCCCCAGTCGTGGCCGACGATGCAGGCTTGCGTGTGCCCGAAGGCATCCATGGCGGCCTGGATATCGGCGCAGAGTGTCAGCAGGTCGTACGCGTTCACATCGGCGGGGGCACTGCTGCGCCCATAGCCACGCATCTCCGGGACAAACACCCGATAACCCGCCTGCACCAGCGCCGGCACCTGGTTGCGCCAGGAATGCCAGCATTCCGGGAAGCCGTGGAGAAGCCACACCGGCCGGCCGTCAAGCGGCCCCGCCACATGCACGCTCAGTTCGATCCCATTGACCGACAAGATCTGTTGTTCGAATTCGTTCATCCGCCGCTCTCCCTGACCCAGGTAAAAGACCCTAGCAGAACGGCTGCGCGCTGCTAATCATCATTCATTGACCGAATCATGACTAAAACACGCCATTCAATTCAGGCTTGAGAGCAGCGCACGGGCGGCGTACAGCACTCCGAATATCGCCATCAGCAGCAGCAGGATGCCGGAAGCGAAGGTGATCTTGGCCTTGTGCCGGACCGCGAAGGCCTGGCGGGCGAGCAGGATATAGAAGGTCATGGCCGCCAGGTCGATTACCGCCCAGAGCACCGCGAGCAACGCCACGCTATGGCCGAAGGACGGCGTGACCTGGATGAATTGGGGGAAGAAGGAGACGAAAAAGATGATCTCCTTGGGATTGGAAATACCCACCAGGAAGCCATTGACGAAACCGGTGCGGCGCTCGCTCCTGGTGGCTTGCACACCGCCGTCGACAGCTGTCGAGAGGGCTTCCTGAAGGCTCTTTACCCCCAGGTAACCGATAAACAGACAGCCGCTCAGGCTGACGACATTGATCAATTGCAGGTTGAGCGAAAGGCCGCCGCTTAAAATCAGCGCCGCCAGCAGCGCCAGTACCAGCGACGCCCCATTGGTGCCGAGCATCGTCAGCAGCGCCCGGCCACTGCCGGCCCCCAGGCTGGTGTTGACCAGCAGTGCGACCACCGGGCCGGGTGTCACGATCAGCAGGGAAATGCTCAGCAGGTAAAGCAGTAGCAACGAGAGGTTCATGGAGGAGCGCCTGCGCGGGAGAATCGAGTCCGGCAAGCCTGAGGGAGTGCCGCGGGTTTGAAAAATGGATAAATCTGTGCCTCACTATGATTATTAATCATAGTGAGGCGAGCCCATGGCCGAACGTATCCCACCGCTCTATGCCCTGCGTGCTTTCGAGGTGGCGGCCCGGTCCTCTTCGTTTACCCGCGCCGCCGAGGAACTGTCGCTGACCCAGAGCGCCATCAGTCGACATATTCGCAATCTGGAGGCGCTGTTCGGCTGTCATCTGTTCGAGCGCAATGGCCCGAAGCTGCAATTGACCGAAGCCGGGCAACGCCTGGCCCATGGCTTGAAAACCGGGTTCAAGGTGATCGAGGAGGCCTGTCTGCCTTTTCGCGCCAATGCCGAGCAGCTACGGCTGAAGGCGCCGTCGAGCCTGACCATGCGCTGGCTGTTGCAGTCGCTGGAAAACCTCAAGCAGGTGAGTCCTGACTTGCCGGTGCAACTGTCCAGCGTGTGGATGGATATCGACACCGTCGACCTCCATACCGAACCCTATGACTGTGCAATTCTGCTCGGCGACGGGCGTTTTGGTGCCCAGGTCGAGTGCTGCAAGCTCTTCGACGAGTGGCTGATTCCGATCTGTTCGAGTCAGCTTCTGGGGGCCGGACCCTGGAGTCTCGACACCCTGGAGCAGCACGAACTGATTCACTCGTCCACGGACCGGCGCGACTGGCGGCGCTGGTTGGCGGGTATGGGATGGGAAGGGCGGGCGAGGGTGGAGCGTGGCAAGCTGTTCAGTACCCTGGACCAGGGGATCTCGGCCGCCATGCGCGGGCACGGCGTTTCGATCGGTGACCTGTACCTGATCCTCGAGGATGTCCGTGGCGGTTTGCTCGGGCTGCCGTTCAGGACTGCCGTCGGCTCGGGGGAGGCTTACTACCTGGTCTGGCTGAAAAGCAGCCTGCGCAAGGAACGCATTCTGGCCTTTCGCGATTTCCTGTTGGGCGACGTGCCCGAAATGGATCTGCCAGGCATCGAGTTTCGTTGATCGGGACCAGGTGATGCTCAGGGCAGGACGATATAGTCATTGCCCTGCACAATGCCGCGATTCGGCGCCTGCACCAGTTCGATATAACGCCCGTCGACCTGGTCGATGGGCAGGCAGTCGTCGATATCCAGCAGGGCATCGGTGTGCGCCTGCTCCCAGCCTGCCAGCATCTGCCGCATGCCCAGGCGCTTGGCCTCGGCCTTGTCGCGGGCCACCACCAGCAGGTAATGATGCGCTTCGCCAAAGGCCCGGGCTTCGTAGCCGCCCAGGTTGATAAAGTACAGGCGCGGCGAGCCGGGGGCGGGCGCCAGATTGCTCAGTTCGACCTTCCAACCGTCGACGCCGTCGACCTGCATCCAGGCATCGATATGCAGGCCGGCGGGGCTGCCGAACCACTCCTGGCGCAGTTGCGGATAGGTGGCCTCCAGGTTGTCGGCCAGTACAAAGGCCACATCGTGCACTTCTATTTTCGCCCGGGGATGTTTTCCGCCGAGCATGACCACCCAAAGCATGCCTGTTCCTTTCTGTCAGCCGCCGAGCGAAGATGAAAATTGTTTCATAATTTGCTTGCCAGGCAGCGTCTATAGTATCCGCGCTCGTTCAAAAGCTTCCCTTGCCCGCCCTCCCGCGGGCTTTTTTTTGCCTGGGAATTGACCGGGTCATGGGGGCGCGAGCCAGCAGGATAACTGCTGTGGCGATCACCGTTCGTCAGTCCCGTGGTTTTTTTCTAAACCTTGCCCGCCCGATTATTTCCAATCCTTCAGCCCACCTGTTTTTTTAAAGTGCTGGAGGAAGCCCATGAGCCGCAAGGCCCCCCTGTTACGTCTTAGCTCTCTTGTCCTGCTGCTGGGCGCGAGCCTCGCCGGGCCGGTCAATGCCGGTACCCCCGCGCAGTTCATCGATACGGCCTCGGCGTCCGGGATCGCCGAGATCGAGACCAGCCGCCTGGCGATCCAGAAAACCACGTCCACGGACATCAACAGCTTTGCCGTGGAAATGATCAAGGACCACACCGATGCCAACCGCGACCTGAAGGCCATCGCCGCCCATCACGACCTGCCCATGGCCCCGGAGGCGGAAATCCTCGACCGGGCGCGCAAGCTGATGCTGCAGGTGCAGGAAGGTGAATCCTTCGATATCGCCTATGTGGCCAACCAGATCAAGGCCCATGAGGACGCGATCCAGCTGTTCAAGGATGAAGCCGAACATTCCGCCTCCCCGGAGTTGAAGGCCTTTGCCATACAAACCCTGCCCAAGTTGCAGATGCATCTGGACATGGCGAGGAAGCTGGAAATGAGCCATCACAAGGGCAATTGAGCGAGTGCCCTGGGCGCTGTCGGAATGATGGAGTCGGTGTAAGAGATGGCGTACATAAGGAAAAGTGATCGGTGCTGACGACTAAGTGGCGTCAAATAGCTACGATGTCTGCCAGGGCCTCTCTCGAAGGCTTGCACCAGAAGCGCAAGGCTTCTGCTGCTGACAAGAACGCACGGATTGTCTTGCGCGGTTACTTTTCCATCACTCTATAGGGACGTATTGATGTGATTTCCATTCTTGAACTGCGCAACATCATTGAACTCGGCTTTTTACCCCTTCGTTGCCAATGCACGGTGAGCCATGACAGCTCGCTGACGGTGAAGGTCTTCGACCCGGATTCGGGGAGGGTGGATTTGCTGGTGACCGGGATTTCCACGGTCCGCTTGACCAGTGCCAGGGCCATTTCCAACCTGGTGGGCGAATTGCGTTCCGAACTGGTGGCCAATCAACAGGCGTTCTTCATTGGCGGGGGACAACTGGCGAGGCCAATACCCGCCAAGCTCTAGGCGCCTGTCAGAAGGGCCGGCTCAAGGACTTGAACCGGCCCTTCTCACTTCAGGTCATTTTTGTGGGGAACCGCTGCCGAGACCTGGAAGGTTGTTTTCGGTGCCGCCGGAACTGCGGGAGCCACCGGGGTTGCTGCGGGCTTCATCACCCACGGGGCCGTTGCCGTCGGTGTTCATGCCGCCTTGGCGCCCGGGATCATTACCCTGGGTTCGAGGGTCGATACCGCTTTCGGTGCCGGGCGGTGTGGCAGCGTTGTTGATCACCGGATTGTTGCCAGGGTTGATGCCGCCCGGTGCCAGGGGCGGCTGCGGGCTCTCGAGCGGATCGGTCGGGCCGCTGCTGGCCTGGGCCGCGAAGCTCGCGAGGGACAGGGAGGACAGCAAAGCGGCCAGGGCCAGCTTGGCGAGGGGGGACGGATTCATGGCGAGTCTCCTTGTCGATAAAGAGTCCTTACCTGGTATTGGTCCCCAGCCGCCGGCTCAAGTGCCGTTGGCGCGACGAACGGCTCAGTCTTCGCTGATTTCGTTGAACGAGCAGTACTCGTCCCAATCCATGCCCAGGGCCTCGGCCACTTCGCGGTGGACTTCCAGGCGCATGGCCTTGAGCTCCTCAGGCGTTTCAGCCACCAGTTGCAAGGTCAGTTCCCAGGGTTCGAGCCCCTGGTTTTCGGCTTCGTCCTCGAAGGCCCACTGGAACTGTTGCTGCTGTTCCTTCGGGCTCAGGTCGCGGGTTTCTTCGCGCAGGTGCGGGTGGGCGTCGAGGAACCTGGCAAGGGCGACCTCGGTTCGGGATTCTTTGGCAATCATGCTGGCGTCTCTGTCGGATGGCCGGGCGGCAAGCCGTCGGCGGGCCCGTGGGCCTGGAAAATACTGCGGCCATGCTAGCGGCTTCACTCTCGGATGGAAAGAATCGCCCGGCTCTGCGACGCTAGCAGGCTTTCAACCCTGTATACGGCGGATGCGATGACCGCAGCACTCTCTACCCCGGGCCCGGTAAAGGCCGTGATTTTCGATATGGACGGTTTGCTGCTCGACACCGAGGGCATCTATTCCGAAGTGACGCAGCTTATCGTCGGTCGCTACGGCCGGACCTTCGGCTGGGATCACAAACAGCACATCATCGGTCGTGGTGCCGGCGACCTGGCCCGTTACGTGGTCGAGGCGATGGAGTTGCCGATCAGCCCCCAGGAGTTCCTGGAGGTGCGCGAGCCGCTGATGCGCGAGCGTTTCCCCAAGGCCGGTTCCATGTCCGGCGCCGAGGCGCTGGTGCGGCATCTGTCGGCCCACGGGATTCCGATTGCGGTGGGCACCAGTTCTTCGCGGGGCTCGTTCGAGTTGAAGACCACCCTGCACCGGGAATGGTTTGCGCTGTTCGATACCATTGTCACCGCCGACGACCCCGAAGTCGGCGAAGCCAAGCCGGCGCCGGATATTTTCCTGCTGGCGGCCAAGCGCCTGGGAGTGGCGGCCGAGGACTGCCTGGTGTTCGAGGACTCGCCGTTTGGCGTGACGGCGGCCAAGGCGGCGGGCATGTATGCGGTGGCGGTGCCCGATCCGGCGATGGCGGCGGAGAAATACCACCATGCGGATCGGATCGTGCAGTCGCTCAAGCATTTCCCGCTGGCGCCGGTCGGGCTACCGACGATTGACTGGGACCTTGTCTGACGGCGTGGTCTTTCAGGCAGCGGACACCGACAGTCCGCTGCGGCGCTGCATCACCACCCAGATGCCCAGCGCCAGGGCGGAAATCAAGCCGCCTGCGGTGACGATGCCGTTCCAGCCATAGGGCCCGTACAACTGCGCCCCGAGCAGCGAGCCCAGCGCGCCGCCGATGAAATAGCAGGTGATATAACCGGCATTCAGACGATTGCGCGCTTGGGGGCGGATCTTGAACACGGCGTTCTGGTTGCTGACGTGAATCAGCTGCACGGCAAAGTCCAGCACCAGCACGCCGATCAGCAGCGCCGCCAGTGAATGTCCGGCAAAGCCCAGTGGCAGCCACGACAACAGCAACGCCAGCAGGCCCAGGGTGGTGGCGAACTCGCCCCTGCCCCGATCGGCCATGCGCCCGCCGAGGTTCGCCGCCATGGCACCGACGGCACCGGCCAGGCCGAACAGGCCGATCACTCCATCCGAATAGCCATAGGGCGGGCTCGCCAGCAGGAAGGCCAGGGGCGTCCAGAACAACGCGAACAGGCAGAAGGTCAGCAGGCCCATGACGGCGCGCAGCCGCAGCACCGGCTCCTCGACGAACAGGCGAAACACAGAGCCGAGCAAGGCCGGGTAACTCAGTCCCGCATGCTGGTGGTTTTCCGGCAGGGCACGCAGCAGGGCGAAGGCGCAGATAAACATCAGGCCGGCCGCCAGCAGGTAGATGCTGCGCCAGTCGCCAAGGTCGGACAGCAGGCCCGCCGCCGTGCGCGCCAGGAGAATGCCCAGCAACAGGCCGCTCATCAGCGTCCCGACCACCCGCCCGCGTTGTTCCGGTGCGGTCAGGCTGGCGGCCATCGGCACCAGCACCTGGGCCACCACCGAGAACAGGCCGGCCAGCGCGGTGCCGAACAGCAGCCAGGGCAGGCTCGGCGAGAACGCGCTGATCAGCAGTCCGAGGGCACTGAGCAGGGTCATGATGAAAATCAGCCGGCGTTGTTCGAACAGGTCCCCCAGCGGCACCAGCAGCAACAGCCCGGCGCCGTAACTCAGTTGGGCGGTGATGACGATGGTGCCGGCGGTACCGGTGCTCAGGCCCAGGTGCTGGGCGATGGTGTGCAGCAGCGGCTGGGCGTAGTAGTTACTGGCAACCGCGAGGCCGGTGGCAATCGACATCAGCAGGATCAGGGCAGAACTCAAAGGTTTGTGTATAGCGTTGGTGTCGGACATTGACTGTCTCGTTGTGTGAATTCGATGCACGAATTATCTGGAATGTCTTAGCATGACACCAATGCATTGTTTTCATTCTATCCATCTTGAAACGAGATACAGCCGATGAACCTCAAGCAGATCGAGTACGCCCTGGCGGTGGCGGATGAGGGCAGTTTCACCCGTGCGGCCGAGCGCTGCCATGTGGTGCAGTCGGCCCTCAGTCATCAGATCGCCCGTCTGGAAGAGGATCTGGGCGCGGCGCTGTTCGAGCGCAGTTCGCGCAAGGTGCGCCTGACCGCGGCCGGCGAGGCCTTTGTCCGCAGCGCCCGACCGGCGCTGGAGGCGACCCGGCGGATTGTCGCCGAAGTGGCGGCGGCTTCAGGGGAAGTGCGCGGCAGCCTGTCCATCGGAAAGATTTCGTCCCTGACCGAAGTCGACCTGGTGGGCTTGCTCGCGCGTTTCCACGGACTTTATCCACAGGTGGATATCCACCTGAACATGAGCAAGAGCGAGTCGCTGATGCTCGATGTGCGCGAACGGCGGCTGGACCTGGCGTTTGTCGGTTTATGGCCGGGGGAAAAGATCGAGGGCCTGGCGCAGCGGTTGCTGGCGGAGGAGGAGTTGGTGGCGGTGCTGCCGCTGGGGCATCCGCTGACCCGCTTCGAGCGTCTGCCGCTGGCGGAGTTGGAGAACCAGCCGCTGGTGGATTTCCAGGCCGGCACGGCGGGGCGCCGGCAGACCGACGAGGCCTTTGCCGCGGCGGGCTTGCGCCATCGGGTGCAGTTCGAGGCGGGCAATGTGATGCTGGTGGGGGAGTTCGTACGTCGGGGGCTGGCGCTGGGCCTGGTGCCGAAGAAAATCGCCGAGGGCTTCGAAGGGGTGGTGACGCTGCCGGTGTCCGACGCGCCGTCGCGGTACCTGTACGCGGTGTGGTCGCATGCGCCGACGCCTGCGGCCGCGGCATTTCTGCTGTTGCTGGAGCAGGCGTTGGCACTGCAACCGCGTGTTACGCGCTGAACCCGCCATCGATGGTCAGGCTGGCCCCGGTGATGTAGCCGGCTTCCGGCCCTGCCAGATAGGCGACGAAGCTGGCGATCTCCTCGACCCGGCCATAACGGCCACCGGCCATGAGGCTGATCAGGCTGCCGGCGAAATCACTGTCGGCCGGGTTCATATCGGTGTCCACCGGGCCGGGCTGCACATTGTTGACGGTGATGCCCCGTGGCCCGAGATCCCGCGCCAGGCCCTTGGTCAGGCCCACCAGCGCGGACTTGCTCATGGCGTACGCGGCACCGCCGGCGAATGGCATGCGTTCGGCGTTGGTGCTGCCGATATTGATCACCCGACCGCCTTCGCCCATATGCCGGGCGGCTTCCTGGGTGGCGATAAAGACGCTGCGCACGTTGACTGCCAGGGTCCGGTCGAAGTCTTCCAGCTTGAACTCGTCAAGTGGTCCCATGGCCAGCACGCCGGCGTTGTTGACCAGGATGTCGATTCGGCCAAAGGCTTCGACGGTGCTGCTGACCGCATGGCGAATGGCGACGGCATCGGCGCTGTCGGCCTTGATCGCCAGGGCCTTGCCGCCGTCGGCGATCACGCTGTCCTGCAATTCCCTGGCCTTGGCGTCGGAACTGACGTAGGTGAAGGCTACTGTTGCGCCCTGGGCCGCCAGGCGCTTGACGATGGCGGCACCGATGCCGCGCGAGCCGCCTTGGATCAAAGCTACTTTGCCAGTCAGATTGTGTTCGGTCATGTCGTTCTCCAAAGTTCAAGGCCGTGGAAGGGTGGGGAGGTGGCCTTGTTGTTGGAGCCGAGTATCGACCTCGGATTACTGACTGTGTAGACGGTAATTGCTACAGTCTGTGTAAACCAAAAGTTTATAGTGGTGAGCATGGAAACCTTCAGCAGCCTCGAATGTTTTGTCCGCAGCGCCGAAGTCGGCAGCTTTGCCGAGGCGGCGCGGCGCCTGAGCCTGACTCCGGCGGCGGTCGGTAAAAGTGTCGCCAAGCTGGAGGCGCGGCTGGGGGTACGGCTGTTCCAGCGCAGCACCCGCAGCCTGAGCCTGACCGAAGCCGGCCAGGTGTTCCTCGGCGAAGTCAGTGCCAGCCTGCAGACGATCCAGAATGCCGTCGCCAACCTGGCCAGTGCCGAAGGCCGTCCGGCCGGTACCCTCAAGGTCAGCGTCGGCACGGTGTTCGGGCGTCTTTATGTGGTGCCGCTGCTCGGCGAGTTCCTGCGGCGTTTTCCGGATATCCGCCCGGACTGGCATTTTGATAACCGCCAGGTGGATCTGATCGGCCAGGGTTTCGACGCGGCCATCGGTGGCGGTTTCGAACTGCCCCAGGGGGTGGTGGCGCGAAAGCTGACGGTGGCCCATCGGGTGCTGGTGGCGTCGGCGGATTACCTGGCACGCCAGCCTGGGGTCAGCACCCCCGAGGATCTGCGCGGCTGCGACGGCATCCTGATCCGTTCGCCGCAGACCGGGCGGGTGCGTTCCTGGCAATTGACCGCGCGCAACGGCGAGCATCAACCGCTGAACCTGAGCCCGCGCATGACCATGAGCGATTCGGAAGCCGCCTGTGCCGTGGCGGCCCAGGGCCTGGGCGTGGCGCTGGTGAGCATGCCGTTCGCGGTGCCCTGGTTGCAGGCCGGGACCTTGCAGCGTGTGCTGCCCGACTGGTACGTCGACGACGGCCATATCTCGATCTACTACGCCGAACACAAATTGCTTCCGGGCAAGACCCGGGCCTTTGTCGACTTCATCCGCGAGCAGTTCGCCGAGCAGCAGTTGGCCAGCCGCTTCGATGCCCTGTTTGACAAGGAGTCCCCTGTCGCCGGATAGTCTGGACGCCTGCCCAAGCACTGCTTTTCTCTCATCGATCCAATAATAAATAAATCGGAATCGGAGCTTCGGATGTCTGTACCCAGCGAGACGGCTACTCAAACGATTTCCTACAGCGATCTGGTGGCATTGCTTGCCCAGGTCTTTCAGCGCCATGGCACCTCGGCGGAAGTCGCCCGGGTCCTGGCCGAGAACTGCGCCAGCGCCGAGCGCGATGGCGCCCACAGTCACGGTATCTTCCGGATTCCCGGGTATGTCTCCACCCTCGCCAGCGGCTGGGTGGATGGCAAGGCCATTCCGCTGGTTGAAGATGTCGCTTCCGGCTTTGTCCGGGTCGATGCCGCCAACGGTTTCGCCCAGCCGGCCCTGGCCGCCGCCCGCGAGTTGTTGCTGGAGAAGGCCCGCAGTGCCGGGATTGCCGTGCTGGCGATCCGCAATTCCCATCACTTCGCCGCGCTCTGGCCGGATGTCGAGCCCTTCGCCTATGAGGGGCTGGTGGCTTTGAGCGTGGTCAACAGCATGACTTGCGTGGTGCCCCATGGCGCCGAGCGCCCGCTGTTCGGGACCAACCCGATCGCCTTCGCCGCGCCGCGGGCCGGTGGCGATCCGATCGTCTTTGACCTCGCCACCAGCGCCATGGCCCATGGCGATGTGCAGATTGCCGCCCGCGAGGGCCGCAGCCTGCCGCCCGGCATGGGCGTGGACCGCGACGGTCAGCCGACCTGCGAGCCCAAGGCGATCCTCGACGGCGGCGCGCTGCTGCCGTTCGGCGGCCACAAGGGGTCGGCATTGTCGATGATGGTCGAGTTGCTGGCGGCGGCCCTGACCGGCGGCAATTTTTCCTTCGAGTTCGACTGGTCGAAACATCCCGGCGCCAAGACCCCCTGGACCGGGCAGTTGATCATTGTCATCGACCCGGCCAAATCGGCAGGGCAGGACTTCGCCGAGCGCGCCCGGACGCTGGTCAGCCAGATGCAGGGTGTCGGCCTGCAACGCCTGCCGGGTGACCGACGGCACCAGCAGCGGGCCGAGTCGCTACGCGACGGGATCGTGCTGGCCGAGGGCGATCTGCAACAGTTGCGTGAACTGGCCGGTCAATGAGCCTTGCCGCCCGGAGTGGACAAGATCCCGGGCGCACGGTTGGCGCCCGCCTGTAGCAGGGGATGGTATTCGGGTGGTCTTCCCAGGTGAGTGAGCAACAGTGTCAGGGAATCCGCGTTCTCCAGCATGACATCGACTCTTTTGTTCTCATCCGAGAAAAAAATCCGCCGGGCTTCATCCAGACTCCGGGCACCGGTGAGTTGCAACAACCGCTGGCGAGGTTTTCCCACCACGTCATGCCAGTGCCGGTCGTCATCGTCGGGCTCCTTGAACAATTCGTTGTCGGGGGTGCTGCTGGAGAAAGCGTGCTGCTGGAGCCGCTCCAGGGCGTCGTGGTGCAGCCTTCCCAGCAGTGTGCTGGTATCCAGCAGATCGAGGAAGGGCCGGCTCGCATCCAGAGGGCTGAAGTCGATTGTGTCGAGGACCAGATGGCTGACTTCATGCAGCAGGACCGCCGCCATATTGTGTCCCTGCATGTCGAAGGTTCTCGGGCGCAGGGGCAGGTAGACCTGGAAGCCGGGCTCGAAAAAGCGCTCGGTCAAATAGATTCTCCTGGCCGTTTCGTTGGACAGGATGAACGCCTGGATGTTGTACTCCGGGTGCAGGGCCGAGCCCACGACATAGCGTAACGAGGTCTCGGGATTGAGCGATGGATTGAGCAGTTCCCCGAGCAGCAGGTGCGCACGGAACTTGATTTTCCTGATCATGCTTTCATTCACCGCAGAGGTATCGAAGAACTTTTCCACGAAAAGGCGACGCTTTTTATCCAGGCGGGTGTCGGAAAAAAGTCGGTTCATGTTCCCGATGGCCGCGGTCAAATAGGCCACGGCTTGTTCGTGGCCACGGCGGATCAGGCGAGCCCGGTCGGGGTAGAGTCGACGGATGCTGTTAATCCCGATCGCCTGTACGCGCAATTGTTCGCGGATTGCTCTTCGGGTCAGGCAAAAGTCAAACAGCTTCATTGCGAGAGTTCCTCCAGGCAGTGTCCTTGCAGGTTGAATGACCACTGTTTGTAGGGATTCTGTTGCAGCCATGGGCCCCGTTTATGGTCCTTGACGATGTGCCAGCGCTGATCGTCTTCCTGTACCTGGAAGACTTTTCCGCTGACCGCCGCGAAGGTCTTGCCGGTCATGGTGTCCTGGTACAGGCCGGTGACCAGATCCGGGCTCATGTCCGCCAAGGCCACGTCATGGGCTTCATGGCCGAGGATCGCGGCCTTTTGTCCGGGCGTCAGGCGACTGGCGCCCCAGGCCGGGTCGGCAAAGGGCGACTCGATAAGGCCTTCGGTTTCTGTTTGCACGGGGCCGGTCAGGCTCGATGGGCTCCAGCCGCGGCGTGCCACCGCCAGTTGCGCCAGGCTGATGACGAACTCTTCGATCGCCTCGCCCCAACGGCCCTGCCAGGCCTTTTGCGTCGCATCCTTGAGCTGCGGGAGGGTCTGCCAGATAAGAAGCGGCAAGCGCAGCCGCCCGAGCATGAACGTCGCGCCCTGCTCAAGCCCGGCCTTGAGCCAGGACAGGGCATTGCTCCAGACCGGGTGCTGGCCTGGCACGCTCTGCCGGCCGAGCATGTCCTTGAGCAGCGCGGTGGTGTCCCGGTAGAGCCGCTGGAAGAAATTGCCGCGCAGCGGATTGTCGCTGATTCCCAGGAGCGCCCGCTGTGCGCCGAACAGCTGTTGTGCGTAATGAGCGCGCCGCCCATGGGCCAGTCTTTCGAGGACTCGCTGTTGCAGGCTGCCCGAGTTCCTGAGGTCGGCCCGCAAGGCGGCTTCATCGATGTATTCCTGGAAAATCGGCTGCGGACCCTGGGGGCTGAGGAGAATTCGCGGGCCGCGTTCGCCGGATTTGGGACCGATCAGATAAAAACCGGCCACGGGGTCGGCTTTCGCCTGGGCGCCGCTGATCAATTCCAGCGGGCGAACATCGATGCTCTGTCCGTTCAAGGGTTTCCTGGCGAGACCGTCCGGCATCGCCAGCAGGTGCTTGATATAGCCGTGGGCGGTGCTGGACAGGGTGTTGCGGATCACTTGGGTGAAGGCGTGCAGCAGGCTTTGCCAGAAAGCGTGTTTTCGAAAAGCGCGCTGGCGTTGTGCATTGCCACTCTCGCTGGACGACAGATAGGAGTCGAGCAGGTTCCCATAGTGGTTGCCAACCGCGGCCTCTTTCACCAGGCTTTTCAGGCGATCACTGGTCAGCGCCCTGGGCAGCCAGCCCGTCGGGGTGCTCGCGATGATCGAGCTGTGGTCGATATCGTCGAAGTGCCGCAAGGCGAAGTCGGTCAGCGATTCACGGATGATCTCGGCGGCGTTGCGCAGCGTCAGCGAGACGCTGATCTGCTCGGGGTCAAGGCCGGCAGCCGGAAAGTCCCGTGACAGCAGGCTCTTGACCTTGGTCCTGGCGTTGTCGCGGATATCGGGAATGTCCTGGTGATAGTCCCCGGTCGTCGCGGCATCCTGGCGATAGTGGTCAAGCAGGCTCGCCAGGGCGAACTGCCGGCTGTCGCTGGTGTTCGCCAGCCAGGTTGGCAGCGCCAGGTGCAGGGCGGCGTTCTCCGCGGCCTGGATGGCTTTCTCAAGGGTGGGCAGCTTCGAGTGGGTGTCAAGACAGGACTGCAGGTGCCGATGCAGGTGCTCGCCCGAGTAGGCGCTGGCCGTGGCCTGGGCCAGGTCGCCCATCGCTTTGTCGACCAGCGAGTGTTGTTGATGGCTGCGCAAACTGTTTTGAATCAGTTCAAAGCCCAGGGCCGGATAAGCCCGGTAGTGGGTGGGGGGCTGCGGGATGGGCAGATTCGCCGGTCGTTCGCTTCTGGCGATATTCTCCAGCAGGGACAGGCGTTCCACGGGGTCGTGCAGGCGTCGTTGCAGCTCGACTTCGGCGGCGTGAAACGAATGGAAGGTTTCCGCTCCCTGGACCGGGGTCCATAGCTGCACGGTGCCGGAATGCTCGCTGTCCAGGCCGCCCCGTTCGGTCAGCAGGTAGCAATTGCGCAGTTTGATCGGCGGCTCCGCCGCGTCGATCCTGAGCGTCAGTGCGAAGGCATCCGGGATGAAGCCGCGCAAACCCGGACGTTGGTCCCGGCGCTGGCTGTCGAGCAGGTTGTCGAGCAGCTCCAGGTCGGTTTCGCTCAAGGTGTTTTGCAGCACCTTGAACTGTGCTTCGCGGCGCAACCCGCTGGTCACGGCGTCGCTCAAACGCTCGGACAGTTCGCCATACACCGAGCGCTGCTGGCGCAGGTAGTGCCCGAGAAAATCCGGCAGGACCTGCTCGACGATGGTGTTGAGCTGCGTGATGTCCAGGTCGGAAACGCGTGTCCAGTGATCTTCGCTATCCTTGCTGAACAGCCCGCGATGGGGGGCCTTTACCAGCGCGCCGGTGTGCTGGGTCAGGCGCTCGAGAAAGTGTTCCTCCAGGCTTTGTGAATGGCTCGGCAGCAGTGTCGTATCGCCGAGGGGCGGAAGGGCGGACGCATACTGATTGATGTAGAGGTTGCTGGGTGACAAGTTGCCTCGATGGATGAGGCTCAGTTCCCTGGACAGCTCGCTCTGGATGAAGTCCCTGAGGGACGGGCGCTTGTTCAGGCCCTCGGCGATGCTTTCCTTGAGCTCGCTCAGTGTTTTCAACTGGTACCTGACGGTGTCCAGCGTGGGCGCCAGTGTCCGCCGCAAGCCCGGTGTGACGAACCTCTCGCTGGGAGAGAGATCCAGGCGGTGGCTCCATCGACCCAGGGGGGAGAGTGCAACCAATCGCGGCTCGATCAAGGCGCGGACATCCAGTGCTTGCTCGAACGCCGCGGCGAGGGCCAGCATGCCGTTGCTGCGGCGATAGCGTGTGAACACGTACTCCACGTTATCCAGCTGTTTGGCGACGACGCTATTGAACAGCGCCTTGAAGATCCCCGGGTTGCCCGCTGTCAGACCGAGGTCGAGGGTTTGCGAGTCCTTCAGCTCCGCGCGTTCGCGCAGTGACAGGCCATGGCGCAAGTCATTGTTATGGTCCGGGTCTTGAAGCCGGGTCTTGACCGAGGCCAGCAGTGAACTCTCGCTTTCGAAGGCCAGCAGTTGACCGGCGGCATAGAAGAAGAAAACCGGGCGTGGCTGACGGTCGCTGCGCACGACAAAGGCATTGGATAGTGCGCCACTGAACCCGCTGGTTTTTACACGCAGGGTGTAGAGCGTCAGTTCGTGCAGTCTTGAGCTGTCCGCCGGGTAGAGTCCGCACAGGGGGTAGTAGTCCTCGGGACTGAGGGTATTCCAGTCCTGTTCCTGCTGGAGCAGCTCGGCCCGAAAGCGCGTGCCCATGGCATCGATAAACAGATCCTGGCGGGGTTGTCCGTTGTCGAGGGGCTCTTTCCAGAAGTCTCGCAACGTGCTTTCCAGGTGGCTGTACAACTGGCCGGAGAGACTCGCCAGTGCTGCTTCCCAAACGACGGTATCCGTCGCCGAGGAGGAATAGCCGGGGGCGACGAATTCGCGGCTCTGCCCTGCGGGCCAGGCGCCCCGGTTGTAGTGTTCCAGCAAGGTCTCGCTGAGCCGCCGGGTTGAGAGCTGCGTGAGTGGGAGCGTCGCCGTGCTCTCCCCGGTGGCGGGTATTGCATAGCTGATCACCCTCAGGGCTGTCAGGTTGACCTGGGGGAAGCGCTGGCCCAACTGGTTTTCGAACAGTCGGTTAAGCAAGGACGTCAGTGTCGGCAACCTGAGCAATTCGTCCTGCAGGTTTTTCAGGCTGTAGTCGAGGTAGGTTTCTATCGACTGGCGTCGATCGATCAGCACGACTCCCCGGATCGGCTCCGAGACCAGGGTGGGCGGCGGGTCAAAGCGAATGGCGGTCTTGATCCTGAGTGCGACGAAGCGCAGCAGCTCGTCGCGTTGCGTGGCCAGGCTCAGGCGTTCGAGCAGCTTTCTCAGTGCCAGCTCGCGATGGTCGAAGGGCTCCAGGCCGAACCCCGGGGTACAGAGGAACACCCGGTGCCCCGGTGGGCCGCTGACCAGGAAGGTTCCGGCCAGCTCGGCCGGGGGAGAGCCCTGTGCGACGATGAAGAGTTTATCGACGGACATCGGTGTATCGAGTGCCTGGCGGGCGTCCTGGTTGGGAAGCAGGATGTTCCTTAACCAGGTTCGGTCAGCCTGGGTGATGTTGCGCGCGATTTCCCGCTGATTGGGGGCGTCGCGTGCTTCCAGGGCTTCGGAGAACCCGTAGGGATATGAATCGAGGGTCATGGCGTTTGCCCTCGTACGTACTGACGAACCGCGGGGCGCTGGCATGCCAGGCTTCGCGGAGAATGGCAAAAACGCTATCGGGTGGCGGGAGGCTGGGGTGGTAGATAGTGCTTCGGGGGCCGCGTCCCTTGCCGGGCGGCAAGGGCGCGTTCAAACAGCGGCCGATCAGTGACGACGGCCCAGCAACAGGCCGACCACCAGGCCGAAGCCGGCGGAAATCGCCACGGTCTGCCATGGGTGCCCGCCGATGTAGGTTTCGGTCGCCTCGACCACCGGCTTGGTGCTGTCACGCACATGGCTCACGGAGTCCAGCGCCTGCTTGAGCTTGTGGCTGATCTGGGTACGCAGGTTCTCGCCTTCCTCGCCCACCAGCGAGGCGCTTTCCTTCAGCAGTTTTTCCGAGTCCTGGATCAGCGCTTGCAGCTCGCTGAAGGCCTGGTCCTTGATCTGGTCTTCGGCGGCTTGTACGGCGGATTTGCGGGCCATGATGATCTTCCTTTCAAGAGAATGATGGGACTCACCCTGTGAGTCGATTGTGCCGGTGAAAGTTGCAAATTTTTCAGCCGTGGCCCTGGGGCGAAACAAAATCCACGGCAGGATATTTCCATCGGAGGTGTAAGATATGCCTCTATTTACACCGCAGGATTTTCCAATGAGTTTCAATCTGGCTAACAAGTCCCTGGCTGAGCGTGCCGCCCTCGAGGACGAAAAGTCCCGGCTGTTCGATCTCTGGCAGAGCAACCTGGGCAAGGCCAAGGGCGAGGCCGCGCGCCTGTTCGGCGAGCGCGCCAAGCGCAAGGGCAAGTGGGCGGAGTGGGTGCGTTCGGAACTCGACACCCTGTCGCCGCCGGAATACACCAGCATGGTCCGCAGTGAGGTCAATCGCCTGATGGCGGCGGCCAAGTAAACGCAGGCCTCACTCCACTCGGATGATGCTGTAGCGCTGGGTCACACCGCCGACCTTGATCGTCACCTCGTCGCCGTCCTGCTTGCCCAGCAGGGCGCTGCCCAAGGGCGAGCGTGGGCTGATCACGGTGATCAACTGGCCGGCTTCCTCGACCTTGAGCCCGGCGGCATCGGGTGCCAGGAACAGCCATTGTTCGCTGCCATTCTCGGCCTCGAGTGCCAGCAGGGTGCCGAGCTGGATACCGGTTTGCGGGTCATACGGGCGCGGGATCAATTCCCGGCAGCGCTTGAGGGCCTGGCGGATTTCCTCCATGCGCCGGGCTTGTCCGGTGGCCAGGTATGAGGCTTCCAGGCCCAGGGTGTCGTACTTGTTCTCGGCGACGTTTTCTTCGTGGGTCGCGGTTTCGTAGGCGGTTTGTGCCGCGCGCTGCAAGACGTCGAGGTCGATGTCCAGCAGATCCAGGAGCCGTTGATGCACGGCGTGCTTGTCCATCACGGTGACGTCACTCAATTGCAGAACTGCAGCACGTTGGCGCGGCTCTTGTCAGTGGGCGCGGTCTGGTCCTGTTGCAGCCAGAACTGGCACTTGGGGTTGGACAGGTTGCGGTAGCTGCTGCGGGCCTGTTCCAGGCGCTGCTGTTCTTCATTCTTGGAGAGGTTCTGTTTGTACTGCTCGAACATCTGCGTCGAATCGCCGCCGCTTTGTGGCGCCGGGGTGCTGCTGACAGCGGGAGCCGGGTTGCTCAGTTGGCGGGCGGCCTCGGCCAGCGGCGCCAGGGGCTGCGGGACAAAGATCCGTGCCACCACCCAGGCCGTCAGGGCCAGGGCCATGACGCCCAGCCAGATGCCCAGGGCGATACTGGCGGTCAATTGCAGTGGGTTGAGGGTGACATAAAGGGGGCGGCGCGCTTGTCGGCGGTAAGGCATGGTGACCTCCTGGCAGGGCGATTCGGAGCAAAGGATCATTGTCGCATATGAAGATTAATCGACATCGGCTCTTCTGCGCGCACGGATTTATGCGGACAATCGGCGCTTTTGCCAAATGGAGCCCGGAATGAAGGCCACCTGGGATATTTTCTGCACGGTTGTGGATAACTTCGGCGATATCGGGGTGACCTGGCGCCTGGCCCGGCAGCTGGCTGCCGAACACGACTGTGCCGTGCGGCTGTGGGTCGATGATCTGCGAGCCTTCGAGCATCTGTGCCCGGCGATCGATGTCGGGCTCGAGCGGCAGTCGCAGCGCGGGGTCGAGGTCTGCCGTTGGTCGACGCCCTGGTTGCCTGTGCAGGCGGCCGATGTGGTGATCGGCGCCTTTGCCTGTGGATTGCCCCATGAGTACATGGAAGCGATGGCGGCCCGGGACAAGGTGCCGTTATGGCTCAATCTCGACTACCTGAGCGCCGAGGACTGGATCGTCGGCTGCCACGGACTGCCGTCGGTCAAGTTCAAGCAGGTGCAGAAATTCTTCTTCTTCCCGGGCTTCCAGGCCGGAACGGGTGGCCTGCTGCGCGAAGCCGGTTTGCTGGAGCAGCGTCGGGCTTTTGTCCAGGATCCGCGGGCACGTGGCGATTTCCTCCGAGGGCTCGGTGTCGAACCGACAGACGGTGCACGGCTTATCTCGCTGTTC
This sequence comes from Pseudomonas sp. MWU13-2862, assembly GCF_023242495.1. Taxonomy (NCBI): domain Bacteria; kingdom Pseudomonadati; phylum Pseudomonadota; class Gammaproteobacteria; order Pseudomonadales; family Pseudomonadaceae; genus Pseudomonas; species Pseudomonas sp. MWU13-2862. Next base: position 23,333 of record NZ_JALMEZ010000021.1, on the reverse strand, counting down.
GCCTATGAAAACGCGAGCCTGGCCAGTTGGCTCGATGCCCTGGCGGCGGATACCCGGCCGACTCAGTTGCTGGTGCCGGTGGGGCGTATCCTGGCCGATGTCCAGCGTTGGCTGAGGACCGAGGGCCTGGCGATGGGGCCCCGGGAAGCCCGTGGCCAACTGACGGTGCAGGTGTTGCCGTTCGTCCCCCAGGAGGATTACGACCGCCTGCTGTGGAGTTGCGATTTCAACGCGGTGCGCGGCGAAGACTCGTTCGTGCGGGCGCAATGGGCGGGGCGGCCGTTGCTCTGGCACATCTATCGCCAGGAGGATGACGTTCACCTGGACAAGCTGGAGGCCTTTCTCGGGTTGTACACCCAGGGTTTGTCAGCACCGGCCAAAGCGGCGTTCGAGGGCTGGTGGCGGGCCTGGAATACACCGGGCGACATGGCGTCGGCCTGGAAAACGCTGCTGGAAAACGAGCGGGAGCTGGCCGAGCACGCCGAGCGCTGGTGTCTGGAACAGGCTTCGCGGCCCGATCTTGCCACGGCGCTGGTGAAGCTTTACCTAAATTGGATATGATACGCGGCCTAGATTTATGTACATCCCATCCAAATTCGGATATTCGCAATGAAAACTGGTAAAGAACTGAAACCCGGGACCGTGATCCGTCTCGAAAACGATCCTTGGCTGGTTCAGAAAGCTGAATTCACCAAATCCGGTCGTAACAGCGCAATCATGAAGACCAAGCTGAAGAACCTGCTGACCGGTTACAAGACCGAGATCGTCTACAGCGCCGATGACAAACTGGACGACGTGATCCTCGACCGCAAAGAAGCGACCCTGTCCTTCATCAGCGGCGACTCCTACACGTTCATGGACACCTCCGACTACACCATGTACGAGCTGAACGCCGAAGACATCGAGGCTGTTCTGCCATTCGTGGAAGAAGGCATGACCGACGTCTGCGAAGCCGTGTTCTTCGAAGACCGCCTGGTTTCCGTAGAACTGCCGACCACCATCGTGCGTCAGGTCGACTACACCGAAGGTTCCGCTCGCGGTGACACTTCCGGCAAGGTGATGAAGCCTGCCAAACTGAAGAACGGTACCGAACTGTCGGTAGCTGACTTCATCGAAATCGGCGACATGATCGAGATCGATACCCGTGAAGGCGGTTCCTACAAAGGCCGTGCTAAATAAGCACTGCTTTTCGCCGCACGAACAAAAAAGCCCGGACATGCGCCGGGCTTTTTTGTGTCTGCTTGTTTCTGGGGTGACGCCGCGATCCCTTGTGGGCAGGCTTGCCCGCGAAGACGTCGGTTCAGGCGCTGCCGGACTAAAGGGCTGCATCGCTGGCAATCCTACCGAGGACGATGTTTATTTCAGGTGTTCCTTCAGCTCTTGCGAAGCCTGCAGCATGGCCGAACGCACCTCCGGCACCTGGCTGACCACATTGAGCAAGCCGAAGTCGTGGATCATGCCGTTGTAGCGCACGCTGGTCACCGCTACGCCGGCTTCATCCAGCTTGCGCCCGTAGGCTTCGCCCTCGTCCCGCAGCACATCGGCGCCGGCGGTCTGGATCAGCGCGGGCGGCAGGCCCTTGAGCTGGTCCGTTGTCGCGCGCAGCGGTGAGGCATAGATCTCGCCGCGTTGCTTGGCATCGGTGGTGTAGTTGTCCCAGAACCATTTCATCATGTTCTTGCTGAGGAAGTGCCCCTCGGCGTACTGGTTGTAGGATGCGGTCTCGAAATTGGCATCGGTCACCGGCCACAGCAGCAGCTGGAACTTGATCGCCGGGGTGCCCTTGTCCTTGGCCATCAGGCTGACCACCGCCGCCATATTGCCGCCGACGCTGTTGCCGGCCACGGCCAGGCGCTTGCCGTCGACATTGATCTCCTTGCCGTGTTCCGCCACCCATTTCGTCGCGGCGTAGGCCTGGTTGATCGCCACCGGGTAGTGGGCTTCCGGGGACGGCGTGTAGTTGACGAACACCGCCGCCGCACCCGAGCCGACCACCAGGTCACGGACCAGCCGCTCGTGGGTCGGGAAATCCCCCAGGACCCAGCCGCCACCGTGGAAGAACATGAACACCGGCAGCGTGCCCTTGACCCCGGCCGGGCGGACGATGGTCAGCTCCAGCGGCTTGCCGTCGACCTGGATGGTCTTCTGGCTGACATCGGCGCGGGGCAGGTTCAGCTTGACCCCCGACTGTGCCCCGGACAGCACGGCGCGTGCTTCTGTCGGCGTCATCTGTTCCATCGGCTTGCCGCCGCCGCTGTTCAAGGCATTGAGAAACGCCTGGGTGTTGTGCTCGACATCACCGGCGAAGGCGCCCTGGACGGACAGCGCGAGCAGGGTACCGGTCAGGACTTTGCTGAAAGTGTTCATGTTCGGATCCTTGAGTGGCGAAGTGGTTAGACGGTGACGTGCAGGCGGACGTCGACGTTGCCACGGGTGGCATTGGAGTACGGGCAGACCTGGTGGGCGGCATCGACCAGGCTCTGGGCTTCGGCTTGTTCCAGGCCGGGCAGGCTGATGTGCAGGTCGATGTCCAGGCCGAAACCACCGGGGATCTGGCCTATGCCGACATGGGCGGTGATCGCGGCATCGGCCGGGATCTGGCGCTTGCTCTGGCTGGCGACGAATTTCAGGGCGCCGATGAAGCAGGCCGAGTAACCGGCGGCGAACAGTTGTTCCGGGTTGGTCGCCGCGCCGCCGGCACCGCCGAGTTCTTTCGGGGTGGCGAGCTTGACGTCGAGGATCTGGTCGCTGGAAACAGCACGGCCGTCACGGCCACCGGTGGAGGTTGCGATTGCGGTATAGAGCGTTTGCATGATGAGCCTCGTCGTTTCAGGGTTGTGTGTTGTGCGCTAATTGTTTGCGCGTTAACTAAGTGCGAGGTAAATGTATATCGCAAATATCTTGCGCGCAAGATAAATTTTCAAAAAAGACAGGGTTCGATTTTTTGGGGCTGGATCAGGGAGGGAGACTAACGGTAACCGCGAGGGGTTTCGGCGAGCCGGATCGCTCCTGTGGCTAGGAGCGATCCGGCTTTTTTGTAGGAGTCGGCTTGCCGGCGATCAGCGCGAAGCGCTGAAAAGAGGCGGGGGTCAGAGGCTGTCTTGCAGATGCCCACGCAGGGCCACCAACTCGGCCTGAAGGGCGCGCAGGCGTTCCAGGGAATCGCCGCTGGCGGCGAGAATGCACTGCGGGATACCCCGGGCCTGCTCGCGCAAGGCCCGGCCCTGTTCGGTCAACTCGACGATCACCACGCGCTCGTCCTCCTTGCTCCGGGTCCGGCTCAACAGCCCCTCGCTTTCGAGGCGCTTGAGCAGGGGGGTCAGGGAGCCCGGGTCGGTCAGCAGGCGCGTGCTGATCTCGCCCACGGTCAGGCCGTCCTTTTCCCAGAGCACCATCATTGCCAGGTATTGCGGGTAGGTCAGGTTGAGGGCCTGGAGCAGGGGTTTGTAGACCTTGGTCATCAACAACGAGGTGGAGTGCAGGGCAAAGCACACCTGGTTGTCGAGGAGCAGGTCGTCACAGTTGTCGCGGTTGCTGGTCATCACTAAAGCCTTGTGCGTTACGTTCGATGAATCTAGCGGTCGAATCTTTAATGCGCCAGAGAATTTTCCCAGCCTAGTGTCGTCCCAGGCCGCTTTGCAGGGCCAGGTCCCAAGGTGGTACGGGGCTGAAGCGGCCCTTGAGGAACTCCAGCAGCAAGCGGCTGCGGGAGTTGGCCGGCTGTTCCAGGCGCAGGGCATAGACCCCGGAGCTCTCTGGCGCCGGCAAGCCGTTTTCGCAGAACAGCGGCAGCAGTTCGCCGCGCAGCAGGTATTCGCTGACCAGCCAGGTCGGCAAATGGGCGATGCCCAGGCCGGCCAGGGCTCCGGACAGCAGCGCCTCGGCGTTGTTCGAGGTCATGCGCACACGCGCCGGGCGGTGCAGTTGCATCTGTCCGTCCTGCACAAAGCGCCAGGCCATGAACGGGGCCAGGGCATCCCAGTCCAGGCCGTCATGTTCGCTCAACGCGCCCGGATGAGTCGGCGTGCCGCGATTTTTCAGGTAGGCGGGGCTGGCACAGGCGATCCGCACGATGCTCGCCAAGGGCGTCGCCACCAGCCGGGTATCGACCATTTGCCCGGCGCGCAGCACCAGATCGACCTTGCCCAGGTTGGAGCCCTGCATATCGACGAAACTATCGATCAGGTGCAACTGCACATCCAGGCCCGGGTAACCGGTAAGGAAGTCGGCGATGGCCGGTGCCAGGTGGCGGCGACCGAAAGCCGCGGGCGCATCGACCCGGATCAGCCCCTCGGGGGCGTTGCTCAGGGACACGGCCTCGGCCCGGGCCAGGCGCAGTTCGGCAACGATCCGCCGGGCCCGTTCGGCGAACGCCAGGCCGGCGGGCGTGGCCCGGACCGCATGGGTGCTGCGGATAAACAGGCGGCTGCCGACCGAGTTTTCCAGGCTGTCGATCCGTCGCGCCACGGCGGATGGGGTCAGCGGATGGAGGCGGGAGGCGGCGGAAAAACTGCCGGTTTCCAGGACATCGAGAAACAGGCCGAGCTGATCGGTCAGTGCCGTGGGATTCATAAATGGTTGCTTGTGCGAAGTTGGCATAGCCATTGTGCGTTGCTGTGCGTTTCCGTGCTAGAGCGGACTGCGTAGCATGAAGGCCATTGAGTGGGGAGACGGCTGTGATCGAATTGATTGAGTACTTGCTGCTGGGCGTCGTGATGGGCGGAGTGGGTGGGGTGTTCGGCATTGGCGGCGGGATGATCGCGATTCCAGTGCTGGGTATCCTGTTCGGCCTCGACCAGCAGTTGGCCCAGGGCACGGCACTGGTGATGGTGGTACCCAACGTGGTGCTGGCCTTGCATCGTTATAACCAGCGCAATCGCATCCAACTGCGCCACGCGCTGCCGCTGGTACTGATGAGTTTCTGTTTTGCCTGGTTCGGCGCCCTGTGGGCGGTGGGCCTGGATCCGCGCAGTATGCGCCTGGGTTTTGTCGGCTTTCTGCTGGCACTGGCGCTGTTCTACCTGGTGCGCCTGTTCATGGATCAGTCCCCGGTGTCGGCGCAGATGCGTCACCCTTGGCCCTGGCTCGGTGTCTTGGGCGCGGCATCCGGCACCATGGGCGGGTTGTTCGGGGTCGGCGGGGCGGTGGTGGCGACGCCGGTTCTGACCAGCGTCTTTGGTACTTCGCAGGTGGTGGCCCAGGGCCTGTCGTTGGCCTTGGCATTGCCGAGCACCAGCGTCACCCTGGTGACTTACGCGGTGCATAACGAGGTGGACTGGCGCATGGGCATCCCCATGACCATCGGCGGCCTGATGAGCATCAGTTGGGGCGTGAAAGTGGCCTACGCCTTGCCCGAGAAAGTCTTACGCGGCCTGTTTTGCGCTTACCTGGTGCTCGGCGCGCTGCTGCTCAGCTTCAAAGTTTGAAACCTTCGACGATGTGCTCGGCGAGGCATTCGGTGATCGGCGACGGCTTGTTCAGGTTGCGCACCAGCATGATGTTGAGCAGGGGCAACTGGGGCAAGTCTTCGGCTTCGCCCAGAATCCGCCAGTCCTGGGGAATCAGGCTTTCCAACTGGGCGGTCATGGCCAGGCCGGCGTTGACCACCGCCATGATCGTCGACAGGCTCGGGCAGTTGTAGGCCAGGCGATAGTCGCGGCCACGGGCGTCCAGTGCATTGCAGGCCCATTGGGTGCAGAAGCAATCGATACCGTCCATGGCCAGTGGCAAGGGCGTTTGTTCGTGATTGGCGGAACATTGGGCTTCGGCCCAGACCAGTCGTTCCTGGCGCAGCAACTGGCCGAGTTCATTGCCCGGTTTGCGGGTGACGATGGTCAGGTCCAGGTCGTGGCGTTGCAGCAACTGCGTGGAGGATTCGCAGTTCACTTCGATCTTGACCAGCGGATAGAACTGCGCGAAGTGCGAGAGGATGCCCGGCAGGAAACGCATCACGTAGTCATCCGGTACGCCGATCCGCACCATGCCGACCATATGCGGCTCGCGCAGGGTGTTGAACACTTCGCTGTGCAGTTTCAGGATACGCCGGGCATACCCGAGCAGCACCTGGCCTTCGGCGGTCAGTCGCACCTGGCGTCCGTCGCGCTCGAACAACTGGCGCTTGAGCACGTCTTCTTCCAGGCGTTTCATCTGCATGCTGACGGCTGATTGTGTGCGGTTGACCAACTCGCCGGCCTTGGTAAAGCCGCCTTGATCGGCAATCGCGACAAAGGTGCGCAGAACGTCGGTGTCGATGCTCGGGTAGCTGGACAATTCATCAATCTCCGAGATGTATTGCATAAGAAACATTCGTTGGATTGATCTTAGCGCCAGGTACAGACTTTAGTCATCCCCAACTGGAGGGCAGGATGATGAAAGGTCAAAAAGGTTATCTGTTGATCGATGGTGACACGCATTCGGTGCTGTCGTTGCGGGCCTTGTGGCGGCGGGTTGTCCGTTGGCATGAGGTGTCGCGCGAGCGTCAGGTACTGGCGGCATTGAATGACGACGCGCTCAAGGACATGGGCCTCAGTCGCGCCGATGTCGAGCAGGAAACCCATCGGCATTTCTGGAATGATCCGCTGGGCAAGGGCCGTTGATAGCGCTACACAAGCAGGGGGCGACTGCGGTAGTTTGCGGGTTCACAAGGAGGCGTGCATGCCCGCAGACCTGTCGTTTTCATTGAAACAAGCCCGCCGCCTGGTGCTCGCGGCCCAGGGTTTCCAGGGGCGTAGAGCCTCGGCATCGATCAAGCCGATGCAGGTCAATCGGCTGATCGAGCGCCTGGGGGTTGTGCAGATCGATTCGGTCAACGCCTTGGTGCGTTCGCACTATCTGCCGTTGTTCTCGCGATTGGGCAACTACTCCTCCGACTTGCTCGACCAGGCGGCCTGGAGCCAGGGGCGACGGCGCACCTTGTTCGAATACTGGGGGCACGAAGCGTCGTTGCTGCCGATGTCGCTGTATCCGCTGATGCGCTGGCGCATGCAGCGGGCGTCCCGTGGCGAGGGGATCTACCAGCAGATGGCGCGTTTCGGCCGCGATGAGCAGGCGACCATTCGCCGGGTACTGGCTTTGGTCGAGGAGCGCGGCGCGTTGGGCGCGGGCAGCCTGTCGAGTCGTGAGGAAAAAGCCGGACCCTGGTGGGATTGGAGTGCCGAGAAGCATGCGTTGGAATGGTTGTTCGCCGCCGGTGAAGTGACGGTGGCCGGGCGCCGGGGCTTTGAACGGCTCTACGATCTGCCGGAGCGGGTGATTCCCTCGGCGGTGCTCGGGCAACCGCTGATCGACGAAGCCGAGGCCCAGCGCGGCTTGTTACGCCAGGCCGCGGCGGCCCTTGGGGTGGCGACGGAAAAGGACCTGCGTGACTACTTTCGCCTGGACCCGGGCGATAGCCGTGCACGCCTGGCGGAACTGGTCGAGGCGGGTGAGTTGCAGGTGGGCGAGGTGCAGGGCTGGCGCCAGCCGGTGTACTGCCTGCCGGACATCAAGGTGCCGCGCCGGGTCGAGGCCAGTGCGTTGTTGTCGCCGTTCGATTCGCTGATCTGGGAGCGCAGCCGCACCGAGCGGTTGTTTGATTTCCGTTATCGGCTGGAGATCTACACGCCGCAGCACAAGCGGGTGTATGGCTATTACGTGTTGCCGTTTTTGCACAACGAACGGATTGCCGCGCGGGTCGACCTGCGTGCGGAACGGGCGCTCGGGCGGTTGGCCGTGCATGCGGTGCATGAGGAAGAGCAGGGGCTGGATGAGGCGGGGATGGCGGCGTTGGCCGTCAATTTGCGGCAGTTGGCCGATTGGCTGGGGTTGGCGGATATTCAGCTCAATTGCCAGCGGGTCAGTGCGCAGCGGTTGCGTGGGTTGCTGTAAGCGCTGGATATGGTGGTGCCTGTGAGGGCCTCTTCGCGGGCAAGCCCAGCTCCTACAGTCCGGTGTCGTACGCAAAATGGACTGTAGGAGCTGGGCTTGTCGGATCGCCGCACCGCCGCGAAGAGGCCCTTCCAGACAACAAAAAACCTACTGACTCAACGCCGCACCTGCTTCAACGTCTCGGCAATCAAAAACGCCAGTTCCAGCGACTGATCGGCGTTCATCCGCGGATCGCAATGGGTGTGATAACGATCCGACAACCCATCCTCGGTAATAGGGCGCGCGCCACCGATGCATTCGGTGACGTTCTGCCCGGTCATCTCGATATGAATCCCGCCCGCGTAGCTGCCTTCGGCCTGGTGCACCTGGAAGAACTGCTTCACCTCGCTGAGGATCTGCGCGAAATCCCGGGTTTTGTAGCCGCTGCTGGCCTTGATGGTGTTGCCGTGCATCGGGTCGGAGCTCCACAGCACCTTCTTGCCTTCGCTTTCCACGGCGCGGATCAGTTGCGGCAAGTGATCGCCGACCTTGTTCGCCCCCATGCGCACGATCAGGTTCAGGCGACCGGGATCATTGTCCGGGTTGAGGATATCGATCAGGCGGATCAGGTCGTCGGTGTTCATGCTCGGGCCGACCTTGACCCCGATCGGGTTGTTCACCCCGCGCAGGAACTCGACGTGGGCACCATCGAGCTGACGGGTACGGTCGCCGATCCAGAGCATATGGGCCGAGCAATCGTAATAATCGTTGGTCAGGCTGTCGCGGCGCACGAAGGCTTCTTCGTAATTCAGCAGCAGTGCCTCGTGGGCGGTGAAAAAGCTGGTTTCGCGCAATTGCGGCGAGCTGTCCATGCCGCAGGCACGCATGAACGCCAGGGTTTCATCGATACGGTCGGCCAATTGGCTGTACTTCTCGGCCAGGGCCGAGTTGGCGATGAAGTCCAGGTTCCACTTGTGCACCTGGTGCAGGTCGGCAAAGCCGCCCTGGGCGAAGGCCCGCAGCAGGTTCAGGGTCGCCGTGGCCTGATGGTAGGACTGCAACAGGCGGTCCGGGTCCGGCACGCGGCTTTTTTCATCGAAGCCGATGCCATTGACGATATCGCCACGGTAGGCCGGCAGGGTCACGCCGTTGATGGTTTCGTCGTTGGCCGAACGGGGTTTGGCGAACTGGCCGGCCATGCGCCCGACCTTGACCACCGGGCAGCCGGCGGCAAAGGTCATGACAATGGCCATTTGCAGCAGCACCTTGAAGGTATCGCGAATCTTCGCCGCCGAGAACTCGGCGAAGCTCTCGGCGCAATCGCCGCCCTGGAGCAGGAAGGCGCGGCCCTGGGTGACTTCGGCGAACTGACGGCGCAGTTCACGGGCTTCCCCGGCGAACACCAGTGGTGGATAACTGGCCAGGCTTTGCTCGACTCGCAGCAGGTGCGCGGCGTCCGGATACTGGGGTTGTTGCTGGATCGGCAGGGCGCGCCAGCTGTCGGGGCTCCAGGGTTGGCTCATCATGAACTCGAGGTTTGACGGTGGGAGGCCCATGTTAGCAGTAATTAGTGCGTGACCTGCTCTGTCGGCTTGGCTGACAATTGCGCTTTTCCCGCTTGCAAGGATATGAAATGGCTGAGGAGCGCGTGGAGCGTCTGCTCGCCGAAGTGCACGATGCCTTCGGCATGATTCGAGTCCTTGAAGTGGACGATTACCGCTTTCTCGAATTTGGCGATGCCATTGAGCAGAGCTGCGTGTTCACCGCCGATCCCAGTTGGCTGGAATACGACTACACCCGGGCCATGCTGATCGGTGCCTTGTGCCACGAAGAGCCGGAAAGCGCGCTGTTCCTGGGGCTTGGGGCCGGGACCTTGACCCAGGCGTGCCTGCGGTTCCTGCCGCTGGAGGATGTCGAGGCCATCGAGTTGCGCCCGGACGTGCCGCGCCTGGCCATCGAGTACCTGGGGCTGGACGACGATCCGCGCCTGTATATCCGCGTCGGTGATGCGCTGGAACTGCTGGAGAGCGCGGAGTCGGCGGACCTGATTTTTGTCGACCTGTATACCGATGTCGGTCCCGGTGTCGGCCATCTGGCCTGGAGCTTTCTGGAAAACTGCCAGAAGAAACTCAATCCTGGCGGCTGGCTGGTGATCAACCAATGGGCCACCGATGACGGCAAACCCTTGGGTGCTGCGTTGTTGCGCGGGCTGTATCACCGACACTACTGGGAGCTGCCGGTGAAGGAGGGCAATGTCATCCTGATCGTGCCGGCGGACCTCGACCAGGAGCTGGACCTGCGCGGATTGCAGAGCCGGGCCGATGAACTGGCGCCGCGCCTGGGTTATTCGTTGCAGACCTTGATCGGTGAGATTCGGCCGGCGACCTGAGTCAGCGGCCGTTGCGCGGCGATGGTTCAGTTGGAGAAGCCCGTATCGAGCGCCAGTTCTTTCTGGCGTTGTACCAGCCCCCCATCGGCGACTATTGTTTCAATGCTCGATGATGGCAACGGTCGCTCCACTACTCCCGGCAGCAACGGCCCCTTGATCCGCGGCCCTGAGCCTATACCCGCGTCCTCGTTCGCCTCGGGTCCGTTCAAGGTGATGCCGTTGGCGTCGAGCTTGATGAAGTGCGCGCCGACCTTGAGGGTGAGTTGCTCTCCCGCGTCGATCACCACCTTGTCCCCGGCCCGCAGGTGGATCTCCTGTCCGGCCTCGATGAAGTAACCCAGCCCGGCCTTTACCTGTTGGCTGCCAGCGACCAGCAGGCTGTCATCGCCTTTTACCTCGACGCGGCGGTCCTGGTGAACGGTGTGGTGTTCCTCGGCCTTGAGCTCGCAGTAGCTGTTGGCTTCCACGCACTCATGTCGTTCATGGCCGACCGTGACCGAGAGATTGCGCTTGATGTGTTGTTGCCAATCGCGCTGGGCATGCAGGTAGATCTGCTCTTCGCCCTTGCGGTCTTCGATACGCAGCTCATTGCTGCCACCACCGCCAGGGCTGCTGCGGCTCTTGAACACGCTGCGGGTCTTGTGCGCCGGCAACGGGTAGGTCGGCGGATGGCGCTGATTGGGCAGGCAGCCAGTGATCAGCGGCTGGTCGGGGTCACCTTCAAGAAAGGTCACCAGCACTTCCATGCCGACGCGGGGCAAGGTCACGGCGCCATGACCGGGCCCGGCCCAGCTGGAGGCTACCCGTAGCCAGCAACTGCTTTGGGCACCGGTTTCGTCCGAGCGGTCCCAGTGGAACTTCACCTTCACCCGGCCATATTCGTCGCAGTGGATTTCTTCGCCAGGCGGGCCGGTTACGATGGCGCTCTGGGTATTGAGCCGACGGGATTTGCGCGCTTGCAGCGGTGGACGGAAGAACACCTCCCTGGGGGTGGCGAGAAAGGTATTACGGTAGCCCTGGCGGAAATCACTGTCGGTACGGCTTTGGTTCGCTGCCAACTCCTCCAGCACCTGCGGCTGCTTGCCTTCGTGGGTCAGTTGGGCCAGCAGCCAGAGGGTGTTCCAGTCTGGCTGTGGATGTTCGGCCAGGAGCAGGAAGTGCCCACTGGCCAGTTGGGGTTCATTGCTCTTGCCCGACGCCCGTCGGCTGTCGCTTCGATGGCTTTCCAACTGGCGACGATTGAGCTGCCGGCCGTGTTCGTCGCGGTGGTAGCGACCGGGATAACGGTAATCTTCAAGGTCCGGCTGCGGCAGGGAGTGGAGCACGCAGGCGCTGTTTTCCAGCCGGGCACCGGGTTGTTTGAAATTGTAGTCGCGCAAGGTTGCCCGGGTACTGCGGGTTTCCAGGTGCAGGTCGAAGGACTGGATGCAGGGCCGTTGCGCGACCATCCCGCTGTCCGGTCGGTATGGCACGCTGTCGGGCAGTTGACGGAAATAGGTCTGGTCGTCGCCAAAGGCCAGGTGATGGCCCTGCGCACTGTGCTGGAAGTGATAGTGCAGGCCGTCCTCTTCACACAGCCGCTGGATGAAGTCCAGGTCGGACTCGTTGTATTGCACGCAGTATTCGCGAGCGGGGAAGGGATTGGCGAGATTGAAGCTGAAGGCATTGCTGAGGATGCCATGGTCCTTGAGCACTTGGGCGATGATCTGCGGCACGCTCCGGTTCTGGAAAATTCGCTGGTTGAAACGATGGGCCAGATAGGCCAGTTGCGGCACCAGCGTGAGCTGATAGTGCGTCCAGCGCTGGCCGGTATCGCCCTGGCCGATGCCGTAGATCTGGCCGTGAATGCCCGCGCCGTCGTTGTTGAAGGCGAGAAAACCCTGCCGATGCAGCAGCTCGTCGAGGTTGAGGTCCGGCTGCCGGCTGACCAACTCCAGTTCGAAGCGGTAGGGTTGGCTGATAGCTTCCGTACCCTTGAACGCCAGGACTTCCAATCCCTGTTCGAAGTCCGGAAGAGTGAAGGTAAAGCGAGGTGCCGAGGTGAACATCCGTTGTGCCTCCTGCAAGGGGAATGCACGAAGTGTGGACCCGTCGGTGGTGGTGTTGAACGCAGGAAAACAAAATCAGAATCGGGCTACAGCGCCCTATGTTTGAGAGCTGTAGGGCGACGTAGGGGGAATGGAATCGGTCTTGCAGGACGCCGGATCAGTAATCCTCCCCGCGCTCGGTAATATCCTTCTCTACCGGCGGCGCATTGGGATCCTGGCCGACCGGAAATTTCCCCTTGAGGTTCCAGGCAAAGGCGATGATCTCGGCGATGGTCCGGTATAACTCCTCCGGAATACTGTCGCCCAACTCCATCCGGGCCAGCAGTTTCACCAGCTCGGCATTCTCGTAGATCGGTACTTCATAGTCGCGGGCCAGCTTCAGGATGGCTTCGGCCAGCTCCTCGTCGCCCTTGGCGGTGAGGGTCGGGGCTTGTTGGCCGTCGTACTTGAGGGCAATGGCCTGGCGTGGGGTGTTGGGATTCTTCATGCGGTTTCGTCAACCCAGCGTTGGTCCAGTCGGGTTTGCTTGCCCTGGGGGGGCGTGCCCTGATGGCAATCGAGGTCGCTGACATTCAGGCCCGAGGCCCGCAGGCGTTCACGCAACTCGCCCAGTTGGCTGGCGATCAGGCTGGCGGTGTAGGGACGTTCGGCCCATAACTGGCTGGACAGGCTGCCCCGCACCAACTGTGCCTGGACTTGCAGCGGCCCCAGCGGTTCCAGGTCAAAGGCCAGCTCCACTCGCCACAGTTGTTCCTTCTGCTCGCGCTTTTCGCGTTTTTCCTGCTCGGGTGGCGGCTCCTTTTCCTCATGCTGGATCTTGATCTGCAAAGGCACGATGTCCTGCAGGTTGCGCATGGGGATTTCCAGCTGCCAGGTGGTCTGCAGATTGCCCTCGGGGGTGCGCCCGGTCTGTTCCAGGCTGGAAAGCTGATGGCTTTGCAGGCGCGAAACGGCGGCCGCGGCCAGGCGCAGGAGGCCTTCCAGGTCGCCATCGTCGGTGAGGCTTTGCAGCAGGCGCGAGGGCAGCGGAAAGCTGATCGGCTGGGTCGGCTCGCCGATCTGGCCGAGGGTACCCAGGGCGCTGCGGACAAAGCCCGGGAGCGTGCGGGCGAGCAGCGCGGCGGCGGCTCCGGGGTCGAAGTTCGGGCTGCCGGGCAACTGCGGCATGATCTGGGCGATCAGGCGCAGCAGGTTGCTCTTGAGGTCGGGGGTCAGCGCCGGATTCTGCCCTTGCAACAGATTGGCTTCGAGAAACAGCCCGCTATTTTGCAGGGCCTGGGCGAGCCCTTTGGGGTTGCTCAACTGATTGACGTCAGGCAGGTCCGCCAGCAGGGTGTTGATGGCCGCGCGCAGGTCTTCGGGCAGCTCGGCGTTTTGGGACAGGTTCTGCAGCGTACTGACCAGGCTGTCGAGTGAACCTTGCCGACCTTGCTGGGTGACCAACTGCTGGGCCACCGCCAATTGGTCCTGACGGGCGGCCAACGGCACCAGGCTCAGGCTTTGCGCGTCCTGCACCAGGGCGCTCAGCAGGCTGCCGATACGCAGCGGCTGCGGGCTGTCGAGGGTCAGGGTGGTGCCGCTCAGGACCGTGTTGAGCAGGGTCACCAGCGAGCGATAGACCGCCGGTTGTCCGGGTGTCTGTGGCAGTAGCTGGGCGGTCATGACCTTGCCTTGCAGCAAGGTGCCGACCGGCAGTTGCGTGGTATCCAGACGGGTCAGGGCGGCGATGCTGGCACTCAGGGCCTGTTGCACGGTGATCGCCAGGTTGCCGGGCGTCGGTTGGGTCACAGCGACACTGGTGCCTTGTGGCAGCGGCAGGTTGCTGTTGACCTGCACGGTGGTCTGGCGACCGCTGTCGGTGGTGACCTTGAGCAGCATCTGGAAGGTCTGGTCGGTTTGCTTGAGCGAGAGGACTTCGGCCTCGGCACTCTGCCCGGGGGCGATCAGGCCTTCCAGCGGCGGCGTCAGCTGCAGCAGTTCGCTGGCCAGTTGCATCGGACGGCTGTTGGCCGGGATCAACTGGGGCAGGGGGGGGATGTTGATTTCGCCTGTCATCGGGTCGCAGCCTGTCGAAATAGCCCTCTTTGGAGTAGGGCATCGCATGTATAATGCCGCCCATCTCCGAAAGTGTGTCCAAAATAGCGCAAAAATTGACACAGCTCTGTAGGTCGAGCTGCAAAAGCATTTATTCTGCTTCACTTTAACGGCTGCGCCCGTGCCGACTTGAACTGTAAAAAGGCCTCGATTATTTGACCAGCCCTCTTCTAGAAGCCTTGGCGCTCGCCTGTGAACGGGACGGGCGGATGCTCTTCGAGCACCTCGAGTTGCAGCTGCGCCCCGGCGACCTCTTGCAGATCAGCGGCCCCAACGGCAGTGGCAAGACCAGCCTGTTGCGCCTGCTGGCCGGTCTGATGCAGCCGACCGCCGGGGAAGTACAGCTTGACGGGCAGCCGCTGAATGCCCGGCGTAGCGAGCTGGCCCGCACCTTGTTGTGGATCGGCCATGCCGCCGGGATCAAGGACCTGCTGACCGCCGAAGAGAACCTCAGTTGGCTCTGTGCCCTGCATCAGCCGGCCGGGCGCGAGGCGATCTGGCAGGCCCTGGCGGCGGTCGGGCTGCGGGGTTTCGAGGATGTCTCCTGCCATACCCTGTCCGCCGGCCAGCAGCGCCGTGTGGCCCTGGCCCGGTTGTACCTGGACAGCCCGCCGCTGTGGATTCTCGATGAACCCTTCACCGCCCTGGACAAGCAGGGGGTCGCCCAACTCGAAGAACACCTGGCCGGCCATTGCGAACGCGGTGGCATGGTCGTGCTGACCACCCATCACACGCTGACCCGGGTGCCGGCCGGTTACCGTGATCTCGACCTGGGACGGTGGGCCGCATGAGTGTCTTCGGCCTGTTGTTCGCCCGTGAAGCGCGGCTGCTGTTTCGCCGTCCGGCGGAACTGGCCAATCCCCTGGTGTTCTTCGCCATTGTGATTGCGCTGTTCCCGTTGGCGGTCGGTCCCGAGACAAATATGTTGCAAACCTTGTCTCCAGGGCTGGTCTGGGTGGCGGCCCTGTTGTCCGTCCTGCTCTCGCTGGACGGGCTGTTTCGCAGCGATTTCGAGGACGGATCCCTGGAACAGTGGGTCCTTTCGTCGCACCCCCTGGCCCTTCTGGTTTTGGCCAAGGTACTGGCACACTGGATTTTTTCCGGCCTGGCCCTGGTTCTGCTCGCGCCTTTGCTGGCGCTGATGCTCGGATTGCCCACTGCCTGCTTGCCGGTGCTGTTGTTATCGCTACTCTTGGGTACGCCGGTACTGAGTCTGCTCGGTGCGGTGGGGGCGGCCCTGACGGTGGGATTGAAACGTGGTGGCCTGTTACTGGCCCTGCTGATCCTGCCTTTGTATATCCCGGTACTGATTCTTGGCAGCGGGGCCTTGCAGGCCGCGTTGCAGGGCATGCCGGCCACCGGTTACCTGCTTTGGCTGGGCAGCCTGGCCGCCCTGGCGGTGACCCTGACACCTTTTGCAATAGCGGCTGGCCTGAAGATCAGCGTCGGCGAATAATGAGGTCTGGTCCGTTGATGACCAGCGAAGACCCTGGATGTACCGTGATGAACTGGACTTGGTTTCATAAGCTGGGCTCGCCCAAATGGTTCTATGGCATCAGCGGGCGGCTGTTGCCCTGGCTGAGCGTGGCCGCCGTGCTGTTGATCGGCACCGGCGTGGTCTGGGGCCTGGCCTTCGCGCCGCCGGACTACCAGCAGGGCAACAGCTTTCGCATCATCTACATCCACGTGCCGGCAGCCATGCTGGCCCAGTCCTGCTATGTGATGCTGGCGGTCTGCGGTGTGGTGGGGCTGGTGTGGAAGATGAAACTGGCCGACGTCGCGTTGCAATGCGCCGCGCCTATCGGTGCCTGGATGACCGCCGTGGCCCTGATTACCGGGGCCATCTGGGGCAAGCCGACCTGGGGCGCGTGGTGGGTCTGGGATGCGCGCCTGACCTCGATGCTGATCCTGCTGTTCCTCTATTTCGGCCTGATCGCCCTGGGCAACGCCATCACCAATCGCGACAGCGCCGCCAAGGCCTGCGCGGTGCTGGCGATTGTCGGGGTGATCAATATCCCGATCATCAAATACTCGGTGGAGTGGTGGAGCACCCTGCACCAGGGCTCGACCTTCAGCCTGACCGAAAAACCCGCCATGCCTGCTGAAATGTGGCTGCCGCTGTTGCTGACGGTGCTGGGGTTCTACTGTTTCTTCGGCGCCGTGGTGCTGCTGCGCATGCGCCTTGAAGTACTCAAGCGCGAGGCCCGGGCCAGCTGGGTCAAGGCTGAAGTCCTGAACGAGCTGGGGGTGGCTCGATGAGTTTTGCCACCTTCGGCGATTTTCTCGCCATGGGCCATCACGGCCTGTATGTCTGGTCGGCCTACGGTATCTGCCTGGCTGTACTGGCCTTGAACGTCGCGGCGCCGATCCTGGCTCGTCGGCGTTACCTGCAACAAGAGGCGCGTCGTCTGCGCCGGGAGAATGCCAAGTGAACCCGCTGCGCAAAAAGCGCCTGATCATTATCCTCGCCATCCTGGTCGGCGTCGGCGCCGCCGTGGGCCTGGCCTTGAGTGCACTGCAGGAAAATATCAACCTGTTCTACACTCCGACCCAGATCGCCAATGGCGACGCCCCCCATGGCACGCGGATTCGCGCCGGCGGCATGGTGGAGAAGGGCTCGCTGCAACGTTCCGGCGATTCGCTGGACGTGAAGTTCGTGGTCACCGATTTCAACAAGTCCGTCACCATTACCTATCGCGGCATCCTTCCGGACCTGTTCCGCGAAGGGCAGGGCATTGTTGCCCTCGGCAAGCTGAACGCCGATGGCGTGGTGGTGGCCGATGAAGTGCTGGCCAAGCACGATGAGAAATACATGCCTCCGGAAGTCACCAAGGCGTTGAAAGACAGCGGTCAATCCGCCCCGACACAAGCCAAGGAGGGTTGATCGATGATTCCTGAGTTGGGCCATCTGGCCATGATCCTCGCGCTGTGCTTCGCCCTGGTGCAGGCCACCGTCCCGCTGTTCGGCGCCTGGCGCGGTGATCGCCTGTGGATGAGCCTGGCGCGGCCGGCGGCCTGGGGGCAGTTCTCCTTCCTGGTGTTCGCCTTCGGGGTACTGACCTACGCCTTCATGACCGACGACTTCTCCGTCAGTTATGTCGCCAACAACTCCAACAGTGCCTTGCCCTGGTACTTCAAGTTCAGCGCGGTATGGGGCGCCCATGAAGGTTCACTGCTGCTCTGGGCCCTGATCCTCGGTGGCTGGACCTTTGCCGTGTCGGTCTTCTCCCGGCAGTTACCCCAGGTGATGCTGGCCCGGGTATTGGCGGTGATGGGCATGATCAGCACCGGCTTCCTGCTGTTCCTGATCCTGACGTCTAACCCGTTCTCACGGATCCTGCCGCAGATTCCGGCGGACGGTCGCGACCTCAACCCGTTGCTGCAGGACGTCGGCCTGATCGTCCACCCGCCGATGCTCTATATGGGCTACGTCGGTTTCTCGGTGGCCTTCGCCTTTGCCATCGCCGCCTTGCTTGGCGGGCGTCTTGATGCCGCCTGGGCGCGCTGGTCGCGGCCCTGGACCATCGTCGCCTGGGCGTTCCTGGGTGTAGGTATCACCCTTGGCTCCTGGTGGGCCTACTACGAACTCGGCTGGGGTGGCTGGTGGTTCTGGGACCCGGTGGAAAACGCCTCGTTCATGCCCTGGTTGGTGGGTACGGCGCTGATCCACTCCCTGGCGGTCACGGAAAAACGCGGGGTGTTCAAGAGCTGGACCGTGCTCCTGGCGATTGCGGCGTTTTCCCTGAGCCTGCTGGGAACCTTCCTGGTGCGTTCCGGCGTGCTGACCTCGGTGCACGCCTTCGCCTCCGACCCGGCGCGCGGTGTGTTTATCCTGATCTTCCTGCTGTTCGTGGTCGGCGGTTCGCTGACCCTGTTCGCCCTGCGCGCGCCGGTGGTGAAAAGCCATGTGGGCTTCAACCTGTGGTCGCGGGAAACCCTGCTGCTGGGCAACAACCTGGTGCTGGTGGTGGCGGCCTCGATGATCCTGCTGGGCACCTTGTATCCGTTGGTGCTCGATGCCCTCAGTGGGGCCAAGCTGTCGGTCGGCCCGCCGTACTTCAATGCCTTGTTCATTCCGTTGATGGCCTTGCTGATGGTGGTGATGGCGATCGGCGTGCTGGTGCGCTGGAAAGACACCCCGGTGAAATGGCTGGTGGGCATGCTGACCCCGGTGCTGTTGGGCAGCGTTGCCCTGGCGGTGGTGGCCGGGCTGGTCTATGGCGATTTCAACTGGGCGGTGCTGGCGACCTTCCTGCTGGCGGCCTGGGTGCTGCTGGCCGGGGTACGCGACATCCTCGACAAGACACGCAACAAAGGCCTGATCAAGGGGCTGCCGAGCCTGACCCGCAGCTATTGGGGCATGCAGTTGGCGCATCTGGGCATCGCGGTCTGCGCCCTGGGTGTGGTGCTATCGAGCCAGGAAAGCGCCGAGCGCGACCTGCGCATGGCGCCGGGCGAGTCCATGGAACTGGGCGGCTATCACTTCATCTTCGAAGGCGCCAAGCATGTCGAAGGGCCGAACTTCACCTCGGACAGAGGCACGATCCGGGTGATTGAAAACGGCAAGGAAGTGGCGCTGCTGCACCCGGAGAAACGCCTGTACACCGTGCAGCAATCGATGATGACCGAAGCCGGGATCGACGCCGGTTTCACCCGTGACCTCTATGTCGCCCTCGGCGAACCACTGGAAAACGGCGCCTGGGCGGTACGGGTACACGTCAAGCCGTTCGTGCGCTGGATCTGGTTCGGCGGTCTGCTGACCGGTTTGGGCGGTGCACTGGCGGCCCTGGACCGGCGTTATCGGGTCAAGGTGAAAAGCCGCGTGCGTGAAGCGCTGGGCATGAGTGGAGCGACTGCATGAAGCGTTGGTTGATGGTATTGCCGCTGGCGGCGTTCCTGGTGATGGCGGTGTTCCTCTATCGCGGCTTGTACCTCGATCCGTCCGAGCTGCCGTCGGCGATGATCGGCAAGCCGTTCCCGGCGTTCGCGTTGCCCGACGTGCAGGGTGACAAGAAGCTGACCGTGGCCGACCTGCAAGGCAAGCCGGCGCTGGTGAATGTCTGGGGGACCTGGTGCATTTCCTGCCGGGTCGAGCATCCGGTGCTGAACAAACTGGCCCAGCAGGGCGTGCTGATCTACGGCATCAACTACAAGGATGACAATGCCGAGGCGCTGAAGTGGCTGAAGGAATTCCATAACCCCTACCAGCTGAATATCCGCGACGAACAGGGCACCCTGGGCCTGGACCTGGGGGTGTACGGCGCGCCGGAGACCTTCTTTATCGACGGCAAGGGCGTGATTCGCTACAAACACGTCGGGGTGATCGACGAGACGGTCTGGCGTGAACAACTGGCGACGGTGTATCAGTCGCTGGTGGACGAGGTCCGGCCATGAAGCGCTGGTTAGCCGCGGTCGTCCTGGGCCTGAGTCTGGTTGGCGTGGCCCATGCCGCCATCGACACCTATGAGTTCGCCAACGACGCCGAGCGTGAACGCTTTCGCGACCTGACCAAGGAACTGCGCTGCCCCAAGTGCCAGAACCAGGACATCGCCGATTCCAACGCGCCGATTGCCGCCGACCTGCGCCGAGAGATTTTCCGCATGCTCGGCGAGGGCAAGGACAATCAGCAGATCATCGACTTCATGGTCGACCGTTATGGCGACTTTGTGCGCTACAAGCCGGCCCTGAGCGGCAAGACCGCCTTGCTCTGGTTCGGCCCGGCCGGCCTGCTGCTGGGGGGCTTTGTCGTGATCGCGGTGATCGTCCGCCGTCGTCGTGCCGAGGGCGCTGCCGCCCCGGACGCGCTTTCCGCCGAGGAGCGCCAGCGCCTCGACCACCTGCTGGATAAGAAAACCGAATGATTGATTTCTGGCTCGCTACAGGTCTGTTGTTACTGATTGCCCTGAGTTTTCTGTTGATTCCGATTTTGCGTGAACGCCGCGTGCAGCGCGAGGAAGACCGCACCGCGTTGAACGTCGCCCTCTACCAGGAGCGTGTCGCCGAGTTGCAGGCGCAGCAGGTTGAAGGCGTGCTCAGCGCCGAACAGATGGACAGCGGTCGGGCGGAAGCCGCCCGCGAGTTGCTGGCCGATACCGAAGGTGTGGCACCGGCCCGTGTCTCGCGACTGGGCAAGCCATTGCCGTTGCTGGCGGCGCTGCTGGTACCGGTGCTGGGGTTGGCGCTGTACCTGCATTTCGGCGCCAGCGACAAGGTCGAACTGACCCGCGAATTCGCCCAGGCACCGCAGTCCGTGGAAGAGATGACCCGGCGTCTGGAACGGGCGGTGGCGGCCCAGCCGGATTCGGCCGAGGGCCTGTATTTCCTCGGGCGTGCTTATATGGCCCAGGACCGTGCGGCCGATGCGGCGAAGGTCTTCGAACGTACCGTCAAGGTCGCCGGACGCCAGCCGGAGTTGCTCGGGCAGTGGGCCCAGGCGCAATACTTCGCCGATGGCAAGCAGTGGTCGCCGCAGGTCCAGGCGCTGACCGACGAAGCCCTCAAGATCGATCCGAAGGAAGTCACCAGCCTGGGTCTGCTGGGGATCGCGGCGTTTGAAGGGCAGCGTTACCAGGAGGCCATCGACTATTGGAAACGCCTGCTGGCGCAATTGCCGCCGGACGACAATTCCCGTGCCGCGTTGCAGGGCGGTATCGACCGTGCCAGTGAGAAGTTGGTGGCGAGCGGTGGCAAGGTCGCGGTCGTCGAGCGGCCTGTGGTCAAGGGCGCGCTGTTGACAGTGCGGGTCGATCTGGCGGCGGAGCTGAAAGCCAAGGTCCGGCCGGGCGACAGCGTCTTTATCTTCGCTCGTGCCACCCAGGGCCCGCCTGCGCCGCTGGCGGCCAAGCGCCTGACGGTCGCCGACCTGCCGGCCACCGTCGAGTTGGGTGATGCGGACGCGATGATGCCGCAATTGAAACTGTCGAACTTTCCTGAAGTCCAACTGGTTGCACGGGTATCCCGCGCCGGCCAACCGACGGCGGGCGAGTGGATCGGGCGCAGCCAGCCGTTGGCCAGCAGCACCGCCGCGCAACAGAACCTGACCATCGACAGCCCAGATAAATAGAGAATCGCCATGACCGCCATCGCTCGCCTCACCCTGTTAACGCTGGTCTTGGGGTTGAGCGCTTGTGCGGTCCATCGCCCGCCGCCGGAGGGGCCGACGATCCCGCCTTCCGGCCCGACGACCCAACCTTATCCATCGGGCACGCCGGGTAAACCGATCCCACCGGGCAAACCACGTCCGAGCTTCTCGCCGACGTTTGCCCCGCCGCCGGGTGGTAGCAGTCATTGGGACGGGCAGATGGGCGTCTATGTCCTCGACAACCAGACCAACACCTTCTATCGCCAGCGCACCTACTATCGCTGGAACAACGGCTGGAGCCGCTCCATCAGCCCCAACGGGCCCTGGGAAGACACCGATATCCATGGCGTGCCGCCGGGGCTGGGCAAGCAGTTCGGTCAGTGAGTGAAAAACGGCGATCTTCAGAGGTCGCCGTTTTTTTGAGACTATTTCAGATATCGTCGGCTGGTGTATCTCACTCGTAGCCCATCCTCTGTTGCTGTGCCTGCTCGGCGAGTTCGGCCATGGCCTGTTCGCTATCCAGTGAGCGTTGGGTTTTATAGGCCATCAGATCGGCAAACCGTACGCGGCGGTGCTTGCCGGTTTTGTGAAACGGCAATTCACCTGACTCCAGAAGCTTGATCAGGTGTGGACGAGAGACATTGAGCATGTCGGCAGCTTCTTGTGTGGTCAGCTCGGCGTGGACGGGGACCACCTGGACGGCGTTACCGGCGGCAAGCTCGGCCAGAATCTCCACCAACAGCCTCAGTGCGGTGGTGGGTAGTTCAACGCTATGGGCCTCGTTGCGTTCGTCGAAAATCTGGATGTGCTGCGTGTCGAACCTTGTGGCCAGAAAGGCCGCCAGGGCGCGTTGACCTTCGATGGCGAGCTGGACTTCGCGTTCGAGGGGCAAGTTGATGGTGAGGGCAGATTGAGTCATGGCTGGCTCCGAGTGCGTAGAATCAATGATGGAAATTTATTCGAAATAAACGAAAAGCGCAATAAACGAAATGCATGGGTAATGCAATGCCTGAAAACTTACCCTTCGTTAGAAGGCTCAAACCGCAAAGGCGATATTTTCATCCCCCGAATCCCGTTATCAGCGCTATAACAGTCCTGTTGAATTGAGAACTGTTTATCTCCCCACCCAAGGAACCTGACGTCCCATGAATTCGATTTTCGGCAAATTGGCCCGCCGCAGTGCGTTGGCCTCGGCGATGAGTCTGGCGGTATTGATGTCTGTTGGTCTTGCCCAGGCTGCTGATGCCCCGGCCCAGCGGGTGGCGGTGCGCGGTGAAATCACTGAGCTCGACGGCGATGCGCTCAAGGTGCATACCATCGCTAATGAGGATGTCACGGTCGGCCTGACCAAGGACACCCAGGTTCGCGGTGTGACCCTCGCGACTCTCTCGGATATCAAGCCCGGCAGCTATATCGGCACGGCGGCGATGCCTGGCCCGGATGGCACGCTGACGGCGATGGAAGTTCATGTATTCCCACCGGAGATGGCCGGTACCGGGGATGGTCACCGGCCGTTCGATCTGGCCCAGGGCAGCACCATGACCAATGGCCGGGTAGGGGAGTTGAAGGTGGCCAACGGCCGGACCCTGACCTTGAGCTACAAAGGCGGCGAGAAGAAGATCGTGGTGCCGGAGGGCGTGCCTGTGGTCAACCTGGTGCCAGGCGATCGCAGTCTGCTCAAGCCGGGGGTGAAGGTGGTGCTGTTTGCCCAGCAGGGCGCGGATGGCAAGCTGACGGCGGCGGGGATTTCAGCGGGTAAGGATGGGGTCAAGCCGCCGATGTAAGGACGGCGTTATCTTGAAAACACCCTTGATGCTGTAGGAGCCGGCTTGCTGGCGATGGCGGCCAATCAGGCGATGCAAGGCTCACTGGCCTC